>JBOFHZ010000017.1:0-23262 GCA_051649885.1 Mycoplasmoidaceae bacterium | reverse complement strand
AAACTTTTGAAGATCAAGATGATATTTATCTAGTATTTCCAAAAGAATTTTTCTTAGAAGATGGTCCTTATTTAGCATGAGCTTTAAGAGAATTTTTCAGCAAACAAGTTGAAGAAATTAATATTAACTTAGATTCATTTTTAAAATTTAAAACAGAAGATACAGGAAGATGTTTAATTATTACTCCTTTAGTAACTTGAGCAATTTTCTTTAGAGAAACTCCTTTTACAATGAAAACTGAAAAAAAGGAAACAAAACCTCATAATTTAATTGTTTCACCAAAAGATGTTGATTGTGTTAAAAGGGCAGTTGTTTTAGCAGAGGCTCAAACAATTTGTCGAAGATTACAAGATGCTCCGAGTTCAATTATTAATCCTTTAACTTTTGTTGAAGAAGTTAAAAAAGTATTTAAACCATTTGGAACAAAAGTAAAAATTAAAGTTCTAGATAAAAAAGAATTAAAAGCAAAAAAAATGAATTTAATTCTAGGGGTTAATGCTGGAAGTATTATTGAACCTAGATTATTAGTAATTGAATATAAAAATTCTCCATCAAAAGAAAAACTTGCTTATGTTGGAAAAGGAATCACATTTGACTCTGGAGGAATGAATATTAAAACTGGTCCTCACATGAGACAAATGAAATATGATATGTCAGGAGCTGCAATTGTTTGTTCAACATTATATGCATTAGTTAAAAATGGAATCAAAACAAATGTAAGTGTTGTTGCACCATTAACTGAAAACTTAGTAAGTCCAAATGCTATTAGACCTGATGATATTATTACTGCATATAATAAAATGACAGTGGAAATTGATAATACAGATGCAGAAGGAAGATTAGTTTTAGCTGATGCTTTAACTTATGCTGCTAAAGATTTAAAAGCGACAAAATTAGTTGATGTTGCAACTTTAACTGGTGCAATGGTTTTTGCCCTTGGAGATACTTACACTGGAACATGAGCTACTTGCTGTAAAGATTGAAGAAAATTTAAAGAAGCTGCAGATCGTGCTGGGGAATTTGTTTGAAGATTACCTTTACATAATGACTTTAGAAAAATGCTAAACTCTGATTTTGCAGATATCAAAAATGCATGTAATGATTTTAGAGCAGGATCATCAAGAGCTGCATGTTTCTTAACAGAGTTTACAGAAAAATTGCCTTACATTCATTTAGATGTTGCTAAAACAGCAGATGCTAATGATAAAGGGCAAGCAATCATGATAAAATCGTTATATAATTTTGCAAGAGAAATTTAATGCCAAGAAAGAAAAAGATTTGATTAATTATAATGCTAGGCATCTTAGATGTTGCAGTGATTACTGGAGCAACATTTGTCATTATTGAAGCATTAAAAGTTATTCAAGCGTAATAAGATAAGTATGAAAATAGTAGTAATAGGAATAAACCACGCAGGAACATCTGCATTAAGAACATTATTAAAACAAAGTAAAGAACATACAGTTTTAGCAATTGATCAAAGTGATAATATCTCATTTTTAGGATGTGGGATTGCTTTAAGTGTCTCATCTGTTGTGAAAGATATTCATGATTTGTTTTATGCAAATGTTGAAGAATTAGAAGCAATGGGTGCATCAGTTTTAATGAAACATAAAGTAACAGCAATTGATCATGAAAATAAAACAATCACTGTCACTGATTTAAATAATTTAGATTCAGAAACAAACACTTTTATTGAACATTATGATAAATTAATTTATGCAGCTGGATCTTGACCAAAAGACCATCACTTAAAAAATGCTCATTTAGAAAACATCCAAATTTGTAAAACTTATGAGCATGCTCAAAAGATTATTAAGAAAGCTAATGATGATGCAATTAAAAATGTTGCTATTATTGGTGCAGGTTATATTGGATTGGAATTAGCAGAAGCTTTAGCATCTAAAAATAAAAAAGTTCATATATTTGATATTAGAGATCGAGCTGCTTTTAATTATTTTGATGATGACTTTTGTTTTAAAATTGAAGATGCTTTAACTGCTCATGGAATTAAATTATATTTAGATACAATTGTTTCTGGATTTGATCATGAAGATGGTTCATTAGCTGTTTCTCATTTAATTACTTCACAAGGAATGATTAAAATTGATTATGTCATCAATGTGGCTGGTTTTGCTCCCAATACTTCTCTTTTAAAAACTGCTTTAAAAAACCTTGAAGGTGCAATCATTGTTGATGAGTATATGCGAAGCTCAATCAATGATATTTATGTCATTGGAGATGCTGCTGCAATTTATAATGCTGCTTCAAGAAAATTTGAAAACATTGCTTTAGCAACAAATGCTGTTAAAGGTGGAATTGTTGCTGCATCACATATTAATGGTTTAAATGCTATTAAATTAAAAAGTGCAGTTGGCACAAATGCTCTTCATCTCTATGATTTAAATTTAACTAGCACTGGTTTAAATGAAGTAAGGTGTAAAAGATTAGGGATTGAATATGAGGTTGTTGATTGAACTGATAACGATCGTCCTGAATTTATGGAAGCTTATAATAAAGTTTCTATCAGATTAATTTATGAAAAAAATTCATATCGGTTATTAGGATCTCAAATTTATTCAAATGCTAAAAAAGAAACTCATATGGAAGCAATTTTCTTTTTAGCATTAGCAATTCAAAAAAACATGACAATCTTTGAAATAGCAACTGCAGATGTTTATTTCTTGCCTCATTATAACAAGCCTTTTAACTTTATTTTAGGAGCTATTTTAAAAGCTTTAAAACTAACTTATATAAAAGAAAATAATTAAATATTTTCTTTTTTTTTGTCCCAAAAATATAGTATACTGTAATTAAATATTTTGAGGACTGAAGATGGCAAGATTAGAAGCAAAAAATCTTTATGATTTAATTGATAAAGTTGAAGAGTTCGAGATCCCTATATATCAAAGAAATTATGATTGAAAAGAAAAAGAAATTATAAGTTTTTTAGATGACATTATATCTAATTACCAAAGATGAAAAAATATGGATTTTGAAAAGGATCAAGCTAAATATTATATTGGAAATATTATTGTCTATGATTATGAGAGAAAAGATGTTGAGACATTAATGGTTGTTGATGGCCAACAAAGATTAACTAGTACAATCATAATATTTTCTGTGATTAGAAAAATAATAAAAGAGATTATTGAAAAAAAGGATACCACAGATGAATTAAGAGATATATGCAATGAAATAATTAATGATAAAATTAGATCTATAATTTACAAAAGTTATTCAAACGAACCCAAAGTTAAGCAAATTCGGAATAGGGATTTATTGAGTCAAATAGTGGACTGAAAGGCAACAAGCAGAGAAACTATTGAAAACGAAAAAAAATGAAAAGAAGCAAATTTATACAAGAACTTTAAATCAGTTGAAAAATACATTAATAATGTTTTTAATGATTGTTATAGTGATGAGGAAAAAATAAAATATTTTAAGGATATTTTAATTAAATCTTTTAATCATACATGTGTTGGTAAAATCACAGTAAGACCTAAAAAAGATGAACCATCAAAAATATTCCAAACAATAAATACAAGTGGAAAAAAATTAGAAGAATCAGATTTAATTAAAAGTTATATTTTCTTTTTTCCCACATATGAAGTAGAAGAATATGCGGAAATATATTTAAAAAGTGTAGAGTCAAAGATAAGCAAAATTAGTCTTTATAAAAACCTTTCAGATTGATATAGGCACATTGATGCAATAATGGATAAAAAACATCATTTAAATAAAAAAGGTTTGGATGTTTATAATGGATTTAAAAGAATAATCAATAATGAAAATTCAAATTCAAATATATTTGATAGAACATTTAACTTTGAAAATATAGATGATGTCAAATATATAGTCTCAAAATTATGTCTATTTGCAAATGTTGCATATAAGGTTTTTGAATTAATATCTTCAAAAACTTCAACAATAAAGGCAATATATAATGAAATAATTAAAGATAGTTGAGGAACTTTCTACCCTCTTATCCATAATTTAGTTATTAAATATTTTGAAGAGAATGCAGAAGAATTTAGTTCTAAATGTATAAATGAAAAAAAAGTTATTGATGAAATTCATAATGTGGCAAAATTAATTCTTCATTTATCATTGTTAGATAAACCGGAAAAAAATCTTACTAGAAAACCAGCTGCATTGTATTCAGAGTATAAAAATGAAGAAAATAATTTTAAAGATTTTTGGGATTGGTTAAAAAAACAAAATCATGAGAAGCAAATATTTGCAATTAAAAAAGAAGAATTAAAAAAATATCTTAAAAGAAACAAAATATATTCTAAGAATAAAAAAAGAGCAAAATACTTATTAATAGCATTGGAAAGTAATGTTACAAATTCTGAAAGACCCCTAGATTATTTATTAGAATTTGAGTTAGAACATATATATCCTCAAAATCCTAGTGATGAAACAAAGAAGGAATATTCAATATATTTCGACAATGATAAAACTAAGGCTGATGAATTTTATTTTGATATTCTAGATTCTTTGGGAAATCTGACATTAGTTAATAGCGAAACAAATAATGAATTGAAAAATTATCCTTGATCGAAAAAAAGGACAATTCTTAAGGATCAATGTACAATAAAAATGAATCAAAAATTAGTTCAATATGACAAGTGGGATGAAAAAAGTTATAATGAGAGAGTAAATTGAATGGTAGAAAATTTAGTTGAATTTCTAGCAATCTAAAAAATAATAAGTAAATCTTATTATTTTTTATTTATATATATTAAAATAATAATATTATGCAAAACAAAAAAATAATTATTGGGTTATCAGGCGGAGTAGATTCTGCAGTTAGTGCCTTTTTACTAAAAAGATCAGGTTATGATGTAACTGCTGTTTACATGCAAAATTGAGACTCTTTTTTAAACAATGAAAAAAATCATGAATCACCTTTAGAAGGATGTAATAATCGAACTGAATATGAAGATGCAAAAAAGGTTGCTGATTTTTTAGAAATCGAATTACATCGTGTAGAATTTATTAAAGAATATTGAAACAATGTTTTTGAAGATTTCATTAAAAAATATTCTTTAGGAAAAACTCCTAACCCCGATATTTTATGTAACAAGAACATTAAGTTTGAAGCATTTCGAAAATATGTGATGGATAATTTTCAATGTGACTATTTTGCAACTGGTCATTATGCTAAAAAAAGTATTAATCATGATGGAACAATCGATTTAAAGATTTGCAAAGATGCTAAAAAGGATCAGACATATTTTTTATGTCAATTAAATCAAGAACAACTAAGAAATGTTCTTTTCCCATTAGAAAATATTACAAAAGAAGAAGTTAGAGAAATTGCAAAGTTTTATAAAATTCCATCTTGAAATAAAAGAGATTCAACAGGTATATGTTTTATTGGAAAAAGAAATTTTAATGATTTTATCGACAATTACATTGAAAAAAAACCAGGTTATATCATTGATATTGTTACAAAACAAATGATTGGGAAACACGAAGGAATTCATCATTTTACAATTGGTCAAAGAAAAGGATTGGGTTTATCTGGTTATGCAGAAAAATATTTTGTTTGCAAAAAAGATTTAGATAAAAACATTATTTATGTATCACCAATTTCAAATGAAGATCAATATTTATTTACTAACCAATGTATTCTTGATAACTTTAATTGAATTAATAAAATTCCTTTAAATACTAATGTCAAAATTAGATATCGTCATTGTGGAAATTTATATGATGCTAATTTTGTTATTAGCAACCATCAAGTGTTGATTAATATTAAAGAAAAAGTAAAAGCAATTTCAATTGGTCAATATGTAGTTTTATATCAAGATGGTACTTGTCTTGGTGGGGGAGAAGTTGTTGGAATTTAATTCCATTAGTTAAATATTTTTTATGATTAAAAAATGAAATTAATTAGTCATAAAACAAAATAAATTATTATACTTATTAAAAATAATAATAAGTAGAAAAATGAAAAAAACATACGATTGAGACTTAGAAAATATCTTACAAAATAAATCATTAGATGATTTATTTTTAAAATGAAAAAAGAGCATTGCAGAGATTTTAAAAATGCATAATACCTTTTATTTATCATTGGACAATTTTATTTTATTTCATGAATTAAGAAGAAAAAATACTGTTTTAACAAATCGATTGTTTAATTATATTTCTAACCATGCTAATGAAGATACTGCTAATAGTAAATGAAAATCTTGAACACAAAAGGTAATGTTTGAAATTCAAAAATATTCTGAAGCAACTTCTGATGAAGAAAATATCATTCTAGAAAACGAAAAGAAGATTAGAGAGTATTTAAAAGATCCGCGATTAAAAGAATACATTAGAATTTACGAACTCTTATTTAAAAATAAGAAAAGAATTCTTTCAAAAAAAGAAGAAAAAATTATGAGTCAATTTGCAAAGATTGATGATGGTTTTGAAGATATTTATTCTGCAGTTGTAGATACAACAATCAAATATGATGATGTTTGAAATAAAAATAATAAAAAAGTTAAATTAGAATCAATGGCTAAAGTTTATAAGTGTTTAAAATCGAATGATCGTGTGCTTCGAAAGAATGCTTGAATTGCCTTTAACAAAGCTTATTATGATAACAGATATATTCTAACCCAAACTCTTTACTATAATTATTTACATTTAAACCAACTAGCAAAAATTAGAAAATATGAAGATTATGTTGAACAAAGTTGTGATAATGATGAGGCTGATAAAAAGTTCTTATTAAATATTTATCATGGTGTTGAAAAATTTGCACCAATGTATAAAAAATTTATCACAAGAAGAAATGCTTTATTAAAAACTGTTTATAAATATGATAAGCTTCATCCGTGAGATAAAAATGTTTCAATTGTTAAGGTTAAAAATAATTATTCAATTGAAGATACCCAAGCAAAAATTTTAGAAATCTTTCAATGTCTTGGTTCAGAATATAATAGCATTATTAAAAAAGCTTTTGATGAAAGATGAATTTCTTGATTACCAAAGAAAAATAAGCATAGTGGTGCATATTCAATTGGAGGAGTAAAGGGATTAAATAAATATTATATTTCAATGAACTTTGATAATACAATTCAATCACTTTTTACTGTTGCTCATGAATTAGGTCATTCATTGCATTCATACTTCTTTGATAAGAACCAAGAAGTTCATGCATCTTGTTCAATTTTTTATGCAGAGATCGCATCAATTACTAATGAAATGATCTTAAGTTATTACTTATTGGAAAATAGCAAATCTGATAAAGAGAAACTCTTTATTTTAGATCAAGTAATTAATGGATTTTTCTCAACCACAACAAGACAAATTATTTTCTCTAATTTTGAGTATGAGATTATTCAAAAGATTACTAATAACCAGCCAATTACTTTTGAAACAATTGTTGATACATATAAAGCAATGAATGAAAAATATACTGATTTTAAAACAAAAAAGAAAGATGTTGTTCCATTTAGTTATTCTTTATCAACCATTTTAAGAATTGATCATTTCTATGTTGGGAATTTTTATGTTTATAAATATGCCATTGGTCAAATATGTGCAATGATCATTGCTAAAAGAATTTATGAAAATGATCAAGAGGTGATTAAAAAATATTTTAATTTTCTAAAATCAGGATCATCATTATCACCAATTGATACAATTAAAATTCTTGGAATTGACTTTTCAGACGAGAATGTTTGAAAAAGTTGTTTAAAAGAAATAAATGATTTAATCAACGAATTTAATAAAATTGCTTTAAAATACAAATAAGTGTGAAATAGATAAAAGAGGAAATGATGTTAAGTTTAAACCTTAAATATTTAAGTAAGGATATTGATCTTAATCAATATTGTGAAAAATACCAAGATCGTGTTGCAAAATTACATGATGATATTAATGAGAAGAATGTCCCAGGGGGAGAAATGCTAGGATGACTTGATTATCCTAACATGGTTACTCATGATCTAATTGAAGAAATTCAGATTTATGCAGATAATTTTAGAAAAAGAAATATTAATAATATTTTAATTATTTCAATTGGAGGTTCATATACTGCTTTAAGAGCAGCCATTGATATGTGTATTCCAGTTTTTGGAAGAGAAATCAATGTTTATTATGCTCAAAATTTATCTTCAAGATATTTAAATGAATTAAAAATCATGTTAGAAAAAGAAGAATTTTTTATTATTGTAATTTCTAAATCAGGCACGACTTTAGAACCAGCTATTTCATTAAGAGTCTTTTATGAAGTTCTTTTAAAGAGATATGGATCAGTTGAAGCTCAAAATAGAATTGCTGCAATTACTAGTAAAGATAGTGGAACCTTACTTCAAATTGCAAACCAATACAAATGAAAGACATTTTACATTCCTGATGATATTGGGGGAAGATTTTCTGCTTTAACACCAATTAGTTTATTACCTTTAGCAATGTTAGGGGTTGAAATTAATTATGTTCTAGAAGGGGCAAAGAAAGCTAAAAAGGATACAAGCTCGAAATTAATTAGTAAAAACCTAGCATACAAATATGCAGTTTTAAGATATGGGATGTATCGAAATCAAAAGAAAAAAGTTGAAGTTTTTGGATCATACGAAGAGGACTTATTTTATTTTCTTGAACATTTAAAACAGTTATTTGGTGAAAGTGAAGGAAAAGAGCATAAGGGATTATTTCCTGCAATTAGTAGATATACTACTGATCTTCATTCAATGGGACAATTTTACCAGGATGGTTCTCCAATCTTCTTTGAAACACTTTTATCTGTTAAAAATACATATAATGATTTAAAGATCAAATCTCTATTTAATAATTTAGATAATTTGGATGATTTTATTAAGTTAAGTGTTGCAGATATTAATAATATTGCTTTAAAAAGTGTTAAAGAAGCTCATTTAAAAGCAGGTAATAGCACAATTGAAATTACTTTAGATAAATTAGGTCCTGAAGCTTTTGGATATTTATACTATTGATTTTCAAGAGTGGTCACAATGAGCGCTTTATTATTAAAGGTTAATCCTTTTGATCAACCTGGAGTTGAAGTTTATAAAAAAAGAATGCGAGAAAATTTTAAAAAGAAAAAATAATGCATTTAATTAACAACAGCAAAAATAATCTTGCTGTTGTTTTTTCTTAATAACATTAAGATATAATAAAATCATTAATTATTGATTTTGATAAAAAAGTGAAAGAATAATATATGAAAAAAATTATTGTTATAGTTGGTCCAACAGGCTCTAGTAAAACAAAATTATCCTACATGCTGGCTCAACTATTTGACTTTGAGATTATTAATTCAGATGCTTTTCAAGTCTATAAAGAGATTAATGCAGGAATTAATAAACCATCAACAACAATCTTGAAAAATGTTAAACACCATTTAATGGACCATCTCTCGATTTTTGATGAATGAGATATTAAATTATTTAAGAATGCAGCAGAAGCAATTATTGATAATTCATCAGCTCCATTAATTATTTGTGGTGGATCAAATTTGTATGTTGATGCTCTAATTAAAAATTATAATTTATCAAATAAAAAAAGAGGAAGCGATAGCAAAGATAAATCAACAGATCAGATTTATGAAGAACTTTATAAATTAGATCCAAATGAAGCTTTTAAAATTGGTAAAAATAATCGAAAAATCTTATTAAGAGCAATCGAGATAATTGAAGATAAAAATATATTAAAATCAGAAATTAATAATTATAACTTTGCTCCTAAATATGAACCATTTATTATTTTCTTAAATCCCAATCGAAAAAAACTATATGAAAAAATCAACCTTCGAACAATTCAAATGTTTGATGAAAAAATTGTTGATGAAATCAATGCAATTGGATTAGATCAATTTAAAAAAACAAATGCTTCAAAGGCGATTGGCTATAAAACAATTATTGAAAATGATTTAATTATCAATGATGAAATTATTAATAAAATTCAGCAAGAAACAAGAAATTATGCAAAAAGACAAGTAACTTGAATTAGAAATAAATTTGATGTTAATTTTGAAACAGATAATTTTGAAAGAGATTTTGATCTTTTAGTTAGTACTTTAAAAACTTTCTTAAAGGAGCATTAGTGTTTAAGAGTTTATATATTCATATTCCTTTTTGTAAAATGATTTGTACTTACTGTGATTTTAAAAGAGAAATTAATACAAGTGCTAATATCAAAATTTACATAAAAAAAATTATGCATGAAATCGATTCTATTACCCACCCTTTAGAAACCATCTATTTAGGAGGGGGGACTCCAAATATTTTAGATGATGTTCTTTTAGATGAATTTTTAAATTCATTACAGAAAAATTTATTACCAGAAACTGAATTTACAATTGAACTAAATCCAGAATTTATTACTCAAAGTCAAATTGATGTTTTAAAAGAAAATAATATTAATCGAATCTCACTTGGAATTCAGTCAACTGATAATCAAATTCTAAAAGATATTAAAAGACTGCACACAATTGAGATGGCTGAAAATGCTCTAATTCTTTTAAAACAAAATGGATTTGAAAATATTAGTTGTGATTTTATTTGTAACTTGCCAAACATGCAGCTTCATCATGTTGATGAAATGATTGCTTTTTTAAAAAGGAATGATGTACATCATCTTTCTTTTTATAGTTTAGAAGTAAAAGAGGGAAGTTATTTAAATAAAATTCATTATCAAATTGATGAGGTTCTAGATGAACAATTACTATTTCATTTTATTGAACAAACTAATTTAAAAAGATATGAAATTTCCAATTGAGCATCAGATCCGATTTATGAATCAAAGCATAATAAAACTTATTGAAATTTACAACCCTGAAAGGGAATTGGATATGGTTCAGTTGGATTTGAAAATAATTCTTATATTGAAACAATTGGAAATAGTGCAGTTTGAATTTATAAAGCTAAACCACTATCTAAAATTGAATTATTAAAGGATCGTTTAATAATGGGTCTAAGACAAGCAAGGGGAATTTGTTTGAATGACAAAAAAAATTTAAATGCTTATAATGCATTTAAAGATTTAATTCCTGCTAATTTAATTACAATCAAGGATGATTACTTGTTTGCTAATGATATTAATTTATTAAATGAAATCCTTATTAAGATTATTTAGAAATTATTTTACATTAGCATAGTGTTCAATGAATTCATCTCCCACTTGGTATTTTTCATCATCAAGGATTAAAATACCATTGCTTTCTCCTCGGTTTCATAATTCTTTTGAGCTACAGATCATTCCACTTGAATCAACACCCATCATCTTTGTTGGGATAATAACCCTTCCGTTTGGCATAATTGTTCCATTTAGTGCAACAACAACTTTCTTCCCAACTTCAGCATTTTTAGCACCACAAACAATTTGTAAATATTCTTTTCCAATGTTTACAATACATTTCTTTAAATGAGAGTTATCAATTTCATCTGCTTTAATGATTTCTCCAACGAGAAATTTTTTAGTGTGATACTCTTTTAAATCAACTCCAAAAGTTTTAAGAACAAAATCTGCAATTTTTTTATTTAAATATAAATAGCCTTCATCAATTTCAATAAATTGTGAAACATTAAAGATATTCATTCCGATGAATTTATCACCATTATATAGTAATGAACCATTCTCTTTTGTTTTGATTCTTGTAAAACTTTCTGGAACAAGATTAATTGTCATTGTATCATTCATTGTGTTTCTATTATAGAAAATACAAACCATATATACACATCCTTATTAGTTCAATATTTAATTTTATCATTTTTTTAGGGTTAAAAGTTCTTTTTCTATATTTTTATTACGACCAAATTTGCTTTCATATTTGTCATTAATTTTAATAAGATCACCTGCAAAATGAACTGAATTTTTAATTAGAGCACTTCCAATTCCATAAATGTCAACTGGAGTATTTAATTTATTAAATTCATTAATATTATCTATATTTATTCCTGAAGTTGCAATAATTTTTGTTTGATGCATTCCTTTTTCATCTAATTTTTTACGAATTAATAAAATAAGTTCATGATTAACACCATAAAGCTCTAAATGATTAGGATGATTTTTTAATGAATGATCAATAACAGATTTTGATGTATCGACACGAACTGCTGTCACCTTATCTTTAAATTTTGAATTGGCAATTAAATCAATTTCTTTTAAACAATCATTATGATAATCAATTAATGCAATGACAGGCTTATTGGGAAAGGTTAAAAGAAAAACTTCGATCGCTTTAATTAAATCTCCCTGATTTTGTTGGATTAAAGCATGAGGCATTGTCCCAACATATTTAGCATCTTTTTTATTTTTTAATAACTCTAATTGTGCTTTTGTAACAAAACTCCGCATCCCACCAATGTATGCTGAATATCCATCAAGGGGTTGGTTTTTATAATAATCACTTCGATCAGCCATAAAAATGATTTCCTTATTTTGTGCTGCTTTAATGTAATTCATACAATTAGTAGCAATTGAACTCATTCTACTTAAAATCCCATCAATAATGTTTTCTAAATAAGCAAATCTATTATATTGGCCAATAATTACTAAAACAGGAGCAGAAGATTGAATGATGGTTCCATCATCTAGAGAAAGGAATTTTACCCCCTTTAATTTTCCTTTAGCCTTTTCCTTTTTAATAATAATTTTCAAATATTCAATTCCACTTAGACAAGTATTATCTTGAAAACAAAAGAAACGCATTGTTGCTATCTTGGCTATCTTTTGCTTTTCTAAAATGGTAGAAGTTGTTAAAAAATACTTTGAACTATACTTTTTCAATGTTTTCCCTTTGGTATTTATTATATTTTAATTCATAATAAAATTTTTTTATTTTTTAAAAAATTATGTTGTATAATATATTTACACATTGAAAATTGAAGAACAAGAGGTTGTGTTTTCGCTAAGTTTAATTTTTGGTTTTAGCTTATCTTAACCGATTCTGTATTACTCCTCGATAAAATACAGGGTCACTGATATAGCTTAATTATAGGAAGCCAAGGAATAATCGTCTAGGAAAAACAACTTAGTTGGGTCGTAGTTCATTGTGTATCGATACAGTTTATCTATGTCATTCTAAACTTCTGTTTATTGATATTAAGATTTTGGCCGATCGAGATTGAGATATGTAGACTTTAGAAATGATAAGCTATATTATTGATTTAAGTAGTTGACCCAACTTTGAAGGTTTTCTTAGGTTGTTATTGTGAAGCTGAATGTGTTAAGTTACTCATTTAAGCCCAAGAACGTCTTAGTTAAAATCATTCAACAATCCCATTGTTTTTTTAATAGCACTGTGTATTTCCGGTTCGTCCGAGATACGTGAGTTAGAAATAAATACCTGTAGAGATAGGTATTTATTTTTTTTATTGTTAAAAAACCAATTTAAAATGTAATATTAATATATACAAATAAACTCATAAGGAAATAGTTATGGACAAATTATTAATTGGCTCACATGTTGCATTTAAGGCAAAAGACTATTTAGTGGGTAGTATTAAAGAATCATTATCATATGGATCAAACTGTATGATGATTTATACAGGAGCACCACAAAACTTCATTCGAAAACCGATTGATTTAGTAAACACTAATCAAGGTCATCTAATGCTAAAAGAAAATGGGATTGCTCCTGAGCATGTTATTGTTCATGCTCCTTATATCATTAATTTAGCTTCTAGTAATCCAAAAACAAGAGAAGCCTCAAAGGACTTTTTAGTTGAAGAACTAAAAAGGGTTGCTACTTTAGGTTTGAAATATTTAGTACTTCACCCTGGGAGTTGTTTAGAGCAAACAAAAGAAAAAGGGATTGAATTAATTATTAAAGGGATTAATGAAGCTTTTAAAAGAATTAATAATGATGTTTGAATCTTATTAGAAACAATGGCTGGAAAGGGTTCAGAAATTGGAACAACATTTTTAGAATTAAGTGAAATTATTAAGGGAGTAAAAAAACCCCAAGTTGGAATTTGCTTAGACACTTGCCATATGCATGAAGCAGGAATGGATCTAAAAAATGTTGATCAAATTTTAAATGAATTTGCTACTTTAATTGATTTCAACTTAATTAAAGCAATTCACTTAAATGATTCAAAAAACGAAATTGGAGCAAGGAAAGATCGACATGAAAATATTGGCTATGGCAAGATTGGTTTTAAAACTTTATACCAATGATATAGCAATGAAAGATTAAAGTCTGTTCCTAAAATCTTAGAAACTCCCTATTTCTTAAGTAATGATAAATCAGTTCCTCCATACCAACAAGAAATTGCAATTTTAAGAAAAAATCAATGAAGTGACTTTAAAAAATAAAAATTTTTAAAATATCTTTTTCATAAATAAAAAAAATGTGATATATTGAAAGTGTAATTCAAACTTAACCTGTTAAAGGAGGTAATTCTAATAATAATTCTTTCAATTGTTATTAGGATTACCATGAGCTTGAATTATATTTTTTTATTTCAAAAAAGAAAGGATTTACTCTGAATAACGTTCAAAATAATAATCAACAGAATCGAATAAAAGATTATTTCCAATTTGATAAAAGGGGAGCCATTTTATCAAAGGAAATAATTGGTGGGCTGTCAACATTCTTTGCGATGATGTACATTTTAATTGTTAACCCTGCAATTTTAAGCGGGGCAATTGACATGGAAAATGGTTCGCAATGGATGGGGGCGCTTTTTCTAGGAACTGCAATTGCTTCATTTATAGCAACGATGCTAATGGGATTGTTTGCTAAAGTTCCAATTGCAGCTGCTCCCGGAATGGGAATTAATGCATTCTTGACCTATACAGTATGTTTGTCTTTCCAATTAAGTTTTGGTGAGGCACTTGTAGCTGTGTTTGTGTCAGGAATTTTTTATTTCATTATAGGAATTACACCTTTAAGAAGAGCAATTGTTCAATCAGTTCCAAAGAACTTTAAAATTGCAATCTCTTCAATGATTGGTTTATTTATTGCTTATATTGGATTAGTTAACTCAAAAATAATTGTAGTTGGTAATCCAGCTGTTCCAACGGGATTTGGAGATTTTAGTCAGCCACTAATGGTAATTGCCTTAGTGCTGATGATTTTAGGATTAATTTTACATTTCTGTAAAATTAAATTTGCTATCTTATGGATAGTGATCATTGGATTAATTGCTGTGTTAATCACAGGAGCAGTTGATCCAACAATTGGAAATGTCATTTTTAAATTAAATGATTTTAACGATTTTAATAAATTTGGAGAATTATCAGCAGATATGTGAAGTTCTTTTGGAACAGCTTTTTCAAAGCCCTTGTTCTATATTGCAATCTTTACATTCTTATATGTTGACTTCTTTGATACAACTGCTACATTAACTTCTTTACATAATTCAAAGTATTTTAAAGAAATTAATAAAATCACTGAAAATGATAAATGAAATTGATTTGATAAAGCAAACATTGTTGACTCATGTGCAACAACATTTGGATCAGTTTTATTAACTTCTTCGGTAACAACATTTGTTGAATCAAATGCTGGGGTAATTAGTGGAGCTAAAACAGGAATAGCATCAATTGTTACTAGTTTATGTTTCTTATTAGCTATCCCACTATTTCCAATTATTGCACCAATTATGCCAATTAATGACTTTCAACCTATTTCAGGTCCAATTTTAGTCTTAGTTGGAGCAATGATTATGAGTCAATTGGAAGACTTTGATTGAAAAAGTAGTCTTGATATTCCAGTTTTAATTTTAACTTTACTAATTGGAATGTTGTCATATTCAATTTCAAAAGGAATTTCATATGCAACAGTTGTATATATTTTAATTTATTCTTTAAAAGGATTTCTGGGATATTTCAAATCTCTAAGAGTTATGAAAACTGGTCAAGAGGTTGTTGATGGTCAATTAAGATTTAAAGATTACTTCAAGGATATTAATTGAATTATCATGGGAATCGGGGTCATCTCAATTGTTTATATCATCATTGATGGTCTAATTGGAGCAGGAGTTATTACTCCCTAAAATAAATATTTAAAAACCTTTTGTTGAAATAATACAAACTATGGTAGTATTATAATGATGAAAGAGGGATCATTTGAATTTAGAACATGAAAATAAGGATTCCAAAATGTTAATTGGGATCCACCAAGTTCCAAAATCATTTTTAAAATTTATCTTATTATCATTCCAACATGTCTTTGCCATGTTTGGTGCTAACATTTTAGCCCCTCTAATTATTAATAGCATGATCATCCAACAAGGTGGAACTGCTATCATCTCAACCCAAATGGCCTTTTTTGGATCAGGGGTTGGAACAATTATTTATTTAATTTGTACAGGATTTAAAGTTCCCATATATTTAGGATCATCTTTTGCCTATATGGCTGCTATGGGATCAATGTTTGTTTCAAGTGGATATAATGTCTTTTTAGCTTTAATGATTGTTGCTTTAATTTATATTATTGTAGCTGGGATCATTCAAATAACAAAAAGTAGTGCATGAACAAAGAAATTTCTACCCCCAGTTGTAATTGGTCCTGCAATCATGATGATTGGTTTAGGGTTATTCCCAAATGCTGCTAACGATTCAGGTTTAACAGGGATTGATGAATTATATCAACCTGGTGGCTGAGGTTCTGGAACAGCCCATATGGCCATTACATGAACATATGTTGGAATTGCTGCTTTTACCTTAATTACAATTATGGTTTGTCTTTTAGTAATGAAAAATTTCTTAAAAATTATTCCAATTTTAATTGGGTTAATTTTAGGAAGTATTCTTGCAATCATTGTTTGGGGAATTGCTAAAGGGGTTGGAAATGATTTATTAGCTAACTCCTTATTTAAAGCTGATGGAAATTTAAATGAATTAATTAATTTTAATGAATGAAAATGATATCCTGATGTAACCCAAATGTGAACAAATGAATTTACTTTTGCTAATGGAGCAGAATTTAAGATTCAAACAATTTTAGGAATTGTTCCTTTAGCAATTATTACAATTGCAGAGCATATTGGTGATCACATGAATATTGGAGCAATCACTAATAAGGATTTTATTACTACAAAACCAGGGCTTCAAAGAACTTTACTTGGAGATGGATTAGCAACTTTAGTTTCAGTTTCAATCGGTGCACCACCAAATACTTCATATGGTGAAAATACTTCAGTAATTGCTGTAAGTAAAGTAGCTTCAGTTTGAGTTGTTTTTTCAGCAGCATTAATTGCAATTACATTATCATTTATTGCTCCGTTATCAGGATTGATTGCTGCTATTCCAAAACCAGTTATTGGTGGAATTGAAATTATCTTATTTGCGATGATTGCAATTAATGGTTTAAAACTATTAATTATTAATCAGGTCAATTTCAATAATATGAAAAATGTCTTAATCTTTGCTGTAATGATGACATTTGGATTAGGTGGAGCTGCTATTTATTTCTGAAATAATGACGGCTTAGAAATTTCTTTAGCTGGAAATGGATTAGCTGTTATTCTAGGAGTGATTTTAAACATTGTTTTAGCTGATGAAAAAGAGGTTTCAAAATTCTCAATTGAAGCAGTTGATTTAAGTCCAACTCAATTACGAGAAATGCTAGCTAATATTTCTAATAAGGGTCCAAAAAAAACTAAAGAGGATAACTCATTAACTGCATCAACCTTAGCTAAAAAAGAAGAAGAGTTTGATGAAGAAAAAGATCACAAAAAAAGACAATAATCGATTTTAAATTATCACAATAAAAAAGAATAACCATTTTTGGTTATTCTTTTTTCTATTAATAATGAAAATAATATTATTTAATTGAATGAACAAAAGAAGTTTCTTGTTATTCTTGATCATCATCTTTTTTATTAGTTTTAGGTTTTCTTTTAGTTCTTGTTGATTGTCCTTCCTCTAATTTAGATACTCTACTATCTAATTGAGAAACTTTTTTATCTAATTTAGAAAATCTACTATCCAATTGAGAAACCTTACTATCTAATTGAGAAACTTTTTTATCTAATTGAGAAACCTTACTATCTAATTGAGAAACCTTACTATCTAATTGAGAAACCTTACTATCTAATTGAGAAACCTTACTATCCAATTGAGAAACTTTCTTTTCAATCTTCTCATTAAATTTTTCTTGTCTCTCATTAAATTCTTCTTGTCTCCCATTGAACTTTTCTTGATTATTCATAAAGACTCTTACTTCTTTATTAAAACCTTCTTGTCTCTCATTAAACTTCTCTTGATTCTTAATAAAACCAAGAACCACTTTTTCAAAATTATTCGCCATTTTTATTCTTTTTCCAATCCTGAAACTCTACTATCTAATTTAGAAACTCTACCATCTAATTTAGAAACCCTATCTTCTAATTTAGAAACCCTAATATCTAATTTAGAAACCCTAATATCTAATTTAGAAACCCTAATATCTAATTTAGAAACTCTATCTTCTAATTTAGAAACTCTGCTATCCAATCTCTCATTAAACTTTTCTTGATTCTTCATAAAGACTCTTACTTCTTTATTAAAACCTTCTTGTGTCTTGATAAAACCAAGAACCACTTTTTCAAAATTATTCGCCATTTTTATTCTTTTTCCAATCCTGAAACTCTACTATCTAATTTAGAAACTCTACCATCTAATTTAGAAACCCTATTATCTAATTTAGAAACTCTATCTTCTAATTTAGAAACTCTAATATCTAATTTAGAAACTTTATTATCTAATTCAGAAACCCTAATATCTAATTTAGAAACTTTATTATCTAATTCAAAAACCCTACTATCTAATTGAGAAACTTTCTTTTCGATATTTTTATTAAATTCCTTTTGTTCTTTCATAAAGATTCTTACATCTTTATTAAAATCTTCTTGTCTCTCATTAAACTTTTCTTGTCTCTCATTAAACTTTTCTTGATTCTTCATAAAGATTCTTACATCTTTATTAAAACCTTCTTGTGCTTCTATAAAACCAGTAAGTAATTTTTCAATATTATTCGACATCTTTTTTACCAATTTAATTTATTATTTATTTATATTATAACATTGATTGATTTAGAGCAATGTCATTATATATAGTTAAAGACAATATTTTTTAGATATCCTAATAATGTAATTTATTTTACATAATTAAAAGAAAATGAAAATTTGGAAATAAAAAAATATTTGTTTTTTGATAATAAATAAATACCAATAAAAAATTATCTAATTTTACTTTTTATTTATATATAATAAACATAATGAAAATTAGAGGAAGTATGATTTTTTTAAAAAATTTCTATGCAAAAGGTTTTAAATCATATGCAGACAATGTCTCTTTAAATTTTGAAGAATCAATGATTGGAATTGTTGGCCCAAATGGAGCTGGTAAGTCCAATATTATTGATGCAATTAAATGAGTTCTTGGAGAAAAATCTCATAAGGCCTTACGAGGTAAGAAATCTGATGATATTATTTTCCATGGTTCAGCAACTAAAAAGGGAAGTGACTTTGCAGAAGTTACTTTAACCTTTGATAATAAATCACGAATCTTATATTCTGATCTTGATGAAATTAGTGTCACAAGAAGATTACAACGTGGAAGTGGAACTAATAAATATTTTATCAATGGAGAAGAAGTTCGATTAAAAGATATTCAAGATGTTTTCTTAGATACTGGTTTATCAAAGGGATCTTTGGGAATTATCTCTCAAGGAACTGTTAATTGATTTGCTGATGCTAAAGCAGAAGAAAGAAAAAAAATCTTTGAAGAAGCTGCTGGAATTGGAAGATATACAAAAAAGAAAGAAGAAAGCATTCGACAATTAGATCGAGCTCAAAATAATTTCAATCGTGTTTCAGATCTTGTAAAAGAATTAGCAAGGGATTTAAAAAGGTTAGAAGGTCAAGTAGATAAGGTTAAGAAATATGCTGCTTTAAAAGAAGAATTAACAAATTTAGAATTAAATATTTTAAGTAAGGATATTATTTTTGCTAAGGATAAATTATTAGATTTATCAAATAAATTATCTGATTTAAAGAAAAGAAATAGTGCTTTTAATTTTAATACTGATCGACTTGAACAAGAAAGAACTTTATTCTCAGAAAATTTAAATAAAATTGATGAAGCCATTTCTACAAGAAACAAAGATTTATCTGATTTATCTTTAGAAATTAATAAATTAGAAATAAGAAAATCTGCCTTTGATACAAGTTTAGAAAAAGGAATGGAATCACAAGATTTAAATCAAAGAACAAATTCTATCTTGAATTTAATTAAGAACATTGAAAATGAATTAAAAAATAAAATTCCTTTACTAGATGTTAATCAAAAAGAATGTGATGAATTAAAAGAAGAATTTCTAAGGATTGATAATCGTAAAAGTGAAATTCAAGAAAGTTATATGGCTTTAAATAGTGAGTTATCTGCAAAGACAACCCATCTTAACAATTTGATTGAACTTAGTGAATCAAATGCTTTTTTATCTCAAGGATCTAAAAGTATCATTGAGAATAAAAATGCATTAGATGGCATCCATGTGACTATTGGTCAAGCAATTAAAATTGATCCCCTTTATGAAAAAGCAATTTCTTCAGCACTAGGAAATAATATTAATAATATTATTGTTAATACAAATAAAAATGCTCAAAGAGCAATTGACTTCTTGAAGAAAAATCACGCAGGAAGTGCAACATTTATGCCAATTTATAATTTAACACCAAGATATATAAATGCAGATAAAGTTGAAATTGCTTCACAAATTGCAGGTTATATCAATATTGCTGCTAATCTAGTGAAGTATGATAATAAATTATTTAAAACTCCAATTGATGCTTTGCTAGCAAGAACAATTATTGTTGAAAATCTGCAAGCAGCTCTAGAAGTGTCTAAGTTCACTGGGCAATCTTTTAAAGTGATTTCTTTAGATGGAGAAATTGTTTTCCCTGGTGGAATTATTAAAGGTGGTTATGTTCATACAAATAAAAATTTATTAATGATGAATTTTGAAGCTAAACAAACACGATTAAAAAATGAAATTGAAAATATTAATAAAAATATTATTGCGATTAAACTTGATTTAGAAACTTTAATTTTAAATTCTTCAGAATTGAATTCAAAAATCAATGAGAAATCAATCAATATTTCTAAATACAAAGAATTCATTGAAGACAATGAAAAAAACCTTGAAAGATATAAATCTGAATATCAGAAAATTTCAAATAAATCATATGATGGAAGTGCTTTAGTTTCTAATAATGAATATGATAATATTATGAAACAAATTAATTTACTTTATTTAAATCGGGAAAGAATTTATACTGATCTAAGAATTAATGAAGATCAAAGAAAAATTATTAGAACAAAACTTAATGAAATTGATCTAGCAATTAAAGATGCAAGAAGTGAGATGGATAAAAACACTAACTTCATAATTGAATATGAAGTTGAAGAAGTAAGATGTAAAGCAATTTTAGATAATGCTCGAGAAAAAATTAATGCAAATTATAAGATGTCAATTGATTATGTAATTGAAAAATATAATACAAAATTAAGTATGACAGATATTCAAGCAAGAGAAAGAATTAAATACTTATATAAAAGTATTGATTATCTTGGTCCAATGAATATGGATGCAATTAATGAATTAAAAGAAAAACAAGCTCGTTATGATCAATTATTTAAAGAGCTAACTGAAGCAGAGTCTGCAAGAAATAATATTCTAGAAGTTATTCAAGAATCTGATGCTAAAGCTGTGATTGATTATGAAAACACAATTCGAAAAATCAATGATGAGTTACCATTAATCTTTAAATATTTATTTGGTGGAGGAAGTTGTGCAATTGAGTTTGTTGATAGTGAAAATGTTTTAGAATCTGGAATTGACATTTTAGCTTCTCCTCCTGGGAAAAAGATTAATTCATTATTTGCCTTATCAGGTGGAGAAAAAACATTAGTTGCTCTTTCTGTTCTATTTGCGATTTTAAAAACTAGCCATTTCCCATTAGTAATTTTAGATGAAGCTGAATCTGCTTTAGATCCAGCAAACGTGGAAAGATTTGGAAATATCATTTCTAAATTTGCTAATGAAACCCAATTCATTATTATTACTCACAGACCAGGAACAATGGAAAAATGTGAATCATTATATGGGGCAACAATGGCTACTAAGGGAGTGACAACAATGTACCGAGTGCAACTAGCTGAAGCTGAAAGACTTGGAGCAACTGAAGAAGCAGGAATTTAAAATGGGCTTATTTAAAAAATTTATTGAAAAAATTAAAAGTAAAAAACTTTCTAAGAAAATCTCTGAAAAAAATATTGAGAATAAAGAAAAAGTTTATGAAGTTAAAACTGTTGAACAAGCAAAGTTTGATGAGGGATTAAAAAAAAGTTCAAATACTTTATCAATGGCCATCAAGGAAATTGCTAAAAAGTATCGAGAAGTTGATGATGAATTTTTTGACAATCTTGAAGAAACTTTCTTATTGAGTGATTTTGGAACAAGTGCTACAACAAAAATTCTAAATGCAATTAAAGAAGAAATCAAATTTCAAGCTGTTAAAGATCCTAAACTAATTGAATCAATTATTATTGATAAAATCTTTGTTTATTATATTCAAGAAACAGATGTTGATGTAAATCTAAACCTTCAAGAAAATCGAACTAATATTATATTGGTTTCTGGAGTTAATGGAGTTGGAAAAACAACTTCAATTGCTAAACTAGGATATACCTTAAAAAAAGATCATAAGAAGGTGCTTTTGGTTGCTGCAGATACTTTTCGAGCTGGAGCAATAGAACAACTTGAAGTTTGAGCAAATAAAATTGGGGTTGAAATTGTTAAACCTGCAAAATATGGCCAAGATCCAAGTTCAGTTATTTACACTGGTTTAAAAAAAGCAAAGGAAGAAAATTATGATGTTGCTATCTTTGATACTTCAGGAAGATTAGAGAACAAAATCAATCTGATGGAAGAATTAAAGAAAATGAATAAGGTTATTAAAAACTTTGATAAGACAGCTCCTCACGAAAAACTTTTAGTATTAGATGCAACAACAGGTCAATCAGGATTAAATCAAGCAAAAGTTTTTAAGGAAATTGGAGACATTTCTGGAATCATCTTAACTAAAATGGATGGGACATCAAAAGGAGGAATCATCTTAGCAATCAAAGATATCTTTGATATTCCTGTTAAATTTATTGGTCTTGGTGAAAAATTAGAAGATTTATCTGCTTTTGATTTAGAAAAGTTTATAATTGGAATTACTAAGGATTTAGATATATAATTTATGAAAGAGTTACATAAAGTGGCATTATTAATTGACTTTTATGGACAATTATTAA
>JBOFHZ010000016.1:0-27830 GCA_051649885.1 Mycoplasmoidaceae bacterium | reverse complement strand
ATAATTTATTATTTATTTAATAACTATCCTCGTATATTAGTATGGGAAATGATATAAATATTAATGTATTAAAATCTTAAATTTTCAAAGAAATATTTATTATTTCATTGAATCTAATTAATTTTTGTTAAATAATACTTTAAGATCTATATTGAATTTAGATTGCTAAATATTCAAATTTATTTTTCAAAAATATAACTTTTCTCAAAATTCTATTACTTCACAATTCAATACCAATATGTGTTATTAGTAATTCTAAATTTAATATAAAAAAAGCCACATAATTTTATGTGGCTTTTTTCTTTTGTTATTTTATTAGATTTCAACAACATCAAGATCTGTAAAATTAATATAGAATTCTTTTCCTTCAATTTGAATTCAAACAAACATATTAAAATCTTTTACATTAACATCATCAACTAATAATTCTCATCTACCATCTGGTCTAGGAGTTAATTTAAGATCTCCAATCATCCGAAAAGAAATTTCTCTTCTAAAAATTACCTTTTTTTGCATATTTTCACTCCTTTAATTATCTACTTATTATTATACATTAAAAAGATTATTAAAGATTTTGCTTTTTATATGCAATTAAAAGATTTTGGTACAACATCATAATTGTTAAAGGGCCAACTCCCTTAGGGACAGGCGAGATACACTTTGCTTTCTTGATTAATTGATTAAAATTAACATCGCCGCAGATTTTATTATTTTCATCACGATTAATTCCAACATCAATGATAATTGCATCTTTTTTAATTCAATTAGGATTTGCAATTAAATCTTTTTTTCCAACAGCGCAAACAATGATATCAGCATTTTTAAGATGATTTTTTAAGTTCTTTGTTTTTGAATGACAAATGGTCACAGTTGCATCTTCATTTAATAAAAGAAGGGCTAAGGGTTTTCCAACAATATTACTTCTTCCAATGATGGTTACTTGTTTTTTGGCAATTGGCAATTGATTTCTTTTTAAAAGTGAAAGAATTGCATTTGCTGTGCATGGTAATAATGAGTCTTCTTTAATATTAAATAATTTTCCTAAATTTTGTTCTGATAAACAATCAACATCCTTGATTGGATCAATTGAATTAATTACAATTTTAGCATCAATATTAGCGGGAAGAGGAAGCTGAACTAAAATTCCAGTTACTAAATTAGATGCATTATATGATTGAATTAGCTTACAAAGCTTTGTAGTTGTTGCTGTTTTTAAAAATTTATGACTAACTTTAATTCCTAATTTTAATCCCATTTTAATTTTATTACGCACATAAATTTCACTAGCAAAATCATCTCCAACTTGAATGATTTGTAAGTGGGGTTTAATTTTATTATTTGTAGTTAAAATTTTTTTTTCTAAAATTAATTCCTTGATGATCTTTTTCTCTAATAAAGTCCCAGATAGAATTTTGGATTGATAAAAATTAATTTTAAATTCCTTATATTTAATTGTCTTATTCAATTTAAAATAACTTTTATCAAGATCAAAAAAGGTATCACAATGATATTGATCTGTTAAAACTGATTCAATTACTTCAGAGGCATAAGGAAGAAATAAATTAATAATTTGAATTCCCCCAATTACATAAACATCTTCTAAGCAACTAAGATTAATAATGTAATCAAGATCATCTGTGACAATTGCATTAGGAATTTTTAAATCCTTGTTTCTTGAAAAAATAATATTTTTTCTTTTAGGTAAAGTTCTTCCAATTGCTTCATAAGTTTTACTGCCCATAACAATTGTTTTATTAAGAGTTGTTTTTTTAAAATGATCCATTTCGCTTTTAATATTTCAAGGCAAACGATTCTTATTTGCAAAGCCATTCTTTTGATCAACACAATAAATTATTTTTATCATTAAACTGCCACCTTTGCTTTAATAAATGGCTCAAAATTATAATCTATTAATTTAATATCTTCATATTTGAAGTCAAAGATATTTTTAATTTCAGGATTAAGTCATAATTGAGGAAGTCTTTTAGGAGATCTTGCTAACTGAATTTCAATTGCTTCTAAGTGATTTGAATAAATATGGCAATCACCAATTGTATGAATGAACTCTCCTACCTTCAAATTGCAAACACTAGCTATCATAAAAGTTAATAAAGAATAAGATGCAATATTAAATGGAACACCTAAAAATAAGTCTCCACTTCTTTGATATAATTGACAAGAAAGTTTATTATCATTTACATAAAATTGCATAAAACTATGACAAGGAGGAAGCAACATCTCCTTAATTTGAGAGGGATTTCATGCAGAAATAATTAATCTTCTACTAGAAGGATTAATTTGAATTTCTTGAATAAGATTTTTTAGTTGATCTACTCCATTAAAATCCCTTCATTGTTTTCCATAAACTGGTCCAAGTTCTCCATAAATTTTAGCAAATGCAACATCATTTTTTATTTTAGTAATAAACTCAGGTAATGTTTCGTTTTGATAATCCTTTGATTTTTTAAAGTTTTCATATGGTCATTCGTTTCAAATATTAACATTATGGTCAACTAAAAATTTAATATTAGTATCACCTTTAATGAATCATAATAATTCATAAACAATAGCATCAAAATTCACCTTTTTTGTTGTTAAAATAGGAAACCCATTTTCTAATGAATAACGAGTTTGAGTTCCAAATACTGAAATTGTGCCTGTGTTAGTTCGATCAGCTTTTTCTGCTCCACTAATCTTAACTTGATTTAATAATTTTAAGTATGCTTCCAAATTTATTCTCCATTTAAAACTCTTCTTAGACTTTGTTTAATATCAACTATTTCAATACCAAAGTTAGTTTGATAAAATTCATTAAGTTCTGCAACAGATACTTCAATTCATAACATATATAAAGGATTGAAGATTCGGATTTTATTAATTTTATAAGTTTTTAAATCTCGATCACCTTTAACTTCATTTAAAATATAAATTCCAATTAAATTTCATAAATATTTCTTATCATATTTTCATCATTCATCATAAGTAACATAGAGTAGAACATGGTCTAAAATAGCATATGCTTCTTCCTTGATTGATATTTTTTTGAAATCGCAAACAAATTGAGGATTTAAATGAACATGCCTAAAACCTTCCTGCTTTAAAAAGCTAATGGTTTTTTTCTTTACTACTTTTAATGGTTCTATTAAAGGTGAAGTCTCAGGTTCAATAATTTTTTCTAGTCAAAGATTGATTGTTCTTTTATGAACCTTAAAATTATTTTTTAAAGCTCATGCCTCCATTGTTTTCTTTTTCTCATTTTGAATTAAAATAGCAATTCAAACAAGTGCTTTAAGACATTTGTTTTCACTACGATTTTTAAAAAGGCAATCAATTTTTCTTTTTAATTCTTTTCGGATTTTTCGATTTTTACTAACATCAATTGTTTTCACAATATAATTGATAAATCAATCTGTGTTTTCTTTTTTTCTTGAATAGATTGCAAAAATAAATTTAATTAGAAGATCCATAGTTAAATGATATAAATCTTTATTTCTTATATCATGATCATTCTTAGTGATTGGTTTAACAATTTTTTCATCTTCGATTGGAAGAAAAAAGATTTGTCATTCATGAGTTACTTTATCTTCTAATTTAGTTCTTTTTAATAAGAAAGCACTAATCTTGTTTTTATATTTTAAGTATTTTCATTGATTATTATTTAAATGCTTTTTATTATTGTTAATAAAATATTCATCTTTTAAAAAAGCTTTAATTTTTCCACTTAATTGATCAAAATCATGACAGTAAAAAATAATGGTTTGTTTTTTATCATCAAAATATTCTCAAAGTTTTTTAATGTTATTAAATTCAATGGGAACACCATCATAAGATGCAATAATTTTTTTAGTATTTTCTTGATATTTTACATAGCAAATATTTTTAATGTCTTGAACATCAAAATATTCCCTTTCAAAAAATCCAGAATACTTTCTACTTTCATCTCATAGATCAATGAACTCTAAATATTGTTCATGAGTCGCACATTTTGTAGAATCTGGGATTGTATTAAATATCTTTGTGATATGGGGTTTTTCTCAAATTTCTTCAAAGCTTAAATAATATTTTTCTAAATTATTAGTTTTCATATTCAAAATTATAACACCTAAAATTATAAATTAATTATAGTTTTTATTTCATAGTTTAAATCATTTTTAATTAATAAGAACAAAAAAGATTATGATAAATGTGTTTAACCCATAATTGTTTTCCATATATAATAAAGGGGGGAATATATGAATAAAAATAATTACCATACTCATACTCGATACTGTGATCATTCAACAAATGATGTTGAACAAATTATCTTATTAGCTATCAAAGAAGGATATCAAACTTTAGGTTTTAGTGAGCACTGTCCTTTAAGAGGTCAAAAAAGAATTCCAGATGAAAAAGATTTATTGAAATTGATAGCAGAAGTTAATACTTTCAAAGAAAAATATAAAGATCAAATTAAAATTTATATGGGATTAGAAGCAGAATATCATCCTGATGAGAAAGCTTACTTTCAAATGCTTAGAAATCTACCAGGAATTGATTACATGATTTTTGGAAACCACTATCATGGTAATTGTTTAAAAAAACTAATGCCAATTGAAGAAACAGAACCATTAACAATGATGAAATCACATTATGAGAACATGCATGCTGCTTTGAGTTCAAATTTATTTTCATGTTACGCACACCCTGATATTTTTGTCACTTGTTATCAAAATTGGGATGAAAAAACAATCGAATTAACAAAGGCAGTTATTGCTGCATCAATTGTAAATGATGTCCCATTAGAATTTAATTTAAATGGCCTAGAAATGAAATTAAATAAGGCTAAGTCATCTGGAAAAGAAGCTGCATATTATTTATATCCAACTGAACCATTTTGAAGAGAAGTGGCAAAATCAAATGCTAAAGTTATTATTGGAGTTGATACTCATCACTATGAAACAATCAAAAAAGACCTTTTGTTAATTGCTTATGATCTAATTGAAAAATGAGGAATTAAAAAAAATATGATTGATCGATTAGAACTTAAATAAGGATCAAAAATGGATAAAAAAAATATTGGACTAATTGACATCGCAAATGAAAGCGGTTGCAGCATTGCAACAGTTAGTCGTTTTTTAAATGAAGGCAAAGTGTCTCCAAAACTTTCTAAAAAAATTTCTGAGGTAATTAGAAAACATAATTTTGTTAAAAATATTTCTGCTTCTTCATTAAGAAAAAGGGATGAATCAATTTATATTATTTGTGATTCATTTTATAAAAAAAGAACCCAAATATTAGTACAATCTCTAAATGAACATTTAAGTAGCTATTTTGTTTTTGTTTGTCATGGAACATATGAAGGAAGTCAATTTCAATCTGTGCTCCAAAATGTAATTCAAAGAAATCCAAGTCATATTATTTTACTTATCTCTTTTTTAGATCAGGATTTAATTGAATATGTTAATTCAATTAAAAACCATCATATTTACATCCTTACTTCAATCGGATTCGATGCACAAAATCATCATCTGTTTATTCTTGATGATTTTAAAGCATTTAAGTTAGTGACTTCAAAGGTAATTGAAAGATTTCAACCAACAAAAATAGCATATGTTGGAAGAGATTCCTTTGAGTCCCAAAGAATTCTTCCTTGCTTTTCAAAACGTGTCCAAGGATTCATCACAGCAGTTGAAGAATATAATCAAACTCATAAGAAACTTAAGTATGATTACCATTTTTTACAAGAACATAATTTAAAAAATGCAACTGATGTTATAAATCAATTAATTAAAAAGGGTTATTGTCACTTTATTTGTGGGACTCATACAATCTTTATTGCCTCTTTAAGAATCACCAATCCTGCTTTATCATTTAGTGATTATGGGCCTCATAATCTTTCAGATTCTAAAAAGAAATATTCTTATAAAATCTTTACAGATTTTGATAAGATTGGAAAAATTATATCTGATTCTATTATTAATCAAGAACTTCCTAAAATCCATTTAGAGGAATTAAAAATAATTTAGGTAAAATCTAAATTATTTTTTTGTAATTTAATGCTTGTTTTTATAAAAATTTTGAAAACGTTTTCATAATTTTTATCTTTTTAATTATTAAATGGTTTGTATTATATAGATAGGAGGCAATAAAAAAATATGAAAAATAATAAGTATAATAACGATTATAGTTTGCTTGCTAAACAATGCTTGATGCCGATTCAAAGAGGATTACAAAAATTCTCTAATAATATCTTCATTAAAAGTATGGTTGGTGGTTTTGTTTCAGCAATGCCAATAATCTTAGTATCTTCCATTTTTATTTTATCTTATGCTTTACCAGAAGCATTTGTAAATAAAGATGGTTATGATTTAGCAGAAGCTAATCCAGCTTTTAGAAGCTTTAAAGCTTTTGCTGTAAGAACTTACCAATTTACCTACGGGATTTTGGGATTAGTTGTAACTGGTAATATCGCCAGGGCCCTAATGGAAGAATTGAATGTTAAACTTCCATTCGCCAAAAGGGTAAAAACATTTAATGTGCTAATTTGTGCAATGGTAGTCTATTTCATTTTAGCAGCAGTTCCTGGAACTGCAGATGGAAGTGTCTTTGATCCTGCTAATGATGCATGATTTGACACAGTTGGGTGAATGGAAATGGGAGCTCAAGGGGTTTTACCAGGAATCCTAATTGGGTTTTTAACACCATACATTTTCTTTTGATGTTATAAATATAACATTACAATTCGATTACCAAAAAGTGTTCCAGGGGTGATTTCACAATCATTCTTAGCAATCATTCCATTCTTCTTTAGCATTATGTTCTGAGCTGGAATATCTTATATCTTCATCTTCACTCTTCATCAACCATTTATTCCATGGGTTTATTCACAATTAGGTGGATTTATTCCAACAGGAATTGATAAGAATGCTTTTGAACAAGCCACTGAAGCTGAAAAACAAGTATTAATTAATACTCAATTAAATTCCTTTTCAAATTCATATGGAATTATTATTCTGTATCGATTTTTAGAAACATTCTCATGATTCATCGGAGTTCATCCAGAAGCAATTCAAGGAATCTTTGAAAACATCATGTATGTTAACCAAGAGATGAATGCAACATTAGATCAATTAAGAAGACCAGAAAGCTTTGCATTTGTGCAATCATTAATGGGTCCAATGGGGAACATGGGAGGAACAGGATCTTCATTTGTAGTTCCAATTATTTGTTTACTATTTTGCCGATCATCACAATCAAAAGTCGCTGGAAAAACTTCAGCAATTCCGGTTTTCTTTCAAGTTAATGAACCAATTTTATTTGGACTACCTTGTATTTTAAATCCATACATGTTCATTCCATTTATTGGAGTGCCAATGTTAAATTCATCAATCGGAAAAATGTTTGTTGATGGAGGATTATTTAAAGCAGCAATGCTTGATGTTCCATGAGCAACACCATGATTTATCAGAGCACCATTAGCCCAGAATTTCCAAGCTAATGTCTTCTTGTGTATAGCAATTGGATTTGCATGTGCAATGCTTTTATATTTACCATTTGTTTTAGCATTTGATAGATCTTTATTAAAACAAGAAATTCAAAAAAATGGAAAAGAAAATATGATCATTGCAAGTGGGGTACAAATCTGATTTAATAAATCGTTTAACTTTGATTACCATGCTTGAAAAGAATTCAAAAAAGCACAATTTCAATTATTAAGATCAAATAAACAAATTGATGGTGTTCAAAATGAACTTCTGATTACTGAAAAAAGAAATGAATTATATAAAGGCTATTTAAATAAAAGGGAAAAATCATTATTAAGTGTTTATGATCAAATTGAAAAAAACAAATCTGAAAAAGCTTTATCTGTTTTCTTAGATGAAAAACAAACCCTTGATCGAAAATTAGAATTATATCAAGATCGATTTGACAAACATAATGCAAAAATTGATTTAAAAATTGAAAATAATAATGAATTCAAAGAATTTAAAATTACTCGTTATAAAAATAAAATTGATCAATATTTATTATTAAATAAAGAAAATCCAAATAGCAAATATGACGATCTAATTAAAAAATATCAAGAAAAAATTGAATGAGAAGAAGTTGGCAAAATTAATAAACTTAATTCAAAAAAATGAACATCAGTAAAAACTTTTACAATTAAAAAAGATGAACAACATCAATATGAAATTAAAAAAGCAAAAATTGCTCTTTTAGATAAAATTAAAAAATATAAATTAGATCATTTAGATAGTCATGAAGTATCAAAAGAAATAGTGAAAAAAACTGTTCAACAATATAAAAATGAATATCAAATCTGATTAAAAGAACAAAAAGAAGTTGTGGCTAAAGTAAGATTAATTGCTGCTAATGAAAAATTAGCTCTAAACCAAAATCCTTATAATTTAGATGAAATTCTAAATGAAGAAGAAAATGGAGCAGAAGAAATCAAAATTGATGCAACAACAACTAATAATAATGAAACACCAAAAAATACACTAAAAGTTTTAGTGTTATGTATTGGAGCTGGAACTTCAGCAATCTTAGCTAATACAATTATGCAAGGTGCTAAAAAAGAAACTAAATTAAAAATTGAAGCAGATGCTTTAGCTTATGATTCTTATCAGGATGCTTTAAAAGATACAGATATCATTATTACATCTCCTCAATTAAAATCTTATTTAGAATCAATTAAGAAAGATGCAAAAGCATATGCAATTCCAGTTTATCCAACAAATGGAAGACAATACATAGAATTGTGTAATGATCCAGAAAAAGCATTACAATTTGTTAAAGATGCTAAAAAAGAAAGTGAGAAATAGAATGAGTAAAAAATTAACAAAAGAAGATGTAACAAAATTAGGTCTTGAATTAGTTGCTCTAGCAGGAGAAGCAAGATGTCTTTATCTTGAAGCTCTAAATGAAGCAAAAGCAAGAAACTTTAATAAAATTGATCCATTATTAAAAGAAGCTGGAGAATTAATTACTGAATGCCATGTAAAACAAACAGAGATGCTTCAAGCTGAAGCTCGTGGAGAATATTGTGATGCAACTTTAATTATGATCCATGGACAAGATCATTTAATGACAACAATTCTTTTAAAAGAATTAGTAAGTCATATTGTAGATTTATATAAAGGACAAAAATAGTGAAAGTCTATCTTGGTAGTATAAAAGGTTTGGCTGAAGCCAAACAAGCAATTATCAAATTTATTGAATCTATGAACTATGAAGTTGTTGATTTAAATCCTAATAATACTTTATCAATGTTAGAAATTGTTGATCAAGGATATTCATTAATGAAAAAGCAAAATGATTTTCGATTAATTCTGCTTGATTATTATGGATTTGAAAGTTTCATGATTGCATCAAAATATAAAGACTTAATTGTTGCAGAACTTGAAGATGAACATTCAGCAAGAATGACAAGAGATCATAATAGTACTAATACAATTACAATTGGTTATTTAATAATTGGTTATGAATTAGCTAAAAATATTATTAAGCAATTTCTAGAATCGGATTATTCTGGAGGAAGACATCAAGTAAGAATTGATATGCTTCATAAAATTCTTAAGGAGGAAAGATAATGATTATTGCATTAGGATGTGATCATATTGTTACACCAATTAAAAACAATGTTAAGCTTCACCTAGAAGCATTAGGACATACTGTAATTGACTGTGGAACATATAATGATATTAGAACTCATTATCCAATCTATGGAATGAAAGTGGCTTCTTTAGTTGTTCAAAAAGAAGCTCAATTAGGAATTGTAATTTGTGGAACTGGAGTAGGAATATCAAATTCAGCAAATAAAATTAAAGGGGCAAGATGTGTTTTAACTTCAAGAGTAACAACTGCCATCCAAGCAAGAAAAGATTTAGATGCTAATGTTTTAGCTTGTGGAGGAAGAATTGTTGGAGAAGGTTTATTATTAGAAATTATTGATGCTTTTATTTCAACTAAATATGCTGGGAAAAATGATCAGAAAATCAAAGATATTAATGACATCGTTAAATATGAAAATTTTGATTTAAGAATTTTAGATGAAGAAATTAGAAAATGAGAAAAAGGTTATTATACTGATGGGGAAAATCAAACTCCAGTTCCAATGCCAATTTTTGATTTAGAAAAAATTTCTTGTTGTAAACCATTATCAAAACCTAAATTATCATTTCCAAAAAACTTTATTTTTGGAGCAGCAACAGCTGCTTATCAAATTGAAGGAGCAGTTAATGAAGGGGGAAGAGGTCCATGTATTTGGGATGCATGATACCATCGACCTGGATCTACCTTTAATGCAGATGTAGCTTGCGATTTTTATCATCTATATGAAAAAGATCTTCAATTAGGAAGTGAAATCGGCATGAATGGAATAAGAATCTCAATTGCTTGATCAAGAATATTTCCACATAATAATGAAGATCTTAATCAAGAGGGTTTAAAATATTACCATGATGTAATTGACACTTGTATTGCTAATGGAGTTGAACCATTTATTACTCTTCACCATTTTGATTCACCACAATGAGTGGTAGATCAAGGCGATTGATTTAATAAACAAACAATTAAAGATTTTGAAAAATATGCAGATGTATGTTTTAAAGAGTTTGGTTCAAAAATTCGAAAATGAGCAAGTTTTAATGAACCCTTTGTTTACAATGCAGATAAATATATTTATGGTGAATCTCCACCTAATGAAGTTGGTGATGTTGGTAAAACAATGCAAGCCCTTCATAACATGATGGTTGCTCACGCAAAGGTAGTTTTAAGTTATAAACAAAAAGGCTTGCCTTATAAAATTGGAATTGTTCATGTAATGCAACCAAAATATCCATTTGATCCAAATGATGAAAAAGATTGTTTAGCTGCAAAAAGAGCAACAGTCCTTTATAACCAATTTATGCTTGATGCAAATTTAATGGGTGGGTATTTATTTGATACAATTGCAGTTGTTCATGACATCATGAATGACCTTCAGTTTAATTTAGATATTACAAATGAAGAATTGCTAATCTTTAATGCTGCTAAAAATAAAACTGATTTCATTGGAATAAATTATTATAACCCTTCATGATTTAAATGACATGATGGTGAGACAATTATTATTCATAATGGAACTGGAGAAAAAGGTAAATCAAAATTCCAATTAAAAGGTCTTGGAGAAGTTAAAACTCCAGATCACATTGAGACAACTGAATGGGATTGACCAATTTATCCACAAGGAATTAGAGATATCATGGTTTGAATTGCAGATCGATACCCTAATTATCAAGAATTCTTTGTTTCTGAAAATGGAATTGGATGAAAAGAAACCTTAGATCATAATCAAAAGGTCTTTGATGATTATCGAATTGAATATTGTCATAATCATTTAGAACAATGTTTATTAGCAATTCATGAAGATCAAATTAATCTAAATGGTTATTATTTATGATCATGACAAGATATGTTTTCTTGAACAAATGGATTTAATAAAAGATATGGATTATTTTTTGTAGATTTTAAAACCCAAGACCGTTATAAAAAATTAAGTTCAAAATGATATGAAAATGTAATTAAAAGCAATAGTTTAGATCTTGATTTAGATTTAATCACAAAGGAATATGCAAATGAACAATCGAAAAAATATTAAGAAAATCTTTTTTGATGCTAAGAAAAAGCGAATTGCTATTCCTGCATTTAATTTTGATAATTTAGAAATGTTAAAAGCAATTGTTGAAGTTGCTGAAGAGAAAAAAACTCATGTAATGGTAATGGCTACTGAATCTGCTGCAAAATATATGGGTATTGCTTATGTTAATGAATTACAAAAAGTTGCAAGAAAATCAAAATACATTATCAGTCACTGAGACCATGGATTTACTAAAAAAGATGCAGTTAACGCACTTAAAAATGGATGAAATTCTGTAATGCATGATTCTTCAAGATTAAAATTTAAAGATAATGTGAAAGAAACTAATTACATGATTAATCTTGGAAAAGCTCATGATGTTTGAATTGAAGCAGAGATTGGTTTAATTGGTGGGAAGGAAGATGATGCTAATGAGAAATTTGATGCATCAACTTCTGTTCAAGAAGCAGTTAATTTCTATGAACAAGCACCATGTGATATGTTAGCCATTGCTGTTGGAACAGCACATGGAATGTATCAGGGAGAAGTCAATCTTAATGTAAAAAGAATTAAGGAGATTCAAGCAAAATTACCAAAAGCTAACTTGGTTTTGCATGGGGGATCTGGGGTTCCAGATTCATTGATTAAAAAAGCAATTAAAGCAGGAGTTGTAAAAATTAATTTTGGAACAGAATTAAAAATTGCATACAAAAATGGAATCGTTAATTGATTAGAAAAAAATCCTGATGGCTATGATGCAAGAAAATTTGGATCAAGCGGGATTGAAGCAGTCAAAGAAATTGTTAGATTAAAAATAAAATTATGTAAGAACATTTAAAAAGTGGATTATTCCTTTTGGGAATTCCACTTTTTTAAATTCTTTGCTAATAAGTATCGTGCAAGAAAGACAGTTAAAGAAAATAAGATTATTAATCCTAGGATGAAGAATGATGATGGCCATCCTCCATAATATTCTAAATTCTCTGGTGTTCGATAAGGAACAACATTTGCATTTAAATTAGTTACAAATCCATAAATTGAAACACTTGTGAAAAAAGGTAATGAATAAACATATAAAGTATAGATTAAAGGGTATAACCCTGAATAAATGACAAATGATTTTGTTTCTCCTAATGGTTGTTTGGAAACTTTTAAAACATAAGCTCCATAAATTACAAAGAAAAAGGGATTAACAAGATGAAATCAAATTGATTTAACAGCTGGAAATGTTTCTGAAAAAGGATTGTAATAAAGAATAATCATTAATCCAAAAGCTGCAGAGAAAACAATTCCTGTAACTGCAATATAACAAATAACTGCTAAAAGAAAGGAATTATTTTTAAAGAAGAACCGATAACCAGTCATAAAAAGTAAGATCATAAGAACAATGGTTGAAAGGTTACTAAGCTCTGTAAAATATGAATATGTTCCCAACATTAAAGAACCATTTGGTTCATTAATAGGAGCTTCTGTTGTAAAAACCATTAGTAAAAAAGCAACCACACTAATTGCAAATTGAAAAAGAGAATAAAAAGTATTTTTTAAAATTCTAGTTTTTTCTTGATCGCTTTCTCATTTATCAAATGGATAAATTGGAAAGACGCTTTTTGTTTGATACGTCTCTTTAAGATAACTCCCTAATTGTTTTTCTTTAATAATTATAATTGGATAATAGATCAGATGAAAAATTGATGTTAAAGGGAGAAAAATATAAGAAAGAAGTCAGATTGCACCTATCATTTCATTATATACATCAAATCATTTATGATGCATATAAAATAAAAACAATGAGAGAACAAAAAAAGTACTTAAGCTAATTAAAAAAAATGCTCTTTGCTCTTGTATTTTAATATTCATCGTTTGAACAAGCTCATCATGAAGTGCTGAATTAGTAAAAACTTTAACTGAAAATATAATAAGAAAAATCATTGAAATTACATAAAGCAAAGAAAAGAAAAATATTTTAATATTTCTTAATAATTTTGAATAATCATTCATGGGCTTCTCAATTCCTACTATGAAAATTATAAACTAAATTTTGTATATTTATTAATAATTGCTTTAATTAATTTATCATTAGATTTTTTAGAATTATTAATTTTTGTAGCAATATAATGTTTAATCTCATTTTCAATTTTATTTTCTTTTATTCCTAAAATATCCTCAAGAATTTTAATTACAACATCAATTCCACATTTGCTATTTTTAACAACATTTAATTTATGAATCCGATTAATATTATCAATTAGAACATCAGAATTAATTGAAATTTGCAAGTCAAGAATTTTCACATTATGAGCCAATTTATTTCTAATATCAGAAAAGATTTCAATCAATTCAAGAAAACTATGAACATCTATATCAAATGCTTTGTTTCCTAAATGTTTAAAAAAGTCATTTTTAATTTCAAATTGAATTTGATCATTTAGTGCTTTATAAATTCACAACAATGAAGAAAAGGTTCAAGAAGAAGCTAATGCTCATAAGTGTACATATGCATATTTTTTAAGATGTGAATTTCTTGCTCAATCAGCAGTTTTTAAATTGATAGCATCAATGACATCTCGATCTTCATTTTTGAGATTTTCAATGTTAATTCGAAGTAAATTTTTATCTCTTCCAACAAATTTTAAAAAATATTTTTCAATTTCAATATAGTCTGGGATAAAATTCTTTTCATATTTTTTTGAAACATAATTGCTAAAAATAATTTTAGCACTAGCTTCATCTAATAGCGAGCTATAAGGATATTTTAAATATTGTTCAAATGCAGAAGTTAAATGCATTGTTAAAGAAGAATGAAAATTAAATTCAATTCCTTTGAAGTATTTTCAAAGAATCGAGGAAATTGTTCGATCAATATCAAACAGATATCTCAAATCATCAGAACTTAAATCAACAATAAAATGTTGACCATCTTCTTGATAAAAATCCTTAATTCGGTATTTATTGATGATTGTTTCATAATTATACATTTCTAAATATTGTTTAAAAATATCTAGTGAAGTTTTGGAATTAAATTTCAAACCCTTATCTTTTAAAAGATTAATTTGCTCATCAATCGTTAAAGATTTATTTATTGAACTCATAATTCCTCCAAAATGTATTACTATTATATAATATTTCTCTTATTATGTTTTTAATAATATTGTTACTAATTTCATTTTGATTTTTTTAAAGAATGAATTTAAAAAAAGTAAAATTTAATTCATTTTTTAAAAAAATAACATTATCATTTAATTAACTTTTTATAAAAGGAAAAATTATGAAGTATTCAAAAATTGAACTTAAAGATAAAGCAATTGAAGATGCAATTAATAATGAATTAATTAGACAACAAGATCATATTGAATTAATTGCTTCTGAAAATTTTGTTTCAGAAGATGTTTTAAAAGCAACCGGATCAATTTTAACAAATAAATATGGAGAGGGATATCCAAATAGAAGATATTATGATGGCTGCACCTATGTTGATCAGGTTGAGCAATTAGCAATTGATCGATTAAAAAAACTTTTTAATGCAAAATTTGCAAATGTGCAACCCCATTCAGGATCAAGTGCAAATGCCGCTGCCATTGCTGCACTAATTCCCAAGGGTGGAAAAATTTTAGGAATGAAATTAGAAGCTGGTGGACATTTAACTCATGGTTATAGTATTAATTTCTCTGGTTATTTTTATGAGAGTTATTTTTATTCTGTTGATGAAAATGGTTATTTAGATTATGATGCAATTTTAAAAATTGCAAAAGAAGTAAGACCTGATTTAATCATTTGTGGAGCTTCAGCTTATTCAAGAACAATTAATTTTAAAGAATTTCGAAAAATTGCTGATGAAGTTAATGCAAAACTTTTAGCAGATGTTGCTCATATTGCAGGTTTAATTGTAGCTGATCTTCATCCATCTCCAATGGAACATGCCGATGTAGTAACATCAACAACTCACAAAACATTAAGAGGAGCAAGAGGAGGAGTGATTTTAACAAATTATGAATCTTTAGCAAAAGAAATTGATAAATGGGTTTTTCCGGGATATCAAGGTGGACCATTATTTCATTCAATTGCAGGAAAAGCTGTTGCTTTTCTAGAAGCTTTAAGTCCTGAATTTATTAATTATCAAAAACAAATTATTAAAAATGCTAAAGCCTTTTCTGAAGAGTTTAAAAGATTAGGTAAGAAAATTGTTTCAGATGGAACTGACAATCATTTATTTACCATTGATGTTAAAACAAGTTATGGACTAACTGGAAAAAAAGCTAGTGATGTGTTGCAATCAATTAATATTACTGTTAATAAAAATACTATTCCAAATGATCAAGAAAGTCCGTTTGTCACAAGCGGAATTCGTTTGGGAACTCCTGCAATGACAACTAGGGGTTTTCTTGAAGATGATTTTATTTTATTAGCAAGAATTATAAATGATGCTTTATCAAATTATGATGATGAAAGAATTTTAAAAGAGAAAGTAAATGCAGCAAAAGCACTAACTGATAAATATACGCTTATTTAAAATCATTAAAAAAAAAAAAAAACAACTTCATGTTGTTTTTTTTATTTTTACAAATCAATATCTTATTATTGATTAACAATTGGCAATACTTTTGAATTTTGTTTTTCTGTTTGAAGATCACCATTAATGAAAATCAATGGAACATAACTAATTAAGAAGCCAACTCCAAAAGTAATTAATAAAGTAAATCAACCACTAAATGAAGAGATAAAATATAATCCTAAAATAGATGTTAATGTGATTGCAAATGCAAATGTAATTAATGATAGACACACAATTGATACAATTGCTTTTAAACGATCTTTCTTTTCTGCTTCAGCATTTTTAATTGTTAAAATATTTTTAACAAATAAAAACCCTAATGCAATAAAAAAAGTGATTCCAAAAATAACTGCAAAAGCAATTCATCCATCAAATGCTGGTAAGTAATAAAGCCCAACAATCGAGAAGATTACAAGAAAGAAAGATAAACTTAAATCTAGTAAACTAATGATTGTTAATCTATTTTTATATTTTTTAATAAAGTCGATAATCATTTAATGTCCTTTTATTTTTTATAGTAGATACTAATTTTTAAAAAAAAATGGCGCATCAGATAGGACTTGAACCCATAACCTTTTGGTCCGAAGCCAAATGCTCTATCCATTGAGCTACTGATGCATAACCATTTTCATTATAATATTATTTTAGATAATTCATATATATAATATTTATTTATTAAAGATTAATGTCTTGTAAACAGTAAAATTCAATATAAGATTCGATATAATAATGAGATTAAATTTGTTAATAAAAAGAAACCAAAATAAACACTTAATTTTCATTTCATTTCTTCATCATCTATTAAGAATTCATCCATTTTTTGAATCATTCATAAAGTATAAGCTAAATATCCAATACTTAAAAGTCCACCAAGTGCTGAAATTGCTATTGCAATAATAAAATATATTCCATTTCCATATAAGAAAAAAGAAGAGATAGTTGTTAATACTATTGCAATAATATAAAATATTGTAGCAACTAATAATATTTTTCCCAAATTCATTGCAGTTTTAGTTGACATGATCTTTGAAATACCAAAAGTACCTAGAAAAATAAATCCAACAATTCCAAAAGCAAGCATGATTTGAGGTAATTCTGCTAATAAAAATAGAAGTCCTAAAGATATACCCATTGAAATACAATAAAGACTAATTATTGTAAACATAAAGAAATTAGAAGCTTTTCTTATTCTAAATCCTCAAACAAATGACAAAACAAAACTAACAAATAATAATGGTCCAGATATTACATAAATTGTTGTTGCAGAAATTGGATTAAATGAAAATAATCAAGTAAACAAAAATCCAATTAAGCATGTTGCAATAAATCCTAATCCAGCTATAAGTAAAGCATTAGTTAGCATATTGACTTGTTTTTTATTATAAACTTTCACACCAACATTTTGGTGCCCTGTTTGATTATAAACTGCCATTATAACTCCTTTGATTTTTATAAAAAATCATATAAATTATACTCCTTTTATTAAGAAATTATAAAATCTTATTTAATTTTCTTTAGAGGCAAATACAACTTTAAAAATTATATTTTTTAAATATCTTATATTTTAGTAAATATATATTAAAATTAATATGTGTCTATTCACAAAGTTTTTAATTAAATATAGTAAAATTGAACTATATTAATTAGGTTAATACTTTACTTTAAAGTTTTTAATTATTATATTTATTTAAACCAAAGGAAAATTATGAAATCATCAAAGAAATATTTAAAATTATCATTATTAGCATTAGGGGGAGTTCTACCATTATTATCTCTTCCATTTTTAACTTTCTTCTATACTCACAATGAAAGCAAAACTTATGAAGTTTATATGGATAGTTTAGGAACAGATAAGGAAATTCTGTCAGGAGAATCAAAAGGAAAAGCAAATACAATTGATGCTAGTACTCAAGACGCTTTATATAAGGATGCTTATAATAAAGCAATGTATGATAAAGATAGTATTTTAGTTTATTCAATTTATTGATTTGGAGTATTACATCGTTTTGGTTTGATTTCTCATGTTCTAGCAGTTTTAGATATTAATCCCAATCACAAAATCTATATATTAGAAACATCAGGAAAAAATAATTATGATCCATTGTATGCAACAAATACAGATGGAACTAGAAAATATCCAAATGTTTATGTTGAAACAAAAATTGATCAATTTTCATCTCCAGATTCTGTATGATGAATGAATCAACGATATTTAACACCTACTTCCTTTTATGAAAAAGTTGAAAAAGAAAATACAACAAATGCCAATATTCATCATTATTTAGCTGACTGAACTATTTTAAGTATATTGGATAACTATTTTAAAGGGGGAAATCTTCCTATTTTAAAGAAAAATATTTATGATAATTGAGCTCATTTTAATAAAGGTGCATCATTCAATTTATTTTGTGATGGGACAGGATCTATTCGATTATATTCTAAAGAACTATATGATTATTTTCTAAAGGCAAATGTGGGATTATGAGATGCTACTAATAAAGGATTTTCTAATGCGATTAAATTAAGACAAGATTTATATCATGAGAGATTATCAGTTGCAGAATTTACAGAGAATAATAATGCAATCTTGTTTTTATTATCTTTAATAACTACTGAGGATTTTAATAATGATAATATTTATCCATCTAAAGACACAGAAGGTAATGAAGTAAAATATCAAGATACTCAGTTCTTTTTAGGGACAACACAATTTGTTAAGGATTTAGATGATGTTGCTCAAGATGATACTATTCCAAATGGATTTCTAAAAACCAAAAATGGAGATAAGTTTAATCCTTATAAATCTGTTGAAATGGATTTACTTTCTGCAATTAGAAAATTAAAACCAGCAACTTTTGATGATTTAGTTACAATTCTTGGGGTTAATATCAATGATTTCAATGAACAAAGAGAGACATTAAATACTCATATGGATGGTTCATATAATATTGTTCATTCAGGAACATTATTAACAAATAATCCCGTAACTCAAAATAGTGAGGCAGAAACAATTAAAGCAATGTATAACCTCGCTAAAAAATCAACTTCAAAACCTGTTAAGATAATTTTTAAAGGTCACCCTCGAGATTATGAGATTGAAACAATTAGGATATTATTAGAAAACAGCTTAAAAGAAATTTGTACACCAGAATTATTTGCTGAAATCCAACCTAATTTACTAATTCCTCATCCTAATATCCCTTATGAAGTATATTTAACTAGTGGTATTTTTGATCCGAATCCAGCCACAGCAAAAGAAGTTAAATTGTATTCATCATATTCAACAATTGTGTGATTATTATATGCTGATGGAAGAATTGATGATTTAGAAGGAATTGTTGTTCCAAATAATAATAACCAATGAATTATTGATCAACAAGGAAGAAAATCTCCAATCTTTAATAAAACAATTGATCCTGAAAAACCAAATAATCGTTTAATCACTATTCAAGATTTAATTGATCAAGCAAATAATCTTGGTTAATAAATAATCAATTTAATTTAAAGGACAAATTATGAAAAAAGTAAATGTAACAATTGAGATTCCTAAAAACTCAAAAATTAAATATGAATATGATCGAAGAACAAACCAAATTCTTGTTGATCGAATTTTATATGGATCAAGTAATTATCCATTAAATTACGGTTTTATTAAAGAGGCTTTAGATTGGGACGGAGATGAGTTAGATGCACTAATAATTGCAGATCAATCATTTATTCCAGGATGTGTTGTTCCTGTGAGAATCATTGGAGCAATGGAAATGATTGATGATGGAGAAACTGATACAAAATTAATTACAGTGATTGACTGTGACCCAAGATATGATAATATTAAAAAAATTAGTGATTTATCAAATCATGTTTTATTAGAAATTGAAGACTTTTTTAATAACTATAAAAATCTTCAAAATAAAAAGGTTGTGATCAAAGGTTTTCATGATAGCAAATGAGCAATCAAAGAATATGATGAATGTGTTGCTTTAATGAATAAATATAGAGACATGGATAAAAAAGCTTTTGTTAAAAAAATGATGATAGATCATCCAGAAAAATATGAGGTAAAATAAGTTTATGAGTAAAGTAAAAGTAGAAATCAAACAAGAATTATATGATAGTCTTGCAGAAAAATATGAAAAAGAAAAATTATCATTAACTGCAATTAATATTAATAATCCAGAAGAGTTTATTGAATATATTCTAAAGAACTTTGATGTTAGTTCAAAGCAATTTGAGTCTTTAACTGATCAACAAAAAAATGCATTTAGTAATATTGATTTTAATAACATTGATATAAATGATTTAGTAAAAACATTATCAGATTCACTCTCATCAACTGAAGAAAAAAAAGTTGATAAAATTGAAGATAGTACCAAAAAAAATAAAAATTAATTTTCCTAAAAAAAAATTAATTTTTTTTTGCTTCTTTGAATTATGATATAAACGAGTGGATCCTTATATATACATCCATTCAAGGAGAAAAACATGATAAATGTTTATAGTGAGATTGGCAAGTTAAGAAAGATTTTAGTTCATACTCCAATGGATGAGATTAAAAATATCAGTCCAAAAAGATTAGATGAATTATTATTTTCTGCTTTGTTAGAATATGACTCAGCAATCAAAGGTCATCAAGCATTTATTTCAATTTTGGAAGAAAACGGGGTTGAAGTAGTTCAACTAGTTGACTTACTAGTTGAAACATATCAAAATGCAACAAATGGAGAGCGAGAAGCATTCATTAACCAATGATTAGATGAAGTTCATCCAAAAATTATGCATCAGGATTTAAGGCGAAAATTATATTTATATTTAAAATCAATTAAAGAACCAAAAGCATTATTTTTAAAAATGATGGGTGGGATTTTTGCAAGTGAAATCAAGTATAAATCAAAACATGAATTAATTGCAGATCCGATGCCGAATTTATATTTTACAAGAGATCCCTTTTCAACAATTGGAAATGGAGTATCAATTCATAAAATGAAATATGAAACAAGAAGAAGAGAAACATTATTTTCTCAATTCATTTTTGATGTTCATCCAGAATATCAAACTGTTCCAAAATATTATGATCGACATGCCCCATTCACAATTGAAGGTGGGGATATCTTTATTTATAATAGCGATAATTTAGTGATTGGTCTTTCAGAAAGAACAGAAAAAAAAGCAATTTTAAGAATTGCTAAAAATATTAATAAAAACCATGATTGTAAATTTAAAAAAATCTATGTTGTTAACATTCCAAAAGCAAAAAATTTAATGCACCTAGATACATGACTAACAATGGTTGATCATAATAAATTTATTTATTCAAAAAATATGGTTGAGGAAATGCGATTTTTTGTAATTGATTTAAAAAAGCCACATAAAATGACTGAGCTTAAAATTACCTTAAAAGCTTTTCTAAAAAAAGTAATAAAACAAACACCAATTCTAATACCAGTTGCTGGAGAAAAAGCAAGACAAATTGATGTTGATATTGAAACACACTTTGATGCAACAAATTATTTAGTAATTGAACCAGGAGTTGTTGTTGGTTATCATCGAAATAAAAAAACAGAAGCTGCTTTAGAAAAAGTAGGAGTAAAAGTTCTATCATTTAATGGGAACCAATTATCTTTAGGAATGGGTTCATCAAGATGTATGTCAATGCCATTAATCAGAGACGATTTAAAATAGGAGAAAAAATAATATATGGGATTTAATTTAAAAGGAAGAAGTTTAGATTCATTACTAAACTTTACAACACAAGAAGTTCATCACTTAATTGATTTAAGTATTGATTTAAAAAAAGCAAAGCAACAAGGGTTACATATTAAAAATAAACCATTAGTTGGTAAAAACATTGTGATCTTGTTTCAAAAAGATTCAACAAGAACAAGATGTGCATTTGAAGTAGCAGCATTTGATCTTGGAGCAGGAGTAACTTACATTGGTCCTCAAGGATCTAACTTCGGAAAAAAAGAATCAATCGAAGACACTGCAAAAGTCCTTGGAAGATTTTATGATGGAATTGAGTTTCGGGGATATAAACAAAGTGATGTTGATGCTCTAGTAAAATATTCTGGAGTACCAGTATGAAATGGTTTAACAGATGCAGAACATCCAACTCAAATCATTGCAGATTTTATGACTATGAAAGAACACTTTGGATCTTTAAAAGGTAGAAAAATGGTTTTCATTGGAGACATTAAAAATAACATGGGAATCTCATGTATGATTGGTTCTGCATTTATGGGAATGCATATTACTTTATGTGCTCCAAAAGCATATCATAAAATGGTTGATCCAAATTACATTAAAGCATGTGAAAAATTATTTGCAATTAATGGGGGATCTTTAACTTTTTCAGATAATAAAATTACAGCTGCTAAAGGTGCAGATGTTATTTATACAGATGTGTGAGTTTCTCTTGGAGAAGACTTTTCATTATTTGAAAAAAGAATTGGTGATTTAAGAAATTTCCAAGTCGATAGTAAAATGATGAAAGCTGCAAATAGTGAAGCAATCTTCTTACATTGTCTACCTGCTTTTCATGATGACCACACAAGTTTTTCATTAGAAGTGGTTAAAGAGTTTTCAAAAAAATTCCCTGAAGTTAAATCAGGTGCAATGGAAGTAACTGATGAAGTTTTCCAATCAAGACAAAACAAGGCATTTGATCAAGCAGAAAATAGAATGCATAGTATTAAAGCAATTATGCTTGCAACAATTGGATATTAATTTATGGCAAGAATTGTAATTGCTTTAGGAGGGAATGCTCTTGGCAATAATCCCACTGAACAAAAAGAATTAGTTAAAATTCCTGCTAAAAAAATTGCTTCATTGATTAAAGAAAATCATGAAGTAATTGTTGGACATGGAAATGGTCCCCAAGTGGGAATGATCTTTAATGCATTTGCTAGTGCAAAAGCAGCTGATCCTAAAACACCTTTAATTCCTTTTGCTGAAGCTGGGGGAATGAGTCAGGGTTATATTGGTTATCATATGCTAACTGCTATTTCAAATGAAATTAAAAAAAGTGGTTTAAAAAAAGATGTTGTTTATTTTTTAACTCAAACAATTGTTGCAAGTGATGATCCTGGATTTAAAAATCCAACAAAACCTGTTGGGCCATTTTTTAAAACAAAAGCTGAAGCAGAAACTCATAATCCTAATAGTGTAATTATTGAAGATGCTGGAAGAGGTTACCGAAAAGTTGTTGCTAGTCCAAAACCAATCGACTTTATTGGAATTGATGCAATTAAAAATAGTGTTGCATCAGGAGCAATTGTTATTTGTGGGGGTGGTGGAGGAATTCCAACCATCATCAAGGATGAGCAATACATTGGAGTCGATGGAGTGATTGATAAAGATTTTGCCTTAGCTGAAATTGCTAATAAAGTTAATGCTGATATGTTTGTTGTTCTAACTGCAGTTGATAATATCTTTATTAATTATGGGAAAGAAAACCAAAAGAAATTGGAAAATGTCACGGTGAGTCAACTTGAACAATATTGTTCAGAAAAACAATTTGCTCCAGGCAGTATGTTACCAAAGGTTGAAGCAGCAATTAAATTTGTTAAAGGACATAATCATAGAACATCAATTATTGCTTCTCTTGATAAATTAGAAGAAGCTTTAATTCACAAAAGTGGAACTTTTATTAAAAACAACTAGTTTTTCATTAAATAAATAAAGTTTTTATATATAAATAGATTAAAATTTATTAGAAAGGAAATAATATGAAAAAATCAAGCAATAAAACAGCTGAATTAAATTCTTTGGCTCAGGGCCAAGTTACTTCAGTTGCAGATTTGCCAAAACAAAAAAAGATTTCATTCTTCTCGGCAATGATGGTTGTTGTTGGTTCTTCTATTGGTGCAGGGATCTTCTTAAGATCTCAATCTGTTTTAGATAATGCCCAAGGAAGTTTACCACTTGCGATTTTATCTTGGGTTGTTGCTGCTTTTGCAGTAATTACAATGGCTCTAAGTTTAATTGAAGTAGCAAGTGCTAGTAATGACAACTTATCATTAATTGGATGATGTAAAACTTTTAACTCAAAATATATTTATAAAGCATCAAAAAATTTCATGTTTTATGTATATAACCCCTTAACATTCTTTTTTATGCCCTTGTATGTATTACTACAATTTCAAGATGCCATAGGAGTGTTTACCCATACTACAATCGCAGAAGATGGAGCAGTTGATTTAATGCCATTCCAATTTGGAACAGGAAATGATTGACTAATTTGAACAGTAATTTCACTTGCAATTACAATTTACTTTATTTTATCAGCAGGGTTTTCTTCAAGAATTGGAAATATCCAAAACCTTGCAATTACTTCAGTTAAATTTATTCCATTAGCAATCGCAGCATTTATTGGATATGCTTATATAGCAAATGTTCCAGGTGCTAGTGATAATATTGGAGTTGCACCAGATCCAGGACCAAACTATGATCCAACAAGATTTAGCACTTTTAACCCAGGATTTGGAATGTTTCTAGCAATGTCAGGAATCTTCTTCGCATATGATGGATTTTATGTAACAGCTGGATTACAAACTGAAATGAAAGAGCCAAGAAAAACTCCAAAAGCAATTTTATTTGGACTATTAATTGTAACTGGAATTTATTTAGCAATTGCTATTTCAATGTCTTTAAATGGAACTGGAAGTTTCTTTGCCTTTGGAGAATGATTAATTGCAAATGGAATGGCTTGACTATTCTGTTTAGTTAATATCCTAATTGCAATTGGAATTTTAGGAATTGTGAATGGATTTGCAATGTGAGCACCAAGATTTACTGAAGATTTAATTAGAGAAAATGAAATACCATTTTCAGAAAAATTCCAAGGTAAATTAAATGCTAACAAACCTAAAGTTGGAATTATGTATACTTTAGGATTATCAATTCCAACAATCATTGTCTTCTCCATTATTGGATCTTTAGCCTTTGAAGATACAACAGGTTATGGTGATATTTATGGGGCAACAATGGCAGAACTTTATAGTTTTGCAGACATCATGGCAAACTGAACAGCCTTATTTGCATTTGCATTCATCTCATTTGCAATTTATGGTGGATTAAAGAATCGAAAAACGAAAAAGGTTGAAGTGCAAAAATATAAACACTTTGTTCCTGTTGCTATAATGGCAATTACTGTAATGAACCTTACATTAGTTGTGACATTAATTGCACCAATTATTGATTTATTCTTACTTTATGTTCCAGGTGGAAATGTTGATCAAACAAGTTTAATTGGAAGAGTCATGTTAGTGGTTGTTTTAATTATCTTAATGGGGATTATGTTCCTACCAACGGTTTATGAAGATTATGTTGCTAAAAAGAAGGGTGATTCTACCCCAATTAAAGCTGAATTAGAAAAAATTCAAGAAAACATTTAATCAAGTTGATAAAAAATAACTATTTAATTAGTTATTTTTTATTTTGTCATAAAAAAAGTAGTAGAATTATAGAGTTAAATCAAAGGTAAAATATGAGAAAAAAATTAATAATCGGAAATTGAAAGATGAACAAAAACCATTATGAAACTTTGGATTTTGTAAATGTCTTTTCCAATAATATCAATGAAGCTTTAGTTAAATGTAATTATGGAGTTGCTCCATCATCAATTAATTTAACTTTCACAAAAGAGGCATTTAAAAACCATAAGAAAATGTTAATTGTTGCTCAAGATGCTCACTATGAAAGTCATGGAGCATTTACTGGGAATGATTCATGAAGTCAATTAAAAGATAATGGAATTGTTTTTTCCATCATTGGTCATTCTGAAAGAAGACAAATGTTTGGTGATAGTGATAAATTAGTTAATTTAAAAGTTAAAAAATTATTAGAAGAAAAAATGGTACCAATCTTATGTATTGGTGAATCCTTAAAAGATCGTGAAGCAAAAAATCATAAAGCTGTTGTTACAAAGCAATTACAATTAGCTTTAAAAGATGTTGATCATGAATTAGTTAAAAAACTAGTTATTGCTTATGAACCAATTTGAGCAATTGGAACTGGAAAAAGTGCAACCTCAAAAGATGCTCAAAGTATGTGCAAGGAAATTAGAACTGAATTAAAAACATTATACGATCAAGATGTTGCTAACCAAGTTCACATTTTATATGGTGGTTCAGTTAATGCTAAAAATGGCCAAGAATATCTTTCACAAGCTGATATTGATGGAGCATTAGTTGGTGGAGCTTCACTAGATCCAAAAACATTTATTGAAATATTAGAATGTCTTTAATTAATAATAATTAAAAGATGATAAAGGAAAACATATGAATAAAAGACCTGTCTTATTAGCCATTTTAGATGGCTATGGAATTGCACAAGCTTCTTCAATGAATGCAATCTCTCAAGCAAAAAAACCAACCCTAGATAAGCTATTAAGCGATCAATATCCTAATGCACAATTAGAAGCATCTGGAACTGCAGTTGGTTTACCAGCTGGTCAAATTGGAAATTCAGAAGTGGGACACTTAAATATTGGTGCTGGAAGGGTTGTTTATACTGGTTTATCACTAATTAATAAAGATATTGAAGATAATTTGTTAATTAATAATCTGTGCTTAAATCAAGCAATTAACCATGTAAAAAAATATAGTTCAAAACTACATATCATGGGATTATTATCTCCAGGAGGAGTTCATTCTCATGAAGAACATATTTTTGCTTTAATTAAAATTGCTCATGAGCAGCATTTACAACCAATTGTGCACATTTTTACCGATGGAAGAGATGTGCCTCCAAGATCAGTGAAATCAAGTATTGATAAATTATTACCTGTTTTAAAAGCAAATAACGCTCTTGTGGGAGTTATTTCAGGAAGATACTATGCAATGGATCGTGATAAAAGATGAGATCGTGTCCAAAGAGCGTATGATGCTTTAATTGGAGAAACTAATGTGACATTTAATGACCTTCATGAATACATTGACCAACAATATGAAAAAGATATTAATGATGAATTTATTGAACCAGCAATTAATGAACAAAAAGATTTAGTTAAAATTAATGATAATGATGCAATTATCTTTGCTAATTTTAGACCTGATCGTGCACGAGAATTATCACATTTAATTATTGGGTCAAATTATTATGATTATCATAATCCTAAAATGAAAAAAAATCTTTTCTTTGCAACTTTAATGAAATATGAAGGAATTGATGGAAGTTGTGTTTTATATCCCCAATTAGTTTTAAAAAATACAATTGGTGAAGTAATTGCAAAGCATGGTCTATCACAACTAAGAATAGCAGAAACAGAAAAATATGCCCATGTAACATTCTTCATTGATGGAGGAGCTGAAATTGATTATCCAAAAGAAGATAAAATTTTAATTCCTTCTCCAAAAGTTGAAACATATGACCAAGCATATGAAATGTCTGCTGAAAAAATTACTGATAAGTTATTAACTGTAATGGATCAATATGATTTCATTATCTTAAACTTTGCTAATCCAGATATGATTGGTCATACAGGTAATATGGATAAAACAATTTTAACAATTGAATTAATTGATCAATTAATTAAAAGAATTTGGGATCGAATAGAAGAACTAAATGGGGTGATGTTTTTAACAGCAGATCATGGGAATGCTGAAGCAATGTTGGATGAAAAAGGAAATATTATTACAGCTCATACAACTAACCTTGTTCCTTTTGCTTGTACTGATAAAAATA
>JBOFHZ010000015.1:0-11042 GCA_051649885.1 Mycoplasmoidaceae bacterium | reverse complement strand
AAACAAGAAAAACAAGCTATATTATGGCTCCATTTGCCATTCTTGGAGGGGTTGTTAGTTTTGGATCAATTCTTGGAGGAATTTCTCCTGGAGGAGATGTTAAATTTACCTTTGAATACTTATTCATTGGTTATGAAGGTAATGAACTATATTTCATGCTTCATTCCTATTTAATTATTATGGGCTTTATGCTTGTCTTTCAATCAAATGTTAATCGGTGAAAATACATCTGAACATATTACTTATTTATTGCAGCTTATTTCTTTTATGTAAATATTTGTGTCAATGCTCTTGGTGTTATTTACAATACTTCAGGAGTTTCAATGAATGATTGATTATTAAGTGGTAATCCATTAACTAACCAGCCATTTGATGGTGAATATTCTGGGATGTCTCAAGTCCTTAATGGTTTATCTTATCCTGGAGTCATGCTGGTTTCTTACTTTTTAGGTTGGTTAGTAATTTCAACCATTACTACATTGCAAATTACCCTTCGGGATTTAACTTGAATGAAATTTAAGTTCTTAATGTATCAAGCTAAAATCACAATAAAAACATGATTTTTAAATATTAAAGAATCAATTAAAAAAAATAATTAAGCTTCAATTAGCTTAATTATTTTTTCTTTTAGTAAGTGCGAATAATCTCCCACAATAAAGGAAATATAATCTTTTCCTTTCATGACACCCTTCACTCCTAATTTTTTAATACCATCAACATTAACAATTGATAAATCCTTCACATAGACTTTTACTGCACTAATTGTGTGGTCACAATTTGTAATATTTGAAATTGTTCCTAATGCTGAAATTAGTTGATCAACATTAATCTTAATTTCATCACTTAATGTTAATTCTTCATTTTCAACATGAGCAATTTGTTTTGCTTTATTTTTTAAATAAAAATAAGCAATTCCAAATGTACAAACATATAACAGATATAATTTAAATTTACTCATTTCTTACTCCTCTGAAATAAATGCTTTTCTTAATTTGGAAACATAAGTGTTAAAGTCACTTGGTTTAAATAGTTGAAAAGCTGCTTTATGAAAACTTAATTTTAATTGATGAGATGTAAGTTCAAAATAATTATTTCCATCAATAATCATAAAACTTGGATTTAAATCACTGTCATTTAAAATTGCAATTTTCATTAAGACATTACTATCAAAGATAATAGGAACCATTAAAGTATTATGTTCTTTTTGGTTAATCGGTTCAACCTCAACAAGTTGAATTAAATCCATTTTTGAACATAACACAGCCCCGCCTGCACTTTTACTTCTTCCTGTTGAACCTGTAGGGGTTGAAATAATAATTCCTGAACCAATGAATTTTTCATACAAAATTCCATTTACTTCAATTTCAATCATCAAGGTTTTTTTATGTTTAGTCAAAAAAATTTCATTAATTGCTAAATATTTTTGATGATCAAGATTTGCATCAATGATTAAAGGATTATAGTAGTTTTTATGATCATGAATTAATGGTAAAATTTCATTTAAATTATCAATATTAAAGTGAGAATAAAAACCAAAATTCCCTCCATTGATGGGAATAATAAAAGCATTTGGAAATTGATTTATTTTATTAAGACTTTTTAAAAAAGTTCCATCACCACCAATAACAAAAACATATTGGGGTTTATTTTCATCAATTTCTCATTCATGGTTTAAAAGCCTTTTTAATTTATTTTGAATTAATAATGATTTTTCTGAATTATTATTAATGATTAAATATTTATACATCTTATTCTAACTCATCAAGAAAATCAACTTTTTTTGTTTCAGAAAAGTCATCTTCATCAAGATCAATTTCAACATAGTTTTTATCATTAAGAATTTTATTAATATCTAAATCCTTTGTTGCTTGCACCTCATCATTAATTGGTGTTTGATCTTTTTTCATAAATAAATCATCTTCATCATCAAGATCATCATCATTGTCATCTTCATCATCTAAAGTGTCTAGATCTTCGTCATCAAGATCATCTTCATCTTCTAAGTTATCAAGAAGATCTTCTACTTCATCTTCTAAATCATCAAGTAAATCATCTTCTAGATCTTCATCATCTTCTAAATCATCTTCTTCTTCAATAATTGAAGGTGATTGTGATAAAGAACTAGTTTTAATTGGTGTTAAAACCTCATCTTTTTTTTCAACAAAATTTAAATCACCTTTAAAGTTGTTTTCATTAACGACAACAGCAGATCCATCATCATATGATTTGTAACTAGAGAAATTACTTTTTAAATCCTCTAATTCTTTTTCTAATTCATCTAATGAAATTTTTTCATTTTTCATACTATCACTCCTTCTTGTTGTTAAATCTTCATCTCGCAATAAAAAATCAACATCAGGTTTTGTTTCATCTAGATCAAGTTTATTTCTTTTTTCAAAGTCTTCTAAGTCCAATTTACTCACTTTATGAAAATCATCTAAATCTTCATTTAAGCTAAGAATTTCTTCATCTAATTCATTTAGGTCTTGATCATTTAAATTCTCAACTGGATCATCAATTTCAATTTTACTATCACTTAATGATTCATTTAAATTAGCTAAATCTTCTTCTAATTGATTAATGTTTTTTAAGATTGGTTGATTAATTGCACTAGCAGGTTCTTCAAATTGTTGTAGTTCAGATGCTAAATCAAATTCTTCTTTAACAGAATTGATGTGTTCAACAACAAATTCTTGATCCTTTGAAAATTTATTTTTTCCTAGTTTTCGCATTTTCTCTTTAAAAGCTCTTAAAACTCCAAGACCATCATCAGTTGTTCCATCTTCAAAAACTAAATCAGAGAAGATGGGAATTTCAATTGTACTTGTTGATTCTTTTTTAAAATTGAAGCTAGCAGTTTTAAGGGGTTTTTCATATTCAGTATCTTTTGTAGCCATAATTAAATCATCATCATGATTAACATCATCTGCATGAAGTTTCTTTGAATCATCTAAATATTTTTCAAAAACCAAATTATTTTCACTTTTAAGATTTTCTAATTTTTTAATTGAAGATTGGATTTCTGATTTATTTTCAAGGTTTAATTTATTTGATAAATGCTTTTTATCACATAAATAACAACACTCTTTTGCTCTAAAAGCATCATTAACATTGACATATTGTCCAGCAATTGAATCGTCTTGAAATCAAGCTAATAAAATCTTTGGCAAATAACCAATCATATAATTTTCAATTTGATTTAAAAAATTATATTTAACAATAATTGGAAAATTTCCATATTTTGCAAAATCATCATACATCTCTTTAAGCTCTGCTCTTGAAATTGAATGAACCCTTCCATAAAAATGTTTTTTATTAATAAAAGTTGATAAATTATTTCCAGGAGCTGTTTTTAAAATTTCAATATCTTCAATTGAAAGTTCTTTACTACTACAATTCACCTCTCTGAATCTAATATGGTTATCTGTAAATAATTTCTTTGCTTTTTCGCAAGAAATACAACCATCTTTATATATAAACAAATACATCGTTTCACCCTTTTCTATTTTTGAATTAAAACCCTTATGATAATTATAAATTAAATTAGCTTAAATTAATTTATAATATTAAAAGGTATATATGAAAAAAATAGTTTCTGGTTTACAATCAACAAGTTCTTTAACGTTAGGGAACTATCTAGGAAGCATTAAAAATATTTTAGAATTACAAACTGGTAATGATTTATATATTTTTATTGCTGATTTACATTCAATTACAATTCCATTTGAACCAGAAGAATTAGCTAAAAATAGAAAAGCAATTGCTGCTTTATATCATGCATGTGGTTTAGATTTTAAAAAGCATAAAATTTTTTATCAATCAGATGTGATTGAACACACCCATTTAGCTTATTTATTAATGTGTCATTCTTATTTAGGTGAACTTAATCGAATGACCCAATTTAAAGATAAAAGCTTAAAACAAGCAAATAAAACTGAAGTGATTCCCACAGGCTTATTAATTTATCCTTGTTTAATGGCTGCTGATATTTTAATTTATGATGCAGATTTAGTTCCAGTTGGCGATGATCAAAAACAACATTTAGAATTAACAAAAACTTTAGCATTAAGAATGAATAATAAATATCAAACAAAGTTTTTTAAAATTCCTAAATTCTGCCCTGCAAAAATTGGTAGTAAAATTATGGATTTACAAGATCCTTTAAAAAAGATGTCAAAATCGAATGAAAACCAAAAGGGAACAATTTTCTTATTAGATGATCTTGAAGTTGTCAGAAAAAAAATTATGAGTGCTAAAACAGATTCTTTAGATCAAGTCAAATTCGATTGAGAAAAGCAACCAGGGATTGCAAATTTATTAACCATCTATGCTGCTTTAAGTGGTTTAACCATTAAAGCAATTGAAAAAAAATACCTCAATCAGCAATATGGATCTTTTAAAAAGGACTTAGCAAATATTGTTGTCGCATTTTTAAAAGAAATCCAAGAGAAATACCATAAGAATATTAAATCAGATGAGCTTGAAAAAGCTTTAAAAGTAAATGCTGCTTTATGTAAAAAAGAAGCACAAGCAAAGATTAATAAAATACAAAAAAGAATAGGATTAAGTTATGACAAATAGAAAATTAATTATTACAGATTTAGATGGAACATTATTAAACAATAAAAGTGAATTATCAAAAACAACAATCAATGCAGTAAAAAAACTTGTAAAAGCAGGACACATTTTTTGTATCTCAACAGGAAGACCATTACGATCTGCAATTAAATTTCAAAACCAATTAGGATTAGATACTTTAATTAGTACTTTAAATGGAGGGGTCATTTCTAAACCATCAGATCCTGACTTTACAAGTATTTCTTTCTCATTTAGTAGTGAAGTATTAATGCAAATTCTTTTAAATGAAGATGTAAAAAAATATACAAATTATGTGGTGGTTGAAAATCCTAATTGTACTTATTTCATATGCAAACAAATGAAAGTAAAAATGACTGAGGGATTATTAAACCGGTTCCACATTGATAAAGATTCATTAATTTATATTAAAGATGTCAAAAACATTAATTTAAGAGATCCCTTATTAAATCCCATTTCAATTTTAATTTCATTAAATAAAGATCATGTTGATAAAGTATCTTTCTCAATTAAATCTTTATTAGATACATTTATTATTAGAATGTGAAATGATATTGATGATCAAAAAAATGTTATCATTGAAATTAATACTTTATTTTCAACAAAAAGAACTGCAATGAAATACATGTCATGTTATTATGGAATTTCATTAAAAGATACTTATGCATTTGGAGATAATGAAAATGATATTGAAATGTTACAATCTTTACCCCATGCATTTGCAATGAAAAATGCCATTCCTAATTTAAAATTAATTTCTTATAAGATTACAAAATTCAATAATGATAAAGATGGTGTTGTTAAAGAATTATTAAATGAATTAAAACCTTAAATTTATATAAAATATCAAATTGCTAAAAATAACCATATTAAGGTTATTTTTATTTTATTTATTCAAAATCTAATTGTATATACAAGTTATTCGCTCTATTCAACTTTTTTTTAATCTGATTTTATTAAAATAATGAATAATATTAATAATATTATTTTAAAGGAATACTATGCAAAAGAAAAAATTAAATATTGGTTTTGATATTGGTGTAGCATCTGTTGGATGATCGCTAATTGATGAAGATAATAATCTAATTGATCTAGGAGTGAGATTATTTGAAGATCCCGCTGCAACAGGTGAACTAGAAAATCAAAAAAGAAGAACTGCAAGATTACAAAGAAGAAGAATTAGAAGAATTAGAAATCGAAAAGACATCTTAATAAAATTTCTGGTTGATCAAGGACTTGCAAAAAGTGATGATGATATTAAGAATGAAATTATTAAAAATAATTGTTCAAAATATTCAAAATATAAAAATCCAATTGAAATTAAATATCATGCTCTTAATAAAAAGAAAATTTCTAATGAGGAATTAATAATAATACTATTCCATTATATTCATCATCGAGGTTTTACTTATCTAACTGATGAAATATATGAATTAGAAAAGAAAAGAGCATTAGAAAATAAAGATCATAATGAGAACAAAAATAAATTTCCAAGCGAAGTTATTTATGATTTTTATTTAAAAAATGGATATTATAATGGTGCTCCTGAAAAACAAATTTTTAGTATTAGAGAATATGAAAATGAAATTAGAACTATTCTAAATAATTTAAATAAAGACGAGAAATTTATTGAAGAATACTTAAGGATTTTTAAATTAATTAGAAATTTTGCTACTGGACCTGGAGGTAAAGACTCGCCAACTCCTTATGGTTTATATCGAATTGAAGATGGTAAAGTAAAGAAAATTGGTGACAATCTTTGAGATGTTACAATTGGTAGGTGTACAGTATATCCAGATGAATTTCGGGGTTTAAAATCCTCTCCAATTGCAGAATTATTTAATTTAACAAACGATTTAAATAATCTTTATTTTTATAAAGATAGAACTTCAAAACTATCAAAGGATGAAAAAATCAAATTATTTAATGAAATTAATGATTCATGAAAGAAAAATAAAGCAAAAAATGTTACTTTAAAATTAATTGCTAAAATTAAAAATGAAGACATCACTGATGAAGATATCAGTGGATATCGGGGAGATGAAAAAAAGCCAGAATTTACAAAATTAGATAACTATCGAATATTATTTCAATTCTTATTAGAAAATAATTATCTTAATGCAAAAGATTTTGACTTAACTAGTATTAAATCATTAACATTAGCTAATGATTTATTTAAAGTTATTAGCAAAGATCCTAATGATAAAAATAAACAAAAAGAGTATGTGAAAAATGTTTATCCAAAAGCTACTCAATCTTCAATTGATGTTTTAATAGATAAAATTTCTAAATTATCTTCTACTCATTCATTATCGTATAAAGCAATGATTGAATTTATTACAAATTGTCTTTTTGAAAATATTAACTCTTCAACTCATTTTTATGAAAAAATGAAAAAAAATATTGAAATCAGATTTAAAAAAGGCAAATACTTAAATAAAGAGTCTTTTGATGATTCTATCATTTCGCCAACAGTAAGAAGGTCTTTAAGACAAACAATTAAGGTATTTAATAAGATTATTAAACTCTATTCTAAAAAATATGAAATTAATAATATTACAATTGAAATGCCAAGAGATAAAAATACAGCTGATCAAAAAATTAAACTAAATAAAATGATGAAAAAAAACCGAGACAAATTAGCTAACTGAGCTAGTGAAGCTAAAATTGATTTAGATAAATTAAAAGCAAATGTAAAACAAAAAATATCATTATGTATGGATCAAGATTATCTTGATATTTATGATGGAGAAAAGATTAATTTAGATACATTGATTAATCAACCCGGAGTATATGAGATTGAACATATCATCCCTTATTCAATCTCATTTGATGATTCTTTAAATAACAAAGTTCTAACTAAAAAACATTTGAATGCAGAGAAAAGTAATTTAACTCCTTATCAGTGACTTTCACAAAAAGGTTTATATGATAAATATAAAGATCGTGTGTTGTCAAATAAGAATTTTTCTAAAAGAAAAAGAGATAATTTATTATATGAAAATGATCCTTTAAAAGAACTTCAAGGATTTGTTGGAAGAAATTTAGCAGATACTAGATATGCTTCTTCAGAGGCTTTAAATGTATTTAGTTCTTTTGCAATGATGAATCATGATCTTTATCCAAATATGAAAATTAAAGTAATATCGGGTTCAGTTACTAATTTTATTAATAAATCATTATTCAAATTTATTAAAAATCGGGATTTATATTACCATCATGCCGTTGATGCGACAATCGTTAATTTCTTATCAAACAACCCTAAAATTGATCGATTATGTAAATATTATTATTTCAATGATAGATATAAAGAAGAAGGTAGTAAAATTATTGACAGAGAAACTGGAGAAATTCTCTCAGTTGATGGAAATGATATTACAGGAGATTTAAATCAAAATAATGTTGTTGCCCAACTAAAAAAACAAATTATTGAAAGAATTGAACCAGCTTCTGTTGATAAAAAAGTGAAATACTCTAGACAAATAGTTCATCCTAAAAATAAACAGTTAGCAAATGAAACAATCTATAGTGTTAAATGAAATGATCAAGATCCAAGTAAATGTCATATTATTAAAAAAATTGATCTTTTAGGTGCAAATACTAAAATGGCTGATTTAGAAAAATATTTCTTAAATGAAAATAATATTGAAAGTGATAAATTATTAATTTTTAAATTAGATTCAAAACTATATAAGAAATTATTTGATATATTTAATCATTATTATAAGCTTGATCCAAAGAAAAATCCTTTTATACAATTCATGCAAGAACAGTTCAAAAATGAAAAACCAGAATGAATTCAATTAGATCAACAAAGGATAAGAAAATTGAGATTAATTGGAGATGAAAAAAAAGATACTAACATCATTAAATTAAAGAGCCATTCTAATAATGCAATTTTAGAATCATTAAAACCTTTAGGAATTAGAGTTTATAGAAGTAATGATGGAAAATTAAAAACAATTCCTATTAATCAGAAAATATTAAAAACCGATAAAAATAATCAAATGATAATTGACGAAAATAAATTATTTAATGTCTTAGAAAAGAATAAGATATCAAGTAAAACTTTTTTATTAATAACTAATGGTACTATTTTTATTGATAGAATTACGCATGAATTATATTATTCTAATGGTGGAGGGAATTTTAACCAAAATCTTATTGAAATAAAACCTCTTGAATTCAACCCAAAAAAACAAATCCAAATTGTAATTAATACTATAATAAAAAACTATTGAATTGCAGAAATCGATGAATTAGGAAATATTTATAATAAAAAAGAAATCACTGTGCTATAATAAATTTGGGATTAATTCCCTAGTTTACACAATAATGGTACTGAGTCAAGATAATGGCCTCAGTGCCGCACACGCCTCCAATTGGGAGGTTTTTTTATTGTAAAAAAGGAGGAATTATACTTAATGAGCTGAAAAATCATTGAAATAGAATCTCAAACTAGAATGAATCTTTTTCTTGATAATATTGTTTTAATAAAAGAAAATGATAAAATAATCATTCCAATTAGAGATATTGATGTTTTATTAATAAATAATTATAAGTCTGTTATTACAATTCAATTAATTAATGCATTAGCTCAAAACAACACCCTAGTCATAGTATGTGATAATCACTATTTGCCAAATAGTTATATTCTTCCAATCATTGGTAATTACAACACATTAAAGATAGTTGAAAAACAAATCAATTGGAATCACAAATGAAAAGCGAAAGTTTGAAAAGATATTATCAAACTAAAAATCATAAATCAAAGAAATGTATTAGAAATTTTTAATAAAAAAGAAGTTATTGAAGAACTAAATAAATTAATAAATGAAATAAAAGAATATGATATTTCAAACCGAGAAGGGCATGCTTCAAAAATTTATTGACATGCATTGTATGGTAAACAATTTAAAAGATTCAATGATGATTATGTCAATAAGCTTTTAAATTATGGATATACAATTCTAAGAGGATATTTTACTAGGTCAATTATTAAAAAGGGTTTAGATCCTAGAATTTCTATTTTTCATAAATCCTTTCATAATTATTTTGCACTTGCAAGTGACCTGATGGAGCCTTTTAGAATTATAGTAGATCTTATTGTCTATAAAATTAATGCATCAGGAGAGACCAATTTCCATCAACATAAACAAGATATTATTGAAGAGTTTAATAATAAAATTTCTTTGAATGGAAAATTTATGTTTATAAATAATGCAATTGATCATTTTGTAGATTTAATCATTAGTCAAAATATATTATCAGAAATTAAATATGAGCCAGAGTCCTTATAGAAACATGAGACTAATTTTAATGTTTGATCTTCCAAGTTCAGAAGATTATGAAAAAAAAGAATATTTAATATTCAGAAAAGCTTTAATAAAAAATGGTTATTCAATGATGCAATTTTCTATCTACATTAAACCAGTTAATTTTCAATCAAAGGTAAATCAAGAAATTGAGAGATTAAAAAAATTTATTCCAAGAAATGGAAATATAAGAATTATTCAAGTAACAGAAAAACAATATGCAAATATGTATATGTTATTGGGAAATAAAAAAATAAATGAAATATACAACAATAGTAAGAGGTATGTAAAAATATAATGATAAATATAAGATTTAATAATATTAATTATGAATTTGAATTTAATAATTTAAAAATCATAGATTTTGAATATCCAAGCTTATTCATAAAGAATATGCTTTGTGAAGATTCAGTAATTATGATAGATGAAAGAAGTTATCATAAAAAAATAATTCATATTAATGAGATGACAAAAATAAAGGATTTAATAACTTTGCAAAAAAATGGATTCATATTTGAAAACATTACAAATAATTTAAATGAATTTCCGATTATTAATATTGAAAATGTTAATAAAATATGTGAAAAAATAAATGAATGAGCACAAATGACAATTTTAGAAAACAATGATGGAGATATTAACAAGATAATTAATTTACTGTTTGAATTAAAAAATAATGACTATTTAAATGAAGAATGATTAATATTCATTTTAGAAAATAGTAATATGGATGAAGATCTTTTATTTTTAATAGAAGACGTATCGTGATTTGATTTTAAAAAAATAAAAAAATATATTAATAATTTTAAATTTATAGTAGTAACAAATGATTTTAGAAAATATTTGTCTTCAGATCCTAATGATTTTGAATTAGTAACAATGATTAAACAAAATTGAGATTATTCAGATATGTTGGATTTTAACAAAATTAAAAACTTCATTGAATTAAATACTAATGATGAATTTAATGATGAAAAATACCAAAATTTTTATAAAAATAGATATGATTCATCATCCCTAAATATTCTAAATTTAATTAAAAATATATAACTAAATAAAAAATAAATAGTAATTTGACATTTTGCCACGGTATCATTATTGTGTAAACTAAAACGAGAAGGTCATTTGGAA
>JBOFHZ010000014.1:0-38277 GCA_051649885.1 Mycoplasmoidaceae bacterium | reverse complement strand
CTTGGTGAAAAATTAGAAGATTTATCTGCTTTTGATTTAGAAAAGTTTATAATTGGAATTACTAAGGATTTAGATATATAATTTATGAAAGAGTTACATAAAGTGGCATTATTAATTGACTTTTATGGACAATTATTAACTCCTAAGAAATTGGATTATATTAAGAAGCATTTCTTTGAAGATTTATCTTTTTCAGAAATAGCAAGTTTAAATAATGTTTCAAAGAATGCTATTTATGATAGTATTAAAAGCACATTATTAGAATTAGAAAATTATGAACATATTCTAAAATTAATTTCAAAAAGGGAATTAAGATACAAAGTCTATGATCAAATTAAAGATCCTTTAATAAGAAAAAAACTAATAGAAATAGACAAGGTATAATAATGGAATGTATAATTGATAAGATATTAATTGATGTTAATGGGTTAATATCAAATAATGATGATAGAAAGAATCACTTCATCCATGAATGAATTATTAATTTGTTAGTATATGCTGAAGAGCACGACATTCAAATTTTCTTAATTTCAAGTAATAAAGATGCAAGAAGTTTTTTTATTAATCAAATTGCAGAAGATATTGATGCAAATGTATCAATTCAAATTTTTGATCCAGAAGAATTAAAAAAACAATTTGATCTTTGAAAGAAGAAAAACAATATTACTAAGTGTAATTGTATCATTGGTTTAACTTCAGAAGCTTTTCTTGAATTTTTAAAGACAGAAAATTATTTTACCTTCTTTCTTGACTCATTCAATTTAAACAATAACTTTGATTTATTGACAAAAGAAACATCATATTTAAAACCAGTTGATATATCTAACCTAATTGAAGAGTTACCAAATATCTTATTTAAACTAGATTCATTTATTGAAAAATGTAGTAAGGAATAACAATGCAATCAAAAATTATTAAAAAAGGCAAACCAGAATATAATAAAGAATTTGTAATTAAGCAATTATTTGCAGATCCTAATGTTTTAGAAATGCACAAGAAAAGATTAAAAGAACTTTTACCAAAAGACGTTAGTGATGAAGATATTAAAAAAAGAATTCATGCAATGGTTGTTAAAGAAAATGCTTTTAATACAATTATGGAATATTTATCAAAATTATATGAATATGAAATTAATGCAACAGAACTTAATAATATTGCTAATCGAATTGCAGAACAATTTAAATTAGACAAGAAAAAAGATGAAGCAAAAATTAAAAACATTGCTGAAAAAATTATTATTAAATCATTAATCTTTAAAGAATTTGCAGCTGATAAAAAATTAGAAGTAGCAGATGAAGAAGCTAAAGAATATTTAGAAAAATATTACAAAGAAACTAACCAACCAATTAATGAATTGTTAAATTCAAAAGATAAATTCAAAGAAGTCAAAGAAATTATTCTTGAGGAAAAAATTACAGAAAACTTATTAGCTTCTTTTAAAATTAAATTCGAATTAGATTAATCACAATGATTAATCTAATTTTTTATTTTTAATTATGTATTTAATAAAAAATTCAACTGCAATCATTGCTCTTACATCATTTTCACAATAAAGCATTAAATCATTTTCCATTTTGATTCATGCTTGATCATCAATTAAATTAAAAAATCTTAAAATTGTTTTTTCTTGACAAACCAACCCATTTCCAATTTCAAGTTCTTGATAATTTCTCGATTTTGTTTGTTGAAGAAATTGAGGTTGATATTTTTCAATCATTGGTAAAACCTTTTTAATAGAATAAAATCCGTGTAATTCTTTTAATAAGATAATCCTTTTATTAGGATCAAAGAAATCTGCAAGGTCATAAAGATTATCAATGATAATTTTACATTTTTTACTATATGCTTCTTCATTAATAAAGAAATCAATTTCAGATATTCTTTTCTTTTCAAAAGCAATATTATAAACAATATAAGAATAGTTAGGACCTTTATAAAGATGGTCAATAATTTTTTTAAATCATAAAACATCAATAAACTTAGGATCAATAATTAAATTCTCACACTTTAAATCATCTATTTTTTGATCTTTTTTTCATTCGATTAAAGAACATTGAGAAACAATTTGATTAAAGGGCAAAGCATGATCAGCATTCCTAATTGCAGTATTAATACTTTCAAAATCAAAATATAATTTATTATCTTTTAAATAATTAATCATACGATTAGCTTTTTCTTGATCAATTCATAATTGCTTCTTTGAAAAATAAGCTTGTTCAAAAATCCCTTTTGCTTGGGGGTTTCCTTTTAAATATTTTTCCAAATCATCACCTGGATGATAATCTTGAAGAACTTTTTCATCTTGTGCCATTACCTTGCCTGAATATGAAAAGATTTCATATCCTTGATGAAAATATATATCTCTTAAAATCGGAAAAAACTCACTAACTTTAAAAAAACCTTTTTCAACTGGTGTTGGAATAAATTCACTTGGATAATCTTCTTGATTCATTTTTGCTTTGTGAGTTAATAACTTTTTAATGACATGATCAAATTCATTAATGACAGCTTTAAATTGGTGTTCAAACCGATTTAAACTTCTTTTTGAAGAATGATGCACATTATCCATTCTCACGTCAAAAGATGCTCAATTATTATTTAGAATTTCTGTAATATTTAAAGGATAAACTATATCATAATCATTGCCATTAAAGAATTCTCCAACTTTTAGCATTTGCCTTAATTCAATAATTTTTTGATCTCTTGCAATTAAGTCCTCTCTTAAAATATTTTCAATTTTTTTTAGATCAAGAGCTTTGGGATTTTTTGATGGATTGCAATAATGAGTAATAATAAAACTTATTTCATTTTTATTTAAACGACAATATTCAACTAAACATAGTTTGAATTCAAATTGAATATTGTTTAAATAGTCTTGTCTTTCTAAAACCTTTTTCTGAAAAAATAAATCTAGTAAATGAATAACTTTAATAGAAGTTGTTCCCTTGGTTTCAACAATTTCAATTTTATTATTAATTTTAATTAAAGCATCAGGCTTAGTAATTAAGTGTTCACTAATAAAAACAGGTTGGAAAATAATTATTTTTTCATTTGTTAATAAAAGCTTTTTTGTTTCGATTGCTAATTCTTCCATTGATTTAAATTTTCTTAATTGATCAAAATCATGCACTAAATCAATTTGATAAACTTCTTTAATATGAGCTTTTGATTTCTCATCAATAATATTACCTTCAACAATTAAGGGATTATTTTTATCAATATCTCCGAGTTCTTCTTTCATTAATAAAAAATATTCATATGAATCAACTTCAATTTCATCTGTTTCATAATTGATCTCATCATCAACTTCATCTACTTCATTAAGGTTAATTCTTAATTTTTTAAGCGCTAAATCTAATCCAGCTTTAATCTCTGTGTTATTAAAAAATCACATTGATTTTTGCTTTGTGTAGAAATTAATATAATCGTATTTGTTAATGTACTTTGATGTCTTCATAAAATTATTATACAAATATTTTTAAAAATTTTCATTTTTGTATTATAATGTAAGTTAAAATGACTAAAAAAGTTATTTTTAGAATTATAGACTAGGAGAAAAACATGGCTAAAGCTAAATTTTCGAATAAGGAATTTTCAACATTAGTTACAAGGAGAGATTACAGTAAGATTACCAAAGAGTTCGATGCACCTAATTTATTAGATATTCAAAAAAAATCATTTGCTAAATTTATTGACTCTGATCTTGAAAGCACAATTAAATCCTTTTTCCCAATCAACTCAATTGGAAAAAGATATACCCTTTCCTTTAATGGAATTGAATTTGATAAACCGAAAAGAAGTAGCACTCAATGTCGAGATGAAGGAAAAACATATGGAAAATCACTATATGTTAATCTAGAATTAACTGATAATGAATCAGGAGAAGTTAAAAAAGTAAAGCGAAATAAAAATTCAAAATCAAATGGGATCTTCTTTTGTGATATTCCCATCATGACAGATAAAGGAACATTTATTGTCAATGGAATTGAAAAAATTGTTATTTCGCAGATCGTTAGATCACCAGGAGCATATATGTTCTCAAAGGCTCAAATCAAATTGAGCAATTCAAGAAAGAGAACTCAAGAAGGTTATATTTGTGAAGTTCTTCCATCAAAGGGAACTTTATTTTTAGTTTTTATAGGAAAAAATAAAAAATATGTACAAATTATGTTTCGAAATTCTTCAGGGGATTCAACTTCGATTTTACCAATAACTTCATTTTTAAAAGCATTAGGATTATCAGTTGATGAAATCCTAAATATTTTTGATAATAATAGCTATATTAAAGAATCTTTATTAAAAGAAGATTACAGTCGAGCAAAAATTATGAATGATCATAATATTATGACGATGCTTAAAAATGTTACTAAAGACACAGTTTCTGATGATAAAGCAAGAACAATTGATTTTAAATTAAAGAAATTAATTTACAATTATAAAGCTTTTGTTGCTGAAAATGATAAATTAATTAAAGCAAAAAATGAGAAAACTATTGCTGAAATGAATGATATTTTAGACAAAATTATTTGTGAAAAAGCATCAAAAGATTTAGTTGAATTATTATCAATTTCTACAAGACAACAAGACTCAAAATTAAGAGTTTCTAAGGATGATGATATTTGTTTTCAAGCCTTAGTTTATAAGTATTTCTTTGATAATAAATTTTATGATTTATCTTCTGCAGGAAGATATAAAATGACTAGAAAACTAAGACTATCTGAAAGGTTATATAAAAGAGTTTTAGCTGAAAACATCATTGATAATCATGGAAAAGTTGTTGTTTCTAAAGGCGTTGTAATTGAAAAAGAAGAATTAGATTTAATTAAAAATTTATCTAAGGGAGCTTCTAAAAAAATTCAAAATGAAGTTGCAATCAAAAATCGATTAACTTCAAAAGGTTTTGAATATGGTCCAAAATATGAAAAAATATCTGTTTATAGTGATAATGAAAATCAAAATGAAACAATTCCAATTATTGGAGTTGATAATGAACTAACTTCAAAATCATTAACAATGTCAGATTTAATTTCAATTGTTTCATATGTTATTAACTTATCTCATAACATCGGTGTATATGATGATATTGATCACATTGGAAATAAAAGAATCAAATTAATCCATGAATTATTAAGACAAAAATGTCAATTAGGATTAGTAAGATTAGAAAAATTCATTAATGAGAAATTAGCAAATGCTGATGGGGCTAATATTTCTGAAGAAGAAAAAGTTCGAGTAATCACTGTTAAGTCAGTAATTAATGCAAAACCATTTCAAATTGCAATCAAAGACTTTTTCAACTCCCACCAATTAACACAATTCATTGATCAACAAAATCCATTATCTGAATTAACAAATAAAAGAAGAATTTCTGCAATGGGTCCTGGTGGAATTTCAAGAGAAGATCCAAACTTAGATATTCGGGATGTTCATTATTCTCAGTATGGAAGAATTTGTCCAATTGAAACTCCTGAGGGAATGAATATTGGTCTAATTATGTCATTAGCTAATTTTGCTAAAATCGATGACAATGGTTTTTTAATTACTCCATATTGAAAAGTAAAAAATGGAATCATTACTAATGAAATTGAGTGATTAAATGCTCTAAGAGAAGATGAATATGTGATTGCAACATCAAATATTAATGTTGTTAATAATAAATTTACAGAAGATAAGGTTCTATCACGATTTAGATCTTCTTTAGAATTCTTTGATGCTAAAAAAGTTGATTATGTTGATATTTCTCCAAAACAAGTTGTTTCAGTTGCTTCATCATGTATTCCTTTCCTAGAAAATAATGATGCTAACAGGGCTTTAATGGGTGCAAACATGCAACGACAAGCAACTCCATTAATTAAACCTCATGCTCCAATTGTTGGAACAGGAAATGAATTTAAAATTGCTCATGACTCTGGAATGGCAATTGTTTATGATCATGACAAACCCGGAAAAATTAAATATGTTGATGGGAAGAAAATTCAGGTTGAAAATAAAGATGGTGTTGTTGAATATGAATTAAATAAATTTGTTAAATCAAATCAAAACACTTGTAATAATCAAACTCCAATTGTTGATACAAATGAAAAAATTATTCCTAATCAAATGATTGCAGATGGTCCAGCAATTTCTAATGGAGAATTAGCTCTTGGACAAAACGTTTTAGTAGGATTTACTACTTGAAGGGGATATAACTATGAAGATGCTATCATTATTTCAAGTCGATTAGCAACAGAAGATTTATATACTTCAATTCATATTACAGAATACAATGTTGAATGTTTAAGAACAAAAAATGGGGATGAAGAAATCGTTAGAGATATCCCAAATGTTTCTGAATCTTCAAAAAAATTATTAGACTTTGATGGTGTGATCATGGTTGGTGCAGAAGTTAAAGAAGGTGACATTTTAGTTGGGAAAATTTCTCCTAAAGGGCAAGTTGATTTCACTTCTGAGGAAAAATTATTACAAGCAATTTTTGGACAAAAAACTAAGAATGCAAAAGAAACATCATTAAAAGTTCCTCATGGTGGAGAAGGAACTGTTGCCATGGTTAGAAGATTTAAAGTTGAAGATGGTTATGAACTTGGCGATGATGTGATTGAACAAGTTAAAGTTTATGTTGTTCAAAAACGAAAAATCCAAATTGGTGATAAAATGGCAGGAAGACATGGAAATAAGGGAATTATTTCTAAAATTGTTCCAATGGAAGATATGCCTCATTTAGAAGATGGAACACCACTGGACATTATGTTAAATCCTCTTGGAGTTCCTTCAAGAATGAACATTGGTCAAATTCTTGAAATGCATTTAGGATTAGCAATGAAGAATTTATCACTACAAAAATTATTAGAATATGTTTTTGAAGATAAAACTCCTTTAGAATTTAAAAAACTTTTTGGAATTAATGAATACAATGCAAAGAATTTAAAGAAAAATATTAAAACAATTTTACATGAGAAAAAAATCACAAAACTTGAAGTTGCAAAAACACAATTTTCAGAAATTGATTTATCAATTGCTTTAATGTTAACTGGAATCTCAAGGGATGATATTTTATATAAAATAGCAACTCCAGTTTTTGAAGGGGTTGATAAAAAAGATCTTGAAGAAATTATGAAAGAAGCTGGCATTGATCCTTTAACATCAAAAGATGGAGAAGGAAAAGATGGTAAGTTTAAATTAATAGATGGAAGAACTGGTGAATATTTTGATGGAAACATTTCTGTTGGAGTGATTTACATGCTAAAACTTGACCACATGGTTGATGATAAACTTCATGCAAGATCTGTTGGTTCTTATTCAAAAATTACCCAACAACCATTGGGAGGGAAATCTCAAAATGGGGGACAAAGATTTGGAGAAATGGAAGTTTGAGCCCTTGAAGCTTATGGAGCTGCATATAACCTAAGAGAAATTCTAACAATTAAGTCAGATGATGTTAAAGGAAGAAATGCTACTTATAATGCAATCATCAAAGGAAAAGAAATGCCTCCTTATGGATTGCCAGAATCATTTAAGTTACTAACAAAACAATTACAGGGATTAGGTTTAAAAATTGATATTACTAAAGATGATGAAACATCTCAAGAAATTAATGAATACATTACAGATGTAAGTTTAGGAATAGAAGAAGATTCTTCATTAATTGATATTAGTGATGAATTTATTAGAAGCGGAGAGATTTAGAATGACAAAGACAACACAACAAAAGAAAAGTTCAAGAATTACTAGTATTAAAATTAGTTTAGCTTCACCTGAGACAGTTTTAGAATGATCTCATGGAGAAGTAACTAAATCTGAAACAATTAATTACAAATCTTTAAAGCCAATTAAGTCAGGTCTTTTTGATGAAGCCATTTTTGGACCAATCAAAGATTACGAATGTTATTGTGGAAAATATAAAAAAATCAAACATAAGGGTAAAGTTTGTGAAAAATGTGGAGTTGAAATTACTGAATCAATTGTAAGAAGAGAAAGATTAGGTCACATCCAACTAGCAGCTCCTGTTGCTCATATATGAATGACAAAGGAATTACCTTGTCCTTCAAAAATCTCTTTACTTTTAGATATTTCTTATAAAGAGGTTGAGCAAGTAGTTTACTTTGTTAATTACATTGTTTTAGATGAAGGGAAAAGTGATCTAAAAGAGAAAATCTTTAATTTTAAAGATGTGATTGATTTAACTAGTTCAAAAAGTGGTCAAAAAACTCCAAGAGGTAAGTTAAGAAAAACTTTAAGAATGATTAGAGAAACTTTGCCAAAGGATTCAATTGATTATCGAAGAGCAACAACTTACTATGACACAATTAAAGAATCTAATTTACCTTTCTCAATTGATGAAGTTTTTAAATTCATTAATAAATACACTGGAATTCGGTTTGGAATTGGTGCAGAAGCAATTTTAGAATTATTACAAAAACTAGATCTTGATAAAGAATATAAAAATATTCAAAAAAGATTAAAGTCAATTGAAATTACTAATGTTGCAAAAATCAAAAAAATTGTTAGAAGACTTGAGGTTTTTAAATGAATTAAAGATTCAGGAAATAAACCTGAATGAATGATTTTAAGAAACCTTGTAGTTACTCCTCCTGACATTCGACCAATTATTCAGTTAGATGGAGGAAAATTTACAACAAGTGATATTAATACTTTCTATCGAAAAATAATTATTCGAAATGAAAGATTAAAAAGGGTTATTGAATTAAATGCTCCTTCAATTATTTTAAATAATGAAAAAAGAATGTTGCAAGAAGCAGTTGACGCATTATTTGATAATTCATCAAAGAAAAAGCCAGCTGTTTCAAAAGATAAAAGACCATTAAAATCATTATCTGATCACCTGAAAGGAAAACAAGGGTTATTCCGACAAAACCTATTAGGTAAAAGGGTTGATTATTCTGGAAGATCAGTGATTGTTATTGGGCCTGAACTAAAAATTTATCAAGTAGGAATCCCTGCTTTAATGATTTTAAAATTATTTAAACCATTCATTTTACATGAGCTAATTAAAAAACATAGCGATGATGAAGGAAGGGTAAAAGATCCTTATGCTTTAAATATTAAAATTGCTGAAAAAATGTTATTAAAACAAGATGATGTGATTTGACCAATTGTTGAAAAAGTTATTAAGGAAAGACCTGTTTTATTAAACCGAGCTCCAACTTTACACCGGCTAGGAATTCAAGCCTTTGAACCTAAACTAATTGATGGAAAAGCTATTAGGTTACACCCGCTAGTAACAACTGCATTTAATGCTGACTTTGATGGAGACCAAATGGCAGTTCATGTCCCTTTATCAAGAGAAGCGGTTGCAGAAGCTAGATCAATCTTATTGGCCTCTTGACATATTTTAGGTCCAAAAGATGGAAAACCAATTATTACTCCAACTCAAGATATGGTTCTTGGAAACTATTATTTAACAATGGAAGTAAAAAATAAAATTGGAGAAGGAATTATTTTTGGTTCTGTTGATGAATTAATCAAAGCATATCAATTAAATAAAGTTCATGTCCACTCAATTATTGGGATTTCAACAAAATGCTTTCCTGAAAAACCATTTAAAAAACAAGGAACATTAATTACAACAGTTGGAAAAGTTATTTTCAATGATTTATTACCAACTGATATGCCATTTTTAAATGATCCAAAAACTTTAAATACAGGAGATCAAGACATTGTTCCAGCTGGAGAAAACCCAAAACATTACATTGAGAAAAGGGTTCTTTATAATGCTTTTAATAAAAAAATTATTTCTAACCTAATTAATTTATTACATGAAAAATATCCTTTACATGTGATTCCAATGATTATGGATAAAATTAAAGATATTGGTTTTGAATATTCAACTAAATCAGCAACAACAATTTCTGCATTTGATGTTCCAAAATATAATGGAAAACAAAAATACTTTGATGAAACTGATAAAAAAATTGAGCTATATAAAGCCCAATTTAAAAAAGGTTTATTAACTGATGATGAAAGATATAAAAGGGTTGTATCTTCTTGAACTGAAGTAACTCAAAAAGTTTCAAAAGATATTCAAGAATTAATTTCAAGAGATGAATATAAAAATAATTCAATTGTTATTATGGCTGAATCAAAAGCAAGAGGTAATATTTCAAATTTTACCCAATTATCAGGGATGCGAGGATTAATGTCAAAATCATATAACTATGATCAAAAACAAAAATCAAAAGTTATTAAAGATACAATTGAAATTCCAATTAAACACTCATTCATTGAAGGATTAACAATTAGTGAATACTTTAACTCGTCTTATGGTGCAAGAAAAGGGATGACAGATACTGCAATGAAAACATCAAAATCTGGTTATATGACTAGAAAATTAGTAGATGCTACTCAAGATGTGATTATTAATGCAGAAGATTGTGGAACAACAAGAGGAATTTTTGTAAAAGAAATAATTGATACAAAACAAAATGTTGTGATTGAATCATTAGAAGAAAGAATTACAAATAGGTTCCCAATTAGTGATATTATCCATCCAACTTCTAAAAAAGTAATTGTTAAAGCTGGTGAACAAATTTTTGAAAATTTAGCAAAAGAAGTTGTCAAATCAGGAATTAAAGAAGTGCAATTAAGATCAGTGCTTAAATGTAAATTAATTCATGGAGTTTGTCAAAAATGTTTCGGAATTGATTTAACAACAAATCAGTTAATTGAAAAAAATACAGCGATTGGAGTAATTGCTGCCCAATCAATTGGAGAACCAGGAACACAATTGACAATGAGAACATTTCATACAGGAGGAGTTTCTGGAGGATCTAACATTGCCCAAGGGTTTGAAAGATTAAAACAATTATTTGATGTGATTCCTCCAAAGGAATGAGAAGTTGCAGTTATTTCTGAAATTAACGGAGTAATTGAAAAGATTGAAAAAAATTCTGAAGAAACAATTGTTACAGTTGGCAATGATGTTAACAAAATTAAATATGCAATTAATATCAATTCACCTTTAAGAGTAAAAAAAGATGAAGTTGTTAAAGTTGGACAAAAAATTTCTGATGGATCAATTGATATTAGAAAATTATTAAAAGTTGCCGGGATTGATGCTGTACGAAAATATATTTTAAAAGAAGTTCAAAAAGTCTACAAATTACAAGGGATTGAAATTTCAGATAAATATATTGAGGTGATCATTCGTCAACTAACTAATAAAGTTCAAGTTTTTGATTTAGGTGATACTCCATTCTTCATTGGTCAAATTGTTGATATCAATCGATTCCGTGAAGAAAATGAGAAACTGATTGGGACAAATAAAAGATTGGCAACAGCAGTTAATTTAATCTTTGGATTAGATGAAGCTCCTTTAAAATCTGATTCATTCTTATCTGCTGCTTCTTTCCAGGATACAAAGAAAATCCTAACTGATGCTTCAGTGAGAGGTCAAGTTGATAATCTAAATGGATTAAAAGAAAATGTTATATTTGGAAATTTAATTCCATCAGGAACAGGAAAATCAAACCCAGAAGAAATCATCAGAATTGGTGATGAAATGTATAAATATGAATATTAATTTCATTTTTATATAAAATTATATATAATAAATAAGATGTAAATATGAAAGGATCTTAAATGCAAAAATCTACAATGCTTAAAAAAGAAGAAGCAATGAAAGATAAAAAATGATACATAATTGATGCAACAGATTTAATCTTAGGAAGATTATCAACAGAAGTTGCAAATCTTTTAAGAGGTAAACACAAGCCAACATTTACTCCAAATGTTGATTGTGGAGAATATGTGATCATTATTAATACAGATAAAATTAAAGTTAGTAGCAATAAAGCTGAAAAAGAAAATAGATATTCACATTCAGGTTATATTGGTGGATTAAGAACAAGATCTGTGAAGACAATGATTGAAAAATATTCAGATGAATTAGTAAGAGATTCAATTAAAAACATGTTGCCAAAAAATAAATTATCGAATCAAATTATTAAAAAATTGCATTTATATAAAGATCATAAACATAATCACGAAGCACAAAAACCAATAAAATATGAAATCAAACATTAGGGAGAATTAATAAATATATGACAAGTAAATTAGAATTTAAAGGATTAGGAAGAAGAAAATCTTCAGTTGCAAGGGTCAAACTAATTCCAGGAAGTGGTAAAATAACAATTAATGGAAATTACACTCCAGAGCAATATTTTCCTAATGCTTTTGTTGTTCAAGATATGACAATTCCCCTTGAATTAACTAATTCTCAAAAGAACTATGATATATTTGTTAAGGTTGAAGGTGGAGGATTCACAGGCCAAGCTGGAGCAATTCGATTAGGAATTGCAAGAGCACTTGTTGAATCAAATCCTGATCTTAAAAAACTTCTAAAAGTTAATAAAACACTAACAAGAGATTCAAGACAGAAAGAAAGAAAAAAAATTGGTAAATATGGGGCAAGAAGAAGTCCACAATTTACTAAAAGATAATTTCTTAATAATAAAAAATAAAACAATTTCATTAATTTGAGATTGTTTTTTTATAAAAATTAAACTATTTTTTTAATAGAAATCAATCAAATTTAGGAAAAAATTTATTGTTTCTTTTTTTGCTTTTGATATTAAATTTATTATAATATTTATGAGGTAAAAATGAAAAAATCAGCTCTAAAATTTTTAAGTTTTTTAAGCTTAATTCCATTAATCGGATCACCTAGTTTATTAATGGTAAATCATCAAGTTGTTTATGATCAAGTTAGTGATTCTAACAAAAAAGTCAAAGCAGTTGATGGAAGAATTTTCCCTGATCATTATAAATCGATATATCATACTCAATTTAACGAACCTGTAATTTCAGTTAATCCAGATAATCCTGGATATCTTGGAGTTGTTCAACCAATCGGAGGAACATCAGAGTTTCCCTCTCAAATCACATGAATGGGAAATAACTTATATCATTCTTGATCTCATGATGTTTCATTCCATCCTGATATTTTAAAATATCAGACAACAAATGATCAATTTGTTAAACCAATTGTTTTAGGTGCTCATAATTTAGATGATTCTTCGCAAATTAATAATTTCTCTAATGAAATCATGATCATTGTTGGTGATGAAAATGATTTACAAGCTAGAAAATATGCTTTTATAAGATATAACACTTTAACTGGCTTACCTGTTGTTAACCCTAATAACCAAACTGTGATTGTTCCTTCAACAAGTAATTCTCCAATTCCAAATGCAACTTCACAGTCTGTTTTTGCAATTGCTTATCACAAACAATTAAAACAGTATATTGTTTATTATCCTGGAAGTTTTATTAATGTTAAAAATGATCTGTTCATGTTTAGCATTAATAATAATGTTTTAAATTTCCACAATAATCAATCACCCAATTTAGCAGGGATTAAAAAATGACCAGCAAGTGATAGTAACCATTTTTATAATGATCAAAATACTTTATTATCAATTTCAGGTTCAATTAATAATGAATGAGCAGTTATGATTAGAATTAATCGAAGAATTCCTTTCATACGAGCACGAATTACTGCAATTAATTTAAATGCTGATTTTAGTCCAATTGATAATTGAATCACTATTGATCATGCAGAATATGCTAGAGCTTCAAATAAATATGAATTTGATGAAACAACTGAGATTGATGGATATCTTTATCCAATTGATGATAATTTTATTACCTATCTTAATCCTAATGCTTATACAATCGAAGGGGAAAATCAAACAACCTCAATTTATATGATCTTTCCAATTGTTATATCAGGTAATCAATTAAGATATATTAAGCCAACTTTTAATCTATCACAAAAAGCAACTGGAAGATATTACTCAGAAGCTTTCGGAAAATACTTATCAATTTCAAATTTATTAACTACTCCAACAGCTGATCCATCAAAGAGACATCGAGCCACTATTTGAGTTAATAAGAAAAATTCAAATGAAGCAATAATAACCTACCAAACCAATGCTAATTTAACTTGGTTATCAAGAAAATTTTATTTTAGTTCAACATTAACTAATGTGCCATCAAAAATTTCCAAAGCATATAACCTAAAAGAAAATAATTATTTATCTTCATCAATTCAACCATGAAATAGTATTACAGTTGAGGATTATTTTAATCCTAATCTTTATTTATTTTCTGGAGCAACAAATTTAGCAACTTTAACTTATTATGAAAATGATGGAACAATAAGTCATGAAATTATTTCAACATCATCAGGGGGAATTTCTTATATTAATCCTTTAGTTTCATCAGAAATTAATGGATATTATTCCTTAGGAGAAAATGTTAAAAAACCTTCTGAAATTAATTTAGGATCAACAGAAGTAGATGAAGGGTTATTAATTTATACTGGTCCATTAACAAATGATCTAAAAGATCCAGGATGAAACCAGAAATATTTAATTAGTAGAAATATTAATAATCTAAATTTAAACTTTGGAGTGATTAACTCAATTCCCGTTAATATCAAGGAAAATATCATTCGTGATGATGATAATGGAATTCTTAAAGGACACTTAGAAATTACTATATCTCCATCTATTGAAACAAAAAGCTTTGATTTAAAATCAAGACTTCCTGTCGAAGTAAATAATTTATCAGGATCTAAATTACCAATTATTCCTGAAGAAGAAATTGGAAGCAATTTAGCAGGGATAATTGGCGGCTCTATTGGTGGTGTTATTTTCCTAACAGTTTTAATGGGGATTGGATTAGTGGTCTTTCTTCACAAGAATAAGCGATTAAAATTAAATGAGAATCATTCTAGCTCATCAGATGATCAGGGAGTTACTTCTCAAAGAAGACCACCATCTTTTCCAAAAACTCCAACAATGGGTAATCAAAGTAAAATGACAAGAAACATTCCATTAGTGCCAGCTCCATTTGCCTCTTCTGATTTAGCATCAAAAAATAGAATTATGGAAACGAATCAATCAAGACCTTTAACAAACCAATCATTTAGTAGTTATTCTGGACAGCATTATCATAATGAAATTGCTAAAAATTATCCAAAAATTCCAGATCAAACTTTTAATAGAAATATGATGAAACCAAGTGTTCCTAAACCTATCAATTCAAATTATCCGGTTTTTAAAACAGATCATAATAGATTATCTGATACTATTTCTAAAAGAACTAGACCATCAGTTCCTGCTCCAATTCACACAAAAAACTAGAGCTTATTTATAAATTCATTTTCCCAGAATTATTTTTTTATTTATGATAAAATAATTTTGGTATAGAATAAAGGAAATTTAAAATGAAAAAGAAAAATAACAGAAAATTCCAAATGATTACATCATTAGGTATTTTGGCTGGATTTGTGATGGTTGGATCAAGTTTTTTGTATGATAATTCTTCCACTCCTATAACTACTAGAATTGAAAATACTGAAATATTAAATGAGGTTGATAGTCGACTTTATGCAGATAATTATAAATCTATTTATCATACTAGATATAATTCTCCTGTTATCTCTTCTGATCCAAATAACCCAGGATTTTTAGGAGTCGTACAGCCGATCAATGGAACTTCAGATTATCCAACTCAAATTACATGAACAGGAAATAACCTATATAATTCATGAGCTCAAGATGTTAGAAAGCATCCTGATATCTTAAAATATAATGGAACTTCAAGTGCATTTACACAACCAATTGTATTAGGTGCACATCACCTAGATGATATAAAATCTACAACTAATTTTAGAAATCAAATTCTAATCATTGTTGGAGATGAAAATAATTTAGGAGCAAGAAGATATGCTTTTGTTCGGTATGATACTATCTTAGGACAACCAATTGCAAATCCAGGAAATGCAAATGTTATTGTTCCTCCTCAAGCAAGAGGATTTACTCCGACAAAAGATCAACCTCAAGCTTTGACAATTACATATCACCCTGAAATGGATAAATGAATTGCTTATTATCCTGGATTAATGTCATTTGTGAAAAATGGAATATTTATGTTTGATATTGATAATAATAATAGGATGAATTTTTATAATAAAGATTCAAGTTATTTTAGCGGACTAAGTTTATGACCTCCTGGATCATCTAATATATTTTATGATGATGGAAACTTCATTATGTCAATTGGAGCATCTTTCAATAATGAATGAATCATCTTTTTTATGAAGAATATTCGATCTTCAGTCAATCCTGGAAAAATTTCGGCATTTCATCTTAAGGGAAATTTCGCTCCAACTGATGATTGAGTAACAATTGAACACTCAACATGAGCAACTTCTGAAACAATTTTAGATGGGATTACAGATGCAAATGGAGTTATTGTTCTTCCAAATGATATCAGTTTGTACGAACCATATATTATTCCAACACTTTATAAAACAATTGGTGCAGGATCAACTGTTTCCATTTTTATGGTCTTCCCTGTTAAAGTTGGTGATACTTTTAGGTTTATTAAGCCAACTCTAAATCTTGCAAGAAAAGCTCAAGGAAGATATTATGTCAATTCGTATCAAAGATATATTTCGCTAGTTGATATTTTAACAACATCAGCAGTTGATTCTTCTAAAAGATTTAGACCAATATCATGAGTTAATCCTAAAGATAATTATGAATTAATAGTTACTTATCAAACAACTGAGGATCTAAACCTTTATACAAAAAAAATTATGTTTGCAAATTCAGGAGCAGCTAATATTCCTAATTTGATTGAAAGGCAATATGACTTGCAACAAATATCTTATAATCCTAACACAATTCAACCTTGAAATAGTGTTACAATTGAAGATTATTTCAATAAGGATTTATATATTTTCTCTGGTGCTAATAATTTATCAAATTCATCTTTAATAACTAATAATGGACAAGTATTTAATAATTTAACAGCTTTGTATTCAGGAGGAATTTCATTCAAAGATCCTTTGCTTTCTGCTCAGACTAATGGTTTTTTAGCTTCAAGTGGATCAACTGCAAAATTACCATCACAAATAAATCTAGGTGATCCTGGAGTAGATAATGGTTTACTAATGTACAATGGTGCTTTATCAAGTAATATTGCAGATCTAGGATGAAGTCAAAAATATTTACTTAATCGAAATACAGAAAATGTTAATTTAAGTACAGGAAATTTAACTTCAATTCCATTGGAAATTAATCCTAATTTAGTTCAAGATGATACTAATGGAATTATTAGTGGAAATATTAATATTTCTTTAAAACCAACAGTTGCTGGGAAAGAGTTAAATTTAAAATCAGCATTTTCATTTAGTGTAGCTGGATTTAAAACAACAAACACTCCTACACAATTAGTAGTTAATGATCCTTCAGTTATTAGAACAACATTAGCTTCATCAGTTAATCTTAATAATGTTGCTAGTTTCTTTACTTTAAACAATGTTCCTGCATCAGTTAGACCAGAGCAGTTAACTTGAGAAATTTTAAATCCTAATAATAGAACAGGATATTTAAAAATCAGAGTAACTACTCCAGCTTATATTGATGAAAATACAATTTTACAAAATACCCCATTTACCTTTGAAATTGAGATTAATGGAATAAATTTTGCTGGATTAACTTTCAAAAGAATTACAGGAACTATTTTAGAGCGAAATGAACAATCACTAAATGATCTTACAGTTTGGGATTTTAATGAAGAATTAGTTTCTAATTATGTCAATATTACAAATATAGTTCCAGGACAAGAAGTATTTGCAACTTATACAATTAGTAATATTAGACCATTAGAAGGAAAATTGACAGTCAATGCTCAAATTACTGGAGGATATTTTGCTGGAGTAAATGCCCTACCAGCAACTGATCCAAATATACCATTATCATTAAATATTGTCCTTGATGGATTTAATCCAATTGTTGGAGCAACATCTTTTAATCAACTCCCTGCAGATTCAACAGTTTCTCCATACATCTTTTCAGCTAGTCCATCACTACTTCTGCCATATTTAAATATCATTAATCCAGTACCAAATGCAACTCCAACTATTTCAGATGTTGAAGCATCAGACGCTGGAACTGTTACTGCTAATTTAAACTTTTCTCAAGTTTATAATAGTGAAGGAATGATTGTAGCAGGTACATCTCATCGTTTAACATATTCAGGATTTAAAATTGGGGTAGAAACTAAAAATACTGAGATATTAAGCATTCCTAATGCTTTAGAATCTAGCAAAATTTTTCCAATTGAATTAGACAGTGAGAATGTTACAAAATTTGTTACTGTAGTTAATTTACCTCCTGGAACTGATGTTCAATATAATATTATTTCAACTAATAATATAAGTTCATCAACTAATGGAGGAAGCGCTCGAGTTAGTGCAACTGTTAATAAATTTTATGACGAGTTAGGTGAAATAATTAATTTAACAAGAACATTTGAATTGCCTAAACCAATTCTTGGTTTTAAATCAGTTCAAGGTCCAACAACAATTTCTTCAACATTAGGAAATCCAAATATTTATCCACAATTCTTTGATCCATTAAATGTGGGACAATTTTTAAGTATTAGAAATGGATCTCCAGTTTCAGGAAAAGAAACTTCTGTTCAAATTCTTTCAGCTGATTCAGGTTTTAATAATTTGCTAGGAAGATTATCTTTTACTTATAAATTAAATAATTTCTTTAATTCAGCAGGAGAATTTGTTCGATCAACAACTGCTTCTTCATTTATGCAAATCGATGGATTTAAAAAAGTTCCCGGAGCAACAACATTAGTATCAAAAGCTAATGCTCCAGCAATTAATGAAATTATTCCATCAGAGTTTAATGATAAAGAGTGAGAAAATTATTTCCAAATTGTAAATCTTGCTTCAAACACAGTTATTCCTCCTGAAGGACCAATTGTAACAAAAGTGGCTTATGATGACACTAAAGGAACAATTAAATTAAGAGTTGATGGAATTTTAAATTTCATTAATTCAGAAGATATCATTACCTCTTCTGGATCATTTGATGTTGAGATTAAAGGATTCTTAATTGTGCCAAAAGATGATTCTGCGATGTTTGCAATCATTGGTGGATCAATTGGAGGATTTATTATACTTGTTTTAATCATTGGGATTTTAATGTGATTAAGAATTAATAAGAAAAATAAGGAATTATTAAACACAAGAAAAAAACCAACTAATAGTAGCAGTTCAAAACCAACTCCACCAGTTGCAAGACCAACTCCTGGAACTAGCATGACAAAACAAGTTCCTCCTTCAGGAACAACATCAATTGCTTCAGCTCCACCCCTTCCACCAAGAAGACCGACTCCTCCACCAAGAAAATAATTTATGAATAAAAAAATACTAAAAATAAAATTAGTATTTTTTTATTACCATATTATTATAGATTTTAAAAAGTTCTAAATTATGAAGCTTTTTTGTGGAACATTTTATTCTATTTTTCTAAATTTAAAAAAAAAAAAAAAGGCGACTTCATGATAAAATTAAAATGATATAAAATAAAGAGAGATTTATAGTGAAAAAGAGAAATAATATTAAATATAAATTAATAACATCATTGAGTCTTCTTTCTAGTATTAGTATTGTAGGAGCAAGCCTTTTGAATAATACTTCTCCATATTCAATAACTAATAGTTTTGAGAATGGAGAAGTTCTAAATCAAGTAGATAGTAGAGTCTATACTGATAATTACAAATCAATTTATCATACAAGATATAATGCCCCAGTGATCTCATCAGATCCAAATAACCCTGGATTTTTAGGAGTTGTACAACCTATTAATGGTTCAACAGATTATCCAACTCAAATTACATGAACTGGAAATAATCTATATAATTCATGATCTCAGGATGTTACAAAACACCCTGATATTCTTAAATATAAAGGCACTTCAAGTGAATTTGCAAAACCAATTATTTTAGGAGCGCACCATTTAGATGATATTAAAACAACAACTAATTTTACAAATCAAATTCTAATTATTGTTGGTGATGAACAAAATTTAAATGCAAAGAGATACGCCTTTGTTAGGTATGATACAGTTTTAGGACAACCAATTAGTAATCCTGGAAATGGGACTGTAATTGTTCCTCCTCAAACATATGGATTTGTTCCAACAAAAGATCAAGCACATGCTTTTACAATTACATATCATGCTGTGTTAAATAAATGACTTGTTTATTATCCAGGTCTAATGAGAATGGTAAAAGAAGATATTTTTATGTTCACAATTGATGATAATAAAATGAATTTTCATGATAAAAATTCTACCCACTTAGAAGGAATTGCTTCATGACCAAATGGTTCATATGCTAATTTCTTTTCTTTGAATAATTTCTGAATGTCAATTAGTGCTGGAGATAGAATTAATGAATGAAGCATTATGTTTAAAAGAAATGCTGAGGCCACAGAAAATGCAAATAAAATTGGAGCTTTTAACCTTGAAGCAAATTTTTCCCCAATTAGTAATTGAGTTACCCTACAAGAATCTACTTGAGCAAGATCAGAAAATGTTGTCGAAGGTGTAACTGATTCTGATGGTCATATTATTCTTCCAAATGCAGCTTCATTTGAACCCTATATGGTACCAATTCAATATAAAAGTATTGGAGGAGGAAACACCTTGTCAATCTTTATGGTTCTTCCAATTAAAACAGGTAATAATTTTATATATGTTAAACCTACTTTAAACCTTTCAAGAAAATCACAAGGAAGATATTATGTAAATTCTTATCAAAGATTTATATCATTATCTAATTTAATTTCAACCTCGGCTACTGATCCTTCAAAAAGACTTAGACCGACTTCGTGGGTGAATCCAAAAGATAATCGTGAATTAATTATCACTTATCAAACATCAGAAAATCTAAATATTTATACAAAGAAATTTAGATTTGGTTCAACTGGATCTTCTGGTGTTCCAAATCTTATTGTTAGTCAATTTGATTTACAACAAAACACTTATGGAACAGGAACTATTCGTCCTTGAAATAGTATTACAATTGAAGATTATTTTAATAAAGATTTATATATTTTCTCTGGAGATAATAATTTATCAAATTCTTCTTTAATTACAAATAATGGAGAAGTGTTTAATAATTTAACTACATTATATACTGGAGGAATTACATTCAAAGATCCTTTACTTTCTGCACAAACAAATGGCTTTTTAGCTTCAGGATCAAATGCAAAACTTCCTTCACAAATTAATTTAGGTGATCCTGGAGTTGATAATGGATTGCTAATGTATAATGGACCTTTATCGAGTAATATTGCAGATCCAGGTTGAGGTCAAAAATACTTACTTAATAGAAATATAGAAAATGTTAATTTAAGTACAGGTTCTTTAGCTTCAATTCCTTTAACAATTGAACCTAATTTAGTTCAAGATGATACTAATGGAATTATTAGTGGGAATGTTAATATTACATTAAGACCATTAATTGGAGGAAAAACATTAAATTTATCTTCCACTTTTTCATTTAATGTTTCAGGATTTAAAACATCAAACACTCCAACTGAATTAGTGGTTAATGATGCTTCAGTTATTAGATCAACTTTTGCATCTTCAATTAATCTTAATAATGTTGCAAATTATTTTAGTTTAAATAATGTTCCTGCATCAGTTAGACCTGAGCAATTAACTTGACAAGTTTTAAATCCAAATAATAGAACAGGATATTTAAAAATTAATGTAACTACTCCAGCTTATATTGATGAAAATACCATTTTACAAAATACTCCCAAAACTTTTGAAATTGAGATTAATGGAATAAATTTTAATGGATTAACTTTTCAAAGAATTACAGGAACTATTTTAGAAAGAAGTGATCAACTTCTTGATACTCTTACAGTTTGAGATTTTAGTGAAGAATTAGTTCCAAATTATGTAAATATTGTTAATGTTGTTCCAGGACAAGAAGTATTTGCAACTTATACAATTAGCAATATCAAACCATTAGAGGGAAAATTGACAGTTAATGCTCAAATTACTGGAGGATATTTTGCTGGAGCAAATGCCCTACCAGCAACTGATCCAAATATTCCATTATCATTAAATATTGTCCTTGAAGGATTTAATCAAATTGCAGGAGCAACTTCTTTTAATCAATTACCTTCAGATCCTCAAATTTCCCCATATGTCTTTGTAGATACTCCATCATTATTATTATCATATGTTACGATTATAAATGCTGTTCCTAATGCAACAACAACAATCACAGATGTTGAAGCTTCAGATGCTGGAACTGTTATTGCTAATTTAAACTTTTCACAAGCTTATAATAGTGAAGGAATGATTGTTCCAGGAACACCTCAACGATTAACATTTTCTGGATTTAAAATTGGAATTGAAACAAAAAATACTGAAATCCTAAGTATTCCTAATGCGCTTGAATCTAGTAAAATTTTCCCAATTGAGTTAGATAGTGAAAATGTTACAAAATTTGTAACAGTTGTTAATCTACCTCCTGAAACAGAAGTTCAATATAATATTATTTCAACAAACAATACTAGTCCATCAATTAATGGGGGATCTGCAAGAGTTAGTGCAACTGTTAATCAATTTTATGATGAACTTGGTAATATAGTTAATCTTAATAGAACCTTTGAATTACCAAAACCAATTTATGGTTTTAAATCAGTTCAAGGTCCAACAACAGTTTCACCTTCTTTTGGAAATGCTAATATTTATCCTCAATTCTTTGATCCTTTAAATGCTGATCAATTCCTAAGTATTAGAAATGGATCACCAGTTTCTGGAAAAGAATCATCGGTTCAAATTCTTTCAGCTAATTCTAGTTATGATAATTCAAGAGGAACTTTATCAATCTCTTATAAATTAACTAATTTCTTTAACTCGGCTGGAGAATTTATCCGTTCAACAACTACCTCTTCATTCATACAAATTGATGGTTTTAAAAAGGTTTCTGGAATAACAACTCTAGCATTAAAATCTAATGCTCCAGATATTAATGAAATCTTACCATCTGAATTTAATGAAAAAGAATGAGAAAAATATTTCCAAATTATTAACCTTTCTTCAAACTCAGTTGTCCCCCCAGATGGACCAACTGTAACAAAAATTAGTTCTAATGATGAAAATGGAACAATCAAATTAAGAGTTGATGGAATTTTAAATTTTGTTGATTCGAAATATGACATTACTTCTTCTGGAACATTTGATGTTGAAATTAAAGGTTTCTTAATTTCTAAAACTGATAATACATTAATGTTTACAATTATTGGTAGTTCAATTGGAGGATTTATTATCCTTGTTTTAATAATTGGAATATTAATGTGAATGAGAATTAACAAAAAAAATAAAGATTTATTAAATACAAAAAAACCACCAACTAGTGCAACAAGCTCAACACCAACTGCAGGTCCAAGCATGACAAGAGCAGTTCCTCCAGTTGGTCCAAGACCTCCAGTTGGACCTCCTATGGCTGGACCAACAATGACAAGAGCAGTTCCTCCAGTTGGGCCAACTCCTCCTCCAATGGGTGGATCATCTGGAAGGCCAACTCCTCCTCCAAGAAAGTAATTTAAGAATAAAAAAATACTAAATTATAATTTAGTATTTTTTTATTCCCACCCAAATATTAGTTAAGGCAAGAAGCTTTAAATATGATAAAATTAATATTGAAAAGTAATATGAGGAAGTTATTAATATGAGAAAAAAAACATTAAAAATAATAACATCTTTAAGTTTATTATCAGCTTTAGGTATTGGATTATTAAATTCTAATATCTATAACCCACAAATTAATTCTGAAATTAAAAATGCTGATGTGCTTGAAAATGTTGATAGTCGGGTATATCCTGAAAATTATAAATCTGTTTATCAAAATAGATTTAATACACCAGTGATATCATTTGATCAAACCCATCCTGGTTTTTTAGGGGTTATTCAACCAGTTTATGGAACAACAGATTTTCCGACCCAAATCACTTGAACGGGAAATAACTTATTTAATTCTTGAGGACAAGATGTTACAAAACATCCAGATATTTTAAAATATAAGGGAACTGGAAGCGAGTTTATTAGACCGATAGTTGTTGGAGCATACCATCTTGATCGAGAATATACTACAAGCAACTTTGTTAATCAAATTGTAATTGTTGTTGGAGATCAAAATAATTTACAAGCAAGAAAATATGCTTTTGTGAGATATAACACAATTACTGGTGATCCAGTTGTTAATCCAGATAATGAATCTGTCATTGCTCCTGCAACTACAAACTCTCCAATTCCTTCTGTAAATAATCAAGGAGTTTTTACATTTGCTAATTTATGAGGTGATAATTTAGTTTATTATCCAGGGACATATGGACAAATTAAAAATGATATGTTTATGTTTACTATTACAAATGATAAACTAGTTTTTCATGCTAATTCATCTGATAAATTTGCAGGAATAAGAAATTGACCAAATGGAGGATCAAATCCTTTATACAATGATAATAATTATTTAATGGCAATATATGGTTTAATAGGAATTAGTAATTGATTTTTATTATTCCATGCTGATCCAAATCAAGAAAATTTTGGAGGAAAATTCTCAGTCTTAAAACTAGAAAGAGATTTTGGTCCATTTCCAAATTGAGTTGATATTTCTAATTATGCTTGGGTTCGAGGAAATACAGCAGTAACTGGAATAACTGATGCAGATGGGACATTTCAAATTTCAAATCGAGCAACATTTGTTGATTATTTTCAACCATTGTTATATAGTAATGGTTCAAAAAATGTTAATGTCAATTTAAGTTCGCTTGTTGTTTTCAAAATTGAAAATAATTTTTATTATACAAGAATGGCTCTAAACATTGCTGGATCTAATAGTATAAATAATCAAAATGCAAATAAATATATTTCAATTCCCAATTTATTAACAACTTCAGGGGCAGATGCTAATTTAAGATATCGACCTGTTTCATGAGTTAATCAAGTTAATCATGACCATGCGACAATTACATATCAAACTTCTGATGCTTCAACATGATATACAATGAAATTTGTTTTTAGAAATACGACAGCAATTGGTTTTGGAGAATTGTTATCAACATCTTATGATTTACAAAGAAACAATTACACAACTTTTACTAAGCAACCTTGAAACAGTATAACTATTGAAGATTATTTTAATACGGATGTTTATATTTTCTCAGGAGCAACTAATTTAACTCATGCTGCATATATTCCAAATGCAACTTCAAATGTTGATATTCTTTCAACATTAGCTGGGGGTTTATCTTTTAAAAATCCATTAATTTCTGCACAAGCAAATAATTTCTTAATTGGGCAATCAAATGCTAAAACACCATCACAATTAAATTTAGCTCAAGGAGATACAGGATCTTTAATGTATAATGGTCCATTATCATCAAGTATTTCTGATGGTGGATGAAGCCAAAAATATTTATTGAATAGAAACACTTCAAACCTTGATTTAAGTACAGGTTCTTTTGCTTCAATTCCTTTATCAATTCAAGATAATCTACAAAGAAATGACACTGCAGGGATTATTGAAGGAAATGTTCGACTTACTTTAAGCCCAAGCATTTCAGGACAAACATTTAATTTTGTTTCCCAATTTAATTTAAGATTAGATAATTTAAAAACTGATGCTCAACCAACAGTTTTAGTAGTTAATGATCAAGAGATTATTAGAGAAACATATGCATCATCAATTACAACAACTAATGTTACTAATTATTTCTCATTAAATAACTTACCAATTGCAGTAACTCCTGATCAATTGCAATGACAAGTTTTAGAACCAAATAATAGAACAGGATTTTTAAGAATCCAAGTAACAACTCCCCAATATATTGACTTAGATACTAGTCTTAAAATTGAACCAAAAACCTTTGAATTAACATTAAATGGAATAAATTTAAATGGATTAACATTTAAACAAATTACTGGAACTATTCTTAAAAGAAATAATCAACCACTTGATGATTTAACTATTTGAGAAGTTGATGCTAATACTATCAGCTCATTTATTGAAATTGAAAATATTGTTCCAGGTCAAACTGTGAATGCAACTTATTCATTAGATAATTTTCAACCTTTACTTGGTTCTTTAAGAGTAAAAGCTTCAGTTACTGGAGGATATTTCTCAGGAGCAAATGCTTTACCAACAACAACTCCAAATGTCCCTTTAAATCTTGAAATAACAATTGATTCATTTAAGAAAATCCCAGCAGGTGGAACTTCTTATCAAGAGCTTGCAGCAGATAATACAGTCACTCCATATATTTTTGAAGCAGATCCGCAATTACTTTTACCTTATATTAGAATTATTAATCAGGTTCCAGGTTCAGTTGTAACTGTTTCAAATGCAAAGGCAAGTGAAAATGGGAGTTTAACTGCAACTGTTAATTCAAATAAAGTTTATGATTCTTCAGGAAACATTGTTCCTGGAACACCATTCTCACTAACATATTCAGGTTTTAAAGAAGGAACTGCAATTGTTGGAACACAAATTGATGCGATTGCAAATACAAATGAAGCAGCAAAAATGTTTGCAATTGAATTAAACCAATCAAATATAACAAAATTTGTAACAATGATTAATTTACCATCTGGTGCAAAAGTTGAATATAAAATTCTTTCAACAAATAATATTAGTGCATCACCAAATGGTGGTTCAGCAAGAGTTAGCGCAGTTGTTGATAAATATATTAACGAACAGGGAGAAATAGTAAATTCTTCACAAGAATTTCCATTAAGAAATCCAATTTCAGGATTTCAATCTGTTCTTCAACCAACTTCAGTTGAGCCAACAACTGGAAATGCAAATGTTTATCCACAATTCTTTGATCCATTAAATGCTGAACAATTTTTAGTAATTAAAAACGGATCACAAGTTCTAGGTAAAGCTACATCAATTGAGATTATTGCATCATCTTCATCGTATGATAATTTAACAGGAAGATTAACATTTAGTTATCGAAAAACAAATTTCTTTAATGCAGCAGGAGCATTTATTACAACGCCTGATACTGATTTAGCTGTTATTAATGGATTTAAAAGAGTTTCTGGACCAACAACTTTAACATCAAAAACTGGTGCTCCTAAACTTAATGAAATTTTACCATCTGAATTTAATGCATCAAATTGAGCAGATTACTTTGTAATTTCCCATCGAGCAGATAATACTATCATTCCTCCAGACGGACCAATCGTTTCTAAAATTAGTGAAAATGATGAAACAGGAGAAATGACTTTACGAATTGAAGGGTTATTAAATTTTGTAAATTCAGAAAACATTATTACTCCATCTGGGACAATTGATGTAGTAATTAAAGGACTTAAAGTTACTCCAACTGATAATTCCTTAATGTTTACAATTATTGGTTCATCAATTGGTGGTGTGATTATTATTGTTCTTTTAATTGGAATTATTGTTTGAATGAGAATTAACAAAAAAAATAAAGAATTATTAAATACTAAGAAAGCTCCATCAAGCGGAACTGGACCAACATCAGGCCCTCGTCCACCAGTCGGACCAAGCATCCCAAATCAAGGAACAGCTGCTAGAGCAGTTCCTCCAGCTGGGTCAAGACCACCAGTTGGACCTCCTCCAATGGCTGGGCCAACAATGGCAAGAGCTGTCCCTCCAGTCGGACCAACTCCCCCTCCAATGGGTGCCCCATCTGGAAGACCAACTCCTCCTCCAAGAAAATAATAAAAAAAATACTAAGCAATTAGTATTTTTTTAACTTTTATTTTAATATAAGTTTTATAATTAAAAAAGGTAGTTTATAAATTTTTTAGAATATAAAGGAAAGAAGTCATATGAGAAAAAAACATTTAAAAATAATAGCATCTTTAGGATTGTTATCAACTCTTGGAATTGGATTAATCAATTCTGGGATTGATAAACCTATATTAAATACAAATATTAAAGCAACTGACACATTAGAAGATGTTGATAGTAGAATTTATCCCGAAAATTATAAAGCTGTTTATCATAATCGATTTAACATTCCCGTTATTTCTTATGATGCTAACAATCCTGGATTTTTAGGTATTGTGCAACCCGTTCATGGGACAACAGATTTTCCAACACAAATTACTTGAACAGGAAATAACTTATTTAATTCATGAGGTCAAGATGTTACAAAGCACCCAGATATTTTAAAATTAAAGGGAACTAATAATGAATTTGTTAGTCCAATAGTTGTTGGCGCTTACCATGTTGATGATTCTAATATCACAAGTAATTTTACTAATCAAATTGTAATTGTTGTTGGTGACCAAAGTAATTTACAATCAAGAAAATATGCTTTTGTAAGATATAACACAATTAGTGGAGACACAATTGCTAATCCAAATGGAAGAACAGTTCTTGCTCCATCAACAGTCAATTCTCCAATTCCAACTGCAAATGATCAAGGTGTATTTGCATTTGCCAATTTAATAAGACATGGTAATAATCAAGTTCGAGATTACCTTGTTTATTATCCAGGAACTTATGGTCAAGTAAAAAATGATATGTTCATGTTTACAATTGAAAATAATGAACTAATTTTTCATAATAATTCATCAGACAAATTTGCTGGAATAAGAAATTGACCAACAACAGGACCACATGCTTCTTTCTTTGATAATAATAATTATTTAATGGGTGCATATGGAATGTCAGGAAATGATCCAACATGATTTTTTGAATTTCATGTTAACCCTTCATTACCAACATTTGGGGGGAGATTCTCATTTCTTCGATTTTCACCAAATTTTACCATCTATCCAAATTGAGTAAATTTTGAAGATCAAGTTTGAGCTAGAGGAAATTCAAATGTTACTGGAATAACAGATTCTGTCGGAAGAATGGTTGTTAGCGATCGACAAAGCTTTACTAGTCATTTTCAGCCATATATAAATGCAAAACAATATCCAAGAGGTTTAATCAATATTTCATCAATAGTAGTTTTTAAATTAGGTGAAAGTTTTAATTTTACAAGAATTGCTTTAAATCTTGAAGGAAGCACAACATTTACAAATGTCAATTCAAGAAAATATACATCAATAGTTAATCTATTAACAACTTCAGCAGCAGATCCATCAAAAAGATATCGTCCAATTTCATGAATTAATCCTAAAAATCATGATGAAGCTACAATCACTTATCAAACAGCTGATCCTTCAACTTGATATGCAAAGAAAATTTATTTTAGATCAACATTTGGTTTAGGTGGTGGTGATTTAGTTTTTGCCCAATTTGACTTACAACAAAATACATTTAATTCATTTACAAAACAACCTTGAAATAGTATTACAATTCAAGATTATTTTAATAATGATATCTACATCTTTTCAGGGGCAACAAATTTAACTGATGTTGCATATATGACAAATGATAATGAAAGGGTTAACATTCTTTCAACTTTATCAGGAGGATTATCTTTTAAAAATCCAGTAACTTCTGCAAATGCAAATAATTTTCTAATTGGACAGTCAAATGCTAAAACCCCAAGTCAAATAACTTTAGGTCAAGGAGATCAAGGAACTTTAATGTATAATGGAGCATTGGTTTCAGACATTTTAGATCCTGGATGAAGTCAAAAATATTTATTAAATCGAAACACATCAAGCTTATCTTTTAACACTGGTGATTTTGCTTCAATCCCTGTAACTATTCAAGATAATCTGCAAAGAAATGATACAGCTGGAATTATTAGTGGGAATGTTCAATTAAGTTTAAAACCAACAATTGCAGGAAGACAATTGAATTTATCTTCTCATTTTAATTTTCGATTAGAAAATCTTAAGACAAATGCTCAACCAACTGCTTTAGTAGTTGATGATCATAGTGTAGTTAGAGAAACATTTGCATCATCAATTACAACTGCAAATGTAACTAATTATTTTTCATTGAATAATTTACCAATTACAGTAACACCAGATCAATTACAATGAGAAGTTTTAGAACCAAATAACCGAAATGGTTATTTAAAAGTCAGAGTGACAACTCCTCAATATATTGACTTAGATACTAGTTTAAAAAATGAACCTAAAACATTTGAGTTGATAATCAATGGTATAAATTTAGATGGGTTAACATTTAAACAAATACCAAATGGAACAGTTCTTGTAAGAAATAATGAATCAGTTGCAGATTTAACAGTTTGAGAAGTTGATGAGGAAACAATTGCTTCTTTTGTTAATGTGCAAAATACAGTTCCAGGTCAAGGAATTAATGTAACTTATTCGCTAAGTAATTTTAGTCCATTAGCCGGACAATTAGAAGTGAGAGCTTCAGTTACTGGAGGATATTTTGCAGGAGCTAATTCTTTACCAACAACAACACCAGACATTCCATTAAATTTACAACTTATTATTGATGGATTTAAAAAGGTGTCAGGAATTACAAGTTATGAACAATTAGAAGCGGATAATACAGTTACTCCTTATATCTTTCAAGCAGATCCATCATTACTTTTATCTTATGTAAGAATTATTAACGAAGTCCCTGGATCAGTTTCTACCATTTCAAATGTAATTCCTAGTGATAATGGAAGTGTAACTGCAACAATTACTTCTGATAAAGTCTATAATGAATATGGTCAAATAATTGCAGGAACTAGTTTTTCATTAACTTATACAGGATTTAAATCAGGTGTTGCATCTGTTGAAACTGCAATTGATAGTATTTCAAATCCAATTGAAGCTGCTAAACTTTATGCAATTGAATTAGATGAATCAAACATTTCAAAATTTGTTACAGTCATTAATTTACCACAAAATGCAAGGGTTGAATATAAAATTCTTTCAACAAATAATATTAGTGGAACAGCAAATGGAGGATCTGCAAGAGTAAGTGCAACAATTGATAGATGATTTAATGAAACAGGAGAAATAATTGAATCACCTCAAGATTTTCCATTAAGAAATCCAATTGTTGGATTTAAGTCTGTTACAGGATTAACATCAATTTCTCCAAAAATGGGGAATCCAAATGTTTATCCTCAATTCTTTGATGCAGCAAATGCCGGAGATTACCTTGAAATTAGAAATGGATCAGAGATTTTAGGAAAAACTACTTCTCTTGAGATTAGTTCAAGTACTTCATCATATGATAACTTTACTGGAAGATTGTCTTTTAGCTATCAAATAAGAAATTATTTTAATGCCGCAGGAGAATTTATTAGTACCCCAGATAATAGAACTATTCAAATTGATGGTTTTAAAAGGGTAAGTGGCCCTACAACATTAATTTTAAAAACAAGAGTTGATAATATCAGTAATATTCTTCCTTCAGAATTTGATGTTTCTGATTGAGAAAGTTATTTTGAAATTAGAAATTTAGCAAGTAATACAATTATTCCCCCAGAAGGACCAATTATTTCGAAAGTTAATCATAATGATGGGACAGGAGAAATGACTTTAAGAATTGATGGATTACAAAATTTTGTTGATAAAGATCATGTTATTAAACCATCTGGTTCAATTGATGTAGCAGTTAAAGGTCTTAAAGTTACTCCAGTAGATAATACATTAACATTTGCTATTATTGGTGGATCAGTTGGAGGAGTTATTATTCTTGTTTTAATAATTGGAATATTAATGTGAATGAGAATTAATAAGAAGAATAAAGAATTATTAAATTCTAAGAGCATTCCATCAGGCGGAGCTCCAAGAAATGGTCTAGGACCAAGTGTGACAATGGCTGCACCTCCAATTGCTGGATCAGCTAATCCTTCTATTCCTCCAGTTGGAGCACCAGTAGGTTCTCCTGCACAAATGGGACCACCTCCTCAAGCAGCATATCCTCCTGGACAAATGGGACCCGGTCCAATTGGAGGACCTCCTCCAGCTGCAGCAAGGGGTCCATCAGGAAGACCAGTTCCTCCTCCACGAAAATAATGTAGTGCTAAAAAAATACTAAAAGGAATTTAGTATTTTTTTATTCTCAAAAAGGTTTATCAATGATTTCAATTTGAAGATTCTTTGCTTCTTCAATTTTTTTTATCGTTGGGTTTTTTCCGATCAACAAATAATCAACCACTTTTGAAACCTTTGAAACAACTTTAATTCCATATTGGCCTTCTAGTAGGTTTTTAATGAGAGATCTTGATTGTTCAAAACTTCCTGTGATTACAACTTTACTATTCTTGTATTTTAGATTCTCAATTTTAATTTCTTGTTCATTTCAAATTGATAAATATTTATTTGCAATTTTCATAGCAATGAATTGATCGATGATTTCAAGGCTAATAGGATTTTTAAAATATTCAATTAAAGATTCTGCCATTTTTTCACCAACATCATCGATCATTACTAATGATTCAAAATCTGCATTTCTTATATTTTTTAGATCTAAATATTTTTTTGCAATTGCTTTTGAAGCAACATCTCCAATGTGTTTAATTCCCAATCCAAAAATTAGTTTTTCCAAAGAATTATTTTTAGATAGGTTAATTTCATGAATTAATTTATTAATTGATTTATCTTTCAATTGTAAATCAAGGGTGATGATTGTTTCTTTTTTTTCCTCAATTTTATAGATATCAATAATATTATTAATAATTTTATGATGAAAGAGTTTTTCAATAATTTTGATAGACAGTCCTTGAATGTTCATTGCTTTTCTAGAAACAAAATGATTAATTGCTTCAATCATTCTTTTTTCACACAATTCATTAATACAATATAAATCAATTTCTCCTGGGGTTTGAAAAAGTTCAGAACCACAAGAAGGACATTTTTTAGGAATTTTAAAAGTGATTTGTGAACCATCTCTTTTTTCGATAATCGGTCTAATAATTTTAGGAATGATTTCTCCAGCTTTATAAATTTCAACATAATCATTAATTTTTATATCTTTGGTTTTGATATATTCATAATTATGTAAAGTGGCATTTTGAACATATGTTCCATCAATTAAGGTTTTTTCAATATGACCTACATAGTTAATTCTTCCAGTTCTACCAACTGTCACAGAAATATTTAATAATTTAGCACAATAAATCTCAGGAGGAAATTTATAAGCAATTGCCCATTTTGGAAATTTTGAAGTATAACCTATTTCATCATGTAAATTTAACTCATTAACCTTAATGACAACTCCATCAATTTCATATGGAATATTATTTTTATGATTGTTGAATCAATGAATAGCTTTAATTACTTCATTGATATTGTTTGCAACAAATCGCTCTTTTGAGATTTGAAAGTGATTATCTTTTAATCATAGAAGGACATCATCTTGTTTTACAAAACCCCTTGATAACCCATCTGGTAAATTATATAAAATAGCACTTAATTTCCTTTTAGAAGTAATTGAAGAATCCAAATTTCTAATTGTTCCTGAGGCTGCATTTCTTGCATTTGCAAAATGCTTCTCTAAAGTATTATTTAACTCTTGGAAATGTTTCTTTGTAAAAAATATCTCTCCCCTTATTTCAAGTTTATCAAGAGACTTAATTTTTAAAGGAATTGATTTAATTGTTTTAACATTATCTGTAACATCTTCACCAACTTCTCCATCTCCCCTAGTAATTGCTTTAAATAAATAACCATCTTGATAAATTAAAGAAATGCTAAGTCCATCAATTTTTGGCTCAACTGAATATGAATATTTTGTTGAAATAGGAAGAACTTGCTTAATATCGTTATCAAATTTAATTAAATCGTTTTCATCAAAAGCATTTGATAAAGAAAGCATTGGAATGCTATGATTCACTTTTTCAAATTTTTTGTTAATCACACCTCCAACTCGAACTGTTGGAGAGTCTAGGGTTTTATATTGAGGATAAGTATTTTCTAATTCAATTAATTCTTTTAGAGCATTATCATATTCAAAATCAGATACTGTTGGTTCTTCAAGGAAATAATATTCATATTCTCATTGGGATAACTGCTTTTTTAATAAGTTAATTCTATCTTTCATTTAATATAGATCTTTCATTCATATTTATTAAATTATATATTTAAAAGAAGTTAAATTTTAAATAATTAAATAATGAAATATCTAATAAAAACAATAAAGTTATTACCAAAGTGAGTTACATATGATGGGGTGATATTATTAGTTTTTCAATATGACAAACCATTAATAAAACCAATTGGAAAATAAGAGAGAAAATAAATTCAATCACCTTCAATCGCAATATGTAGAAACGCAAAGAAGATTGAAGAAATAAAAACCATTCATAATTTATTTCCTGAAATATCTGATAATGTTTTTCTAAAAACAATTTCTTCAATAATTGGTGCTATTATCACAGAAGAAAAAAATAGGATGATTGTCCCATGAGGAGTTTTTAATAAGTCCTTTAAAGATTCTTCATTGCCTGAAACATTTTCATTTGTAGATAGAGAAAATAAACCAACAATAAGAAATAGCAAAAACATTGCTAAAACCATTAGAAAAATAATGAATGCAAAATAAATTAAATGCTGTTTTTTAAAACATAGCTTAATCTGTTCTCAAATTTTTTTATTATTTCAAAAATAGAAAATTAAAACAACAATTGGAATGATAACATTGATAATAAAACTTCTAGTCATTGCATCAATTGGAACAATTACAAAAAGCTGCAAAAGAATTAATTTAGTAGGAATAAAAAAAGCAATAATTCAATATCTACCTTTAATGAATTTCTTTGGATTTGCGAAGAATAAAATGATTGATGCAATTCCTGGAGAAAATATTCTAATAAATAGAAGCTCAAATAAATGAATGGGAGCAACAAAATCCTTATTTGTTTCAATCCCATAATAAAAATATTCTTCTCATAAATCAGACCAATTGGGAAAAATAATTGTTCTAATTATGTTTCAAACAATGGGAATAATAATAAAAAAAGATATAAAAGTAATTAACTGCCATTTTTTATAATTGCCATAATCATCATGGTTTTTAAAAGTAATTTGATTTAAACTTCTAGTTAAAAAACTTTTCTTATTAACAATAAGAGATTGAGATATTTCATCAAGCGATTGATCATCTATATTTTCTTCTAGAGGCTGATTGTCTAGCATTCTATATCCCTTTTGCTTCCAATTATTAAATTATAAACTAAATAATTAAAATATGTTTTTTTACATTATTAGCATATAATAATATTAAGTTTTATATTTTATATAATTATACAAATCATAAGGAATATTATGAATGCTCCAAGTTTTGAGCTAAACGCACTTGGAATCATCCTACTTATTTTGTTTCTTTTTACATTAATTATTTTAATTATCTTTATCTTCTATCTTTTTACTCTTAATAAGGATCAAACCAATTATAAAAAAGAATCAGAATATTTAGACCAATTAAATAAAACATTAGATCACTGGACCAAATTGAATGAAGATCTTCAGTTACAAATTGATAATTATGTAAACAAAACATTAAAAGTTAATGGTCTATCTAAGAATGAATTAAAAGATATTTTATTATTAGATGTTGATGCTTTTTATAAGAAGGATGTTTCAAAAAGAATTGAATATTGAAAGACTCAAAGTGATGATGAAGTTAAAAAAATCTCATCACAAATTTTAGTAGACTCAATGGAACCATTGATTCCAGACTTAATGGCTAAAACCTTTTCAAAAGTAAATTTCCCAGAATCAAGAAAAAAAATGATTATTGGAAAAGAAGGAAAACACATTCGAGAAATAGAGAGCTTAACAAAAGCTACTTTAAATATTGAAAACAATAACCAGATTATTGTTTCTAGTTTTAGTCCTATTAAAAGAGAAGTTGCTATTAGAACATTAAGAAATATTATTAATGCAGAAAGAATTACAATTGATAAAATTCATATGGCCTTTCATGAAGAAGAAGCCAAATTTAATAAAGAACTAATTGAAATTGGTAGATCAACTGTTGAAGATAAATTACACCTAACAAAATATCTTATTCCTGATATGTATTATTACATTGGAAGATTAAGATATCGAACATCATATAATCAAAATAATCTTATTCATGCATTAGAATGTGCAAGAATAGCTACTTCAATTGCAAGTGACGTTGGAGTGGATGAAGATCTTGCAAAATTATGTGCATTTATTCATGATATTGGTAAAGCTGTTGATTTTGAAGAAAACTATGATCATGTTGAATCAGGAATTGAATTAGCTAAAAAATTTCATTTGCATCAATATGCCATTAATGCAATTGAATCACATCACAATAAAGTTCCTCCTGATAATATTTATGCAACAATTGCAAAGATTGCTGATATCATTTCAGCCTCTAGACCAGGAGTAAGATTTATCAACAAGGATGATTCATTTTATAAAAGAATTGAATTGATTGAAAAAATCTGTCGAGGATTTAAAGGAGTTGAAAATGCTCATGCTATCAAAAATGGGAGAGTGGTGCACATTATTATTAATCCTAAAATCATTAAGGAAGATTCAATGCATCTTTTAGCAAGTGAAATTAAACAAAAACTTCAAAAAGAAGCTAGCTTATCTTCAAGACAAATTAGTTTACATTTTACACCAGATAGTATGAATAAACCAATTCCAAACTATAAAAAAAGTAATTAAATGACATTACCTATAATATAGGTGAGAATTATGCAATTTAAAAACAAGGGAATGTATATTGAAGAGATCATTAATGCTACTGCAAAATATTATCTTGATCACGAATTGCTTTATCTTGCGAAAAGATTTTTGCCAATCCAAATTACTGCAAGGTATGATAAAGTCATTAAAGGTGTTTTGCTAGATAAATCAACAGTTGATTACAATGGGATCTATCATGGCAAGTACTTTGATTTTGAAACAAAAGAGACATCTAATCATTATTTTAACTTGCATAATATCAAAAAACATCAAAGCTTACATCTAGACTTAATCAGTAAGTTAGGTGGGATGGCATTTATCATTATCTGTTTTAAAAATGCAGAGGATTATTTCTTTGCTATTTCTAATCAAGAAATCATAAATTTAAGGAAAAAGAAAATTAATAAGATTGATATAAAATATTGTTTAGAGCATTTTTATCAACTTGAAATAGTTTTTCCAGGGATCTTAAATTTAATTGATTTTCTTGAAAGCCAAGAGATTAAATTTAGTTAAATACTAAATTATATATATAATTATTAAAAGGGAGCTTATGAACATTAAATACATGAAAGACATCAATGATCGAATTTTTTACAATGCATTTTATTTTTGATTGTACTTTCTTTTTGCAAGCTTATCTGCAATTTATCTTGTTACTTTATATAACTGAATTGAAATTTTTGCCTTACCAGTAGATTTCAAATTTATCTTTTTTGATTTCACAGGGTTAAATTTATATTTCAACTTAGGATGACTTTTTGGTGCAACATGTGCCTTATTTTATTTTGTTGGGGGGATGGTATCTTCGATTAATCTTTATAATAAAGTGAAATATATTTATGAATATAATAGTAGAATTGCACTTGCTCATATTTTTAATTCATTTTTAGTGATCACAGCAGTTTGAATTTTCTTTTATCAAATTACCTGAGCATTATTATTTAGAAATAACCGAGAATATATTCAAGAAAATTCCTAATATTAAAGAAGATCTTCAATTATTAAAGCAAAAGAGATTTTAAAATCTCTTTTTTTTTTTAATTATTAATAAAAAAAATATATATAAGAACACAATTATCAAATTGTATTATCACATATATTTAATTCTTTTCTATTTGTCATTATCTTTTAATTAATAATCACATAATTTAATGATTATTGATAAATTAATAATGAGATATATTATTAGTATTATTTAACTTCAAAGTCAAAAACACTAATGTTTTCATCTTTAATGATAGTGATTAATTCTTTAATCTCAGAGATATCTTTGATGTAATCTTTGATATATCATTGAATAAATTCAAATGTTTCGTAATCTTTGATTGCAAGACATTTTTCAGTTATTTCAGCAACGAATTCTCGACTATGCATTTCATTTTTAAGAATTTTTTCTAACAAATAAATTGCATTAGCTTTTGCAGTTGGTTTTTTCTCGATTGATAAAGATGTTTTTTCTAACAAATTATCAGTAGCAAGAGAAAGCGCTAAATTAAAGCTTTTTAAGTAATCATATACTCTTTCATTATGAGGTCCTGTTTTGTCAACCGCTAATTGTTTGACAAATTTTGCAATCTCCTTTAAGCCCATAGCGTCTAAATGAGAAGAGAAAACAATATATAAACCATGAGTTTGAAGTTCTAGGTTGTATAATTTGTTTAACATTGCAACTATGTTTTTATCTTTTTTCATATTTTTTCCTTTCATTAAGCTTGATCTGCAAAATCAAACTTAATATATAATTATACTCCTTTATATTATTTATGACCAAAAATTTACCTATCTTAAAAAAAGAAAAAATGTTTTATTTTTTATTTGACTTTTC
>JBOFHZ010000013.1:0-75154 GCA_051649885.1 Mycoplasmoidaceae bacterium | reverse complement strand
TTATGAACAATTTTTTTATTTGTTCAGATGTTTTCTGACACGTTAATAATTTTTGTATTTTTAAAGAAAATTGAAATTTGGTTTAATAGCATTTCATGAAGGGTTGCTGAAAATGCAATTTTTTGTAATTCTTTATTATCTTTTAATAAATCAAAGATGTTATTAAATATAGAAATAAATCCTAAATCAATTAACATATCTGCTTCATCAAAAACAATTGTTTTAACTTCATTAAATTTAATTTTAGACTTATTTAATTCTAGAAGTTTTTCAGGGGTTGCAATAATAATTTGGGGTTTTGTTTTAATTACTTTTTCAATTGTTTTTTCAAATTCACTTCCCCCAATAATTAAATGTGTTTTTAATAAGGGTTGGTGTTTTTTAAAGTCATTAAATTTAGAAAATAATTGTCTTGCTAATTCTCTTGTTGGAGCAATAATAATTGCTTGAATTTCTTTATTATTAAAATCAATTTTATTTAAGATAGGTAGTAAAAAACAATAAGTCTTTCCTGTCCCAGTTTCTGAAACTCCAACTACATTTTGATTCTTTAAAATTAAAGGAATTGTTTTTGCTTGAATGTCAGTAAATTTCTTAAAGTTAAGTTCTTTGATTGTTTTATTGATTCATTCATTATTATTTATATTAATCATAATGATCCATTAGTAACTATTACTAAAATAAATTATATATGATATAAAAAAATAATAAAACTTATATGCAATAGTTTTATTATTTTAATTTTGTATTTTAATCAAGCGTACCTAATTCACGCATTCTTTTTTCTCTTAAAGAAAGTAATGTTTCATTCTTTCCATCAACTTTAATTCAAAAATAAGCTTGAACTGATTCTTTTCCTGAAATTAAAACAGCAAATTGATTTAATGACATTTTTTTTCTTTATATTCAATAAGGTTTTTATCAAAAATTACTGCTTTTTCATCTGGATTAGTAACAACATATATTTTCTCTCCAATGTTTATTAATCCTTGTTCGATCATTCAATCCATCTTTGGAAATTTTCTACTAACTCTTTTAGATTTATTAATATTAGGTGAATTATCTTTTGGTTTAGATTCATTAGAATCAAATAAATATAAATTATCTTCTAGATTGTTAATTCCTGCAATTGCTTCTAAAATTTTATATGCAGCTTGTGCATCCATTTCATAAAATTCCCTAATTCTTTTTTTACCATTAAAATGATCAATTGATCTTAAATTAGGATTGATTCTATCAATCATATTATGTAGTTGTTTATCTGAAAGTCTTGTTGAAACCTTATAGCAAGCATAAGGTCTAAAAGCATAAGGAATGCAATCACTTCTATTTAATTGCTTTAATCTTTTTTCTATATCGTCTGCATAACCAATTTTTACATATTTAGGAAAAGAAGGGTTTGTTAATATATAAATTACACCATTTTTATTATTCATAAGTACCTATATTTCATTATTACATAAAAATCATCCTCATTATTATAAATGTATAAGTCAAATTAATTATTTTTAAGATATTTTAAATTCTTCGATTAATATATTAATAATGATTTCTTCGTTTTCTAATATATCTTTATAGCTATTGAATGGATGACTATTTATCATATCCTCTTGATTAGATTTTGAAGAATTAGTATCTTTATATAAGATTCTTAAATTGCCAATCTTATTAAGTATTGTAAGAATAAATTTAGAATAATCCATTCCATTAAAAATATAATCAGGAAAATCATTTCCCTCCTTCAGAACTAATGAATTATTTTTTTCATCTTTATAATATTTAAAATTAGATGACTTTTTAGGATTTTGAGGAAGCAAATGATCTAAACTAAGTGTTTTATTAAAATTTTCTATAGAGTGAAATGCTTTATCATATGATATTTTATTAGAGATTTTATCTTGTGATAAAGCCAATAAAGTAATTGAAAGTTTTCTATTCTTTTCGTATGCTTCCATTGATTCTAAATGAGATCTAAAGTTGCTTTTTCTAATTCCTAATTTTATTTTATGATCTGAAAATTTATTGATAATATTTTTCTTAGATATTTTATTATTTTTATATATTTCATTCATTATATCTGAAAATAATGTGATAGCATCTTTGCTATCACTGTTAAAAATAGATAAGAATATTAGCACAAATTGAATAGTTTCAACAACAATATCAATAATATCATTTTGAGTTAAACATGATTCGTTTGTATTATTTTTACAAGATTGATCATAATCATGCATAACTCTTAAAAATAATGGTTTAGGATGCTTATAATTATTTTCAATAAATATTTTATAATAGAATCTAAATTTTGTGCTTTTCACTAATTCATAAGCTTTATCAATAGAATTAAGAGTTTTATAGTAATTTAACTTATTAATAAGATCATCTAGAAGCTTTTCTAATGCTTCAGAAATATTCCTTACTTTAAAGTATGAAATTAATTTTTCCTCACACAATTTCTTAAAATTCTTAATAGAAATGCTTTGACGATAAAAATTTATAAATGCTTTAATATATGTATATAAATAGTCATAAAGATTATCATCAGTTTCAATAATTAATCGTCCTCATATATCTAAATATTTATCATAATTATCACGGCTTAGTTTGGAAAATATATAGGTTTTGATAATATCTATCTCATCTAATTTTTTGCCCTTACTATTTATAGATTCAAACATTGCAAATACTTTGTTCTCATTACAGTTTGCTTGAATCACAACAAATTGTGCTTTTCGTAAGAGAAAATCAGCAAATGATAAAATGGCATCAATATTTTTTGAGAATTTCCCAATTATAAATTCTCAAATTTGTATAAAATTGTTAGTTATTCTTTCTTCAAATATTGATTTATTTTCACAATTTCCAATATATTCGATTATTGAGGCATTATTATCATTAATTTCATAGCAAAAATTATATATATTTTCAAAAGAATTTTTATCTATACTACTTAATGAAATTGTTCTAGCATCTTTAACAAATTTTCTTTCAGAGGTTTTTCACAAACTTTTTCTAATGTTAGAAATCACATGATCATTTACATCAACTCCATTAGATAATGATACATTATATAACACTAATAAAATCAATGCAAAGGTTGTAATTCTTTGCTGTCCATCAATAATATCATAAATTTGAAATCCGTATTTATTTCTATTTTTATTATAATAAATTATATTTCCTACAAAATATCCATCTTCTATTTCTGTTGATTCATAAGCTTCATACAAATCATCTAATAGAACTTTAACTTCCTCTTTATCTCAAGAATAAGGTCTTTGATAAATTGGAACTTCATAAAAACTTTTTGCAAATAAATCTTCTAAATTTCTATTTTCAGGATCAAATATTTTATCTCTCATATGCTTTCCATTTCTTAAAATTTAAATCCATCTTATTGATCTTCATTGTTATTTTCATCCTTTATTTTATAATGATCAATTTCATTTTTTTCATATAGATAGAAAAATTTTTCATAAAATTTTTCTATATGGTATTTGAACTTATAAGAAAGCATTTCTTCTAATTCAATATTACAATTAATATTATTTTCATTCTTAAAATTAGAATAACATTTTTCAATTTCATTTAAATTCAATTTAAAATAAGTTTTATTTTTTGCTTCAAAGTTGTTGTTATCTAATCATTTTTTAAAAAAATATGGAAAATGATCTTTAATAGCTATATCAAATTTTTCATTTTCTTTTTTGTTATTTTCCTTATTTAAAATTTCTTTTACCTTTATTGAAGTCATATCTAAAGTTTTTACTGAAAAATCTCACCCCTTTTTTCCAATTTTTTTAGTAACATCTCATGCATCAGAACCCATTTTTTGTTTATATCCACCTAAAAATTTTTTCATAAATATTTCCTTAAATTTTATTTAATTATACCCAGATCCTTTGTAATAAATAAAAAAAATAGATTGGCACAAGAATGTACCAACCTAGTTCATATTTTATATGGTGGAGACGAAGGGAGTCAAACCCTCGACCTCCTGAGTGCAAATCAGGTGCTCTATCAATTGAGCTACGTCCCCTTATATGGTGGAAATAAATGGACTCGAACCATCGACCTCACCCTTATCAGGGGTGTGCTCTAACCAACTGAGCTATACTTCCATAATTAATATTTTTTACACTTATTAATTATAATATATTATAAAGATTTTTTAAATGTTTTATGAATATAAATATATCCTGATCAAAATGAGAAGCATAATGCTACAAAAACTAGGCCATTTTGAATGATGTAATAAAATCAATTTTCACTTAAATAATAATTCATATTAATCAGACTATCATTAAAAACAAAGAAGATTAAAGTTAGTGCAAGCATTTGAAAAATTGTTTTAAGTTTACCAAAAAGATTAGCTGAAACATCAATCTCTTTTTTAATAGCACTCATCCGAAAAGCATCAACAATCACATCTCGCATAATAAATAAAATTGGCATAAAATAGGGAATATAGCATTTAATTGCAAAAGCAATTAGGACTGAATTTATTAAAACCTTATCTGCAATTGGATCTCAAATCTTTCCAAATTCAGAAATTCATTGATACTTTCTTGCTAAATAACCATCTAATGCATCAGATAATGAAGCAATAATGAAAAAGATTCCTGCTAAGATTAAATTCAAATCAAACTTTAATGAAAGATGAAAGAAATCATAACAATATAAAGTTACATCAATTTTAAAGAAAATGAAAAATATAATAAAAAATACTAAGATGATTCGAAAAATTGTTAAGATGTTAGGAATAATTTTGCAATTCATTTGTTTTAGAATTTTAAAACTCCATGGCTTCTAGGGAAAGGAATTGCATCTTTAATATTTTCCATTCCTGTAATGTATTGAATTAGTCTTTCAAAACCAAGTCCAAACCCTGATGATTTATAATAACCATATTTTCTTAAATCTAAATATCACTCAATGTCAGTTGTTGAAATATTTAATTCTTGACATTTTCGAATTAGTTTTTGGTAATCTTCTTCTCTTTGAGATCCTCCAACAACTTCTCCAACTCCAGGGAATAATAAATCACAAGCTGCAACAGTTGTATTATCTTTATTTTCTTTCATGTAGAAAGCTTTAATTTGTTTTGGATAGTTATAAATAAATAATGGATTATTATTATTTCAGATTTCACATAAATATCTTTCATGTTCACTTTTAAGATCTTTTCCAAAATAAATTTGTTTATCTTCAAAGTTACTTGTATTATCAGCAATTGATCTTGTTAAAATTTCAATTGCAGTTCGGTATTCAATTTTTGTAAAGTCACTATTTAATAAACCATTTAATCGACTTGTAATTGTTGGGTCAATATTTTTTTCAATAAACCCAATTTCTTCATAACATTTTTTCAGAATGATTTTAATTAAGAATTTAATGAATGATTCAATTAAGAAGATTAATTGGTTTAATTCACAAAAAGCGATTTCAGGTTCTACCATTCAAAATTCAGAGATGTGTCTTGATGTGTGAGATTTTTCTGCTCGAAAGGTTGGACCGAAAGTATAAACCCTTTTAAAAGTTTGTGCATAAGCTTCTGCATGTAATTGGCCAGAAACTGCTAAAGTAGCATTCACTCCTCCAAAAAAAGCATTATCATCACTAGCATCAACAACTTTAAAAGTTTCTCCAGCTCCTTCTGCATCATTTGAAGTAATGATTGGTGAGCTTAGTCACACAAAGTTATTTAAGTGAAAGAAATTATGGATAGCAAAACTTAATTCACTTCGTAATTTCATCACTGCATAAAAAGTATTTGTTTTTGGACGAATATGAGCAACTTCTCTTAGAAATTCCATACTATGTTCTTTTTTCTGAATTGGAAAATCTTCATCAGCAACTTTTAAGACTTTCACCCTTGATAAAAAGATTTCAAATTTTTGTTGTTGATTATCTAAAGTTAAAATTGGTTTTCCTGTTACTAAAATTGATGAACCAAACCGAATGCCTTTTAGTTCTTCATGACCTTGTGTATGTCCTTCTTTTGAAACTAATTGGATTGAGTTTAATCTTGATCCATCATTAAAAGAAATAAAGATCACTTTTCCACTATCTCTGCAAGATCTTACTCAACCAATTAGATTTACTTCTTGGTTAATGTCAAAGTCTTCAATTGGATCATTTTTTTCATATTGACGAATGTTGTTGTTTAATTGTTTAATTGTTGTTGTTTCCATTTTGATATCCCAAATATATACTTTAATTAATTATATAAGAATTATTTTTGTTTTGATAATTAACTTCTTAAGAATTAATTATATCAAATTCAGCAATTGCTCAAGGATTTCTTTTTCCTCATTTGCTTTAATAAGATAAACTTTTTTTGAAAGGGGTTTGCTAATTTTTGATTGGTCTTTATTTTTCTTATTTGCCATTTTAGCAAGCTTAACATTCATGATTTTCACATTATTAATAATTCTGTTTCTAATGTCTGCAGTATTTTCTGCAACTCCTCCAGTAAAGATGATTGCATCAACTTTATTATCAAGTTCATTAATATATCTGACTAAATATTCACTCACCCTTTTAGCATAAAGATCAACTGCAAAATCAAATTCATTTCCTTTAACAATTTTTTTAGAAAGATCTAAAAAATCAGAAATTCCAACCATTCCTTTCATACCAGCTTCTTCATTTAAAATCTTATTGATTTCTGTAATTGACAAGTTTAGTTTTCTTGCAATGTATTCATGAATTGAAGGATCTAAATCTCCACATCTTCTTCCCATAATTAATCCACTCATTGGGGTAAAGCCCATTGATGTATCAATGGAATTACTGTTTTTAATTGCACAAATACTAGCTCCGCTTCCTAGATGACAAGCAATTAAATTAACTTGATCCTTCTTTAAAAGTTTTTTTGCTTGCTTTAAAACATAAGCATATGAAATTCCATGAGCTCCATATTTTCTAACATGTAAATCATCCTTTCATAATTTAGGAACTGCATATAAGCAATTAATTTTGGGAATGGTATGATGAAAAGCAGTATCAAAAACTGCAACATGTTTGACATTTGGTAAGGCTAATTTCAGTTTTTGATAAACCATTAATTCATAAGTGTTATGCAAAGGAGCTAATTCAGATAATTCTGCAATTTTTCTTTCAACATCTTCATCAATAATTACTGCTTCATAAAAGTAAATTCCTCCATGAACAATTCGGTGTCCCACTGCAATAATTTCTTCTAATGAATTTAGAATTTGTAAATCAATTAATTTTTGCATTAAATAATCAATTGCTATTTCATAGGTTGGAAAATTTTCTGGCATTTCATAACTAAGAAAACTATTTTTTTCTTGCAAATCATTTTTAAAATAGGCAATTTTAAATAAACCATCAATCGCAATCCTTTCACAACTTCCATTTGCAATTTCCCTTTTTGAGTTTTGAGCATAAATTTTAAATTTAATTGAATTTGAACCAACGTTCATAATTAAGATTTTTTGAACCATCATAATTCCTTTTCTTTAAGAATTATAACACTTTTAGAAAAAAATATTTTCAAACAAAAGAAATTCATTAGCCAATTATAAAATGAAAGGAGGAATTAACAATGTGATGAAATTTAGCAATTGGTGGTAGCATGATGGTAAGTTCAATTGGTTCTTTAATTAATGTTATTGCTGGAATCACCCAGCAATTTATTAATCCTGGAAATTCCCAAACCCCAAGCCATTATGGGTCAAACTACATTAATAAAAGTAGTGCTTTTTTAAGAGTATCAAAATACCCTTCAAAATCCACCTTATTATTTGGATTAATCTAAATAAAAAAAATACAAGTTAAGCTTGTATTTTTTTATTTCATTACATCATTTACAATTTTTTTAAATTCACTTGGATTGTGAATTGCAAGTTCTGATAACATTTTTCGATTAATCTTAATTTCTTTTTTATTTAGTTGATTCATAAATTGTGAATATGAATATCCTTCTTGACGAACTGCTGCATTGATTCTAGTAATTCATAATTTTCTAAAATCACGTTTTTTTGCTTTTCTGTCTCGATAAGCATATTGGCTTGCTTTAATAACAGTTTGTTTTGCGTTTCGATAAGACTTGTGGTTAACCCCTCAAGTTCCTTCTGCTTTATTTAATCATTTTTTTCTTCGTCTTCTTGTTGTTGGGCCAGTTTTTACTCTCATTTTAATTTCCCTTCATTATAACACTTGATCATATCTTGCTTTATCTGACTTGCTGACTAAGCTATCTTTTCTTGAATGTCTTTTGGCTTTTGTTGTTTTATTGTGAGCCATGTGTGATCGAAAAGCTTGTTTTCTTTTGATCTCACCACTTTTAGTTCTTTTCATTCTTTTACAAACAGCTCGTTTTGATTTTTGTTTAATTTTCATTTTTAAAATCCTTTTAATTTATTTTTTCTTGGAAATGATGATTGCTTCATATTGAACTGGACTAATACTTTTTAAAGGAGTTTGGATTTTAGCATCTTCTCCTAAAGCATTAATAAATTTCTCATAAATTTCTTGGATTAATTCAGTTTTTGTTCCAATTCTTCCATAGGCTAAAATGACAAACCGAATTCGATCACCAGCAGCTAACCATTTTTTAGCATTAGCAATTCTGACATTAAGGTCATGATCACCAATGGTTGGTTTTACTTTGATTTCTTTATTTTTGATAACATTTTGGTTTTTCTTAGATTCTTTTTTCTTCTTTTTACTTTCATAAATAAATTTTTTAAAATCAATGATTTTAGCAATTGCTTTTTCATTGTTTTTTGAAAGAAGAACTAAGTCTAAGTTTTTTGCATAAGCAAGCTCTAGTGCTTTTTTAGTTTCAAGTTCACCAAGCTTTTCACCATTATCATCAATGACAAATAAAGTTTTATCTTTAATATCTTCATTTAATAAATATTTCGTTTGTTGACTCATAAATTCCTTTTTTGTAAAAAAGAAAAAGCACACAAGAAGTGTGCTTATCATTAAAACATCATTTTTGATCAGGGATCAAAAAGTTGAATCATGTTTTAAGCTTAAACCTAAATCTACATTAAAGAGACATCAGGTGAGTTTGCACTTCTTTCTTAATTACAATATATATCATAACATATTTTTTATCGATTATAAAATTGATTTAAGGAGATCTTTTTTAAACCATCTAATTGTAATTTGTAGTCTTTTGCAATTGCTAAAGTTAAATCAGTAATTAAAATTGGCTGATAGCCAAATTTAATTAAATCTGCAATTGTTGCTTTAACACAAAAATCAGTTGCAACCCCAACTACATAAACCTCTTGAATGTTTTTTGATTTTAAAAAGTAATCAATTTTTGTTTTATTAATCCCATTATAAAAGCATGAGAAATTTTCAATGTTTTTCTTTGAACCTTTTTTAACAACTAAATCAAATTTAAATTGATTTAATGGTTCAACAAATTCAGCTCCCTTAGAAAAATAAACACAATGACTTTTAAATGTTTGAAAAGAAATATGCTTAAAATGGTGTCATTCTTTTGAAGCAATGATTTGGTATTCTTTTCTATCTAATTGTTTTAAAAATGTATTAATCTCATTTGCTAATTGCAAAACTCCCTTAATGGGAATTCTCCCAATTTCAGAAAAATCATTTTGGACATCAACAACAATTACTGCTTTCATTTTAAACTCTTTGCTTCATTTTTGTTAATGACTTTATCTAAGTAATAATTAGCAAATGGAACAGCTAAAAAGATTGATAAGAAACTAAAAAAGAAGATTGCTCCATCTTGTCTGGTTGCTACAATTCCTCCATCAAAGAATAAGCCCCATGATAAGTTTCATTCTTTTAAATTAGTTGGATCAACTGTAATTCATTTATATAAGTATTCATAAAAGATTTGATAACCAAACACTAAAAAGGCTCCAGTAATTGCAATTGGTGCAGCAAATAAAAATAATTTATTTTGTTGCACTTCCACTTTTTTAGTTTTTCTATTAATTAAAGCACCAAGGACTAAAACCCCATATACAACAAAGAAGAATAAGATCGGAAAGTTTGAAATCCCATCAATATAAATATCAGTTCCATTTGGTCCAATTGCCATTGAAGGAATGGCAATAATTAAAAACCAAAAGGTATTAATAAATAAGGCAATGATTAAACCAGGTTTAATATCAGATTCAAATTTTGGAAAGATTTTTGTTGATCATTGATTAACTTGACTATGACAGAAAATTAATCTTTCTTCTACTAGTGAATTATATGATCTTAAAGATGTTGCTGAGAATGAATTTAAAACCCCAAGAATTGAAATTGTAATAAAGACATTTAGGATAATTGATAAAGCAATGTTTGCTTGTTCATTACCTGCAATGATATTTGCAAATAATCCTAAAGAATTCCCATTCATAAAAAAGATTTGTGAAATCGTTACTAATAAATAGAAAACTGCACATAAACCCATTCCTACTAATAGTAGTAAAGGAACATTCTTTTCTGGTTTTTTAATACTTAATGATAAATTACCAATATTAGCAAATGAATCAAATGAGAATAAAATTGATGGTAAAGAAGCTAAGATTGCTGTAAAACTTGGAGCAGAAGCAATTTGAATCCCTTCTGGAATTTGATCCATATTTGGATCAAAAAACCCAGTTGATTGGTTTTGGAAAGCAAAGACAACCCCTCATAAAATAATTGCAATTAAGGGAATAAATTTTAATAATGTTGTTGAGAAGGAAATTTTTCCAGCAACTTTTAAGGAAAAGAAATTAAAGATAACAAACATTGTCATTAATCCTAAAGCAGCTAATGCAATTCATCCATAATGAATTTTTGGACTATCTAAAGCTGAAGTAAAAATGAAAAAAACTGATTCAGCAGAGAAAAAGGCTAAAATTGGCATCATTAAAGCCATGTAGAACAGCGGCTGAGCGATTTTTACAAAATATCCAAGCTTTGGCCCTCAAAATTGTTGAATTCACCCTGCAAGCCCTGCAGTTGATTTTTCTGATGTTGCAGCTTCTGAAAAACCAATGGCAGTTGTTACTGCAATTAGACCTCCAATGACCCATGCAATTACAATTCCAAGCCCATTATAACCATTGATGGCAAAGATCCCACCATTTTTTAAAAAGATTCCAATACCAATTACTGAACCAATTAACATTGATAAAGCAGTAAAAAACCCAATTTTATTAGCTGTTGTTTTTGAGACTGTCATTCTAGTGGGTTCCTTACATCTTAATTAGAGTATATAAAAATACATCTTATTAATTATACAATAAATTAGCTAAACAAAAATAAAAAAAAGGTTGACCCTTATCAGGAGAACCTTTTACTCACTTTTGTAGAACCTTATATCTAAGAATCTGGCCCTTTTTATAATGCACTCCAACATTCACAAAGTTATTCAGCTAAACAATTCTAAGATTTACTACATGCTTTTTAGCTTCAAGAGACCAACCAAGAAGTAAACAACCAAACTTGTTAACATATAATAAAGTATTTGGACCTATCCTAGTAACCGTATTTTAAAAAATAACATAAACATTGAAGGGTAGCATTGGTCAAAAAAGAACCATACCCAAAGAACTTCACCCCTACAATATAATTAAACTACATTTTTAACTAAAAATCAAGTCCTAAAGTGAAAAAAAATCATTTTTTGTTATATAATTAAATGTCTAAGATTTACAATAATTTAGTTTGAAAACAAAAAGAAGTAAAAAAAATATTAATTGGTTCACAATTAATATTTTTTCTTTATTTAAACAATGGTTAAATTTGTGAATTATTTTTCACCAGCAACTGGGACTAATTTACATCCAGCAGCTTCTGCGATATCTAAAACAGCTTTATAAACTTTGTTTTTATTAATTTTCTTAATTCCTTTTTCACCAGGAACAAAGAAGAAAATTGTTTTAATTCCCATTTGTGTTAAGTATGTTACTGTATCTTCAGATGGTAAATCAATTGAAATGATGCTAGCACCATAAATTAATGTTTCTTTTCCAATTGCATAAGCATTGTTAATTGCATTAATCTCTGCACTATATTCATAAACTTCAGCTTCAGGATTATTTGGGTCTTCTTGCATTCCTTCATAACCTTCACCAACAACATTTCCACCATTATCAACGATGTATGCTGCTCTTTTATCAACTCCATAACTTGAAAACTCTGCTAGTTCTTTAACAGATGGTTGTCAACTTTTAATGAATTCAACATCAAGTTCAGCACCTGGATCATGATATTCTGCATGTTCAACATGTTCTTCCACTGGAGCAGCTGCAACAGCTTCTTGTGGAGGCATCATTGTTGGATCCACAAGTGCAGCTGCAACTGGTTGTTGTTCTTGATAAACATCTCCATACATACTTTGAACTTGTAATTCAGGTCCAACTTGTTCAAAGTTATTATGAACATCAACTCCTTGTGGTTGAGCGTTTTCTAAACTGTATTTGTTATAAGCATCTGCTGGTGGTTGATCTTGAGGTGCTGCATTTGGGTTTCCAACTGTATATGGAGGTAATGCTCCTCCGAATCTTGAATCTGGTGCTGGACCAAATTTACTTGCATATGCTGATCCATAAGGAGGCATTGTTGACATGTAAGACGGTCTATACATTGATCCAGGTTGAGAGAAACCACTAAATGGTGGTCTTGACATTCCAGCTCCACCAAATGGTCTACTATAACTTCCAAAGCTTCCAGGTCTTTGATTTCCAAAGCTTGAACCAAATGACATTGGTCTTCCATAGCTTGAACCAAATGAAGACATTGGTCTTCCTCCATATGATGAACCAAAGCTTGATGGTCTTCCATATGGTGAACCAAAACTTGATGGTCTTCCATAGCTTGAACCAAATGAACCATAAGCAGGTCTGAAACTGTTTAAAGAACTTCTAGTTGAAAGCGCATTTTGGTTGTTACCAAATGGAGTATTACCAAATTGAGGTGGGTTTCCAAAATTGTTATTACTATTATTATTCATATTATTTTCCTCTAAAAATGCATATATATTTATTTTATCAATTTTATGTGTGTTTGTCAAAGTTTTAACTTATTTTTCAACTTGATTTTTTTTCAGTTTTACTTCAATATTTCTTCCAAAAAGATCAATCTCACAAACTAACACTTTGTTTTCATTTTCAATTCTTGTAATTAAAGCTTCATTTCCAGAAAATGAGCCTTCAATAATTTTAATTGTGTTACCAACCTTAAATTCATCTAATAATGAACTTTCTTCAACTTTTTGTTTTGAATTAACAACTGGAGAAGTTGGCTCAACAGTTGGTTTTACTACTTGTTTAACTTCATTTATTGGCTGTTCAATTGCTGAATTCATCTCTACTTTTGTAATGATTGCTTCATTAAGATGATCTTGATGATTACTTTGTTCTAATGAATGGTCTTCAGTATCTCCATGATCATCAGCTTTTGATTGTCTTTTTTCAAAGTCAATTTTCCTTGTTGTACTTAAAGAAGTTGCAGTGTAAGCTTTTGAATTGAAAAATTCAATGCTAACATCTTTTTTCATTTGCTCTTCTTCAACATGATCAACTTCTTCAATCGATACAGATGCTGCATTAATATGTCTGATGATATCTTTATTTTTATCTGGATCAAATAATTCATCAAGTTCAAATTCAGAAATTGGAATTGGTTTTGCTCCTTTTCCAGATGATCCCACAAATCCTGTAATCCCTGGAGTATTTCTAATTGCATATCAAACTTCTTCAGTCATCACCATGCAAATAAATAAATATCCTGGAAATTTGTTATAAGTCTTTGTAGTTTTTTTAATATATTTTCCATCAGGAGTAGTTTCTCAAGTAATGTTTTTAGAATTTCGCATCGTCTTGGGAGGGGGATTAACTCCATCTCTAAAAGTTTCAATTGTAATATCATTGTATTTAACAATTCGCATCTCTTTTACAAGGTCATCAAATTGGTAAGCTTTAATTTTATCTAATAATGATGTATAAATTGATTCTTCACTTCCTGTGATTGTTGTAGCAATGTATCATTGCGGTTTATTGTAATCTTTAATCATTATTTTTCCTATTTAACAAATGTTCCAATTAATATTCCAATTCCTGTAAATAATAAAACAAAGAAAGTTAGAACAATAATTGAAGTAACCATATCATTGAAAATCTTTTTTCCATTTGGTCAAGTGATTCTTCAAAATTCTTTTCCTAAACCAAAAAATAATCTTTTTGTTTTATGCTTTTTTTCATCATTAAGTTGGATGTCTGCTGGACTTTTCTTAATTTCTTTTTTAATAACTTTTCTCTCATTAAACATTGTGTCTAACTTTGTAGTAGAAACTGTTTTATAATCATCAGCTAAAATTAAATCATCATCTTGAAGATCTTTGATTTTAGCTTCTTTATTATCATTTTTTATTTTTCGTGAAATCATTAACGACTCTCCTTATGTAAAGTTGGTTTATTACAAGTTTTGCAATATTTATTTATTTCAAATCGTGCTTGACGATTAGCAGTAATGTTTTTGTGGTAATTTCTTGATAAACATTCTTCACAAATTAAAATAATTCTCTTTGCCATAAACTGCACCATTCAATCTGTGGAATTAAAAAAAGAGACTTTTAAGCCCCTTTGTTCTTTTCTCAACATATATATTATATAAGAAAAAATGTATTTTAAAAATAAATTGTGTTTGATAATTCATCTTGCATTAATTGTTCATGATCTTCTTGTGTTAAATCAATTGTTTCTCATTCATCAATTAATTCATAAATTAATCGATCATCATTTTTCTTAGCAAGCATTTTAGCATTGACACCATTGCAATCTTTTAACATCTTGTTAGCACCATTTTCTAATAATACTTTAACAGCTTCATCTTGTCCAAAATAAGCAGCTAGCATTAAAGCAGTTGCACCATGTTCATCTTGAGCATCTAAATGAGCTCCTCCAACAATTAATAAATTTAAACAATTGATATTACCAAATTGAGCAGCAAACATTAAAGCAGTTCTTCCATTACATGTTGTTTCATTAATCACAGAAGGATCTTTTTTCATTAATTTATAAAGTGCTTCAGTTTTACCAATCTTTGCTAAGTACATTGCATGAGAAATTTTCACACTTGCTTGTGTGAAGATATTACTTGTCACATGACTTTTAACTTCAGATAAAGTATCCTTATTAATCACTCACATAATGTTTGGTTTTTTTGAAGTAATTTCTACAACTTCACAATCGACTTCAGTTGTTTCATTTGCAAAAATTTCATCTAATACTTTTACTTCTTCTTCTATTTTCATTCTATACCCCTTTTTCTTTCTGCAACTTTTCTCAATATGCAAATATTTTTTCTCGATATTTATTTTCATCGATTTTTAGATTAGAATCTTCAATAAAAATCAGTTCATTATGATTGTCAAACCGATCAATTGGAGCTCATTCAACTTTCGGCTTTGAAACAAATTGAATTCATTTCTCCATCTTTTGAATAATTGTTAAATTTGGGTCATTTAAAATTGCCCTTTGCTCCATAATGTGTAAGTCTAACCAAGATTGATCAAAATCCTTTTGCTTCAGCTTTTCATCATGAGCAGCTTTTAAAAGCTCATAAATTGAATGATCAATCTTTTTGATAATTGTTAACTGTTCTCTTATTTCTTCTTCATCTAACAATTTAATTTTATCATTACTTAAATCATCTTGACTATTAATATTTAAATTATGTTCAATTTTATGATCAAAGCTTAAAACTTGTTCATTTGGTTCTTCTTCTAAATTTATGAGATGAATGATTGGATCACTACTTATTTTTTCTTCTTGAACATTTAACTGAGCCTTTTTATGATCGCTATAATCAGTGACTAATTCTTTTAAAATTAAATCTTCTTCTAATTTTAAAATACTTCTTTTATAGTTTTCAATTAAATTCTTATCATATTGTTGGTAATTATCTGGAGAATAATTTAAGATTAATTTTGCAATTTCAAAATTGCCATTTAAAGCAGCTAATTTTAAAGCATTCTCTCCCTTGATGTTTTTAATATTAACATCTGCCATTTTTGATAATAATAAACTAACAATTGCTTCATTATCACGTTTGATTGCAATCATCAAAGCAGTTTCATTATTATGGTTTGATTTATTAATGTTTGTTTTCTTATGATTTAATAAGAAAGCAATTGCTTTTAGATCATCAATTAAACAACCATACATTAAAGCAGTATATCCATCAAAATCCACCCGATTTATATCTAAATCTTTGATTTTTAAAAGTTCATCAATGATGTGATATCTTTGGAATTGAACTGCAAGCATTAAGGCTGTTGTTCCATTTTTATTATAAGCATTAACATCAATCCCATTTTTAATTATAGTTTTTACAATATCTATGTTATTTGCTTGAATAGCAAACATTAAAGCATTATTCCCTGCTTTATTTGTTAAATGAATGTCAATTCCTTTTTCAATTAGAAATTTAGCAATTTTTAAGTGCCCTTCTTTTGCTGCAATCATTAATAAATTATTTTTATCAACATCTGCAATATTCACTTTAACTTTTTGTGATATCAAATATTCAATGATGTCATAAAAACCATATGAAGTTGCATAAATTAATGATGAAGCCATCACTTTTTTATCATGTAAATCTGCACCAATTTCAACTAATAATTTTACTGCTGCTAAATTATTGTTTTTAATACAAAACATTAGTGCTGAGAAACCGTCATGAGTCTTAATATTTGGATTTGGAAGAAATTTTAATAAGGTTTTGATCATCAAGATGTCATTACGCATACAAGCAATTGAAAGAAGAGTATACCCGCTTTCATTTTGATGATTAATAATCTCATAATCACATACAGCTTTTATTAATTTGATGTTGCCTAAATTACAAGCATCAAACAATAAATTGTACTCCTTACTATTTATTCTTCGTCTATTCATTCTATCATCCACTCTATTATATTAATTATATGATAAAAAGAAGCTTTTTCCTAATTTTTAAATTTAAAAAATAAACTATTTTTGTTTATATTTTTTATAAAGCTCTCTTGAAACATAAACATCTTTCTCAATTTTTGAATATTGGGGATATTTTTGCATTCATTTCTCTTTTGGAATTCTATATAAATTAAAAATACTAATTGTATTGTATGGGGTGATTTTTAATTTTCCTTGATCATAATAAAAATTAAATAAAATGAAACTGCTTTTCTTTTTAAAAATTTTTGTAATTTCCTCATGAGTAAATTCTAAAACATCAGGATAATACGAAAATTTAAAAGCTAAAAATAAACTCTTATCAACGTCGGTAGCAATTTTTAATTGAAAAAAACCATTCTTTGAATATTCGCATTTTGTAATTCTTGTTAGAAAAGGAGCAAATCATTTTGTTGTTCTTCTTAAATTAATAAATAAAATTAAAGAAATTAGAAGGTCTTCTTTTGCAAGGTTGGAAAAATTCTCTTCATTATCGGAAAAGAAATCAATGTTCTTTTTGAAATATAAAATAATTGGTTCAAGGCCGTTTTCAATTTGAAAGTTAGGTTCTTTTTTTAGAAATTCATCTACTAAATAATTTAAATCTATGCTATTTATCATAATATTAATAATATCATTTTAAATTTAAAAATAACTTATTTAAAATTTGCATAAGCTGAAAAAGAAATATTATCATCACTTCCATTAGCTAAAGCATCTTTAATAATCTCATCAAGACTTTGCTTAATGTCTTCTTCTTGGAAGTATCGATATAGTAAATCAATATTTGAATAATTATATAAACCATCAGAAGCTAAAAATAAGATATCATTTTTTTCAACCTTCACTTTTTTATAGCCAAAGGTTTCTTTTTTATATAATGCATCAACAAAGTTAGTAATTGAAGTTAAATTTTCTTCATATTTTTTGAAGATAATGGGAGAAGCATTTTCATCTTCTAAATGGTTTTTTAAGTTATGATCTCTTGTTAATAATTCTGAACCATTTCTTGAAATCATATAAGCTCTTGAATCACCCATTCAAAAAATATAAGCAATCTCATCAATTACTAATGCTAAAACAATCGTTGTTGACATTCTTGTAAAATCTTCATTTTTAGCAATCTCTGCTAAAAAATCATTTTTACTTTGATTAATAATATCCATGAATCATTTTTTTGGTTTTTGTTTGAAGTATTCATAATTTAAGAAAGATTTGACAAAATTTTTTGTTACAATTTCAGAAGCTAGTTTACTACCTTTATAACTTCCTAAACCATCACATACAATTAATAAATAATTGCCCTTATCATTTTTCCCACATCAGCAATGATCTTCATTATATTTCCTGACCTGACCAATGTCGCTTTTTGATACTAATAGTCTATTCATTATAATTTCCCTTCTGCTTTAGCTCTAAGTTGCCCACAAGCAGCATTAATTAGGCTTCCTTTTTCTTGTCTAATTGTACAAGTAATATTTTTGCTATTTAAAATATTAAAGAATTGATGCTCTCTTTTGCTTCTTTGATAAAAATTATCACTTATATTATTATAAGGGATTATGTTAACATAAACAAGTTTATTACTTAAGATTTCTGCTAATTTATATGCATCTTCATCCCGATCATTAATACCTTTGATTAAAATATATTCAATTGTAATTCTTCTTTTATTTTTTAATAAATAATAATCAATTGCTTCAAGAAGTTTTTCTAAATTATAAGCTTTATTAATTGGCATAATTTGATTTCTAATTTCATTTGTTGGAGCATGAAGAGAAATTGCTAAATTAACTTGTGATTTTAAATTTGCCCATTCAATGATCTTTGGAATAATTCCACAAGTTGAAACAGTAATATGTCTTGCTCCAATTTCTAATGCCTTTCGATCCTTAGCTAAATCTAAAAATTTTAAAAGGTTATCAAAATTATCAAATGGTTCACCAATTCCCATCACAACAATTCTTGAAATCCTTTGACCATTTAATTCCTTTAAATACTTTTGCATTAAAAGAATTTGTAAAACCATTTCACTAACTTTTAAATTTCGAATTCTTTTTAATTTTCCTGATGCACAAAAATGACATCCCATATTACAACCAACTTGGGTTGTAATACACACACTATAGCCATAATTAAATTTCATTAAAACAGTTTCAATTTTATTTTGATCCTCTAATTCAAATAAGATTTTAACTGTTCCGTCTTTTTGATCAACAAGTAATTTAGAAATTTTTAAAGTATCAAAATAAAAATGACTTTTAAGAAAGTTAATATTTTCTTTTGATAAATTTGTCATTTCATCAAATGAGAAAACCATTTTCTTATATAGTCAATCAAAAATTTGTTTAACAATGAATGCTTTTTTTTGGTGAGCTTCAAAAAATTGTTCCATTGCTTCAAAAGTTAAAGAGTAAATCGAAGTTTTATTCATGGATGTGTTCCTTAATGATTGCTTCAACTTTTTGAGCACAATTATCAGCATCATCATTTAAAACAACTTCATCATAAATGGTAGAATAACTTAATTCACTGGTTGCTTTTTCAATCCTTTGATTAATCTTTTCTAAACTCTCTGTTCCTCTTTTAATTAACCGGTTTTTTAATTCTTCAATTGAAGGAGGAGTTATAAAGATTGAACAATATTCATCCTTATTAAATTTGGTAATAATATTATGACCTCCTTGAACTTCAATTTCAAGAAGGACATTTTTTCCATTATTAATATGCTTAATGACCTCTGATTTTAATGTACCATATTTATTGCCAGCAAATTCAGCTCATTCTAGAAACTCATCATTTGCAACCCTTTGACAAAATTCTTCATCAGATACAAAATAATAATCAGCCCCATTAGTTTCGCCAGTTCTTGGGATTCTTGTTGTTACTGAAACACTATAAGTTAGATTTAATTCTTTTTTAGTAATAATTTTATCTAAAATGGTTTTTTTTCCAACCCCACTAGGTCCTGTGACAATGAATAATAATCCTTTTTTCATTTTAACCATATTCCTATTTCATAAAATTATTCTTATTAATGATTTTAATTATCATACCATAAATGAATTAAAATTTCTTTAAGATCCTTTTTATATATTATAATATTAAAATAATCTTTTATTTTGAGAATTTATGAAAAAAATAAGACCATCAATGGATTGAATTGTTTATGATGATAATCCGATTTTAAAAGAGAGATCAGAAGATCTTACCTTGCCCATTGGTGCAGTTGAAGAAGCAACAATTGCTAAAATGGTTGCATACATTGATGCCTCATATGAAAATAAAGCTAAGAAATATAAAATTAAACCAGGAATTGGAATTGCAGCAATTCAATTAGGAATTAAAAAAAGAATCATTTATATTCACTTTAATGAAAATGAAGTTGAACATAAATATTTAATTGCAAATCCAATCATCATTAAAGAATTTAATAAAAAAACTTTCATTAAAGATGGTGAGGGATGTTTGAGTGTTAAAGATGATGCAATTGGTTATTCTATTAGAAAAGCAAAAATTATTGTAAAAGCGCTTAACTTATTTGATTTTCAAGAAATTGAAATTGAAGCTCATGGTCTTTTAGCATGTTGCTTGCAGCATGAGATTGATCACTTAAATGGTATTTTATATTATGATCGAATTAACAAATTTAAACCTTTTTATAAAGAAGATGATTGGGAAGAAATTTAAAAAAAATCATTTTTTTTTATTTTATCTTATAATGATATAAAATAAAATCAAAATACGTTCTTACTTTATATATATGTTTTTAAAAATCTAAAGAGAAATGGTTTTTTATATTACAAAAGGAAAATTATTATTATGAATAATCGAAAAATGGAATTATCCAAGCAAATTGAAAGAGATACAACTTATTTATTTGCAATGGGTGGTTTAGAAGAAATTGGGAAAAATATGTACTGCATTCAGCATAATGAGGAATTAGTGATTGTTGATGCAGGAATTAAATTTGCTAATAGTGAATTATTAGGAATGAATGGAATGGTTCCTAATTATAAATATTTAAAAAAGTGAAATCATAAAATTTCTTTATTTATTACTCATGGACATGAAGATCATATTGGTGGAGTACCTTATTTATTAAATGAAGTGAAAAACATTGATAAAATTTATGCTCCTTTATTATCTTCAGAATTAATCAAAAAGAAAATGGCTGAATTTCGAAATAATAAATGCGAGATTATTATTTATGATGAAAATACTACAGTTAATACAAAGCATTTCTTTATTGATTTTTTTAAAGTCTGTCACTCAATCCCAGATAGTTATGGAGTAGCTATTAATACCCCTAATGGATTGATTGTTTCTGCTGGAGATTTTCGATTTGATTTTGCAGAAGAACTTGAACAAACTGATATCCATAAAATTGCTGAAATCTCTAAAAGAGATATTTGTATTTTTCTTGGAGAATCAACAAATTCTGATTCTCCTGGATTTAGTGAGTCTGAATCACAAATTATTACAAACATTACTAACATTTTAAAAGAAGCAAAGGGAAGAATTTTTTTATCAACCTTTGCATCAAATCTTGGAAGAATTGAAAAAGTAATTGAAATTGCTCTTAAATTAAATAGAAAAATTTGTCTACTTGGGAGATCAATTGAAAATAATGTAAAGACTTCTAAAAAAACAGGGATGCTTGATCTGAATGATTTAGATATGATCTCTGCTAAGGATTTAAACGACGTTCCCGATAATGAAGTATTAATCTTTTTAACAGGTTCTCAAGGGGAAGAAAAAGCAGCCTTAAATCAAATTGCAAATGGAGTTCATCCTAAGATTGTTATTAAACCAAATGACCTAATTATCTTATCAAGTAATCCCATTCCTGGAAACTTCTTAGCAGTTGAAAATCTTGTTAATAAATTATACAAGACAGGTGCAAGAGTAATTAAGCATGATTGAAAAAATAAAATCCATGCTTCAGGTCATGCAACAACTCAAGAACAACAATTAATGTTAAAATTAATGAATCCAAAATACCTTGTTCCCATTCATGGAGAAATCAAGATGTTAAAATCAATGAAAAGAAATGCTAGTCAAGTTAATTTTCATCCAGATAATGTTTTTGTTATTAAAAATGGGGATTTTTTAAAATTAAAAAATCGGGAATTAAATTTCACTAATATTAAAATTAATGTTAAACCTGTTTTAATTGATGGAAAAATCTTATCAAGTGATTCTTATCAAGTTCTTGAAGAAAGAAGAATCATTTCAACAGAAGGAATTTTCAATATTATTCTTAATGTTAATAAAAAAGAAAAAAAGCTTGTTCATCAACCTGCTGTCTCTACAAGGGGAAGTTTTTATGTCAAAGATTCAATTGCTATGATTTCTAAAATTTCTTTTTCAATTCGAGAAACATTAGAAAAAGAAATGCAAAATGCCAAAGAAGAATTAAGTGATGAAAAGATTAATGAAATTTGTAGAAACATTTCAAAATATTATATTTGAAAAAATAAAAAAATTAATCCCTTAATTATTACAACCATTTTTAATGATTAATTATTCAAATAAAGAAATTTGTTCATCATCCATTAAATTATTTAAAACTCCAAGCTCATCTAATTTTTTAAATAAAGTTTTTGTAATTTTAGTTCTTGATAAAAAGTCATCCTTTGAGGTGAATTTTTTTTCTTTTCTAGCATCAACAATTGATTTAGCAGCTGCTCCCCCAAGACCATCTAAACAAGAAAAGGGAGGAATTAAGCCATCGTGAGCTAAAAGGTATTCATCTTCTAAAGAAAGATCAAGGTTAATATTTTTAATAACAAACCCTCTTTCAATCATTTCTAAAGACATTTCATAAATGTTAATTAATTCAACTTCTTTATTAGTAACTGATACTTTAGTAGTTGGATTTGATAATCTTGTTTTAATATCTCCAAGAATTGTTTTAATTCGTTGTTTACCCATCATAATATTTTCAAGATCAAAAACAGTTGACCGGATGGTAAAAAATGAAGCATAAAAATGTAAGGGATAATATAATTTATATCATGCGATTTTTCATGCCATATGGACATAGGCAACAGCATGAGCTTTAGGGAATACATATTTAATTTTATTACATGAATCAATGTATCAATCAGGTACATTATTTGCTCTTAAAATTTCTGCATTATCTTTCAATAAGCCCTTACCCTTTCTTACATCTTCCATAATTTGAAAGGCAAAGGATGCTTCAATTGATCTTGACATCAAATAAATCATAATATCATCCCGAGCACTAATTACTTCAGAAATCTCTAAATTGTTTTTCTCAATTAAATCCTTAGCATTATTATTTCAAACATTTGTTCCGTGAGATAATCCAGAAATCCTTACTAAATCAGAGAAATTCTTTGGCTTAGTAATACTTAACATTTCTTTTACGAAACTTGTTCCAAATTCAGGAAGTCCCAAAGTTCCTGGAACATTTTGATATGCTTCATCTTTGATTCCTAATGCACTTGCAGTTCTAAAAATATCCATCACATTTTTATCATAATTTGGAATGGTTGATGACATAATTTTTGTCTTTGATTCTAACATCTTAATAACAGTTGGCGAATCATGACCAAGGATATCGAATTTTAATAAACTATCATGTAAAAATTCAAAAGCAAAGTGCGTTGTATATCAATCTTGAGTATTATCATCTGCAGGGAAATTATATGGTGTAAAATTAAACATACTATCATTATTAGGAATAACAATAATTCCTCCAGGATGCTGTCCTGTTGTTCTTTTAACCCCTTCACATTTTGTAGCAATCCTAATAATTTCAGCATCTCTTACATCTGTTTTTCCAATTGCTTCAAAATAACCTTTAACATAACCAAAAGCAGTTTTTTCAGCAACTGTTCCAATTGTTCCTGCTCTTAAAACATTTGCTTTACCAAATGTCTCTCTGATAAAATCATGAGCTTTTGCTTGATATTCAGCTGAAAAATTAAGATCAATATCTGGAACTTTTTCTCCTTCAAATCCCATGAATGTTTCAAAGGGGATGTTATGCCCATCAGCACACATTTCATGATTACAAATTGGACAAGCAATATTAGGAAGATCAAACCCACTATTTATTGAAGCATCAACATACTTAAAATATTTACATTTTTCACATAAATAATGAGGAGGTAAGGGATTTACATCGGTAATGTTAACTAAGGTAGCTACTAATGAAGAACCCACAGATCCTCTAGATCCTACTAGATATCCTTCATCTAAAGATTTTTTTACTAATAAATGTGAGAACCAATAAATTACTGAGAAACCATTAGTAATAATTGCTTTTAATTCTTTATTTATTCTTTGGACAATTGAAACATCAGGGTTTTCTCCATATTTTAGTAACATATTTGTTTTTACAAGATCTTCTAATTTTTCTTTTGCACCATCAATTGTTGGGGTTGAAAGTTGTTCTTTAATTGGAATTAAATCATAATTAATACTTGTAGCTAAATCATTACTATTTGTCACCACAATTTCATAAGCTTTTTCTTTTCCTAAAAAGTTAAAGTCATTAAGAAGTTCTGAAGTTGTTCTAAAATGATATTTTGGTAAAACAGCATTACTATCACGATGACTATAAATTCGGTGTCTTTTTCCTCCAATACTTTTTGTATAGACATAAACTTCATAATAAATTTCATCCTCTTCATTCATGTAATAAGTATCACTTGAAGCAATAACTTTTTTTGAGCAGCTTTCTGCAATTTCAATAATTCTTTTTAAAGCTTTTTTAATTCCATCAACAGTAATTAATTTCCGATTAATTTCATGGTCAAAACATGAAACTGGAGAAACAAAAACTACATCATAAAAACTAATTGCCTTTCTTAAATCAACATCTGTTCCTGAAAGTGCTTCTTTAATCACATCACCTTCGCTTGGAGAATTAGAAATAATTAAATTATTTTTAAATCGCATTAAATCATTAATAAATAAAACTGATTTTCCATATGGAGTTGTATTTGCTAGTGAGATTAAATTATATAAGTTATTAATTCCCATTTGATTTTTTGCGTGAATATTGATTAAAGGATCTCTTGTCTTTGAAATCACTTCTATGCAAAATAATTTTTCATTAATTTCATTGATATTGATAATGTTCTCTAGATCAAGATATTCCATCATGTTCTTTCAAACTTTTAATAGAACCTCAGCATCAAAATCAGCCCTGTGGGCAACATCTTCATTATAAAAAATACCTAATTTTCTACTAATGTTTGATAGGGAATGACTTTTAAATTTTTTATTTCTTGCCCTTGATAAAATTAGTGTATCAATTGAACAATTATTAATTAAATCTAAATTGTTTTCTTCTAATTTTTTATTAAGAAATTTAAGATCAAAATTCTTTCCATTATGAGCAATTAAAACTGCATTTCCAAAAAATTCTTTAATCTTAATTAAGGCTGTTTTAATGTCATAACCATCTTTAAGCATTGAGTCAGTAATTCCTGTTAACTCCTGAATAAATTTTGGTAAAGCTTTTTCTGTTTTTATAAAAAAGTTAATTCGATCAATTACTTTTCCATTTTGATATTTAACTGCTCCAAATTCAATGATGTCATCAACCAAAGGATATAAACCTGTTGTTTCAATATCATAAACAACATACTGAGCTTCTCAAATATTTTGATCAATTGGATTTGTCACAATATCACATTGGTGTTCTGATAAAAAAGTTTGAAAACCATAAATTAAATTAAGGTCTTTTTTAGCATATTTTTTATAATTAAATATTGTTGGAAAAATTTGACAATTAAATTTATCAGTAATTGCTAAATGTTGATATCCTAAATTAATTAATTCATCAGAGAATTCTTTAATATCTATTAATCCTTCAAAAGCTGTCATCTTTGTGTGATTAATAAACTCCACTCGCTTTCTTTCTGAATTAATATCTCTTGCTGAACTTTTTGGTTTATCTTCTACAGAGATTTGTTTAATAACCCCAGATAATTGATTCTTTTCATATTTATCAATTTGTAAAATAATTTTAGCTTTAATTCAACATCCCTTTTCAATCGAATTCAGTAATTGATTACTAAGCCCAACCCTTTCATTTGGAAAGGCTTTAATAATGATTGAATCAGTATAATCTGTAATAAAGAATTTATAGATTGTTCGGTTATTTTGCAATTGAACATTGCTAATTTTAAATACTTCACCTTGAATAATTGCATTCATTTGTTCTGGAACTAAGTTAGTAATTGGTTCTATACTTCCAGAAATAGGCATTTTTCTTTTTTCTGGTTTTTTTTCTGCTTCTTGTTTTTCTGCAAGAATTTTCTTTGTATCTAATTTTCTTGAACGAAATAATTCAATTTCCTTATAGGTTTCATCAAGAACAAAGATAATATCATTAAAGTTAATGCCAAAAATGTTAAAATATCTTTTGAAATTTTCTTTTTCATTAAATAAAATTTCTCTTTCAGTTAAATTTAAATAATAGATGTATAAATCATTTTCTTTAATTTCGCATTTTTTCCTTTTTAAAATGTTTTTTAGTAAAAGATTTTCAACATGTTTATTATTATAAAAATCCAAATATTCTTGAACATCAATTGCGTTAAAAATAACATTATCAACATTTAAAATAATTTCAACATCTTTTTTAGAATTTCTTGTTGTTCTTTGATAAAGTTTAAAGAAGACAGTGGGGTCAATCAATGAAGTAATTTCAATGCCGATTGAAATTTTATTATTGACATTTGCAATTGTAAATTCACAATTATCTTTAATGATATCAAATTCTCTTTCATCTAAAATTTTACTTTTAGTAAAGAACTGCAGAAATTTATTTTTCATCGAAACTCCTATATGAAAAAATTAGCAATACTTGCAATCGTCAAATATATTATAAATATAATACCAATAATTCCAAAAAATAAATCAATCTTTTCATTGATTTCTTTTTTATAAATTTTTGAATAAGAAATTGTAATAAATTTAAATCCATCTAAAATGGGAATTGGTAAAATATTTATTAAGAATAAACTCAGATTAATCATTGCCAAATTCAATAAGAATCTGATTAGTTGATCATTTAAAACATAAACTGTCGGAGTTGGTCTTTGAAAAGTTAAAATATTTCATAAGTTAATAAAGAAGTTTTTAATTTCGAAATTTAAATCAATATCATAACCTAATCCCATTAGGATTAAAGTTGCTGATCCAAACAAAATTAAATTAACAATCACTCCTCCAAGAATAACCAAAATATTTTTTCAAAGCGATAAATCTTCCATAAAAATTGCTGTTTTACCAATTTTAATTAGAGCTTGATATTTTAAGTGTTCCTTAAATAAATTTCTTTTATTTCGGTATAGAAAAAAAGCTTTTAAGTTTCTCATTAGTTTTATTTGTTCTTTAATTTTTAGAAATACAAAGTCTTTTTCATATAAAGGATCAATAATTACTTCATGATAAATTTCTTCATAGAGTTTTAAATTCCTTCTTGTAGAAAGATTAACATAGGCCATAATTGGAAAAAGCCTTAATGAATAAATTGTTTCTTTAAATTTTCATGAAAATAATTTAGGGCCAATCCCAATTGAAAATTCATATACACTCATTTTAAAAATTTTTGCAAATAAAAAATGTCCAAATTCATGCATTGTGATTGAAAAGAAAATAATAAAGATAAAGATGATTCAATTAACAAAGTCCATTAATATTATTCCTTACTCATTGGTCTACTAAAATATTTAATTGGTAGATTGCTTCAACATTGCTAATATTATAATGGTTAAATTCTTTTATTGCTTGATTTATATACTTAATAATTTCATCAAATTTAATTAGATCATTTTTAAATAATTCAAATAGGGCATCATTAGCTGCATTAATAATAATTGGTTGAGCTAAATTTTTATTAATAAAAAACTCTTTAGCTCATTTAATTGGTAATCACTTATTTTCATCAATTTTTGAAAATGATAAATGCAGTTGGTCAAATTCTAAATGATCAATTAATAAATCATAAGTTTGAAAGTCTGTTAAAACATTTTGAATCGCTAATTGCATTTTTGGTTGCGAAGCTTTCATTTCAACAGATCCATCTTGATAGACGATCATTGAATGAACAATTGCTTGAGAGTGTTGCACAACATCAATTTCATAGTCAAAGTAATATGATAATTCAATCATCTCAAAATATTTATTAATCATTGTGGATGAATCTAAAGATATTTTTGCTCCCATTTTTCATTTGGGATGTTTAATTACTTCAGCAAATTTAGCATTATTCATTTCTAATGCTGAACTATTAAAATAGTTTCCTCCTGATGCAGTAATAATTATTTTTTTAATTAAGTCATTTTTCTTTGAATTAAATAATGAAAATAGTGAAGTTAATTCAGAATCAATAGGAATAATAGCAACTTTATTTTTTTTTGATAATTCATTTAAAAATTTCCCTGCCACTACCATTGATTCTTTGTTAGCTAAACCTAACTTAATTTTGTGTTTTAAAGCTAATAGAGAAATTTCAAGTCCTGCAAAACCAGAAATTGCATTAATGATAAGATCTGGTTTGCAATTATTAATTAAATCTTCATAAGAACTAACACTATTTAATTTATTATTGATGGGGCTAAAAATACAAGCATTTGGAAAATCTAAAGCAATTGATGCTGCTAATTTCTCATTTTTAAAAAAAGAAAAACCAACTAAATTAAAATTCTTTAATTTAGTAATTACTTCTAATGATTGCATTCCAATTGATCCTGTGATTCCAAAAATTAAAATCTTCATATGAACCTTTCTTATTTAAAAAATAAGTAAGTTATTTTTAATGGCTAAATAATTATTATCAGACACTCGAAATTTTTTATTATTTTTTGCTGTAATGAAATCAATAATTCCATTTATCTTATTACTAGTAATTTTACCAAAATTATTATTAATCAATAACAAATAAATAATATGGAATTTATAATCATCTTCTAATGCAATAAAATAATCAATGTCATATTGCATTTCTTTTCACACATTATATAAATGATTCACTGTTTCTAACTTATTCTTATTTTGATAATTGTGTCGATTAATTTTTTTAATCAATTCATGATAATCTTTCCGATTCATTTGTAAAATAATTTTTCGATTTTTATTTCTTTCATAATCTTCAAGTTCATTTGTTGAATCAATGTTATAAGAAACATTGTTTCTTTTGCAAAGGTTTTCAATGGTTGCTTTTTTAATAAAAAGAATTGGTCTAAAAATCCTTAATTCCTTATATGAACTTTCTTGTAAAATTCCATAATATAAAGCTGCAGAATTTCTTGCAATTTGAAAATAAGCAGTCTCTAAAAAATCATTATAATTATGACCTACTAATAAATTATTAATATTAATTTCTTTTGCAATTTTATAAAAAAAATCATAACGAATCTTTCTTGCTAAAGCTTGAAAATTATTTTCGTCTTTCAAGCTATTTTCATTTCAATCAACATGGTGAGCAAAAAATTTAATCTGATGTTTAGTGCAAAACTCATTAACAATTTTTTCTTCATACCAAGTGTCTGGTCTTTTCTGATAATTCACAAAGCAAACAGCAGTTATTTTTTTATGGTATTTATTTAACATCCACATTGAATCAGGACCTCCTGAAACAGCAGCTATATATTTCTCTTTTGAAAATTTAAAACAAAGAGTTTTTCAAATAAATTTAAGAACCATTATATTCCGACATTATTTTCTTAAAATCTTTTTTGGGAAAGTCATTCATGATTTTGATAACCTTAGATAACAATTGATCAATAATTATTTTATCTTCTTCATTAAAATTACTTAAAACATAATTTGCTAAAGAACTTGCCTTATTTTTTGGTCTTCCAATTCCGATTTTGATTCTTTTAATTTTTTCAGTTTTTAATTTTTCAATGATATTTTTCATTCCCTTTTGACCACCAGATGAACCGACTTCTCTTAATTTAAAAGTACCTAATGGTAAATCTACATCATCATAAATAACTAAAACATTTTCAATTGGTATTTTATAAAAATTTAGAAAGCTAAAAACACATTCTCCAGAAAGATTCATGAAAGTTTGTGGTTTTAAAAGATAAACCTCTTGATCTTCATTTTGAAGCTTAATAAAAATGCCATTATAAATATTTCCAAGAAATTCTTGTTGATGAGAAAGAGCAAAACTGTCTAATGCCATAAAACCAACATTATGTTTTGTTTTTTGATAATTGGTTCCTGGATTTCCTAATCCAATAATTAAAAATTTAGCCATTTAACTTAAAAAAGGCATTAGCAACTAAATATAATTGACGAGCTTTAAATAATGAAGATGGAATTTTTTTTGAGTTGTTTGAAGATACTTTTGTTAGGTGACAAAGGTTTTTTAAATTAATTTTTTTAATGCCAATTTCTTTTGCTTTTTTAGCAACATCTAAAATTTCATTATTAAAATCAAGGTGTAGTTTTTTATAAGATTGTTTTAAGAACTTATAATCTACATCATCCACATTAAATAATATAAGTTTTTTTCCATCAATGATTGCATAAATATCTAATAATGCAGTTTTCAATGGTGTTGCATTCATTGATTTTTTAGCTGAATTTTCAATGAAATAATGAAGGCATTTAATTTGGCCTTCTTCAGAAAAGATCACACCAATTTGACTGGCTTGAACAATTGAATTCCCAAAAGTAATCTTCTCAATAAAAATTGTTGCAATGTCTTTCATTTTAACCCCTTAAAATATATTATATATAAATATATTATTAATTTTTTAATAATTAATAATAAATTCCTTCTTCATTTAATCAACTTCGATCTTTGCTAGTTACTCTTGGACTTTCTCCAGTTAGAATATGTTCTAGATATCAATTTTTTGCATAAATGATTTTTTCTTCAAATGATGTTTTGACTAAATCTAATTCCATAAACTTTACTAAGCCATTTTTTGGATCATATTTTTCAGGAAAAGCATAATCTTCAGGTTTTAGAAAACCAATCACAAATAAGCCCTTATCAATTCCCCTTAAGTATAAATAAAGTGATAATTGGAGGCAATAATCATTAGAAACTACTAAATCATCTCCCCGAAATCATTTTTTTAGTCCACCATTTTTTTCTTTTACAATTGGCATGTTATTACGATCTTTTTTCATCACCAAATTATTATCAATTTTTTCATAAACTAAAGCATCAATGGCAGTTGTTTTAATTTCAAGCATTCTTGAATTTGGATAATCTAAATCACCATTTTCATCCAATGGTTCTCCATCTGGAATTCCTCCAAAAACCATATCATTTTTGAAAATATCCCAATTAATTCTTGCTGGAACATAACTTAGAAATCTCTGGTTTAATTTCTCTTCTGAATATGCTTTTAGTTTTGGTTCAATGACATTACCAACATAAGCAAGAGTTTCATCCATTTTATCTTTATAAATCCCTACCATAACAGCTCATGCTTTAACTTCTGTTGTTCAAGCGCTTTCACCAAGAATGGATGAAAATCGACTCCCTGTGATTTTCTTAAATTTTCATTGGTTCTTTTCTTTATATTCGTTTGAAAGAACAATTTTATTATCTCTAATAAAAAAATCTTTATTAAATTCCTTAATGAATGGCATTGTTGCTCCTTTTCTTAAAATCCTAGTTCAGGTGTGATTTTTTCAACATCCCCGTTATACATTCCCTTAGAAATTAATTTAATATTGGTTGATGTTAATTGAATACTTTCTCTAATTCGATTCAATTTATTTAATGTATCACGAATTGTTTTTTTATAGAAATCCATGTTTCGATCACAAATAAAAATGTTTACTTTTGTTAATTTTGAAAAGTCTTTTTGCAATAATTCAGCAAGTTCTTTAATATCATGATGAAGATCTAAAAAGATTGCTTTCATTCAGTTATTAATATCATTTAGCAATTCATCATTAATATGTAAAGTTCTAACATGGTTACTATCAATTTCAATTAGATCTGGTAAAATTTTAATTCTTTTGCCATTCACATCATTCTTCTCAAAGATATAGTAATTACTTCCATCAAAATTTAAGAACAATCTTTGATTACTATATGTATTATTAACAAAGTCGCTTTTTGAATAAGTTTTAATTGAAAGGTTTAATGTTTTTAATAACTCAACTGATCCATCTAACATATTAATATCACTAATATTAATAAAAATGTTATGAGAATAATCTTCAGAAGAGAAAAAGTAATATTTCCCCAAATTATTAATAAAAATTTTCTTTTCAACAACTTTTTCATAATCCAAGTTAGTTAAAACATTTTCCTTAATGTACTTTGTCATTGCAAGATATTTTTCTTTAGTTAATTTATATTGAGAATAAAAACCATACTCAAAGTTAGATGCAACTTCATTAATAAATTTTGAGATAACATTAGCATGAATTGGTTGGTTTCATAAAATATGTTCAATAACAAAACAATCAGTAATATCAACTTCAGTTCGACCATTTAACAGTGCTGAAATTTTTAAAGCTAAGTCGACATCATTTCAAGTTTGTTTATTATTTAATATTTTATCAATCCCACCTTGTTTTGATAAATTTCGAGCATTATTAAATGTTTCAATTTTTGCTTTTAATAAACTAAGAAATTCTTTTGAAACTTCATCTAACTGAACATGCTTTGCTAGTTGTCTGACAAATTCAATATCTTCTAATTTAAATTTTTCTTCATCTTTTAAATTTGTTTCATAATTTAAAACATCATCATAAGAGCCTCTTTGGATATCAATTGCATTTGAAGCAGTGTTAATATAGTATTTTAGAAAAACAGCATCCCAAATATATTTTGATGCTTCATCTGTTGGACGATTAAATTTACCTGTCATAATTTTTAATGGGACATCTAAATGAACTAATGATCCATTATTCATATAAGTACTTTGAAGCATAAAATCTAAAATAACATTTTTTAAATATTTATTTGCATCAAGAGCATTTGATAATAAACAAACATCAGAAGCCGTTAGAAATCCAATGATCTTTCTTAGGTATTTTCCTTCAGCAATTGATTTTTCATCAACTGGACCTAAAACATCATCAATTGTAGTATCTTTATCTATTTTAATTTGAAAGGGTTTTGCATCTGAAAAAATATTATTAATACATATGAAAATATATTTATCTAGTTCTTTTGAACCAGAGTAAATATAAAAAGGCTTATTCATATATGCAGATAAAATAGCAAGTTTAGCAATATTTTCATTATTAACTTGATTTTTTGAGATCTCACTAATGATTTTTCTACTCTTAAATTTTAATATTCCTAATTTTTCAATTACTTTTTTATCTAAAAAAATATCTTGGTTCATGCTTTTCTCAAAATAAAAATATACTTTTTATATTATAAACTATTATATAGATAAAAAATGAAATACTTTTATAGTGATTTTTTCTAATAATTTTTCTATCAAAACATAATATTTGTTGTATTATTATTAGTACAAATTTAACATAAGGCCGCTAATGAAAAATTATCAAATTCTATTAAACGGAAAAATGACAAGTCGAAAAGAAACCATTGAAATCATTTCTCCTGAAACACAAAAACCAGTTGGGACAGTTCCAAGAATTTCTTCTGATGAAATTGAAAAAATATTTCTAGATGCAAAAGCTGCATTTCAAACTTGAAAAAATTCTGATCACAAAATTAGAATTAATCATATTAAGAAGTTAAAAAAGCTCTTTTTAGAAAATAAGGAAACTATTGCTCATGTGATGGTTCAAGAAATTGCTAAGGGATTTAATGATGCAGTTAAAGAAGTTGAAAGAACTTGTGAATACATTGATTTAACAATTTTAGAATATACTAAGTACTATTTAATTCCAAAGAAGATTCACGAAGATAAACCTAATGGAAAAATTGGTTTTATTAAAAGAGAACCAGTAGGAGTTGTTGTTTGCATCTCTCCTTTTAATTATCCAATTAATTTAGCAATTTCAAAAATTATTCCCGCTTTAATATTGGGAAACACAGTTGTTTTTAAACCAGCAACAAATGGTTCATTAACTGGAGCATTAATTTCAAAATATTTTCATGAAGCTAAATTTCCTAAAAATGTCTTTAACATTATTACAGGAAAAGGATCTGAAATTGGTGATTTAATCATCACAAATAAAAATGCTAATATGATTTCTTTTACAGGGGGAGTTGTAGTAGGTAAAAAAATTCTTTTTGAAAATCAAGGCTTACCAATTGTTTTAGAACTTGGAGGTAAAGATCCAGCAATTGTTTTTGAAGATGCTATTTTAATAAAATCTGCAAAGGAAATTGTTAAAGGAGCTTTAAATTTTGCCGGACAAAGATGTACTGCAATTAAAATTGTTTATGCTCACAAAGACATTATTAAAAAGCTTACTAGCTTAATTGTTCAAGAAGTTAAACAATTATCAGTTGGAAAAGCAATTAATAATAGTGATATTACAGCTCTTGTAAATCAAACATCTTTAAAATGAGCAAAGGGTTTAATTGAAGATGCTAAAAACAAAGGGGCTGTAATTTGTTGTGGCGAAAAAAATGAAGCAAATTTATTATATCCAACAGTGCTAACAAATGTAACTCAAGAAATGTTAATCTTTGATGAAGAACAATTTGCTCCCATTATTCCAATTGTGGAATTTAATAATATTGAAGAAGTAATTGCAGCCACTAATGCTTCTAAATATGGTTTGCAAGCTTCAATCTTTACAAAAAGTCAAAGAAAATTTAACCAACTTGCAAATGAACTTGATTATAGTACCATTAACTTTAATCTTGCTCCTACAAGAGGCCCTGATGTCTTTCCTTTCACTGGAAATAAAGATTCAGGTTTTGGAGTTCAAGGAATTTATTGAGCTTTAGAATCAATGAGTAAAATTAAATTATTTAAATAAAAAAACTAAGAAATTTATTTTCTTAGTTTTTCAATAATTTCAAAAACTTGCTTACTTGTTTCATCATTCTTTAAAGCTTCAAGAATGATTGCTTCAACATATCCTGCTTTAGAACCAATGTCATATCGTTTTCCTGAAAAGATTTTTCCATAAATAACTTGTTCTTTTGATAAAGCCTCAATGGCTGAAGTTAATTGCACTTCACCAGAAGCATCTTTTTTTGTCTTAGCAAGCTTTTCAAAAATTTGAGGACTTAAAACATATCTTCCTAAGATTGCATAATCTGAAGGAGCTACTTCAGGGCTTGGTTTTTCAACAAAGTCCTTTAATTTTAAAATTGATTTATCACCTTTAAAAACAGCATCAACTGCAACAATTCCATATTTATTAATATCTTTTTTAGGGACTTGCTGAACCCCAACAATTGAAGCATGGGTTACTTCATGAGCTTTAATACATTGTAATAAAGATGGTTCTTCTTGGTCATTTTTTCTTACAACAACATCATCACCTAAAAGAACTGCAAAAAATTCTTTACCAATAAATGATTTAGCAGACAAAATAGCATCTCCTAATCCTAATGGCTCTTTTTGTCTAATGTATTGAATTTTAACAATATCTGCAATTTTTCTAATACTTTTAGCTTCACTTTTTTTCCCTTTTGCTTTTAATCGATTTTCTAATTCATATGAATAATCAAAATGATCCATAATTGAGTTTTTAGTATTTGAAGTAATAATTAAAATTTCTTCAATTCCAGATGCTACAGCTTCTTCAACAATGTATTGAATTGTTGGTTTGTCAATAATGGGAAACATTTCCTTTGGCAGGGCTTTTGTTGCTGGTAAAAACCTTGTTCCAAGTCCTGCTGCAGGAATGATTGCTTTTCTTACTTTTTTCATTTTATTCCTTAAAGAATGTTAATCATTTTAAATCAAATTTAGCAGAAACAGGATCATTATCTGTAATTAAGAATCCTTTTTCATCAAAGACTTTATATTCAATTAGATTACTATCAATAATGATTTCATATAAACGGTATGGTTTAATTCCACCTTGATATTCAATATGCGATAATTTAAAATAATCTTTTTTCTCTGTTGAGAATTCCTTTACAGTGTTAATGTAATATTTTCGGTTAGCAAAAATAATTCCATCATATTTTTTAACATATAAAGGTTCTTTATTTTCTTCACAATAATACATTGAATCAATTCCTGGAATATTTTTTTCCATTTTTAAACTTAAAGTTTGGCCTGATCTAATTCCATATCTTTCTTTTCCATTTAGGATGTAACCTTTTGCTTTAAAGACAAAAGTTTGAAGATTAGATGGTTTAGGAGCTAGTTGATCTAAAATCTTTTCTTCTTGACTATTTGTTAAATCTTCAATTGTATTTAATAAGAATTTTTTAAATTCATGAATCTTTTCATCAACAGTAATTAGCAATTCATTTTCAGATTGAGCAATTAATTTATCGATGTCTTTCTTAAAATCTTCAACATCAAAATATATCCCTCTTCCCTTATCATTTACTGCTAATAATTTATTTGAAGTATTATGAATGCTATCTAAAAATCACTCATTATTAAATGAACTATTTTCAACAGTTGGGTCAATATCACTACTTCCTGTTCTTTCTCGAAGTTTTGCAATGATTCCATTGATGGCTTGAGTTTGACCTCTTCATGTATCTTGTAGCTTTGATAATTTTTCATCATATGCTGCAAACTTTTTATTATTTTCCAGTCAAGCTTTTTGGATGTGATAAATTTCATCATTATAATTTTCATTACTACTTGAATATCGTTTTAATTCTTTAGTAATAACAATTTGTCGATCAGCAACATCATTTAAAAAATACATTTTTTCTCTAAAAGAATTTTTAACTGCATCGATGTCTTTAACGATTTCAGCTTTTGATTTTTCAATTCTTTCATCAATTTTTTTAAGAACATCATCACTAATTAAATTTTCAGAGATTCGTGTCATTTTTTCATTTGTTGCTTTAACAAATTCTTTTAATTCTTTTTCAATTTCATTTTTTGTATTTTCTAAAGAATATCGCATCTTCATGATTTCTTTAGAATCTGCAGCATTAGCAGCTACTTCATCAATCTTTGAATAAGTAGCTGAAGTATTTCTTACAACATTTTCTTCAACATTTTCTTTTAATAAATTAACTTTTTCATTAATTTTTAATAAAGCATTTTTAATATCTTGAATAAATTTTTTATCAACTTCTGTGCCAACTACTTTTGTAGCTGAAATATCTAATTCATCGATCTTACTATTGATTTTATCAATGTTAGATAATTTTCCATCAGGTAGTAAAGTATTTTTTTTAGATAATAGTGAATATAAGTATTTACTTGAAAAAGTTGTATCATCAGCAATTTTTGAATCATCAACAATTCGCTTTGATTTTTGTGGGGGGTTGTAGGGTTGCATTTTTTCCTTCTCTTTCATTGGAGCTACTTCATTAGAAGCAACTTTTTCTTCTTTAATGTTTTCAGAATTAATAATATTTTTTAATAAATCATTATCATCATAGTCACTTAAAATATCGATATTTTTTAGGAAAATATTTTCATCAGATTTTTGAAAATCTTTTGCAAGATCATGATAAAGATCAATGAAGCTAGCAATTTTCTCTTTTTTGATATCTTCAATAAAATATTTCTTATTATTGTCAATTGTTAAAACTAAAGCTGCTCTTCTTCTTGTTCTTGTAATTATTTCAAGCTTTGTTATTTTGTCAAATGAATAAATTTCTGTCATTGGTTCTTTTGTATCATTTTTAAAAATAAAAAATTTATTTTTCGATAAAAGAAAAATAATTGGTCGATTAGGAGATTCATTGGAAATTGAACCAAGAATTTCAACATTTGAAATAGCAGCAATAATTGCTTTTGTTTCAGGCCCAAAGCTTTTTAATTCACTAATAAAAACTTCATTACTCATTAATATACCCTTAATTATCAATACTTTACTAATATTATAAGAGTTAAAGTAGTTTTTTTTATAAAAATGTGTAAAAATATATTAAATATGAATGAATTAAAAATAATCGCTCCTGATGCAGGGCAAAGACTAAGCACTTATTGTCAACAAGTCTTAAGTAATAAAACAATTTCTTTTATCAAAAGAAACATTAATAAAGGCAATATCAAAGTTAATGGTAAAAAAGTCAAAGATGATCACCTTCTTAAAGAGGATGATGTATTAACTTTTTATCTTGCTATTCCTAAAAACCTTAATGATAATTTTAAAGATTGTCAAATTAAAGTCAAAATCTTTTATGAAGATGAAAATATTATTATCTTTGACAAACAAAAAGGGGTTTATTGTCAAGAAGATAAAAATGAAAAAAATAATACTTTAAATAATTATTTAAAACTTTATCTTTATAAGAAAAAGCTTTGGGATGGTAAAAGCAATGAAAATGAACCGGCTTTAGTTAACCGAATTGATGTTAACACTGAAGGATTGGTGATTGCAGGCAAGAATAAAAAGGTTGTAAGAAATCTAAATGACCTAATTGCTAAAAAGAAAATTCACAAAATTTATTTAGCATTAGTCCATGGCCGATTAAGATATCAAGAAAACCAATGAAGTGATTATATTTATAAACATCCTAAAACCCCAAATAAGATGAAAGTTTGCAATTCTCCTAATACATATCAAACCTTTCCGATTGAAACCAATGTTTCTTTAATTAAAGAAGATGGAAAATATTCTTTGGTAAAGGTTGAATTGATTACTGGAAAAAAACACCAAATTAGAGCCCATTTGTCTTATTATAAAAACCCAATTGTTGGTGATTATAAATATTCAAATCAAAAATATGATTCTGCTATCAAATCCCAAATTCTAATTGCAAATGAAATTAAGTTTGTTATGGAAAAAAATAATCCCTTAGCATATTTAAATGCTAAAAGATTTAAGAAAATTGATGAACAAAAAATTAAAATTGATGACTTATTAAAAAATTATCTCTAGTAAGTTTCAAACCCATCATCATCAAAGTTTTCGGTAATCAATTTTTTTCCACTTGATGTACCAATTCGGTTTGCACCTGCTTTAATAAATCGCATTAAATCTTGATGGTTTTTAATTCCCCCAGCAGCTTTAATTTGTTTTCTTTTATTAATGATTGAATTAAATAAAATAATGTCTTCATATTTTGCCCCAGCTGATGAAAAACCTGTTGAAGTTTTTATGAAATCAGCATCACTCTTTAAAACAATATTACATGCATTAATTTTATCTTCCTCATTTAATAAAGCAGTTTCAACAATTACTTTTAAAATTTTATCCTCACAAACTTTTTTAATTTGGTTAATTTCATAAACACAATACTCAAAATCTCGAGCTTTTAATCTAGCAATATTAATTACCATATCAATTTCATCTGCTCCTTTATTAATAGCATCAATCGTTTCGAAAACTTTCGTACTAATTGTGTTTTGACCTAAAGGAAAACCCACCACAGTACAAACTTTAACACTACTACCACTTAAAGCCTTTTTAGCTAAAGGAACATAATAAGGATTAATACAAACAGAAAAAAAATCTTCCTTGATTGCTTCTTCACATAGTTGAATAATTTCTAATTTACTAGCATCTGCTTTTAAAATTGTTGAATCAATAAATTTTGAATAATATGACATATAAACTCCACTTTTCTATGTTTATTATATTATAAAAATGAGTCTCATACTTATTATTAAGTAAGCACAAATACATAAAAAAACAGCCTCTCCTCTAGAGGCTGTTTCAAATAAATATCCTTCTAAGCGAAACATACCAAATGCTTTTAATATTACCTGCAAGCAGGATTAACCGTCAAATATGCATGATTGACTAGTTAATTTAACCCTAAAAACATTTTTTGCATTTGTGCAAAAGAGTTCAACTTGAACAATTTTTTCAACAACTTATGACTACTAATCTTCTTATTCACAATTTCATTCTTGTCAGAAATACTCATGATAAAAGCCATCATTGGTCGAATCAAGCTAATATTCTTTCAATCTGAACATCCCTACAATGCTCTCCCGAAATCCGTTGCTGCAAATCGAAATTCACTTCTAAGCAATCAAAAATCTTCTTCTTATCTAATCTCCCACACATAAATATTATAATCCTTTTTGAACAAAAAAGCAAGTTATCTTTTTTGATAATGAACTTTTTTTTCAACATAAATTAAAAGGATTAGTGATAAGACCAATAAGGCCATAATGGTTGTGTCAATAATAATTGTCGCTTGTCTTAAATCTAACATCAAATTTGATGAAATAAAAGTTGTAAAGAAATTACTTAAAGTAATCCCAATTGCTAAAATTGCTTGATAAATTCCCATTGGAGTTATTAATTTATTTTTAAATGATAATGATAAAATATATCCTAAAAATAAATTATATAAAATACCATAAGCAAACCCATTAAGAGCATGAATACTAAAGAAGAATATTGGATTAAAATAAAAGATTGAAATAAAATGATAAAACATCCAAATAATAAAACCAATCATAAAAATTTTAATTGTTGAAAAATTCTTAATTGCACAATAGCCAAAAAGAAATGTTCCTAATAATTGAAATGTACTAAAAACAGTTGACAAATAACCCTCATATCCACTTACATCCATATTGGTTAATTTTCCTAATTCATGTAATCTTGTTGTTCCAACTGATCCACTATTTCCAAATTTAATAAATAAGATGATGGCTCCAATCAGACATATTAATAAGAAAGAAACTTGATCATTCTTATTTTCAATCACTTTGTTTCCAAAATTCATTCCAACAAATGCTCTTTGTTCTTTTACAAAAAAAGCCATTACTAAAGCTAATATTAAAAATCCTACCCCAATGATTCAAAGAATTGCTAATTTACTAATATCATAGCCAGGGGCATCAACATTTTTTGCAAATGATGCAATCATCGATTGAATTGGAGCAGTAATAAAATCTGCTACCAATGGAGGGATGGCTAAAATTGAAACAGTCAATAAAGCTTTTGATTTACCATATTGTTCTTTAAATAATAATTCATAAATCCCAATAATTGAAGCTCCAATTCCCACTCCTAAAGTTTGGATAATATTTGTTGCTGTTGATTGAAAAAAGATAATTGGTAAATATGTAATAAGAATAATTAGGATTGCACTTTGTAAAATTACTTTTCGATTTTTAAAATACAGCGCTGTAAAATCCATTAATGGTCTTGCAAAAACTCCAATTAATCCATAGAGCATTAAAGGAATTCATTTAAGTAAATTATCAATTTCTGCTTGAACAGGACCTCGATATGGTCGAACTAGCATAATTGGAATTCAAATAATAATATAAAGCAGAAACAAATATTTATATCCCTTGTTTTCAAATTTAAGTTTTCATAAAATTACTAATGCAATAATTAATACAATAACCAAAATAATGAGGTTAATAAATATCTTTAAATTAATTTGATCTAAAAACATATATTACTATTATAAGCATTAAAAGCATCTCAACAAAGGAAAAATCTTCAGAACTACTTATATATAAAAAAAATATTAAAAGTTAAACTTTTAATATTTTAATTCAAATTTGATGAAAGGAGTACTTGCAGATGAACCATTAATTGTAGCACCATGGTCACCAGCTCCATTTAATCCAAGGGTTGCTGTAACTCGAACAGAAAATGAATACACTTTTCCTGTTGCAACATCAAAGAATTTTTCAAAGATTTGTAATGCAATTCCATTAGCATTTAGTTTTTCAATTTCAAGGGGATCAATCACATTATAATATTCATTGAATAAGTGAGTGATTCCTGGATTTGAATATAGATATCCGCTTTTTTCATGAGTTCGATAAAATTCATATCAAGTATCAAAATTTTCTTGATCTAACATAATATGATTATTAACTCCCTCTTTTAAGGTAACAGAAACTGAATCAATTTTTCTAATTGGAGTTTCGATAATAAATCGTGAACTTGAATTATCTGATCATAGGAAATTAGGTTTTAAACCTAAAGTTGTAAGTACACGGCCATTTGTTTCAGCAGTAGATGCAATGTATTCATTTGATAAATCAAAGAAATAAACTGAGTTGCTATTGAAGTCGTCTAATAAATTAAATAAAGCTTCTCTTCTTTGGAATCAATTCCCTCTTTCAAAAACTGCAATTCAATTTCTTGCTTGTTGATTACTAACATGTTCTTTTTGTAAACTTGCAGTTGGTCTTTTAACTGTTACAGTTCCATTTGTAAATGCAATATCAATTTTATTATTACCATTTAGCTTAACTCCGTTATTAGGATTAATTTCAACCCTAATAATAGGACCTGATGTTGCACTTCCATTTTGAAGGAAAGATGCCTTTGTATTAAATGAAGCTAATAACTCTGATGTTCGTGTAAATGAAATATCATTATCAGTTATTAAATTAATATAGTTTGGTAAAACTGATTTTAAATAAGCCTCATCATTATTAATAATGGTTCTAATATAAAAGTCATGAAAATCTTTAATATCAATTTTTTCAGTTGTTCCTGTTGGAGTAATTTGCACATTAATTGGATTTTGAGTAACAAAAAACTCAGTTTGAAATTCTGGAATGACTGTTCCTTGATCATTAATGAATTCATATCCTAATTTAGGAAATAATTTCATGATTAATTTTCCAGGAGCTAAATCAGTTGCTGGGATAAATTCACATTTTGAAAAATCGATCCCTTTTCATTGCGCTTCATCAAGTGATGTGAAATACTCTTTAATTAAAGCATCATTAAATGATTTTGCATTTAAATAGTTGTATGCTTTAGCATTTGATAAAACAATGGCTACAGGGTTGCTTGTTAAATCAACTGTTTTCTTATTATTGTTAATTGTTACTTTGAAATCAATTTGTTTTCCCTTTTGTTCATCATTAAAAACATCAGATTTGCTTTTTAATAAAGAATATGAAGCAGTGAACTGCTCATTGTTAATTGATGTTAAAGGAGCTTTTTCAACAATTGTAATTTCATGAACATTAGCTGAAGAAACCCCATCAAAATATAGTGATAATTGTTGCGCTCTTGCTTCTAGTGCTGCTTGTGAAGTTAAAGGGGCGTTATTGTGAGTTGCACTTGGTTTTACAACTGCTAGTTCTTGGATTCATTCATTATAAACAATTGGATCATTAAAAACTGCAGGATTAGCTTTTAAAGAAATATTTTCTTTAACTGGAATAATCACAGGGGGTTTTTGCTGTGTGAATAATAGTGGAATAGAAATAGAAATTGTAATTGCTGCTAAAGCAGTTAAAGCAACTCCAAAAATTAGAAATTTATTTTTAAAGAAAGATCTCTTTTCTTTTGTTTCTTCTTCAATTGGTAAAAGTAATTGGTTTCTTTTCAATAATGGAGGCTTAATAAAGGGCTTTGTTCCAATTGGTTCTTTTCAAATTTCTCTAGGAGGAAGAAATGGATTTTCTAATAAAGATGCTTCTCCTTCATGAATTCTTCTTTTAAGAATTGGTGGGGGAGGAGGCATTTTGGGATGACTTAAAGTATCTCCAATTTCATCATAACTTTTGACAATTAATCTTGGAGCTTCAGGCATTGTTTTATGTTGATTTTCACTATGAAGTTCTAAAATATCCTTTTTGATTAAACGTGGAGGTTTTGGGGGAACTTTAGGAATTTTTGTTGCATCAACTCTTCGGTTCTTCAAAACTGTGAAATGAGGTTTTGGAACTACTGGTCTTGTCAAAGGACGACCATCATTGGGAGCATATTTTTTGATATCATTTATATTCATAAACTTATTTTTTCTGATCATTTTAATTTATCCTAATGATTGTTTCATTTATTTAAAACTTTTTATTGTTTTAGTATACTAAATAAAATCTTATTTTCAAGTTTAGTATAACAAAATAAATAGCATAATCAAGTTATGAAAAAGTGATAAAAAAAGTAAAAAATATTTTGAATTTATTTTTTAAGAATATATTCAATGAATGGAGAATAAGAATTTCCATTGTTAAAAGATGGATGATCTTCAGGAGCAATTCCAATTTGTTGTGGAATTACTAATGAAACCTGAAAACTATATAAGGTTTTGTTTTCATCTCCCTGATATCTTTCTTCTGAAATTTGCAATAAAGTATTTCATTTATCTAATAGATCAAGTTCATCATCACTTAATGGTTTATAAAAATCGTTTAATAATCTCTGTATTCCTTCATTTGTGTGAACACCAAAGATCCTTTCTCAACTACTATAAAAACTATTTTGTTTATTAAGCTCAGTTTGATCTACTAAAATTGGACCTTGAGAGGGATTTTTATAAGATACTTGAATTGAATTAGGCAACCTAATAACATCATCTCCATTAGTTCGTGATCATACAATTAAAAGTGTAGTTCCAGTTGCAACAGTAGCTACAGAAATTCCAATCAGAAATCATTTTAGAAGGTGTTTTTTATTAGGCTTTTTCATTATTAATCCTTTTAAATTAAACTTTTGAATAAATATACCATAATTAGTTAAATATTCAAAGATCGAAAAACATTATCCTAACTACTTAAAACTTTAATAAAAGTATCTTGTGGAATATTAACATTACCAATTGCTTTTAGTTTTTTCTTTCCTTCTTTTTGTTGTTCAAGTAGTTTTTTCTTTCTTGTAATATCTCCACCATAACATTTAGCTAAAACATTTTTTCGCATTGCAGAAATAGTTTCTCTTGCAATAATCTTTCCACCAATAACAGCTTGAATGGGAATTTCAAATAAATGACGCGGAATTGCTTCTTTTAATTTTTGACAAACAATTCTTGATCGACTTGCTGCAAAATCCTTGTGTTGAATTGTTGATAAAGCATCAACCTTTGTTCCATTAATTAGAATATCAACTTTAACAAGTTTTTGTTTTTGATATCCAATCATTTCATAATCAAGTGTTGCATAACCTTTTGATAAAGATTTTAATGAATCAAAGAAGTTATAAATAATTTCTGCTAAAGGGACTTTATAAATTAATTTTCTTCTTAAATTATCAATAAATTCTAAATCTAAATATTCACCCCTTGCATTTTGACATAATTCCATACATCCACCAACATACTCTTCAGGAGTAATAATTTGAACTTTAACCATTGGTTCTAGAATTTCTTTCATTTGGGTTTTTTCTAATAATTTTGATGGAGAATCAATTTCATATTCCTCACCATTATTTTTAATAATTTTATAAATAACAGATGGAGTTGAAGTAATTAATTCAATGTTGTATTCCCGAAAAATTCTTTCTTTAATAATATCCATATGTAATAAGCCTAAAAACCCACACCTAATTCCAAAACCTAATGCTTGAGAAGTTTCATATTCATAAACTAAAGAAGAATCTGATAAATAAATTTTTTCCATTACCTCTTTAAAATATTCATATTGTGAAGTATCAATTGGATATAATCCACAATAAACCATAGGAATAATTTTTTTATAACCAGGCAAAGGCTCAGATGCTGGATCATTAGCATCTGTAATTGTATCTCCAACATTAATATCTTTAATGTTCTTAATTGATGCTGCAATTCATCCAACTGTACCATCTTCTAATTCTTTTTTATTTACCATTTTGGGAGTTGAAACTCCAAGCTCACTAATAATATAGTTTTTTCCATTGGCCATAAATTGAATATTTTGATTAACACTTAATTTTCCTGCAACAACTCTGACAAGACAAACAACACCCTTATATGCATCATAATATGAATCAAAAATTAATGCTTGGGTTTTCAATTGATTCATGTTTGCTTTTGGAGAAGGAACTTTTTTAACAATTGTTTCTAATACATCTTCCATATTTAATCCTGTTTTAGCAGAAACTAATGGAGCATCTGAACAATCAATCCCAATTAAATCTTCAATTTGTTTTTTTACTTCACCAACATTTGCAGTTGGTAAATCAATTTTATTAATAATGGGAATAATTTCTAAATTATTTTCAAGTGCTAAATAAACATTAGACAATGTTTGTGCTTCAACCCCTTGTGAAGCATCAACAATTAACAAAGCACCTTCACAAGCAGCTAGACTTCTTGAAACTTCATAAGTAAAATCAACATGACCTGGAGTATCAATTAAATGAAAAAGATAAAGGTGGCCATCTTTTGCTAAATATTCTAATTCAATTGCATTTAACTTAATTGTTATTCCTCTTTCTCTTTCTAATTCCATTGAATCAAGAATTTGATTTTTCATTTCCCTTTTTGAAAGACCATTTGTTAATTCAATAATACGATCAGAAAGAGTTGATTTTCCATGATCAATATGGGCAATTATGCTAAAATTTCTAATATACTTTTTTTCCATATGTAATTTGCCTAAATAAATCTTTGATTGATTAATTTTAATCTATTATTATAAATATCATTACCCTTTATCATTTTTTTACCTTCAAATTGGATTTCTGTAATTAATAAATCTTCATTTTTAGTTGCAACTAAAATTCCTTTTTTATTAACATCAATGATTGTTCCTGGAGGTAATTTCTTTGTTTGACTAGAAGTTATTTCCGCTTGATAAATTTTAATAATTTTATCTGCAATTGTAGAAAAACTAGTTGGATTATATGCTAATCCCCTAATCCTATTATAAATTTTACAAACATCCCAATTTCAATCAATTCTTTCATCTTCTCTTTTTATGTTATACCCAAAAGTAACTTGATTAAGATCTTGTTCTCATGATTTTAATTGTTCATTAAATAAATCGTCAATTTTTTGATTAACAACTTGATAAGCTAAATTTTCCATTTTATTAAAAAGGGTTAATAAGTTATCATTGGCTTCAATGGCAATTTTTTCTTGATAAATAATAGCTCCAGCATCCATTACTTTTTCCATGAACATTAAAGTAATACCTGTTTCTTTTTCGCCATTAATTAAAGCTCAATGAATTGGTGCTCCTCCCCGATATTTAGGTAACAAAGAAGCGTGAACATTAATACATTTATATTGGGGGATTTCTAAAATTGAACTTGGAATAAATTGACCATAAGCACATGTCAAAATTAAATCAGGTTGTGCATTTGCAATCACTTCTTTTAATTCACTTATTTTTTCTGGTTGATACAATTGAATTTGATGTTCTAAACAAAAATTTTTGACAGGAGAAAAAATGATTTCTTTTTTTCTTCCAATCAATTTATCTGGTTGCGAAATAACAAAAATAATCTCATATTTTTCTTTATTAAAAATTGCCTCTAAACATTTTCTACCAATAAGAGGTGTTCCACAGAAAATAATCTTTTTTCTCATCATTAATTATTTCTTACTTTTTTTCTTTGGATCTTTTTCTTTGATTTTTAATTTTTTCTTTAAATTATTTTTACGTAAAGCATTTTTTTCTTTTTTAGCTTTATCTTTATTAAATTGAGCTTCTTCTTTTTCTTTAATTGGTAAAATTCATTTTGCTTCTTCTTCATAATTTAAAGTTCTTGTAACAATAATTTCTCTTTCAAAATTCTTTTTATCAATCTTATTATTAATTACCTGACACTCAATTGCTCGAGGTTTATCTTCTTCTAAAGTTTTGGGATTTCTTGTTGTAAACAAAACAACATATAACTCTTTCTGAGCAGGAGCTGTATATCGTTTCTTTTGTTTCTTAAATTCTTTTCGTTTTGCCTTTTCTTTTAACGCTTCTTCTTTTATTAGTTTTTTTGCTTTTTCATATTCAACTTTTGGTAATGATTTATCAATATGATTAATTGGTGGTCTTTTAGCAACATATGATTCAATTACTTCCTTACCATATTCAGAGTTTTTTTTAATATAGGATTTAAGGGTTTTTCAAACTTCATCATTATCTCTTCTCTTTGCAGGAGCATTAGCAGCTTCTGAATTGCCCTTTTTCTTTTTGATAAAATAAATAAAAACTCCAATTGGAATGATAACTAGCATTAATGCAAATAAATTATTATTCATGATGGACCTTTTTTAAGTAAAATTTAATATTTCAATACTATATTCTATAATATAATACTATTTATAGTATAATGAAATAGTTTTAATTTAGCTAATTGAATTAAATAATTTGAACTTAATTTATCTTGATTTAATTATCCTAATATATAAAAGAATATGAAAACCACCTCTAGGAGAAGAAAAATGGCAAACATTAAATCAAATGAGAAAAATTGCAAAAGAGATCAAAAAAGAAAAACTCAAAGACATAGTCAAAAATCAAATTTAAAAACTCAAATCAAAAAAACAAAGACAACTAAAAAACAAGATGATTTAAATTTATCTTATAAAAAAATTGATAGTGCTGTCTCTAAAAAACTTATTACTAAAAATAAGAGTAATAGATTAAAATCAAGACTTGCTAAAAATAATAAAGAAGAAAAGTAGGATATTAATCCTTAATTTTCTATCTTAATAAGGATATGTAATGAAAATCAATATTAAACAAGAATTTACAAAAATCCAAAAAACTTTTGATGAAAATTTTATTAACCGAAACTGAGTTTTATTAAAATTTTTAATTTTAAATTTCTTTAGGGCGAAATCAGGTCCAATTCTAGCAGTTGGTTTACCACTTGTTTTTATGACAATTTATTTTACAGTTAGTCAATTTGCAAATGATATTTCTGTCTTTCAGGATGGTCTTGCGACTTATATTTCTATGTCTATTTTGCCATTATGTGTAATTTCTCTTCCAGAAATGATTGTTGAGCTCAAAAATTCAATTATTTTAAGAAGAATTAAAAATGCAGGTTTTTCAAAAATCAATTTCATCTTTCTTTCTGCTAGCTTTTATTTCTTAGTAGCATTATTATCAATGGGAATTACTTTTATTTTATTTTTTTCATTTATGGGAAATCAATCTGAAAGAGTTTCATACATTAATTTTGGTTATTTATTTTATGCTATTTTAATGTTGATTGCAGTTGCTGTTGCATGTGGAATATTTTTAGGATCTATTTTAAAAAGAACAATTGCAGCAACTTGAATTGGAAATGCTTTATTCTTTACTACTTTAATGTTTTCTGGACAATTTATTCCATTATTTGTTTTAGCAAAAATGGATGCAATGCGTTATATTACTTTATTTTTCCCATTAAACTATTCAACTAGTTTAATTAATACAGTGATTTATGGCCACACATTAGAAGGTGGATTATATGTTTATAGTGAAATGCAAAATATTTTTAACTTTAATGTTCCTTTAGAAATTTCTTTTAGAGGAAGCAGTTCTGTATTAGTTTATGATAGTTGACAAAAAGGAATGAATCTAATCATGCCTTACTTTGTTTGAATTGGGATATCAATTGCAAGTTCAAAATACTTTAATTGATACACGAGGTAAATAATGCTTTATAAAGACTTTTGAAAAAGAATAGACAATGCATCTTCGAAGATTGAGGGTCAAGAATCTATTGATAAATTTATTGTTGATGAAAAATTTTACCAAGATAAAAAACCAATTGTTGAGATTAAAGATCTTAGTCAAAGATATAAATCAAACACAAGAAAAAAGGGATGAAATGTAGTTTTTGAAAATGTCAATTTCAAGATCTTTGAAGGTGATAAGCTTGCTTTGATTGGTGCTAATGGTTCTGGTAAAACGACTTTAGTTGAAATCATTGCTGGTTTTAAAAAACCAACAAAGGGAGAAGTCATTAAACATTTTGAAAACATTCCTGAATCTCAAAAAATTGGAGTTCAATTTCAAGATTTATCATTCCCAAGAGTATTAACTGTTAAAGATGTAATTAAATTTATTATTGAGTTAGATAAATCAAATCTAAGTGAAGATGAAATTTTAAATATGGTTGATGTTTTTGAATTACTACCAATTATCAATACCAAAATTAGTAAATTATCAGGCGGACAACAGCAAAGACTAAATGTTATTTTATCTTTAGTAAATAAGCCAAAATTATTATTCTTAGATGAATTTACAACTGGTTTAGATATTGCTATTAAAAATAGAATTAAAAATTTCATTAATGATTATTGTGAAAAGAATAATATTACAATAGTGATAATTAGCCATGATGTTGTCATTATGACGGAGATGGCTTCAAGAGCAATCATCATAGGACATGGATCAATTTTAGTTGATGCTCCAATTGAAGAAGTTAATAAGAAATTTGGTAATTTAAGTAAATTAACAAATGTTTATATAAAATAAGAAAGCAAATTTGCTTTCTTATTTTATGATGATGTTTAATATTTTATTTTTAATATAAATAGTTTTAACAATTTTTTGATTTTCTAAATGCTTTTGGATTTTCTCATTTGATTGGATAAGATCGAGCAGGTCCTTTTCTAATAGATCAACTTTTATTTCTAAAACTGCTTTAACCTTTCCATTAATTTGAATTGGAATTTTAACAAATTCTTTTTTAAAATCTAATGGAATAATTTCTGGTCATTTTTCATTAGTAATACTTTGCTTTGATAAAAAGAATGTTTGATTAATTTCTTCTGCTAAAAAAGGAGCATAACAAGAAAGGATAATCATGAAATTTTTTAAATCCATTTTATTAATTGCTTTTGCTTTATAGCATCCATTAATAAATATCATCATGTCTGAAACCCCGAGATTGAATTGTAGTTTTTCAATATTATTTGAAACATTATTAACAAAAGTGGCATAAAGTTGCTTTCATTCATCATCAAAAACATTTTCCCTAATGATTGCTTTCTTATCAATGAAAAGGTTATATACTTTTTCAAGTCATTTGCGAGATCCTGATAATGCTTCATTATTTCAAGCTAATGAAGCATTTAATGGACCCATAAACATTTCATAGATTCTTAATGTATCAGCTCCGTATTTATCAACAATATCAATTGGATTAATAACATTCCCTTTTGATTTTGACATTTTCTGATTGTTTTGATCTAAAATCATTCCTTGATTAACCACTAATTGGAAGGGTTCTTTTGTTGGAACAATGCCAATATCATACAAAAAATGATGTCAGAATCTTGCATAAAGTAAATGTAAAACTGCATGTTCTTGTCCACCAATATAAACATCAACTGGTAATCATCTTGCAAATCTTTTTTGAGCTTCTTTAGAATTTAATGGAGTGTATGTTTGATCATCATTTTTTAAAAGATAAGCTAAGTAATATCAACATGATCCTGCTCATTGGGGCATGGTATTAGTATCTCTTCGATATTTTTTATTACCAATTTCAACATAAAGTCAATCAGTTAAATTTGATAAAGGAGAAGTTCCATCTGCTGATGGTTTAATTTGATTTGTTTCAGGTAGAACAACTGGTAAATCTTCAATAATATTAATCTTTCCATTCTCATCATATAAAACAGGGAAGGGCTCTCCTCAATATCTTTGTCTACTAAATAACCAATCTCGTAATTTGTAATTAACCTTCTTATTACCAATCTTATGATCAATTAAATACTTAATGATTTTTTTTCTTGCTTCTAGTTCATCTAATCCATCTAAAAAATCAGAATTAATTAATTGATTTTTTTCATATAAATCAATCATATTAATTTTATATTTTTTAGCAACTTTTAAATCACGTTCATCGCAACTTGGAACTCCCATTACAATTCCAGATGCATATGTACCAATTACATAATCTGCAATGATAATTGGAATATCTTTTTTAGTAATTGGATGAATTGCTCATAAATCAGTAAAAATACAATTAACTGCTTTGTTTAATTTTGTTCTTTCAAATTCATCCTGATTTTTACAATCATCAATGAACTTTAGAAGTTTTTTATTTGTAATATTTAGTGTTTTAATAATTGGACTATCAGGAGCAATTGCTAAATAAGTCACGCCAAAAATTGTTTCTGGTTTTGAAGTAAAAACAACTAATTTGTTGTCTTGGTTTTTAATTGAAAAAATAATTTCTGCTCCAACTGATTTTCCAATTCATTTTTCTTGAATATTTTTTAAACCAGTTGGTCAATCAAGATCATTTAATCCTTCAATTAATTTATCAGCATATTTTGTAATTTTTAAAACCCATTGTTTCATTGGTCTTTTAATGATGGGAAAATTTCCTCTTTCAGAAACAAGTTTTCCATTTGGACCTTTAATAACTTCTTCATTAGCTAAAACAATGCCTAACTTTTCACATCAATTAACATCAATATCTTGAATTTCAGCTAAACCCTTTTTATACAACTGCACAAAGATTCATTGGGTTCATTGATAATATTTGGGATCAGTTGTATTAACTTCTTTTTCATAATCATAATAAAATCCAAGTTGTTTTAGCTGTTCTCTAAAATGATTAATATTTTCTGAAGTAAATGTTTTAGGGTGATTACCTGTATCTAAAGCATATTGTTCAGCTGGTAAACCAAAAGCATCTCATCCCATTGGATGTAAAACATTATAGCCATTAAATTTTTTATACCTAGCTAAAATATCAGATGCTGTATATCCCTTAGGATGACCAACATGCAATCCAGTCCCTGAGGGATATGGAAACATATCTAAAATATAAAATTTCTTTGATTTTTGATCATCAATAAATTTATTAGTTTTTTCTAAATCTCATTTTTTAATTCACTTTTTTTCAATTGAATTGTGATCATACATATTTATTTATCTTTCTAAATTATTTATCCTTCATATGAGGGAATAATAATACATCTCGGATTGAACTTTTTTCACAAAATAGCATTACTAATCGATCGATTCCAATTCCAAAACCACCAGTTGGAGGTAATCCATATTCTAATGATTCAACAAAATCCATATCAATTTCATTTGCTTCATCATTTCCTAATTCTTTTTCCTTAACTTGCTCTTCAAATCTTTCTAATTGATCAATTGGATCATTAAGTTCTGCAAAAGCATTTGCATATTCTTTTTTATTAATAAATAATTCAAATCTTCTTGTATAACCTTCTCTTGTATAATCCTTTTTAGCTAAAGGAGAAACTTCAATTGGATGTCCTCAAACAAAAGTTGGTTGAATACATTTTTCTTCGCAAAATTCTTCAAAGAATAAATTTAAAATATGTCCAATTGCTCTTTGGTGTTTTTCAACTTTGACATTTTTTTCTTTTGCAATTCTTAAAGCTTCTTTAACATCTTTAATTTTACTAAAATCTACTCCTGTCACTTCTTTAACAAAATCCGCAATGTGAATCACTTTGAATTTCTTAGTTAAATCAATTTTATTTCCATCTAAAACAACCACTGGTTTTTTTAATTTTTTTGCTAAGAACTTAAATGTGTTTTCAACAATTTTCATTACATCTTCCATTGATGCATATGCAGTATATCCTTCAACGGAAGTAAATTCAGGGTTATGAGTTGAATCCATTCCTTCATTTCTAAAACATCTTCCAATTTCATAAACTTTCTCAAATCCACCAACAATGGCTTTCTTCAATGAAAGTTCTGTTGCAACTCTTAAAAAGTAATCTCTTTTTAAAGTGTTATGGTGAGTAATGAATGGTCTTGCATTTGCTCCACCTAATCTTGGATGAAGAATTGGAGTTTCAACTTCAAAATAACCAAGGTCATCATAATAATTTCTTAAATATTTTAAAATTAAACTTCTTTGGACAAAAACATGCATTGATTCTTCATTCATAATTAAATCAACATATCGGTGTCTAGCTCTTAATTCTTCATCTTGTAATCCATGTCATTTCTCAGGCAATGGTTTTAATGCTTTTGTAACGATTCTTAGTTTTTCAACATTAATTGTTAGTTCGCCCTTTTTTGTTTTAAATGGTGTTCCAATAATTTCAACAATATCTCCAACATCTAAATATTTTTTAAAATAATTAATTAGATTTTCTTTTGCAGTTTGGATATTAATGTAAAATTGAACTTCCCCACTGAAATCAACAATCTTTCCAAATGTTTGTCTAATTGCTAAAACTCGTCCTGCTAAAGTGTATTTCACTTTACTAGGGGCTTTGATTTTTTTATTCTTCTCACAAAATTCTTCAATTGTACAAGTTCTTTTAACATATTCAACTGTAAAAGGATCTTGCTTTTGATCTTGTAGTTCTTTTAATTTATTCCTTCTAATAATTTCTTGGTCATTAAATTTTCTTTCCATTTTATTCACTCCATTTTATTTAATTGATCACTTATTACACTTTGACTTAAAAGCATTTATTGAAGATTTTAAGGACATATATAATTTGCTTTTTTAATTATATTCTAATTGCTAAAAAAAATATAAAGAATAAGTATAAAAAAACAAGATATTTTCTAAGAATTGAAATGGTCATATATAATGATAAAAAAGGAAGCATAAATGAAAAATCTTCTAAACCCAAGTCTTCATGCAGCACCAACATGTGATTATCTTCAAATTATTAAAAAAATCTTTAAAGCTGGAGGGAGAAACCTTCATATTGATTTAATGGATCAAAGCGTTACTCCTGGCATCGGGATTAATCCTTTAATCATTAAGGAAATTCCAGAGGAAGTGATTGTTGATATTCATATTATGAGCAGTGATCCCTTAAAAATGATTGCATCAATTCCATTTAGAAAAAATACCTATATTCATACCCATTGATGAATGGCTAATGATTATCAGAACATTATTGATGCAATCAAGGTAAAAGCAATGAAGGTAGGAATGACAATTGATCTTTCAACTGATTTAAAATTAATTAAGCCCTGATTGAAACAAATTGAATTATTCAATTTTATGGCAATTGAAAAAATTGGAATGTCTAATCAAACATTTAATCCTAAAGTGCTTGAACAATATCACCTTTTTAAAAAACTATATCCTGACCACAAATCCTTTTTAGCAATTGATGGATCAGTTAGAAATGAGCATTTAGAATTAATTAAAGATAAATTCAATTTCATTGTTGTTGGATCACTATTATACAATGCTCAAGATTGAAATAAACTTTTAAAAAACCCTTTTTAAAAAGCCACATTTTTTACTTAAAAAATTCTAATTGAAAATAAAAAATGGTTATGGTTTTTTAATTATGAATATATGTATAATTAAGGTGGGAGTTTATAATATGGATCAACAACAAGCAAATTCATTTAATAAGATTAAAATTCATCAAGGAAATATTGATTGAAAAGAAGCAATCAAAATGGGAGTTACCTTACTAAATAATTTTGGGATTGCTACAATGGAACTTGCAGATAAAATTATCGAAAGTACAGAAAAATTAGGCCCTTATTATGTGTTAATGCCTAAAGTTGCATTAGCTCATACAAACTTTGGATCATACAATCAACAAGTAGGAATCTCTCTCGTTGTTTTTAAAAACCCAATTGCTTTTAGTGATAAGGCAAATCATCAAGTAAATTTATTATTTACCTTATCTGCAATTGATGCTAATTCTCACATTGATACTTTAATGAAATTTGCTAATGTAATTAATAATGAGCAAATTGTTGAATCAATATTAAATGCTCCCGATGAAAAAGCAATTTATGCTTTAATTAGGGAGTTTATGTAATGAAAAGAATATGCACTTTATGTGGTCAAGGGTTAGGTAGCTCATTAATTGTTGAATTAAATGTGAAAAAAGCTCTTGAAACCCTAAATGTTCCTGAAGGAACTTTTGAAGTTTCACATTCAAATCTTAATTCCTATTCACCAAATGATGGATTTGATTATATTATTTGTGGATTAGATCTTGCAGATCAAATCGATGCAGGTAAAGGTCAAAAGATAATTTTATCAAACATCATGGATGTTAATGAAATTACTCAAAAACTTAAAGAAATTTTATAGGAATAAAAATGACTGAAATAATTTTACGAGCAGGAACAGATATTAGTATTCCTGCTGGAGAATGATTTTTAACTTTTTTTAGAGATTTTGTTGCAACCCCTGCTATCTTAGTAGGTTTATTTGCAATGCTTGGAACAATCCTTTTAAGAAAAAAAGGAACTGATATCATTACTAGCTTTTTTAAAACTGCTGCAGGATTTTTAATCATTGCAGGAGGAGCTGGAATGTTAGTTGGTTCACTAAGAAACTTCCAAGTCTTATTTGAAGATCTTTTTGGAATTAGTGGAATCGTTCCAAATAATGATGCATTTGCTGGATGGTTCTTTGATGCTTTTCCAGCAATTGCCCAGTTGGGATCAATCATCATGGTAATTTCCATGGTGTTAAATCTTGTTCTAGCTTATGCTAGTCGGTTTAAATATGTCTTCTTATCTGGTCATGTTTTATTTTACATGTCAGTGATGCTAGCGGGAGTAATGTCTTTATCTGGGTTTGACTTAAGTAACCCAGCTGATTATTCTGTGGCTTTAATTGGATCTGCTTTATTAATGAGTTGCTACATGGTTTTATCATGTGCAATGACTTATCCATGAGCAAAGAAAATTACCGGACAAGATAATATTACAGTTGCTCATACTGGAAGTTTATCATATGCAATGGGTGGTTTAATTGGAGATCTTGTTTATAAAATAAAAAAGGGTGAAAACATTAAATCAACAGAAGCATTTAATTTCCCAAGGGGATTACAGTTTTTTAGAAATACTTTTATTTCAATGTCAATTACAATGTTAATTGTGTTTCTAATTGTTTATGTGCCTGAAGGAATTATGTATAACTTAGGAATTAAATTAGCAGAAGGGCCATATGCTGAAAGTATTTTAAGGATCTTTGGTCCAGATGCTGCAGTCAATTGGTTAGTTCAATGTATCATTGATGCTTTCACCTTTGCAGCTGGAGTTGAAGTAATGCTTCTTGGAGTGAGAATGGTAGTAGGAGAATTAGTTCCTGCATTTAAAGGAATCTCTGAAAAATTAATTAAAAATGCAAAGGCAGGAATTGATTGTCCAATTGTCTTTCCATATGCTCCAAATGCTGTTCTAATTGGATTTATTGCTTCAATTGTTGGAGCTCTAGTTGGTTTAGGAATTAGTATTGGGATCACAAGTGCAGATACAGCAATCCCAGTCATTCTTCCAGGAATTGTTGCCCAATTCTTTTTAGGAGCTACAACTGGTGTCTTTGGTAATGTTAAGGGTGGAATTTGAGGTTGTTTAGCTGGAGCTTTTGCTAATGGGTTAATCATTACAATGGTTCCAATCATCTTCTATGTTGGGGGATGAGTCCCTAATGATGCAACATTAGGATGAGGAGATACTGATTTTATTCTTGGAGTAATTCCAGGTTTATTAACCTTACCAAATGATCAAGTGATCTCAAGGGTATTAATCATTACTATCCCTGCTTTAATTTTTAGTGGGTTAGTAATTGATGGATTAATTAAAAGATTTGTCCTTGATAAAAGAAAACCAAAAATCAATTCGCAAGAAAAAAATGCATAGGAATGCATTTTTTCTTTTCTATGATATAAATTAAGAAAACTTTAATAAAATGATTTAATTAAAATATAAAGAATAATAAGGAAATTGCAAATGGATCAAATTGGTCAATATATCATTTATAGCTTAATTGGGTTAGGAGCATTAGCTTGTTTAATTGCTCTAATTTGAACTAAATTAATTAGACCAAATAATAGTGCTTTTACTTCAAGTTTTTGATACATCAAAAGACAAATCATTAATTTAGGAAAAAACCTTGTCCAAAAAAATAAATTAGATAAAGCTTATTATGAAGTTGGAGTTAAACTTTCAAATGAGAATTATGGTTATTTTGATTATTTATTTATTGGACATGATCATGTTTATTTAATTAGTAATCCAATTTATTGAAACATTAATGATATTAAATTCAATCAACAGAAATTTGTCTTACTTAATAAAAAAAATAAAGAATTTAATCTTCCCCTTGATTTGCAAATCTATTTAAAGAGTGCTAAATTAATTCAAAAGCAAATTAGCAAAAACGAAATCATTTGTCTTGTTCCTTGTTTAAATAAAAATTTTAAGAGTAAAAAGATTAATCACCTTGAATTCATTAGATTTGATGAATTAGAAAAATTCATTCAAGAAGCTGAAATTAATCAAGAATCACAAATTATTACTCTAAAAAATGAGATTGAAAAACATTTAGTTATTAAGAAGGCAAAAAAGCGATTTATCTTAAATCCTGTCCCATATGAACATTCAAAAAAAAGTGAATTTAAATAATTTGCTTTTTTAATTTTGTTCAATTATGCTTAAAATGATATTTCATAATATTTTAGTAAATACATCATTGAAGATAAGATTTTTAGGGTCATATTTTTCAAGGAAAAATAATTTTAAAACTTCTTGGTTGTTGCTATATTCAAAGTGTTATAATCTAATATATATTGTGAGAATTTTAGGAAAAATAATGAAAGTAAATAAAATCAAAAAAGAGGGGGATTTACTAGATAAAAATATGGTAAATTCAAGAGTTTTAGAAAACATTAAATCTAAAACTCAATCTGATGAATTAGAAGATATCAATTTAACAATTGATCTTTTTGTAGAAGAAATTGAAACGAGAAAGAAGAAAAGAAACAGAACTAACCTTGAAGAAATCATTGAATATTTTAATGTCTTTGATTTGACTTTAGCAGAGTTAAGAGATGTTTTAGAAAAAATCATTAATAAAGGAGTAACCATTTTAGATTATTCTAAAAAGGATGATTTAACTCCTGAAAGAATTAAGGATTTAAAAATTAAAGTTCAAGAAACAATTGATTATCAAGTTGATGAATTACAATATTCAACTAATAATGCAACTGATAAGGTTAATGATGGGGTAAAAGCATACCTTGGGGTTTTAGGATCATCAAAAATGTTAACTGCAAAAGAGGAAATTGAATTTGCTAAAATGCTTGAAGATAAAGATCCAGAAATTAGACAGTATGCTGTAAACCAATTAATGACATCTAACTTAAGATTAGTAACATCAATCTCAAAAAAATATTTAAGTAGGGGATTAGAAATTGAAGATTTAATTCAAGAAGGATCTTTAGGATTAATGAAGGCAATTCAGAAATTTGATTACCGAATGGGAAATAAATTCTCAACATATGCTACTTGATGAATTAGACAATCGATTACAAGAGCAATTGCTGATCAAGGAAGAACAATTAGAATCCCTGTCCATATGGTTGAAACAATTAATAAGTTAAATAAGGTTGAAAGATCATTAACTCAAGAACACGGAAGAGATCCAACAATTGAAGAATTATGTGAAGAAATGGGTGGAAGTGTTAATGGCTTTACAACAAAAAAAATTAGTTTAATAAAAAAATTAAACATTGAACCAATTTCTCTAGATAAGCCAATTGGATCAGACGATGAATCACAATTTGTTGACTTTGTAAAAGATAATAATATTCTAACTCCTGACCAATACACTGAAAAAGGATTAATTGCTGAGCACATTGATCATTTATTTAAAAGTGTTTTAAAAGAAAAAGAAGAAAAAATTATAAGAATGCGATATGGGTTAGCTCCATATCCTGGTCCAATGACTCTTGAAGAAGTCGGAGAAGAATTTGGAGTTACTCGAGAAAGAATTAGACAGATTGAAGCTAAGTCTTTAAGAAAATTAAAACACCCTTCAAAAAGTGCTAAATTAAAAGCTTATGTCAAAAACGAGGATTAATTTTCTTGCTTCATTAATTGAAGATGAAATTGTTGTTATTGACATCGGATCTGATCATGCAAAATTATCAAAAATTTTAATTGATCAACAACGAACTAAAAGAGTAATTAATATTGAAAAAAATGATGGTCCACTATTAAATAGTATTAGTGCAACTTCACAAGCAAAATATTTTGGAAAAATTTTAAATATTAAAAGTGATGGATTATCTGCAATATCTAGCACTTTTTTTATTAATACCTGTGTGATTGCTGGCATGGGAGCTAAAACAATTATTAAAATTTTAAATCATTGTAAAAATCACTATGTTGCAAGATATATTATTCAACCAAACAATAATACTCATCTTTTAAGAAAATGATGTCGAAATAATTTTTTTAAAATTGCTGATGAAGTCTTAATCAAAGAAAATGAGATTATTTATGAAATTTTAATAATTAGTAAGAAAGCAGGTTATTATCCAATTGCTAATAACTCTCTTCTTTTTGGTAAAATTAATTTAAATAATAAAAATTCATTATTCATTGAAAAATGAAAAAATGAATTAGTTCATTATCAAAAAAGTAATCCTAAAAAATATTCAAAAGAAATAAAAAGGATTAAGAAAGTAGTAAATGATGAAAATTAAAGATTTAAATAAATATTTTAATATTCTTTTTCCTTATAGTGATATTGAGCCTTGAGATCAAGTTGGGTTATACAGACAGAAATTTAAAAATAGCAAAATTCATAGAGTAATTGTTGCACTTGATCTTACAACAGTTACTATTCATGAAGCAATTAAGGAAAAAGCTAATTTAATTATTTGTCACCATCCTTTATTTATTGATAAAAAAAATATCAAAGAAAAATATAATAAAAAAATTAACGATTTACTAAATGAACACAAAATTAGTGTTATTTGTTTACATACAAACTATGACCGAAATAAAAAGGGAATGAATTATCGGTTAGCAAAGAAATTAGGTGGAACAAGAATTAGAAAAGCTTTCACAAATTCTTTTGGTAATCTTTTTTCTTTTAAAGAAGCAATTGATGAAGCTACATTATTTAATCATTTTAAAAAATTATTACATGCTAATTTTATTATTTCAGATCATCACATTAGAAGACACAAATATAAAAACATTTATATTTGTGGTGGAGCTGGCGGAAGTGAAATTGAAACCATTATTAAACAAAATAAGAAAATTGATTGCTTCATTTCTGGTGATATTAAATGGCACTTATGAAATTTAGCTCATGCTCATGATGTTAAGATATTTGATGTCGGACATAACATTGAAAATATTTTTATTTATCATATTTCAGATATTTTAAATAAAATTCAAATTGAAAATAAAACAATTGATAAATTGCATTTATCAATTGTTTAGATTTTATCAACAGCATCTATTTCAAAGATTTTTAATCCACTAGCAATGACTGCTTTAACCGCTTTAATTAAATTTAATCTTTGATTTGTGATTGATAAATCATCATCAGAAATAATTTTAACATCTGCATAATATGAATGAAATGCTGCAGCTAGTTTTAATAAAAATGTATTTAATATGTGCACATCATAAGTTTCTGAAATTGTTGAAATAATATGAGGATAATAAATAATCATGTTTAGTAGTTCTCTTTCTTTTGGATTAATTAATTTTGAACTATCAAGTTTATTATTATGATTAACATCTTTTGCATTTAAAAGAATTTGAGCAATTCGAGCATGAGCATACATCACATAATACAGTGGGTTTGTGTTGTCTTTTTTTGTTACTTTTTCAACATCAATTTCTAAGTGAGAATTGGCAGATTGAGAAACTAAGTATCATCGTGATGCATCAACCCCGATTGATTCTATTAAATCATTAAGAGTTAAACTTTGACCAGTTCTTTTTGACATTTTAAATGGTTGGTTGTTTTTAGTTAATTTGACCATTTGCATAATAATGACTTCTAAAACATCTTTATATCCCAAACATTCACATGATGCTTTAATTCTTACAGCATAACTACTATGATCTGAACCTAAGATATCAAAGATCTTTGTATATTTTTTTCTTGAAAGCTTAACAAAATGATAAGCAATGTCTGGTAAAAAATAAGTACTATTACCATCACTCTTTATTAAGACTCGATCTTTATCATCTTTAAAGTCAGTTGTCTTTAATCATAAAGCTCCATCTTTCTTATATAAGAATGGTTTTAATTGCTCTAGGGATTTATCAACAAGTTTTTCCTCAAAGACCCTTGATTCTGGATAATAAATATTAAATTTTGCTCTAAAATTATTTAAAGTTTCTTTAATTTTATCCATTAAATAGATCTTTGAAAAATCATTAATAATTTTTCGTTCTTTTTCATCTAAAATCATGAATTCATCATATTTGGTATTAATGAATTGATTTTGATATTTCTCTTTTAATTCCTTAGCTACTCAAGTAGGCTCAACTCCTTTATAAGAATCTTCAGGTAATTCATCTTTCATATCAAATAATTGTTTATATCTAACAAGAACAGAAACCCCTAGTTTGTTAATTTGAGCTCCACCATCATTAATATAGTATTCTCGATCAACTGTAATTCCAAATTTTTCTCAAACATTCGCTAATGTGCTTCCTAAGCCAGCATTTCTAGCATGCCCAATATGTAATGATCCAGTTGGGTTTGCTGAAACATATTCAATATTATAAATTAAATCTTTTGCATCATATTGAGCATAAGAAACTCCTTTATTGATTGCACTTTCTAACAAGGAATTGTAATAATTACTTGCTAGAAAAACATTAATAAATCCTGGCTTAGTAATTGTAATTTTTTCAATAAGATCTGATTTAATATCAGTTTTAATTTCCTCTGCAATTTTTAATGGATTTTGCTTTAATTGACTTGCATAAACTAATGCTAAATTAGTTGAAAAATCACCCCATTCTGCTTGTTTTGTTCTTTCAATACAATAATCGACTTTATTTCATTTTTTGGCTTTAATAAGATTGTCAAAGATAATAAATAATTCATCAATAATATTTTTCTTCATGAGCAGTTCCTTTAATATAAATAAATCACAATTTATATTTTTAATTATACATTAGCAAAATAAAATTGCTTGGTTAATATTTTTATTATAACCAATAAAAATTAATAAAAAAAGTATTAAATAAAAATCTCATACATATTTTAATATATGGAACAACTTCAACAAAATACTCATAACAATCATCTTTTAGAATTAATACTAAAGGAATTAAATATTAAGCATATTAATTCTAAGCAATTAGAAGTATTTTATCATTCAAGTCTTAATCAATATAATGTTAAAAAAACCTTTCAAAATATCAATATTAAATTAACCAATGCTAAACTTAAAAGCTTATTTGGAAATAAGAAACAAATTTGTCTGGTTTATTTAGATATTAATTATCAAAAGGAATTTGGTTTATTAAAAAAAGTGGAAGAAAAATATTTGTTATTTCTTAATAATCAGAAAATTTCTTTATCATGAGATCAATTAAATAATCTTAAGATTATTAATATATGAGAACTAACTAAGCATGAATTCAACCCTATTTACTTTGAAGCAGATCATGATTTTCATAGAGTTAAATATAAATATAATTTAATTTCTTTTTTTATTAGTATTTTTACATTTGCCATTTTATTATTATCAAATCTTTATTTAAAAATAATTATTAGTGATATTATTCCCAATTCAATTATTCAAGAATTTATTTTCATATCAATCTTCTTTCTTATTATTTATTTGCTAAATATTCTAAGCGAAGGATTATTAAAAATTTATAAACAGAAAAACCTCAACTATCTTACCATAAATTTTTTTAATAAATTTTACGATGAACTACTTAACAAAAGTAATGATGAACTTTTAAGAATGACAGATGATAGTATTTTAACAAAAATTAAATCACTAGCAATGGTAATTGAACAAAAAATTTTTGTTATTCCTGATTTTGTTGCTAATTTATTTATCATTATTACTACAACAATTATTCTTGCTTTAACATCTTATCTTTTTATTTTTATCTGTCTTTTAAGTTTTCTATTTAATTTCTTAATAGTATATTTAAAGAGAGAACATCTTAAATTAATTAGAAATAAAAATTTTCAAAAAGAAGCTTTAATAGAAACAAATGTTTTTGATTATATTAGATCAATAAAAGAAGAATGAAATTATTCCCTATTTAAACAAAAGAAGGAAAGTCTAATGTCTTCTATTTATGATTATCAATCATTTTCCAAAAATAATTTATACCATCTAGAAAAGATTGAAATGCTTTATCAATTTGGTTTAAAAATATTTTTTATAATTTTTGCAGTTGTTGCTGTTTTTTTATCAATTAATCAACAAGCTAATGATTTTTCAATTGGAATTATGATTTATTGCTTTTCATTAATAAACATAATCAATAGTAGTGCTCATACAATTTCTTGTTTTTTTGCAAATCTATTCATCTATAAAATTCATAAACAAGAACTTGATAATTTTTATAATAATATTTATCAAACAAAAGGAAAAGTTTTATTTCCTAAAAAAGTAAAAGAAATTAAATTTATTAAGTTTAATAAAAAATTTAATGATCATATAGTTTTTAATAATTATGATCAAGCATTAAAAAACGATTGTGTAATTTATGGGAAAAATGGAATTGGTAAAACAACTTTATTAAAAGCAATTATTCCTAATGCTTTTTCTGAAGGTGTTTTTATTAATAATATTGCCATGAAGATGTATGAGCTTGATGATTTAAAGCACAATATTATTTATCTTAATTCATTTGGAAAAACTCTTAATTTGGATGTTAATAAATTGCTTTATTTCAATCCTAATAAAACAGAGATAATTATAGCATTTCTTAAGCAACACCAATTATTTGAAATAATTAATAATGAAAAAAGGAGCGCAGGAGAACATCAAATAATTAATTTTCTAAATATAATTCATGAAAAAAACAAAATCATTTTGTTTGATGAACCTCTTGCAAATGTTAGTCTTAATTTAAAAATAGAAATTTTAAAAATATTCAAAAAAGATCTTGTGGAAAATAATTTTTTAATTTATGTATCCCATGATAAGAAAATTCTTAAACAATTTAAATCTAGATTGGAGTTAAAATAATGTATAAAAATCTATCAATCATCACCCTTCTACTAACTATCATTTTATTTGTGGTTTTATTTTTTTATGAAATCAATATTTATCAATCAGGAAATAAAATTATTAATGATAATAATGAAACCTATCTGATCTTTTCTAACTCATATTTTCAAGATCGAATTGCTCTTCTTATTGATGATAAAATAGTTAATATTAAAATTATCGATATTATCGAAATTAATAATTTAAAATTTTATTTGATTGAAGCGGATTTAAAAAATCTCAATCAAATTATTGCAGTCGTTGAGAGGGTGAATTTACTTAAATATTTTTTAATGCATTTAAGATTTTAATTAATCAATGATAATATTCTTGATTTTGATGAATAAAGATTATCATTTGCTTTTGATAAACTAAATGTGATAACTGCAGCTTTTCCTTGATCATTAATTAGAGTTTGTTCAACTAGAGGAATTTGATTATTATGCAAATATCCTAATTTTTTTAAATCATTTTCATGATTGGTTAATTGAACTGATCAAAAATTATTAATTGTTGAATAGGGAATGAAACCAATTTTAATTAAACCCTCAACAGGGTCAATTTTTCCCATTTTATATTTATACTTATAATATTTAGCAAATGCATTTTTATTAATTAAAATAAATGATATGGAATCAAGCTTTTTTTGTGGACCATAATTGTGCATGGAGTAAATCTCATACTTTTTAGGATCTAATTGAATTGCATCACTAATAATATGAATTTTTTCAATTTTTTTATATTTAGAGGAAATGGACTTGTCTTTTAGTGATTTTGAAAAAAATAAAATATCTAAAGCGTTTTCAGATACTACATAACCCAGGCCTTTAAAAGCCTCTAAAATTCCCAGGTTGACAAGGTTGATTAGAGCTGATCTTGATGTTAAACGTGTACAATTAAATTTGATGGCTAATTTGTTCTCACTTCAAACAAGTTTTTCAGGTTCAAAATCCCCATTTAGGATTTTTAATATAATATATTCTATGATATAACTTTTCGAACTTTTCATGAATTAATACCTTATATATTTATCATAATCAAAATTTTAAATTAAGTTGTTATTTTTTTTATATTCTTGATAATATTTATCAATTAAAGCTTTTAATTCCTTAGCAAGGTCTTTTTCATTGACTGTTTTTAGGATTTTTCCTTTTTCAAAAATGATCCCTTTATTAATTGAACCAGCAACACCAATGTCTGCTTCTTTTGATTCTCCAATCCCATTAACAATGCAACCAAGAACTGCTATTTTAAGAGGGAATTGCATTTCTTTGGTATATTCTTCAATCTCTTTGATTAAAGGTTCCATATCAAAATTTAACCTTCCACATGTAGGACATGAAATAATATTAACAACATTAGAATATAATCCTAATGCATTTAATAGTTTTTTACATACCTTAACTTCTTCAACTGGATCTCCTGTTAATGAAATTCTAATGGTGTCACCAATCCCTTCATAAAGTAACGGAGCTAGCCCGGCACATGATTTAATTGTTCCGGCTTCAATAGGGCCAGCTTCAGTTATTCCTAAATGTAAGGGATAAGAAAATTCCTTTGCTGCTAAACGGTATGATTCAATTGCTAAAGGAGCATAAGAAGCCTTAAGTGATAAAACAAGTTTTGTAAAACCTTGATCTTCAAAAAATTGCACATATCTTTTCATAGCTAAAAACATTGATTTTTTAGTCACTCCATATTTATCCACTAAATCAAGAGGAATTGATCCTGAATTTACACCAATTCGGATTGCTGTATTATAAATTTTCGCTTCTTTAATGATTGCTAATAAATCTTCCTCTTTTGCAATGTTTCCAGGATTTAATCTAATTTTAGAAACTCCATCACGAATTGCATTGATTGCAAATTGGGGATTAAAATGAATGTCTGCTACAATTGGACAAGCAGCTTTTAAAATAACCTCTTTTAATTTTAATGAATCTTCATTATCAAAGACTGCAACACGAACAATTTCAGCACCTTCTTTAACTAAAGCATTAATTTGTTCTATGGTTGCATTAACATCACTTGTTTTAGTATTAGTCATTGATTGAATTACAATTTTTTTGCTTCCACCAATGATAATATTTTTTAGTTTTATTTTTTTTGTTTTTGTTCTTGTTGTCATTTAAAAAATTCCCTAAAAAAATATTTCATAATATGCCTTACTCTTATAGTACAATAAAATAGTGTAGAAGGAGGAAAGATGTTATCATTATTTGCATTGGTAAATAAACATTTCTGAAAGAGTATTACAGGTCCAATTTTTTGTTTTATTTTACCATCGCTACTATTATTCTTCGTTGGAGGAATTTTAGGCTATACATTTGTCATGCCAGGAGGATTAGCTTTTCCAATCTTAACAGTTGGATTAGTATTTATGCCTCAAGCAATTTTTGAATTTAAAAGTTCATCTTTATTAAAAAGAATTGCTCTAACCAAAATTGATACAAAGAAATTCTTCTTTGTAATCTTCACTTATAACTTTATTGTTATTGTTGCTAGTATTGTTATTCAATATTTATTTTCATTCCTAGTGTTTTATAACAATTTATATGAAGCTCCATCAACTGCAGCATTTATTGTTATGCAGGGAGGAATTCCTAAATACCAAGAAGGTCAAAGTTATCTTCAAGTTCTAGAATCAATCGAATGAGGTGGATTTATTTATAGTATTGCTTTAATGATCACTCTAACAATGATGATTGGTTTTGCATTTGCTTCAATTGCTAGATCATCTTTATTCATTGTTTCTGCTGGAATTAGTTTTGTTCTAATAACAATGTTCTTAGCCCCAACAATCTTACCAACCCAAATGATTGCAAAATCTGAAGAAGTAAAATTAACAGGGTTTATTTGACCATTAAAATATGCAATGGGACTTCTAATTGAAAGTTGAAATGGTCCTGTTTATGGAGATAACATTGTTGGAGAATACCAATTAATGCCTGGATTTAATAACATTACAGGTTCAACAATTTGAGATATTAACAAAAATTATGTAATCTTTAATGCATTTGGTGATATTCGAAATGAAATTGGAGGAATTGTTGCTAAAAACCTAAATTACAATTATTTCACAATGCCTGAAAAAATAGCTAATTTAGTTATGCCATATGTCTTTATCTTTATTTTCCTAGGAATCACAGCAAGTAAATTCTCATGAAATACAAGATCAAGCAAAAAAATCAATTTCAAAAAAATTGCTAACAAACAACTTAATCTTAATCCTTTTGTAAAAGGAAGTTCAGATTCTGAATATTTAATTGAAGCAAATAATATTAGAAAAGAATTTAATGTTTATAAAAGTGTTCTTGTTGCAAATGATGATATTAATATTAAATTTAAAAAATACCAAAATGTTGCAATCATTGGAGCAAATGGTGCTGGAAAAACAACATTCATTGAAATGCTATTAGGAATCAACAAACCTGATGGTGGATCATTTGTTTATAATTATGAATATAAAGATAAATTTAATGAACTGCTTGGAGTGCAATTCCAAGATTCATCTTATCCCTTTGGATTAAAATGTAAAGATATCATTTTATTCTTTAAAAGTATTTATAAATTAAAAATGACTAATGAAGAACTTGATGTTTTAATTGAAGAATTTGGAATTAAAAAATTCTATAACAAAAATGCTAGTAGTTTATCTGGTGGTCAACAACAACGTTTAAATTTATTACTTTCAGTTTTACATAAACCAAAACTAATCATTCTTGATGAACTTTCAACTGGTTTAGATATTAAAATTAGAAATAAAATTAAAGCCTTTATTAAAGATTATGCAAAAGCTAATGATTTAACATTAGTTGTTATTAGTCATGATATGAATGAGGTTGATTTCCTATGTGACAGAATTATTGTCTTTAAAGATGGAAAAATTGTTGAGGATCAAGAAAAAGAAGCAATTCTAAAAACAAATAATAATTTAGACGATTTTATTAATCAATATCTAGAACATTAGAAAGAAAAAAATATGAAATTAATCCGAGGATTTGATAATATCGATCTTGCAAAAGTTAAAAAACTCTATGCTGATTCCTTTCAAGATGCAAATGCATTTACTGATTTATACTTTACTGATTATAAAAAAATGTATGATCTTTGAACATTATGAGAAAATGAACAATTAGTTTTAATGACTTGTTTAAATAAGAAGAGGGTTGTTATTAATAACATTGCAGAAAAGACAGGGATTATTGTTGCAGTAGCTGTTGATAAGCAGTATCAAGGCAAGGGAATTATGAAAAACTTTATGAATAGTTTTTTAGATGAAGCAAAATTGCTTTATTCTCACATTTTTATTCAAGCCTATAATTGAAATGTTTATAAATCATGAAATTTTCATGTTTGTACTAAAAAATATAAATCAAGATTAAAAAAAGATCAATTCCTTAAACCAGTTGAAATTTCACAGAAGATCAATTTTGATAAATGCAATGAAATTTACAATCAATATGTAAAGCTTAATGAATTTAATAATTTTACTTATCGAACTAACAAGGAAAATAAGTTAATCATGAAAATGCTATTAGCAGCTGGCGATCAAATTATTCATAGTCAAAATTCTTACTTAATTTTCTCTAAAGAAAATGGAGTAATCGACTATGCTTATAATGATGAAAAAGATTTTATAAGATTATTATCATCATTACCATATGATACTCCAATCTGAGCTCATAAAATTTTAGATAAAAGGTTTTTTAATTATTTAGATGAAGAGAAAATTGAAACTAAAATTCTTGATGAAGAAAATCTTGAAGTTTTATTTAGTGAATTCTTTTAAATAGTATATATAAAAAGAAATGTTTATTTCTCAATGAAATAAACATTTCTTTCATTCATCTGAATTGGTTTATATGATTTTTTAGATTTTGTTAATGCATCAATCGATGCACTATCTTGTCGATCAACATATTTAGTATAAATATTATTTAATTTAAGGTTTTCAGATAACATATATTGAAATGACCCTTTTAGATCATGCTGACATTTCTCAATAAAAATTTCATAATAGTCTTTTCTTAAATATCCAAGGGTGAAACCAACAATTTTTTCTTCATAATATAAAATTGATCCTTTCATTGTTTCAGGATTAAAATTATTTAGTAAATCGATATAAAGATCTTTTTCATAATTAGTATATTTTAATTCAGATTCTTCAAGGTTGATAAAATCAATTACTTCTTGAATGTGCTCTAAAGTTAATATTTTCATTGATGATTGAGCTGCATAATGCTTCTTGAAATAATTTAAAAGGTTTCTTCTTTTTTGTAAGCTTTTCCCATCAAAAGTTTTTAATTTTTCTGTTTCATAAATGAAATTTGAAATTCAATTTCATAAGGGAACTTTATTTTCAACATTGATTAAATCACTAGTGTAAAATGCTTCTAATAAAATTGGTTTATCTGTTCCAATTTCTGCCTTACAGATATTAATCATTTCATTAATATCCTCATCAATAAAGTATGGTCTAATTACTAAATTTCTAATATTGTTATTCATCATACAATTTGTTACAAATTGGTTTCTATCAACTCGAAAATAACTTTTGTCAATTTCACCAATTAATAAAATTGATTTTTTATAAATGGCAAATTTAATTGAAATCCCATAGTACTTTCAACTTAAATAAGTTAAAGCAGAAAGGGGTTCATTAAAATCATAGCTTGAAGTAATATTGTCGATTGTTTTATAAGTTTCTCAATTAAGGTTGTATCACTTTATTTCATTGTTCATGGTCGAAATCTTTCTTATTCATTATATTATATTTTTTTTATTTTTTTTGCGACATCTCTTGGAATGATTTGGGATAATTCATCAAGTGATGCATTAATGATCTCATCAAAGGTATCATATTTTTCTAATAGTTTTTTAATTCTCTTTTTCCCAAGGCCTTCAACATCTTCTAATTTATTAGTTAATAATGAATTAGATTTTTTATTTCTAAAGAAGGAAATAGCATATCTGTGAACTTCTTCTTGAATGTTAAACAAGAATAAGTATAAATCACTTTTTTTATCTATGACAATTTCTTCATAATTTTCTAGAATAATGCTTTTAGTTTTATGTTTCTCATCCTTTGCTAAAGCGATGATTGGAACAAGTCCTTCAAGATTAAGTTTTTTAAAGGCATTTTTAGCAGCAGTAATTTGAGGTTTTGATCCATCTAAAATAATTAGATTAGGAATAATATTATCTTTTCCATTTTTGATTGCTAAAAACCTTCGATAAATAACCTCTTCCATATATTCAAAATCAGATTGAGCATTTTGATTTTTAATAATAAATTTCCGATATAGTTTAGGATTTTTATATCCATTAATATATGCAATTTTGACTCCAACCTTTTCTGTGTTGAAAATATTAGAGTTATCATATGCTTCAATCAGGGAGAGATTATCAATTTTTAAAATTTTTTCTAATTCTAATAAGGCATTTTCATTACGATTAAAATTCTTTAATAATTTATAAAATTGTGATTTATTTGCTAATTTAGCATTTTCCATTGCTGTATTCATTGTATCTAACATCTTTCCACTTTTTGGATTAATAAAATCAATTTTAATAATATTTTCCACATCACATAATTCTTCTTTTCTAATTGAAATATAAATTGATTTTGGTTTAACAACTAATTCATCTGTATAGTAAGTAATTAAAAAACTTTTGATGTATTCTAATTCTGTACTTGCAAACAAGAAATTAGTAAGTTCATATTTATCTAATAACATCCCTTTATTATATTTAAATATTACAATAGTTATTGTATTTTCATGAACAAAGAATGAGAAAAAATCAAAATCTTTTTTCTTATCAAAAATGATTTGATTATTATTAATAATATAATCTAAAGATTTAGAAATTTCTAAATAATAATTAGCATTTTCAAAATCAAGTTTTTCACTATATGCTAATTCTTTAGCAATTAATTCTTCTTTAACTTTGTTAATGTCACCTTTAAAAAGATTATTGATTTGTTGTAAAATTATTTGATATTGCTCTGGATCAACTTTTTTAATGCATGGACCTAAACATTGATTAATATCATAAAAAATACATTTGCTAGACGGTAATTTATTACATTTTCTTAAAGGAAACATTCGATTTAAAATAATAAATAATTGATACTTATTAAAATTAGAATTAGCAAAAGGACCATATTTTTTCCCTTTAAATTTTTCAGGATTTCTTGTATATAAAATCCTTGGATGAGCTTCATCTGTTACTACAATATAAGGATAATTATTGTTTTCTCTCAAAAGGATATTATATTTTGGCTTATGTTTTTTAATTAAATTCATTTCAAGTAATAAAGAGTCATTTTCATTATCAACAATTATGTAATCAATGTCACAAATTTTAGAAACAAGGATTTGGGTTTTTTGATCTAGGTGTTTATTATTAAAATATTGACTTGTTCTTTCTAACAAGTTTTTTGCTTTTCCAATATATATAATTTCTCCAAGATTATTTTTTCATAGATAACACCCTGGTTGTGAAGGGAGATTTTTAATTTTCTCAAGAAGATTATTTTTATTACTATCCATTATTTAAAAATCCCTCATTAATGTAAATTATATAAAGATATTTTATTAAACTATAAAATATCTAATTAAGTACTATTATTATTTTTATTTTATAATATTATAATAATACAAATATTGATGAGGTTAAATAATGAATAAAAAAATCAAATTAAGCATATTAGGAATTTTAATGGGTGGATCAATTCTTGCTATTACTCTTCCAATTGTCAGCTGTTCTTCTTCAGCAATAGCATTAACTCCTTCATTTGTTAGTAGTGAAACTGAAATAAAAAATGAAATAGGAACTGCTTTTCGTTTAAAAGCCCTTGGAGAAGATTCAATAGGAACTACTAATGATCCAATTCCAAAGTTTAAATATGATGAAGCAATGAAAGATAAAACAATTACAGATGTTAATGAACCTCTTTTAAAAATTATTTTAGATAATATTAATTTTAAAAGCGGCGAAGAAGCAATCGCATCAACAGATGTTATTGAAAGTGTAGTAATATCAGGTTCTTATCCAGCAAGTGGGCCAGTTTTAATTAACTTATCTTATAAATTAAAATCAGGATATGCCTTAACTTCTGGAAGTAATAATATCAATAATATCCAAGTAGGAGTTTATGAAACCCCTCCACCATCTGTTACAGAAGTTAATGTTATTAATCCCCCTGATATTGGAAGTGAAGTAACCCTTGGAGGAATCTTCTTTAAAACACAAGGAACACTTCAAAGAAATATTCAAAACTTCAATACAGTTGCAGGTCAAAACACAGAACTAAATCGGTTAAAATCTTTAACTGATACAGGAGAGTTTTGGGAAAACATGAGAAATGCTGGATGAAAATTTCAAATTACAAATAATGGTACAACACAAGATCTTGCTTGAAATGATGTAGTTAAGTCAATTACAGTCACAAGTGAACCAATTGTGCAACTCTATCGTATTCCAGCACTTAAATTTGTAATCAATTTAAAAAGTGAATATTTAGCAACTAATGAATCAAATAAAAATTTAACATATAATTTCAGGTCGATTGTTATTAATCCAGCTCCTTCACTAATTTAATTAAGAAAAAAATAAATAACATCAATTGATGTTATTTATTTTTAATTTCCTCTTAAATCTAACGCTTGTAAGATTGCTCTGTATCGATTAATATCTTTTCTTTTTAAATAAGTTAATAAAGACTTTCTTTTAGAGACTTTCTTTTGTAAACCTCTTTTTGAGATATTATCTTTTTTATTTGCAATCATGTGGGTTGTTAATGATTTAATTTCAGCTGTTAAGATGGTAATTTGAACTTCTGTTTTACCAGTGTTTTTTTCATTACCTCCAACATCTTTAATAATTTTTTGCTTTGTTGCTTTACTAATTGCCAAGTTTTTTCCTTTTCAACTAATCCACAGTTATAAATTGGCAATTTATAACACAGCATTAGTTTTTTTATAAATATTTTACATATATAAATTTATCATAAAAAGTTTAATAAAGATAGGTTAATTTATTTTCCTAAATTTGTAAATGTTGCATCACCTTTATAAACTGCCATACTTCCAAGTTCATTTTCAATTTCAATTAACCTATTGTATTTAGCAATTCTTTCAGATCTTGACATTGAACCTGTTTTAATTTGCCCAGTTCCTAATGCCACTGCTAGATCTGCAATTGTTGTATCTTCAGTTTCTCCTGATCGGTGAGAAACCACTGCACTTCAGCCATTATCTTGAGCCATTTTAATCGCTTCGATTGTTTCAGTTAAAGTCCCGATTTGGTTTAGTTTAATTAAAACTGAATTTGTTGCTTTCTTTTCAATTCCCACTTTAATAATTGCAGGGTTTGTACAATATAAATCATCTCCAACAATTTGAACAGTTTTTCCAATTCTTTTATTTAATTCAACAAAACCTTCTCAGTCCTTTTCAGCTAAAGCATCTTCAATTGAAATAATTGGGAATTTTTTAACTAAATTTTCTCAATATTTAACCATTTCATTTGAAGTTAAAGTTCCTTTCTTTTTATCAAGAATTTTTGCTTTAATTGCTTTTTCAAAAACATAAGTTCTACTTTTGTTATCATATAGTTCAGAAACAGCTGGATCTAAAGCAATTGCTACACCTTTTTTTGTTCCGGCAGTATAACCTGCTTTTTTAATTGCTTCTAACATAAAAGTTAAAGCATGGTTTGCATCTTTTAATCTTGGAGCAAATCCACCTTCATCACCTTTATTAGTATCAAATTTCTTTTCTTCTAAGATTTTTTGTAATGCATGAAAACATTCTGAAGCAATTTGGCATGCTTCTTTAATTGAAGTAGCTCCAACTGGCATAAACATAAATTCTTGAAAATCAATTGTATTATCAGCATGAGCTCCTCCGTTAATTACATTTAGCATTGGTACAGGCATAATGTATTCAGTTTTTAATTGACCCATTAAATCCTCTGCAATGTATCTATATAAAGGTTTTTTACTAGCAATTGCAGCAGCTTTTGCAACTGCTAATGAAACAGCTAAAATTGCATTAGCACCTAATTTAGCTTTATTTTCAGTTCCATCTAAAGCAATCATTGTTTCATCAATGATTTTTTGTCTTCTTGCATCTTTGCCAATTAAACTTGGAGCAATAATATCATTAATGTTGCTAACTGCTTTTAAAACACCTTTTCCATTGTACCGATTTTTTTCACCATCTCTTAATTCAACAGCTTCTCTTTCTCCTGTTGAAGCACCAGAGGGAACCATTGCTTTAGCAGTGATTCCTTTCTTTAAAGTTACATCACATGCAACTGTTGGATATCCTCTTGAATCTAAAACTTCGTAAGCTGATATTCTTGTAATATTAAATTTTCCCATTTTCTTTTTCTTATCCTTTTATTCTTTTTTAAAAATTTATTTTTCCAGTAAAGAAATTGAAGTCATTTCTTTTGGAATATCTATCTTTATATATTGTATTATAGTTGGTGCAATATTTGACAAATTTCCACTTTTTTTTAGTGAAATATTTTTATCAGTACAAGCAAAAGGAACAAGGTTAGTTGTATGAGCTGTAATAATATTTCCTTTTTCATCCAACATTGCTTCAGCATTCCCATGATCTGCTGTTAAAAACATCACCCCATTTAGTTCTTCTATTCGATC
>JBOFHZ010000012.1:0-51150 GCA_051649885.1 Mycoplasmoidaceae bacterium | reverse complement strand
CCTTCATAACCAATGAATAAGTATTCAAAGGTAAATTTAACATCTCCTCCAGGAGAAATTCCTCCAAGAATTGATCCAAAACTAACAACCCCTCCAAGAATGGCAAATGGAGCCATAATATAGCTTGTTTTTCTTGTTTTATCTAAGATTAAAGAAGCAGGAATAAAAATTCCTAAAAAGGGACATAAATCTAGTAATAAAGCTTTTGAGATTAAAATTGATTGCCGATAAATCCCATAGGGAGTACCCACTAGATCTCCCCCTGTGATAAAGCTTGTATCTTTAAAAAAATCATTTCAGTCGTTAAAATAACGAATTGCTACAAAGTAAATAAAAAAGCAAAGTGCAGGAACTGCTCAAAAGAAATAATTATTAATAATTTTTTGATTACCAAATCTTAAAAAGAATGATGAAAAACTAATTAAGATGATAATACAGAAAAGTAAAATACCAAGGGCTTGTGGACTCATAATTTTTTAACTTCTTTTCTTTTTTTATATACTTATTAATTATAAAATAATTTCTTGAATTAATAATTTATATTTAAATATGATTTTAATAATTTAATAGCAATCATTTGATAGTAAGGTTCAACTTTTAAGAGCTTTTGGTATTGCTTTTGATCTAAATAATAAAGAATTTCATTAACTTCTTTATCATAGATGTATTCAGAGTTTTTCAAAGCACATTCTTCACATAAATAACCATAAAAACTAATTGAGGTTGTCATAATATTCTTATCGTTACATAAGACACATGAACTTAAATGAAATTTAATTCCTGTTGATTTAATCATTTGAAAGAGACTAAAAAGAAAAATAAAATCATGAGCAATATTTTTTTCAATCAATTTAATAATCTTTTGATAATCACTAAAAAGAAAATTATTATTATTTTTTAATAAGAAATCATTAAGAAAATTAAGAACTTGATGATCAGCAATTCTTCATGGTAGCTCATTAACAAGATGCATCTTTTTTAATCTTGATAACTTTAAGGGAATTCTTGCTTCAAAAAATTCAAATTCAATTTCTGAACCAATTTTCATATTTCTTCCATTTTTAGATAACGTTTTTCTGCTTCCTAATGACAATAAGTTATAGATCTTTTGATCTGCTGCAAAGATTGTTAAAATATTATCATAAATTTGATAATCTTTAATATCAATAATAAAACCTTTTAAAATTGTCTCTGCCATATTTTTTCCCATTACTAAATGAATTTTTTAATTTGTTCAATTTCCATTTGATTTTTATCATTTAAACTTTTTTCATCTCCAAACCCAATTGCACTATCTTTAAAAGCAATTAAATAACATTTTATTTTTAAGTCATACTTATTAATTAAAGCCACAATATCTTTATAAATTGCTCCTTCAAAATAAACTCTTTCATAGAAGATAATTTTATTATATTTTTTTAATTTTTTAATGATGAGCTTTTCATCATATCCTTTTAAAAAGATTGCATTTAAAAGATCTATTGGTTCTTGATGAAAAGCTTTTGCAATTTTATTAATAACATTACCATAACTAATAATGCATGTTGTATGCGATTGATTATGTTTTAAATAAATTCAATCTCCATAAATAACTTGTTTTTGATCTTTTTTTAAAGGTACTTCATTATTAATCCTAATAAAAAAGGGAAGATCACTATTTAAACCAAAATTAATTAATTGTTTTAATTGATTATCTGTTGATGGCATTGTAATCACATTGTTAGGAATTGATTTAATCATTCCTAAATCATAAATCCCATGATGAGTATCTCCATCTCCAAAAGATAAGTCTGCTCGATCAATTAAAAAGAGAATTGGTAATTTTTCCCTGCAAACATCATGAAGGATTTGATCATAAGTTCTTTGTAAAAAAGAAGCATACATATTAACAACCACTTTTTTCTTAGCAATACTAATTCCAGCAGCTTTTGCAATACAATGTTCTTCATTAATTCCAACATCTTCAAAATTATCTTTGAATGATTTTTCAATTTTTTCAAGATCTAATCCATAAGTCATAGCAGCATTAATAATTTTAATGTTCTTATCTGCTTGAATTAATTTAAATAATTTTTCTGAAGCAAGTTTTGAAAAAGTTTTTTTTAAAACTTTTTCATCTAAAGGATTTGAAGTATGGAATTGGGGAGTTTGATGATCCTGATTTTCTAACCCCTTTCCTTTGATTGTTTGAAGATGAATAATTGTTGGCAAATATTTTGCATAGAATTTTCCTTTTAATAAAGCTTGTTCAATAGCTTGAAAATTATGACCATCAATTTTTCCAATATAGTAAAAACCGAGCTGATGAAAAAAGTTACTTGGATTTAACTTTTTTTCTAGTTGAATAAATCTTAGAATAACTTTTTTATCATTACAATTTTTAATTAAATCATAAAAATAATTCTCATAATTCATTTCATTAAAAATAAGGCTTAATTGTCCAACATTTCTTGAAATCGACATTCCATTATCGTTAAGAATGATTAGCATTTTATTTTGGTTAAACCCAATATTATTTAATGCTTCAAATGCTAAACCATTAGAAATTGCAGCATCACCAATTACAACAACAAGTTTTTTTGCATTTGTTGATTCAAGATAACCCTGAGCAATTGATAAGCTGTTACTTGAATGACCTGTTGCAAAAAAATCATATGGAGATTCATGGTTTGCTTGAAATCCAGAAAGACCATTAAAATCTCTAATCGTATCAAACTCTGCATTTCTGCCTGTTAAAATTTTATGAACATAACATTGATGTCCGGTATCAAAAAAAATTTGTTCTTCAAGATGAGGAAAATGTTTTAATAAACTAATTGTTAATTCAACGATTCCTAGATTACTTGATAAATGGATTTTTTTCTTCTTTGCAAGATTAATAATTCTTCTTCTGATATTTTGACTTAAAGCAATTAATTCTTTATCACTTAATTGCTTAAGATCTAAAGGAGAGTTAATTGAGCTTATTTTCATTTTCAACCTTTTCTCGATGGGAAAATAATAAAGTTAAGAAACTTAAAATATTCATTAAAATTATTAATCATGATAATTCTTAAATAATCAATTAATTCATAAAAATTTTTATTAATTTTTAAAAATTCTTCATAAGGTTTATCATCTTTAAATTGGTTTCTAGTAAGAAGATTTTTAACTGCATCAATATCAAATAAAAAGAGTTTTTCTAATTTGTGTTTTAATTGATCATTGTCATAGAAGGTATGAAAAAAACCACCATCTTTTTCATAATAAAAATTAAGAATTTCTAATTTATTTTTATTGAACCATTTTTTAAATTTTCTTTTTTGAAAACCCTGAATGTTTTGACGATTTAAATATGCAAAAATAATTAATGATAAATTAACTTTATTATTAATAGTTAAATGATTATGTAATGTATCAATTCTTTTTGAAAAGACAATTTTTCTTCTTTTAATGTAATACATTATTTTTTATCCTTTCAATATTTTTCAACTTCATTTTTAACAAAGTTTAAAACCCCTTTAACATTTGAGAAATCCATTCTTGTTGGACCAATAACTGAAATCTGAGTATTATTATTTGGCAAGATGATTTCAGTTGAAGCAATACATAATTCATCAACTCCAAAACTATCTCCAAAGGTAATTGCAGTAGCTCCTCCACTTTGGTGCTGGTTAAAAGCAATTTGTTCTCAAATTGATGATTTTTCTAACATCAACATTACCTTTAAAAGTTTTTCTCGATCATTGAATTCTGGTTGTGATAATAAACTGTATTGACCTTTAACATCTGTTTTAATTTTAGTATTAAAGGTAAAGATTTTTTCAATAATTTTTCTTAAATTATTTTCATAATCAATTACTTTTTCCTCAATGATTTTTTTTAATAATTCAATCTTACTTAAGATTTCAGAAAGTTTAGTATCAGTTAATCGATCATTAAAAATTCGAATACAAACTTCTAGATTTTTAATTTCCTTTTCTTTTTCAAAATGGACCACATTTTTAAAAATATTACCTGTTGAAGTAATTAAAACAACAATTGCAGTTTCTTTTGATAAAGAAATTAAATCAATTCTTTTTAAAAGTTCATCATTTCCCACTTGGGTAATTACTAAGGGCAAATTTAGCGTTTCATTAATTAAACTCACACTTGTTTCAATCACTTCATTAATTGAAAGATTTCGATTAATGAAAATTTCTTTTAATTTTTTCTCAATGTATTTATCAATTGCATATTCATTATTTTTTTCAAAAAATTTATAGCCAGCAATTGTGGGAATTCTTCCTGAAGAATTGTAAACTTTTTCAATCAATCCTTCTTTTTCTAATTTTGCCATATCATTTCTGATTGTTGCTGCAGATAAATCCTTCATGTAGTTTTTGATGATCTTTTTACTTCCAATTGGTGTGGCATGAGAAACATATTCATTAACAATAATGAATAATAGTTCTTTTTGTCTATTAGTAATTTTCATAACGATCCTTCTTGGTAGTTATATTATAATGAAAAAACATTTTAAAAATTAATAGATAATTTGTGCTTCAATTTCTTTTCTTTTTTCAAGACCAAGAAATTCTTCAATTGTTTTTAAAGCAAACTCATAAGCAGATCCTGGAGCTTTCCCTGTGATTAAATTATTATCAATAACAACATTTTTAGAACTGTAATATTTTTTTAATTTATCACCAAAACCTGGATAAGCAGTAAACTTTCTTTCGCCAATTAAGTCCCATTCAATTAAAACACTTGGACTTGCACACATTGCTAAAATATACTTATTTTTTTTATTATAAAAATCTTTTAATAAAGTGTTTTTTAATTTTGGACTTGCTTTAGGATCTAAGTATTTTAAATGTCCAGCTCCTCCTGGTAAATATAAAGCATTAAATTGTGATAGATTCACCTTATCAATGACATGGTTACACGAAATTTTTACACCATTTTGTAAAACAATGCTATTTTTTTTCTCAATTGAAATTAATTCAACAATGATCCCACTTCTTCTTCACAGATCAGTTGGAACAATTACTTCGATATCTTCGCTTGAATTTGCAACCATCACTCCAATTCTTACTCTTTTTGACATTTTTTCTCCATTTCAAGTTGATTGATTTTTAAAACTAATCTTCTTTTTAAACTTTTTAAGTCTTTAATTTTCTAAGTAATTAAATAAAGATTTTTCTATTTAATAACATATATATTATAATTGAATTTACCTTTTTTACCATATCAAAAAAGAAAAACTAGAATTTCTTAAAAATTCTAGTTTTTCTTTCGTTTTTTTAAAAATGGCGCACCTGAAAGGATTCGAACCTATGGCCCTACGCTTAGAAGGCGTATGCTCTATCCACTGAGCTACAGGTGCACTACATAAATTATTATATATTAAAATATGATAATTGAAATTAAAACGTTCACAAAATTCCTCATAAAAAATTATCAATTTTTGAACCTTTTTTATAATAAAATAAGGTTAATGAGGGTTTATGATTACTGAAGAAAGCTTTATTAAGATCTTGTCTAAAAAGGGATACCGAATTACAAATTCTAGAAAAGATATTATCAGCTGTCTTTTTGATAATAATCATGAACATACAATTAGTGAACTCATTAATCATTTAAAGGCAAATCACAATCAAATTAATGTTAGTAGTATTTATAATACAATTGAGATTTTGATTAAAGAGGGTTTGGTGCAACAACAAATTAACCCCTTAACTAAGGAAATTAATTATGAAGTTATCAATCCTGATAATAATCACTTTCATGTTTATGATTTAGAAACAGAGGTTGAATACTTATTAAACCTTCCAAAACCAATCAAACATGAAATTGAAAAATTTGTTACAAGTCAACTTGGATTAACTCTAACAAGTTTTCAGATTGCTGTTTTTGCTAAAAAAAATAAAAGGAAAAAAAATGAAAAAATATAGTTGGATTATTTCTGATTTAGATGGAACAATTATTGATCATACAAAAAAAGACTACATCATTTATGATGAAGTTGTTGATGCTATTAACACTTACATAGCTGCTGGTCACAAATTTACAATTGCAACAGGAAGACATTATAAAGATGTTATTTCAATCATTCATAGTTATAAAATTAATTTTCAAAATAATTTTTATATTGTAGGGATGAATGGAGGACAAATTTATTCTTGGGGAGAAAAAAAATTAATTTATGAAGCAATCATTCCTAATGATAAAATTCCTGAAATTAAGATTATGCTAACAAAACTTCAAGAGAAATATGGTGATCGAATTGTTTTATTAGCATATGGGGAAAATCAGAATTTTTATTTAATGAAATCAGATGGACCAAATTTTGACAAGATGCATCAAAAAATTATGAAGTATGAAAATAATAATAGTGTCTTTAACTATTTAATTATTAATAAAGATCAATTTTTTAGCTTAATAAATATCAGTAAATATTGCATTGCATTTGATGAGGAATTAAAAAATCCTAAGGATTTAGTAGCAGAATTAAATAAAATGACAAATAGTGTAACCTTTTTACAATCAGGAGTTAACTTTGTTGAAATTATGCCAAACAAAGTTAATAAATGAAGTGCTATTTCCTTAATCAATGATAATTATTATCATATTAATAATGAAGACATTTTAACATTAGGAGATTCTGGAAATGATATTGAAATGTTAAGTGCATCAGGGTGTTCAATTACTAGAAGTTGTGCTCCTGATTATATTAGAAAAATTGTTGATGTGGTGCTTGATGATGGTCCATCAATGTTTGTTAAAACAGCCATTGAAAAATATGGAAAAGGAAAATAAAATGAGTAACAAATTTGAATTAAAAACAAGATTTTACTTTGGTAAAGAAGCAATCATGAATATTCGTGATGAAATTATTAATGGTAACTATAAAAGAATTATGATGATTTACGGAGGAGGATCAATTAAGAAAAATGGCATTTATGCAAGCTTAATTGAAATTTTAAAATCATGTAATGTTTATGTAATTGAATTTGCAGGAATGCAAGCAAATCCTAGAGATACAGATATTTATAAAGCATCTGTTTTAGCAAGACATGACAGTATTGATTTAATCATTGCTGTTGGTGGAGGATCAACAATTGATGCATCAAAGGTTGTTGGAATTTTAGCTAAAAATCCAAATTACACATCAGCATGAGCTTATGTTCAAGATCCAACAAAGATCAAAAGAACATCAATTCCCATCTTTTCAATTATCACTTTAGCAGGTACAGGTAGTGAAAATAATTCTGGAAGTGTAGTGACAAATGAACTTACAAAAGAAAAATTCCCTGTCTTTACTGAAAGTGCTATTCCAATAGTGACAATTGAAGATCCTGAATACACGATGACTGTTAATAAGTGACAAACTGCTTCAGGAATTTTCGATTGTTTTTCCCATTTATTAGAACAATATTATGGGAGAGAAACTTTCACTTGAACAAAAGAAATCATTTTTGCTAATTTACGAGTTTTATTAAAGTATGCTGAACAAGCAGTTAGAAATCCTATTGATTATGATGCCCGAGCAAATATCTTATGAACAACATCAATGTCTTTAAATGGGATGACTTCATTTGAATCTGAATCTGATTGAAATGTTCATTATTTAGAACATGCTATTTCTGCTAAATGGGATGTAACCCATGGAGCTGGGTTAGCTTTATTAACTCCAACATATATTAAGCTACGAAGTGAAACTGAAGAGTGGTTTAAAAAGAAAACCCTTTTAATTGCAAAAGAGATTTTTCATTTAAACAGTGTTGATGAATTTGCGAAATATCTTGAGGGTTGAATTAAAAAAATTGGACTTCCTACAAAATGAACTGATTTTCCAGAAATTAAAGATGTTTCAGATGATGATATTAATGAAATGATTAGCCATACAATTAAATCAGGTGGAGACTTATCAAGTGAATTTTATTTCAATGTGTATAAAAAAATAAGAAAGTAATTTCTTATTTTTTACAATATTTTTTAATAACTTCATCAGTCATTTCAAAAAGTAATCTATTATTCAAATTAATGGCATAAGCAATTTTTTTATTCATTGTAGCAATAATAATTTGATTATTTTTATTTACTTTTTTATTAAAAGTTAGTTCTTGATTGGAATTTTTATTGTTTTTTAAAGAAGAAAAATTAGTATAATAATCATCTTTTTCTTCCTTCTTACCCTTATCTTTTTTAGGAGTTTTTGGAGTTCTTTTCGTTCTTGTTGATTGTCCTTGCTCTAATTTAGAAACTCTACTATCTAATTGAGAAACTTTCTTTTCAATCTTCTCATTAAACTTTTCTTGATTCTTCATAAAGACTCTTACTTCTTTATTAAAACCTTCTTGTCTCTCATTAAACTTCTCTTGATTCTTAATAAAACCAAGAACCACTTTTTCAAAATTATTTGCCATTTTAATTTCTCCCAATTTAACTTATTTCAACTTCTAACTATTGTAATAATTATAACATTCTTCACATGGATAATTTCTAATTTTAGAACTAAAATTCTTTAAAATATAATTAATTACAAACTAATTATTATTTAAGTCCCTATCATTTTTATGTAAATGTAAATGCTTCTTAGTATATGTTAAATCATTTGTTCAATTTGAGAAATTGTATGCAAAAAAAGCAATTAATAAACGCATAATATTATCTGCTTCTAATAAGATAATGAATCAAATGGGAGAAACATGTTCTTTAATACCAGGAACAAAAACAATGATTCCAATAATAATAGCAAAAAAACCACTAGTGATTCCATCAACAAAAATTAAATATTTAGAACTACCAGCTCTTAGTGAGTAATACATAATTGAATATGGACCTTGTAATAAAACAACAGCAACTAAAACATATTCAATTTCAGTTGTTAATTGAATCATTTCATCACTTGCATTTGGTGATAATAACCTGTTAATAAATGTTGTTGAAATCAAAATACAACTCCCTAAAAAAAGTGAAAATAAGATTGCTCAATTAATTGCTTTTCGACTATTATATTTTGCCTGAGCAATATTGTTTTTTCCAAGTTCATGACCAATGATAATCGAACAAACTGCTGCAGTTGGTGGTCAAATTAAAGAAGCAAATTGAGTGATTAAAGCATAAGTTGTCATTGCATCTTCTAAGGCTGGATTATAATGAAATGTACAAACAATAAAAAAAGCATTTAATACTCCAAATAAAGATTCATTACTACAAATTTGTCATCCATATTTAAAAATTTTACTAACAACATCTTTTGAAATTCTTTTACAATCATAAAAATAATTCGAGTTACTTTTTTTAAATGCTAATCAGATTAATATCACGCTTGCTTCAATTACTCTTGCTAAAGCAGTTGCTAATGCAATATTTCTAATTTTATCTTCATCAGAAATATTTGGATCCATAATTAAAATTGGATTTAAAGTAATATTAACAACCATGGCAATGATTGATGCAATTAAGGGAATCATTGGTTGATTAGTATCTTTTAAACTAAATTCTAATGCAAAAGCAACCCCAAGGGGAATCATTGAAACTCCAGATCAGAATAAATAAATTTGTGCAAAATTTTTAATTTGATCATTATCTGAACTTGAAACAACATTAATAATTTGTTCAGGAAGACTCATTAAAATTGTTAATGCAATTGCTCCAATAATGATTCCTGCTAAAATTTTAAATAAAATGGTTTCTTTTAATTTCTCAATTTCTCCTTTACCATAATACTGAGCTGTCATAATCCCAGCTCCAGTTAATGTTCCCATTAAAATAAATTGGGGAATTAAAACAACAGGTCCAACAAGTCCTAAAGCCGTTTTTGCATTTGTTCCTTCAATGGCAAAATTAGCAATAAAAAAATTATCAACATAAGTAATTGAAATTGTTACTAATGATTGAATGGCGATGGGAATAAAAATATAAAATATTAATTTTATAAATTTTTTATCCCCTAAAAATTTTTCTGTAAAAGTCTGATTCTTAGGTTGCATATTTTTGTCATTTAATTATATTTTGTAATTTGATATGGTATTTATATGATAGCATAAATTATAGAAGATAATTCAAAATCTCATTAAAGCAAACTGGGATGATCAGAAAAAAATTGGGAAAAAGACATTGAATCAAACAAAAATCTTAGAAGCTTCATTATTAGCTTTTGATAAAAAACCAGAAGTTTTATTATCACAATTAAAGACTTTAAAAAAAGCTGGCATTGATCACATCCATTATGATGTGATGGATGGAATTTTTGTTAATAATACTTCATTTGAGGGAGAACATTTAGAGGTGATTAAAGCAATGGGTTTTAAAATTAGTGTGCACTTAATGGTTGAAGATGTTTTAAGCTATGTGAAAAAATTTTTAAACTACCAAATTGATTATTTAACTTTTCATTATGAACCAATTTCAAAATTACTTGCTCAAGAACTAATAACCTTAATTAAAGCAAGCGAAATTCAAGCGGGAATAGCTATTAAACCAAAAAGTAAAATAAGTGATACAATTGATTTAATTAATATGTCTGATTTGATTACAATTATGAGTGTTGAACCAGGAATGGGTGGTCAAGCATTCATTATGGATGTGATTGCTAAATTAAAAGAAGTTCGAGAATTAAATCCATCTGTTTTAATTCAAATTGATGGAGGAATTAATTTAGCAACAAGTGCATTAGTAAGAGATGAAACTAATTTATTTGTGATGGGAACATATTTGCTCAATCATCTTGATGAGGCTTCACAAATTTTAGAAGAGATAATTAGGTAAAGCAATGAAACAAACAGAATTTGATGGAAAAACAGTTTTAGCCATCACAGTTGATGGTGCACCACTACTAGATGTTCATGAATCGCAAAAGAAACGGTTCTATGAACTAATCCTTTTGCTTTCTAAGAAATATAAATTAATTTTAGTAACTGATATTGGTCAATTTAAATCTCCAGCATTAGCTGAAGATATTGGGTTAAAAGATGGTTTTATTATTAATAATTGTGGCTCATCAATTTATAATATTAAGACTGGGAAAATTATTTATGTTGCTAACATTAAGAAAAGTAAGCTATTAGCAGTTTTTAGACAAGTATTAATTGCTGGTGATAGTGTGATTATTCACACTCATAAGAAAATTTATATTTATACTTATTACATTAAATTATTTGCATATATTAAAAATTTATACCGAAACACAGCCATTGAATTAATTGAAGATTATGATTATGGGATTAAAAATTTGATGCGAAATAAGGTTGAAAGTTTAGAACTTATTAATACTTTTTATGATTTTACAACTATTGATTTTCGAAATGAAAAAATTCATTCAATTTGTGAATATGAAGATTTAATATATAATGAGATTACCAATACAAGAATTTTAGTGATTGATTCTAGCATTAATGATGCAATTGAATTTATTATGGAATCAATTAATATGAAATATACAGAAGTTTATTTAATTAATTTAACAAATATTTTTCATAACCAAAATATTACAAGTTCATATGAAGTAACTTCAAATATTTTTATGGAACAGGTTTTTTATGATCGAACATTTTTTATGTTAGAAAATGAATTTAAGAATATCTTAATTGAAAATAATTTCATCACAGAAGAAGAAAGTGAATAAGGTAAAATTATGTCAACAATAAGTTTTTTCGCATTAGGCGGACTTGATGAAAAAGAAAAGAAGTGTTTTGTTCTAGGAGTTAATCATGAATATTTTATTTTTAACCTTGGAATTTCAACTCCAATTTTTGCTAGTTTAGGAATTAAAAAAATTGTTCCTGATTATACGTGAATTGAAAAACACAAAAATCAAATCAAGGGAATTTTTATTGCAGTTGCAAACTTTGACAATGTTGGAGCAATGCTTTATTTAAACAGCATCATTCATAAAATTCCCATTTATACTTCACAATATGGTAAAGTCATTATTGAAAACCTTTTTAATAAAAGAAGCATGAAGAATGATAAGAAATTCATTGAATACAATATTAATATTGTTAAACCCCTTCAAGAAATTAAAGTGGGCAATAGTGCAATTCTTCCCTTTGCCATCTTAAATTCCATTCCTGATGCATTAGGATTTATTTTTCAAACAGATGATGGAGCTGTCATTATTTTAGATGACTTCATTATTGCTTCTGATGAGAATGAACATTATCAAAACCAAATTTATGAGATTAATAAAATTACAAATAATCAAAATTTATTATTAATTTCATCAATTGGAAACATTACTAAACCTTATGGTTTTACAGCTCCTAATCATTTAGCAATCGATTGAATAAAAAAAGAATTAAAAGTTGAAGAAAACCGAAGAAACTTAATTTGCTGCTACGATCATGATTTATTAACAATTATTAAAATAGTTAAATTAGCCCAACAACTACAAATGCCTTTAACAATTCATAATTCTGTTTTATATAACTTAATGACAAAATTTATTAATCTTAATCTCTTTGAAAACAAAAATATTATTATTCAACCAATTTCAAAAGCAAATGCAATGGAAAAATGTATTATTCTTGTTGCATATAATAAAAAGAAATTATTTAGTATGATTAATAACATTTGTTTAAATAATGATGAATTAATTGCTATAAAACCGAATGATAAATTCATTTTAGCTTTCACAACTATTAATGGCTTTGAAGCACAAGAAGCTCACACCATTGATTTCATTGCAGCTGCTGATTTATCATGAAGTAAATTACCAAAAAATTTAATTGAAATGAAAGCATCTTCAGAAGATCATAAATTATTAGTGAGTAATTTAAAACCAAAATATTTAATCCCAACTTCTGGTTTATATTATGAATTTATTGATTATCAAAAAATTATTAGTGAAACCCAAAAAGATATTCACTTTTTAATTCTTGAAAATGGTCAGGAAATAATCATTGATAAAGCAAGGTATTTAAAAGATAAAACTAAGTGAATTGAAATTAAAGAAAAATATGTGGGCAATTTTCATGACTTTAAAGAAATTAATCCTTCATTATTAAGTGAAAGAAAATTGATGAGTGAAAATGGGGTTGCTTTTGTTTCAATTGTTCTTAAAAAAGAAGCAAATAAATTTGTTACCAAAAACTTATTAATTGAATCATATGGAATTGATGTTGATAAAGAGGTTTTTGAGCTTGAATGAAAAACTCTTAATGATAATATTATGAAGTTAGTAGCAGATGGATTTGCCAATCGAAACATTAACTTAAAGGAATTGAAGAATTTAATTAAGAAATTAACTGCTAAATTTTATGATAAATTCTTAGGAAAAACACCTTTAGTTTTAGTAACGATCATCGATAAATAATTAAGAAAAATAATATTTTTATTTTTTATAAAAATGTGTATAATATATATTGACTATAAAATAAGTATTTAGTTTGGAATTAAAAATTATGAAAAAAGACATTCATCCCCAATCACAATTAGTAAAATTTTCATGTACTTCATGTAATGCTGAATATGCTTTTTTATCAACAATCTCAAATCCAAAAACATCAATTGATGTTTGTGCTAAATGCCATCCTTTTTACATTGGAAATTTATCAGCTCAACAAGTTCGGGGAAGAGCTGAAAAACTTTCTAAGAAATTTGAAGTTGGAAAAACACAAATCTCAACTGATCATAATAAAGATAAAAAAGATTCTAAAAAAGCAAAGAAAAAAATTATTCATTCTTTAGACAGCTTATAAAACAATGTCTCAATATTCAATTATTGAGCATTTTTTTAACTAAATAAGAGGAACAAGATATGAGTTATAATAAAAAATTATTTGATGCATTAAAAAATATTGAAACAAAATATTTACTTTTAAATCAAGAACTTGAAAAAAACCTTGATGATTTTAAAAAAGTTGCAGAAATTAATAAAGCAATTAAAGACCACACAAAGGTGATGGAAAAATTTAGTGAATACAAAAAGCATTTAGAAACAATTAATAATGTTGATTTACTACTATCAAATGAAAATGATCCAGAAATGATCAAATTAATTAAATTAGATTTTGAAGATGCTAAAGAGCAAATTATCACTTTAGAAGAAGTGATGCAAATTTTATTATTGCCAAAAGATCAAAATGATGATAAAAACGTAATTTTCGAAATGCGACCAGCTGCTGGTGGAAGTGAAGCTTCAATTTTTGTTGGTGATTTATTTGAAGCCTATATGCGATATGCACAAAGTCAAAAATGAAAAATTGAAATCATTGAAAGTGTTTTAGATACTCATGGCTATTCATTTATTTCTTTTTCGATGAGTGGATCTGAAGTTTATTCAAAGATGAAATTTGAATCAGGGGTTCATCGTGTTCAAAGAGTTCCTGCAACTGAATCTAAGGGAAGGGTGCATACTTCAACCATCACTGTTGCAGTTTTACCAGAAGTTGAAGAAGTTGAAGTAGAAATTAAAAAGAGTGATTTAAGAGAAGATTTATATTGTGCATCTGGTGCTGGGGGACAACATGTTAATAAAACCCAATCAGCTGTAAGAATTACCCATTTACCAACTGGAATTGCTGTTGCATGTCAAGAAGGTAAATCACAACATTCAAACAGGGACACTGCAATGAAACTATTAAGAGCAAAGCTGTATGATAAAATGTTACAAGAACAAAACAGTGAAATGGCTGGTTTAAGAAAAAGTCAAGTGGGAAGTGGTGAAAGATCTGAAAAAATTAGAACTTATAATTATCCCCAAAATCGGGTAACAGATCATCGAATTAATCTCTCTTTAAATAAATTAGATTTAATTATGCAGGGTGATTTTAAAGAAATCATTGATGCATTAATTGCTCATCAACAAGCAGAAAAGATGGCCAACTTGGAACTTTAATGACATTCCACCAATTAATTAAGAAAACCCTAGAAACTTATCCATCATTAACAAAATTTGATTTATTACAAATTATTTTTTTCCTTTCTAAAAATGTTAAAGATCAGCAACTACTTCATTTAAAAATGCAAACTCCGATTGATTTTAAAATGAAACATTTTCAAAAGATTATAAAGAAATACCTTCAAGAAGAAATTCCTTTAGGTTACTTAATTAAAAAAGTCTTTTTTTGTGATTTAGAATATTATGTTTGTCAAAAAACTTTTTTACCAAGAATTGAAACTGAGCATTTAGTCCTTGAGATTATTAAAAATGAAAAAGATCTTAATTCAAAAGTAATCTTGGATTTATGTTCTGGTAGTGGATGTATTGCAAATACAATCCAATTGCATTTTCCAGAAGCAAGGGTAATTGGGATTGAAAAAGCTTTGATTCCATATTTTGTCTCAAAAAGAAATCAAAAGCAATATCGTTTAAAAACTCAATTTCTAAGAAAAGACCTTTTTAAATGAATTAAAACAAACCAAGAACAATATGATCTTGTGATTTGCAATCCCCCATATATTAGTTTTAATGAACAATTACCAAAAAGTGTGGTTCATGAACCACCATTAGCTTTATATGCCATTCATAATGGTTTATATTTTTATGAAGTAATCATTAGTTATATTAATCAAATCCTTAAAATTAATGGTTTATTAATTTTTGAAATTGGAAGCAACCAAAAAGAGAGTTTAATTCAAATATTAAAGAACTATAATATTACTAAATATCAATTTGTGAAAGACCAATTTGGAAGATGAAGAAACCTTTATCTTTGAAGGGAATAAATAAAGATGCTTTTATATAACATTACTGATTATCATTTAATTATCAAATCAATTAATTTTAATAAAATTATTATTATTGCAACAGATACCCAAATGGCAGTTATTTGTAAAGATCCCCAAAAGATTTATGCTTTAAAAAAAAGAGCTCTTAATAAACCATTAATTAAATTTATTAGTTCAGTTGATGATTATCATTTTAGTGATGATTTTTTATTACTAGCAAAAGCTTTTTTTCCTGGTAAATTAACAATTATTGAAAATGGAGTAGGTTATCGCATCCCTAATGAACTATATTTATTAAAAATCTTAAAAGAGATTAAATGAATTTATTCATCGAGTGCTAATATAGAAAATCAAGAACCATTAACAAGTTCATATGACTATTGTAATTACTTTGATAAGGAATTCGATCAAGAAATTGTTATTGTTTTAAGCAAAATTAAAAAAGCTTTACCAAGTACAATTTATGATTTAGATCAAAGAAAAATCTTAAGAACTGGAGCAATTTCAGAAGGGGAAATTCTTAAAATCTTAAATAATAAGTAGTATAATATTATTTGTTGAGAGGAACTTACAATGGCAGAAAAAAAAGACATTGATCTTTATCAAGAAGTTGCAGAATTAAAAAAGGAAGTGGCAGAATTGAAAAAAACAATTCAAGCTCATCCGAAAGCAATTGGATTTGATTTTGATGAATATAAAGTTCAAGTAAATCATGAAGATTTACAAAAACTAGATGATTTTAAAAAGAAAATGAAATGGTATTGATTTTTACCAGTTGTTGGTTTATTTGTTTTTGGTATTCAACAACAAATTAATATTGAATCATTAGATCGGGGATTAGTAAGATCTGAACTAACAAAAAGTAATGTTAGATATTTAATTCCATCAATTTTTATTGGAATGATTTCATTTGCAATTAATTTAGCTCCCCTTTTAGATATTTATGTAATTAGACCGTATACTAAAGCAAAAGTTCTTAAAAAAATTGAAGAAGCTAATATTAAAAATAAGCTTAAAGGATAAATGATGAAAATATATATTGCTGCAGATCATGCTGGTTATGAAATGAAACAAAAGATCATCAGAAAACTTCACCAATTTGAATTTACTGATTTAGGAACTCATTCAACAGATGCTGTTGATTATCCCGATTATGCAATTGCTTTAGCAGATCAAGTTATTGATCATCCAAAAAGCATTGGGATCTTAATTTGTGGAACAGGGATTGGAATGTGTATTAGTGCTAATAAGGTTCATGGTATCCGGTGTGCTAATGTGACTTCTGAAGCTTTTGCAAAACTTGCAAAAGAACATAATGATGCAAATGTAATCGCTTTAAGTAGTCGGTTTGTTTCTTTGGATGAAAACATTAAAATTATTAAAAACTTCATTAATGCAAAGTTTGAAGCTAAATATGAACCAAGAATTAAGAAAATTGATAAAATAAGTAAGTAATTACTTATTTTTTTTTATTTTCCTACCACATTTTTGCTTTTTTTAAGAAGAGTTGATCATCTTTTTAAAAAAAACTTGTATATCTTAGGGGGGATTTGGTGATAAAAAAGGGTCTTTTTACAATATAATCTTATTATATGAAATATATAGAAAAATAGGATTTAAACCATGAATAAAAAAAATAAAGTCGGTGTCTTAGGGGCATTATTATTAGGGACTTCATTATCTGTTATCTTGCCAATCGTGAGTTGTTCTAATAATGAAAATCCAAATTATGAACTTTCTGTTACTAAAGGAACAGAAGCCCAAAAACAAGCAATTAGCTATGCTTTAGCAAAAATTGCAGATCCAACATGAATCCCTTCAACTGGAAGTGATGCTAAATTACCAACCCTAACTAAAGTACAATTTGAGAAAATTACTAAAACCTTTTCTAAAAAGGATGAAACTGTCTGAGCAGCTGCTAGAGAGTATTTTTCTTTTCTTGATAATAACTCAGTTTATAAAGTTGGGTTTGATAATGTTGTCAAAGACCTTAGTGTTACTGGTGAATATGTCAGACCAGGAACTGCTGGAGGAACTAATTTATCAGTCAAAATTAAATTAAATATGGATGAAAAATACCAAATTAAAACTGCAAGTGATCTTGAACAAACTTTAATTGTTGGTTTTTCAGCAAATACAGAAGTAGCAATCTCTGTAGCAGCTGAAAATAAAGCAGCTATTGCAACTGCTCTTGCAAATTTTGCTTATGCTGAAGATAGTAGTGCTACCACTCCATTTATTTCAAAGAGTCAATTTGATTTAATTAAAGACACAATATTTAAATCTTCTTCAAGAGATAATGCCCTTTGAGAAGCATTAGGAAAATATTTCTCATTTAAAATTGCAGGAACATCAACAGAAATTAACTTTACATCAGTTGCAGATCAATTAATTGTGTTAGATACTTCAACATACCCAACTGAATATAACAAAGATGTAAAAGTTAGTTTACAATTGAAATTAAAACCAGGATTTTTCTCTTCAGGCACAGTTTCTTTAATCATCACAGATTTAGTAATTGGACAATCTTCAGAAAAACTAGCTTTATCAGGAGCAATAAGTGAAGCTAATAAAAATGCAGTTGAATTAGCATTAGCTAAAATTGGAAATGATGCATTTAATGATAATCAACAATTTATGAGTTCTGCTGAATTAAATAATATTACTAGTTCAACTTATAATAGTTCTTCAACAGCAGTTTGAGCTGCTTTAGGTTCTTTCTTTAATTTTAGTGAAAACTTAAAAGCAGTGACATTTAATCAAGTTGCTAAAAGTGCAACTGTTACTGCTACTTATCCAACAAGTGATCTTTCACAAAATATTACAGTTTCACTAGTATTAGAATTAAATGAAGGTTATACAATTTCAAACGGTGGCATTTTAACTCAAGCATTTATTGTTGGAAAATCAATTAATAAGGTAACAACAACACCAGGAAATGATGAAGCTAAAAATGCTGTTGCAATTGCATTAGCTAAATTAGCAGATAAAACAACAAATGATGCTTTCTTAGAACAAACTGATTTTGATAAAATTATTGCTGGAGCAGCAACTAATGTAGAAGTTAAAACTGCCTTAAGTTCTTATCTTACTTTTAAAGCGGGAGAAACTGATTTATTATTTGATGATGTTTTATCACCATTTACTGTTACAGGAGAACTACCAACTGAAGCTGCAAGTACAGATATTAATGTAACAATTACTTCAACATTTAAAAATGGATATTTAGAAAAAGGTACTGATAGTACTACAATTTCTCAAACATACACTGTTGGAAAAACATTTAATACAACTTCAGTTGAGCTTGTTGATACAAATAAAAATGCTGTGGGAACTGCATTTGCTAAGTTTGCAAATGGAGCAACAACAAACGATGCAGCAATGTCTCAAACTGATTTTGAAAAACTAACATCAACACCATTTAATGTAACAGATCATTCAGATATTTGAACTGCTTTAGGAAATTACTTCACATTTAAAACAGGCACTCAAACTAGTGCATTTAACGATGTAATTGCTTCAATTGCAGTTACTGGAAATTATTTAGTAGGAGAAGTTGGTTCTAATTTAGAAATTGAAGTTAGTTTAACTCCAAATTCTGCTTATAAAATAGTAGCAGCAAATCAACCAGATTTAACTCAAAAATTCTTAGTTGGAAAAACTGACGCAATTTTAGTAGTAACTAATAATGAAAGTGCTTCTATCACAGTTGGAGCTGCTTTTGCTTCAATTGCAAAAGAAACAACTATTACAGATATTACTCAACCTTTAAGTAAAACTGAATTTGATAAAATTCCAGCAACAGTTACTTTATTAGAAAATGAAACTGTATGAAATGCATTAGGAGAATATTTTACATTTACTTTACATGGACAACCTAAAACATTTAATAATGTTGTTGATTCAGTTGCAGTAACAAAAGAATATCCAACAACAGGAACACTAGGAACTGATTTAACTGTTTCTGTTAGTTTAACATTAAAACCTGAATATACTTCAGATGATAGTAATAAATTAATTAAAACATTCAAAGTGGGAGTAACTGATAATGTTGTAACTGTTACTCAAGAAGAAACTAATGCTGAAGCAGTTGGAATTGCTTTTGCTAATTTAGCTAAAAAAGGATCAACTACAAACACTGGGGCATTAACTAAAGCTGAATTTGAAAATATTCCAACAACAATCTTTTTAGATTCTCCAGTTGTAGAACAATTAGGAAATTACTTCACATTCACTTTACATGGACAAACTAAAACATTTGCTGAAGTTGTTCAATCAATTTCAGTGACAAGAGAATATCCAACAACTGGAACAACTGGAACTGAATTAAATGTTACAGTTACTTTAACATTAAAAACAGAATATGCTGCAGATGATAACAATAAATTAATTGGAACATTTAAAGTAGGGGTAACAGATAATGTTGTAACTGTAGCTCCAGGAACAACTGAACAACTTAATGCAATTGGAACAGCTTTAGCTAGTTATGCAAAAGAAACAGCTGCTGAAGTTAATACAGGACCATTAAGTCAATTAGAATATGAAAGAATTCCAGAAACTGCTACATCTACAAGTGAACATGGATTATGAGCAGCAATTGAAGCTTATTTTAGCTTATCTTTACATGAACAAGATAAATCATTATCAGATGTTGTAAAATCTGTTGCAATTACAAAAGTAGATTATCCAACTACTCCAGCAGCTGATCAAATATTAAATGCAACAATTACTCTAACTTTAAATGATGGATTAGTTGCATCAGATCCTACATTATTATCAAAAGATGTACAAGTTGGAGTAACTGATAAAGTATTAAGTTTAACAAAAGATACTTCTACAACAGCACTTGACTCTGTTGGATTATTATTTGCAAAAAAAGCAAACACTGCTTTAGAAAATACAACAAGTCCAATCTCAACAATTGATTTTGCAAATATTTTAGATGGGACATATAATAAAGACTTAGAAGGTGAAATTTGAACTGCATTAGCTAATGTCTTTAAATTTACTTGAAATGGAAATCCAATTGGATTTAATGATGTTATAAATACTGTAGCTGTTACAAAAGCAGATTACCCAACTGGTACTCCTGGAGAAAAATTAACTGTTTCAGTTGTTTTAGGATTAGTACCAGAATATTCTGGTCCTACTACTGAACAATTAACTCAATCATTTGATGTTGGAATTTCAGATGCAATTTTAACTGTTACAAAAAAAGATTTTGCACCTCTTAAAAATGAAATTGGAACTGCCTTCGCTCAATTTTTAAATGCAGATTCAACTAGTACATTTGAAAGTCAAATTTCAAAAGTAAATTTTGATAAATTAGAAACTACTACATTTAATGGAACACAAGCAGCAATTTGAACTGCTCTAGGAAATTATTTTGAATTTAATTTACATGGAGAGCCTAAATCATTTAGTGAAGTTATTGCAGGAATAACTATTAGTGAAAATGTTTATCCTCCTGCAACTCCTAATGCTCCATTGAATATTACTATTACCTTAACTCCAAAATCTTCATATACCTTTGCAACTGATTCTTCTATTACTGAAACACTTCAAATTGGTATTTCTACTAATTTATTAGAAGTATTGAAAAGTCCTGATGAATCAATTAAAAATGGAGTTGGAACAATATTTGCACAAATTGGTAATAAAGATGCAACAACAAATAGTGGAGTATTAACTTCAGTTCAATATGCTACTATTAAAAGTGCAGATTATTCTAAAGCAAATACTGCCATATGAACAGAATTAGCAAAATATTATTTAATTAAATTTAATAATAATCCACTAGATTTTGATATAGCTATAGGTAGTATAACTGTAACTGCTGAAGCTTATCCAATAGGAGCATCAATCCCTTTATATGTTACTGTAAAATTAAATCCAAGTGAAGGCTATTCTTTTGAAGAATCTGAAATCATAGATCAATTTAAAATAGGTGTGTCTACAGAAACAACAGTAGAAATTACCACTAACCCTGTTCCAGGGGGAAAAGAAGATGTTGCAATTGAAATTAGAAAACAAGCTGGAGTATCAAATAATACTACTGATGATTATATAAGCAAATCTAATTCTGATAGATTGCATAATAAAACCTTAGCTTTCACTGATTTGGAACCCCAATTAAAAACACGTTTAGATTCTTATATAATATTTAATATTGCTCCTGTTTCAACTAAAATCGATATAATTGCTAGAAACCTAATTAAAGATGTAAAATTTGAAATCAATTATCCTGAACTTGATAGGGGAGATGTTATGGCTAATTTGACTTTCATATTAAATCCAGGATTTGTAGTATCAGATGAAAGTACATTAGTTCATAAAAATTTTAAAATAGGAATAAGTTATCCTACTATTTCGATATCAAGTATTGATGATACAAATAAAAAAACTACTTTGGAAAATCTTCTTGCTGGAATAAATGAAGGTAATGATATTAATAGTGTTATTACTCAAGAACAATGACAGAATATCAGAAATATTGGTAGTACAGATTTTATGAGATCTTCACAAATTCAAACAGCTTTCTTAGAATATATTACATTTGTAGGAACTACTATCAATGGAGGTAATATAAATGATTATTTTCAATATATATCATTAGCTGGAGACTTTATTAATACTGATAAAGATGGGTATTTGACATTACAACCTCGTTTTGTTGTTAAACCAGATTCTGGTATATATATACAAAGTGAACTACCTAATACTGTAAAACCATTAAGAGTAGGAAGACTAATACCATTAATCGAATAGTAAAAATTGTAATAAAATCTAATAAAAAAGAATATAAAAAAAGAACCCAAAAGTTCTTTTTTTATTTTTTATATATAAAAAATAACTCTAAATTTATGCTATTTGTATATACAATAAAAAACTTGCAAAACCTTTTATTTTATAAACAAAGTATTATAATATTTGGTAGGAGAAAAGATATGAATAGAAAGATAAAAATAAGTTTGTTATCAACTTTTTCAATTGGTATAATAGTTGCCTCCGTTTTACCGATTGTAAGTTGTTCCAAGCGTTGAAAATAAAAGAAATAGAATTTCTGTTAATAAAGGAAGTGCTGCAAAGCTTGATGCGATTAGTGCTGCCTTAATTAAAAAAGCAGATCCAAATTGGTTCTCTTTATCAAATAGAAATTTATCATTACCCACATTAAATAAATATCAATTTAATAAAATAATTAATGTTTATTCAAATCATAACGATGAACTTTGAAAAGCCGCAAGTGCTTATTTCGAGTTTTATGATCAATCAATTTATCTAGTTGGATTTGAAAATATTATTCATTCTATTAATGTTACTGGAGTATATCCAAAACCTGGAACAGTTGGTGGGACTGATTTGGTTGTGAAAATTAAATTAAATTATCATGACCATTATGAAGTTTTAAATCCAGAATACTTAGAAGAAACTGTTAAAGTTGGAGTTTCTCCAACTTCATTAGTTCAAGTTTATCCCCAAACAAATGCAAGGGATTTATTAAGTCAAGCACTGGTTAGTTTTGCTTATGAAAATGACCATTCAACAAGTAAACCATATATCTCAAGATCACAATTTGATTTAATAAAAGCTACAACTTTTCTTAACATTTCAAAACACCGTGATGTTTGAAATGCTCTAGCAAGTGGTTTTGAATTTAAATTATATGAAACAAACATTGATTTAAACTTTAATATGATTGCTCTTGAACTTGATGTTATTCAAGATTCACATTATCCTGCAAATTTTAATGATGATGTGAAAGTATCTTTAAGTTTAAAATTAAAATTTGGATATAGCGTTATTAATAGTCATTGATTAACAATTCCAGATCTTGTGATCGGAAAAGCTAGTGAAAAAATTTTCTTAAGTGTTGAAAAAGTTAATGAAAATAAGCAACCAATTGCAATAGCATTAGCAAAAATTGCAAATCCAGCATTAACTAATAACGAACAATATTTAAGCGAAGAAGAATTTAATCAAATTCTTAATTATCAAGATGAAAATGCTACTATCAAAAACCTTTTAAGTAATTATTTCATTTTCAGTCATAATTTATCACTTTTAAATTTCCATGCAATTGTGAAAAATTTTGAAATCCAAGGATCTTATCCTCACAACGAAATGTCATCTAATCTATTGATCATGATTAGAATTAATCTTGAAGAAGGATATGAAATTTGAGATCCATCATTATTAGAAGAAAAATTTATTATTGGAAAATCTTATAATAATGTTTCATTTGAACTTGGAGATCATGATGAAAGAATTTCTGTTGGTGATGCACTAGCACAAGTTGCAAATAATGATCATCAAGATCAATATCTTAATGAAGAAGATTTAAGAAACATTATCGATTTTGCTAGTGCTAATGAAAAAGTAAAAAGTGCTCTTGATCATTTTATAAAATTTAAAATTAATGAATCGATCAAACCCTTTGATCAAATTATTGCAAACTTTGTTGTTAATGAAACTCCTTATCCTGATGGGAATGCTTCAATCATTAAAGTACAAATAAAATTAAATTTAAATAAAGGTTATTTAATTAATCATCAACAAGAGCTTATAGAAGAATTTGTTGTGGGAAAAACTTTCAACAAATTGTCATTAATGCTTGATGATGCAAGTGAAAATGATGTTGCTAATCAACTAGCACTACTAGCAACTGGGATTGCAGATAATTCAAAACCAATTAGTGAAACACAATATGCAAAAATTAATAATCAAGCAATTTCCAAAGAACAACCAATTTGACAATTTTTTAATAATTATTTTAATTTCAGTTTATTAGATATTGAAAATAGTTCACAACCTCTAAATTTAATTGTTAAAGAGATATGAACATTTGGAACTTATCCAGTAATTCAAGGAGCAAATGTTTATTTAACTGTTGCTTTAATCTTTAATAAAGGATTTACAATTGCAGACAATAATTTTATTACAAAAGAATTTCTTATTGGAAATGCTTCAAAAATTTTAACTTCGAATATTAATGAAGCTAATCAACATTTAGTTGGAACAGCATTAGCTACAATGATTGATCCAAAATTTAATGCAAATAATTTACCAATGACAAATGCTGAATTTTTACAAATCAACAATTATTATTCAGAGAGTTATGATGCTATTTGAGATAGTGTAAATCAATATTATAACTTTGCAATTATTGATCAACAAAGAATTGCTAATCAAATTTTTAAAAGTATTCAAGCTAGTGGAACTTATCCAACAACTGATGGAGAAATTGTTTATCTAAGATTAACAATTACTTTAAACGATGGATACTTATATGAAGATCAATCAACAATTGTTAAAGATTTTCAAGTTGGAGTTGCAATTAAAAATTTAGATATTGTAATTAATGAAGCGAATAATAATTTAGTTGGAAATTCATTAGCAAAATTAGCAGGTGATAAATTCATTGATAATCAACAACCAATGACAAGTTTAGAATTTGATCAAATTAAAAATTATCAACCAGTTGTTGATGATGAAATTTGAAATGAACTAAATCAATATTTCACATTTCAAATGGGATCTGAAATAATTTTATTTAATGATGTTATTAAGAGTATTTTAATATCTGGAACTTATCCAGATGAAGCACAAGCTGATATTATCATTTTATTAAAATTAACTTTTGTAAATGGTTATCTTCATAATGGATCATCAGAAATTTCAAGTTCATTTAAAGTGGGAAAAACTTATCAAAATTTAATTGTTGAAAGTAATGAAGCAAATGTGAACTTGGTAGGAATTGCTCTTGCTAAATTAGCAGATGATAAATATATTACAACTGAACAACCAATGACAGTAAGTGAATTTGATAAAATCAGAATTTATCAATCGTCAACAAGTGATTCAATTTGAAATGAATTAAATAAATATTTAACATTTAAAGCTGAAGAGAATGTTTTAAATTTCAATCATGTAATTAAAAACATTACAGCTAGTGGAACCTATCCAATTGGTGATCAACTTGATTTAATAATTACTTTAAAATTAAGTTTTCATGATGGTTATTTTTATAATGGTGAAACTACAATTTCAAAACAATTTCTTGTTGGAAAAACTTACCAAAACTTAATTATAGAAAATAATGAAGCTAATCTAAATATAGTTGGAACAGCAATTGCAAAATTAGCAGATCCTAAATTTACTTCTAATGATCAAACAATGACAAGTGCTGAATTTGATCGTGTTAAAACTTATAAATCATCAAGACCAGATTACATTTGAACTGAACTTGCTAAATATTATTCTTTTAAAGTTGGAGCAAAAATTATTCCATTTAATAATGCTATTAAAAATATTGTTGCAAGTGGAATTTATCCAGCTGGAAATAACAAAGATATTTTAGTAACTCTTAGATTGAATTTAATTGAAGGACTTTATTATCAAAATGACATAAAAATCATTAAGGAATTTAAAGTGGGTAAAACCTTTAATACTTTAATTCCATTGATTAATTTAGATCATAAAATTAGTGTTGAAAATGCATTAGCAGCAATTGTTAATAAACAAGATAATAATCAAGTAATCACTAATGCTGAACTACAAACTATTATTAGTAATTGTCCAACAAATAATAATGTTATAAATGCTTTTAATAATTTTATAAGTTTTCAATTAGATGGTATTAATCAACCATTTCATACAGTCGTTAAAAACATTGAGGTAATCACAAAATATTATCCTCCTGGTAATGGAGTTGAAATCATTTTTAGTTTAAAAATTAATTTACAAAATGGTTATCTTGTTAGTGATCTTTCAAAATTAACTCAAAGTTTTAAAATTGGAATCACAGAAACAGCAATTGAATTTCAAAAAGGGACAGTTCAACAAAAACAACTAATTGGAAATGAATTAGCAATCCTTGCAGGTAATAATGGTAATTATGCAATTATTTCTGAAAATCAATTTAATCGAATTAATAATCTAATAATTGATTATACAAATGCTAGTCATCAAAAAATTTATAATGGGATTAAAAATTATTTTAAATTCACATTCACTGGGATTCCATTAGAATTTCAAAATGTAATAAAAACAATTAAAATTACAGGTAATTTCCAAAATAATATCACAGCAAATGATATCATCATCAATGTTGAGCTTACTCTAAAAGATCAATACACTACTAATGGTCAAAAAGTGGTTGCTGATAGTTTCATAATTGGAAAAAGGTTCCAAGAAGCAATTACTCTTGTAAGAAGACCTGAATATCGAAATAGTGTGGGAATCGTCTTAGCTCAAATTATTGATAAACCTGACAATAATCAAATTATTACAATGGTTGAGTATAATCGTATTATTTCAGAAATTCCAAAATTACCAAAAGATCATAACCTTTGAAATCAATTAGCTTTATATTTTGAATTTTATCAAAGTAATATTAAACTTAATTTCAAAGATGTTGTAAAAGACATTACAGCATCTGCTTCTCCAATGCGAAACATTGCAGATGTGCCATTAACTGTTAACTTTTATAGTAAATACATAACAAATGAAGGTTATATTAATGCTTCTGAGATGTTTAAAGCTGGTCGATTAAGTTAAAGTAAATATTTAGTAAAAAATTTAGGAAAATTAGTGAAATATTTAATCTTAATATATCTGATTGTAATATAATTAAAGAAGGTATTTAGAGGAAAAAAAATGAATAGAAAAATAAAAATGAGTTTGTTATCAACATTATTTATTGGAATGTCTGTTGCAGTCGTTTTACCAATTGTAAGTTGTTCTTCAAGCTCGACTGGTTTAAACATTGATAAACAAGTTAATAACCAAACATTAATCAATGAATTTGGAACAGCATTAGCTAAAGTTGGTAAACCAAGTGTAACAAATAATAGTTCAACTTTAAGTGAAGCTGAATTTAATAATATTACAAAAGACTATACAAGTAGTGATACAGATGTTTGAGCAAAAGCAAAGGCTTTTTTCAAGGCAACAGATGATGCTGGAAAAGATGTTTTTGATGATGCAATTAGTGTAATTAAAGTTATAGGAACTTATCCTGGAGCGGTTGCTAACTCAAGGATTAATGTTCAAATTAAATTAGAAACTAAAAATGGATATAGTGCATCTCAACAAGATTTATCATATACTCCAGTTCAAATTGGAATTTCACCAAGTGTTAGTTTAAACATTGGAACAAAAGCAAGTGAAATTAATAAAGTTGGTTCTGAACTAGCTAAGTTAGCAAATACAAGTGCAACTAATAATACAGGAATTATTACTGAAGCCCAGTTTAATACAATCATCAATAAAAATTATGATATTTCAGCACAAGTGAATTTATATAATGCTCTTAATGGATATTTAATCATTACTAGACCAAATAATTCTTCAATTGCACTTGTAGCAGTTGCTGAATCATTTAGAATTACTGGAACATATCCAGTTGCTGGTGATGCTTCAGATGTGAATGTAACTTTAACAATTAAGTTAAAATCTGGATATGAAGTAACAAATGCAAACCTTTTAATCCATACATTTAAAATTGGAACATCAAGACAAACTTTAAGAGTTGCTCAAGGAAGTGCTACTAATTTAACTGCAGTTGGAGTTCAATTAGCAAAGATTGCTAATCAAGCACTTACTTCAAATACATCAATCATTAGCAGTGCACAATATGACACAATTAGGTCAACATCATATTCACAAAGTACTCATGGTGATTTATGAAATGCATTAAATGGTTATTTTACTTTTACAAAAATTGGTAGTGGTCAAACTGTTAGTTTTACAACTGCAACTAAATCAATCATTGTTTCAGGAGTTGGTTATCCAACTAAAGCAGATGATCCTGTTAAAGTAAAAATTAATGTTACTTTAAAAGATGAATATTTAACAAATGACACAGATAAGTTAGAAATTGCAGAAGTCCAAGTTGGACTAGCTCAAGAAACTTTAGTATTCCAAAGAATTAATAATTCCACTATTGAAAATAATTTAGCATTAAAATTTGCTCAATCATTAAATTCAAGTGTGACTGATTTAAATGGCATCATTAATAGAGATCAACATGCTGCAATTAGAACAAATGATTATTCATTTGCAGCATCTCCAGAAATTTGAAGTGATCTAGGTCAACTTATAACTTTTTCAAACCCTGTCTCAGGAAACATTGGTTTTAATACAGTTGTGAGTCATTTAGAAGTTCGGGGAGGATCTTATCCAATTAATGTTGATTCTAATGTTGAAATAACAGTTAAACCTGTTCTAAAAGAAAACTACACTCTTCAAGGGGGAAGTGCATTACCAACATTTAATTTAAAAATTGGAAAATCACAAACAATCGCTAAAGTTGAAAAAATTGAAAATAACTTAAATAACGTTATTACTCGATTTTTAGCAGTTGCAGGACTAACAAATAATAGCGATGATATTACTATCGAAAACTTTGACACAATTAAAAATGCTACTTATTCAGAAACTACAAATCCTCTTGTTTGAAGTGCCATTGTAGCTTATTATGCTTTTACTTATAATGTTCATGGAGAATCTAATTTAAATCAACCAGTAACATTTAATAAAGTTGTTGAAAGCATTGCAGTTACTGGAACATATCCAGAAGCTCCAAAAGTAGATGCAACAATTACATTTACTTTAAATACTTTTAATAACATTGAGATTAATGATCCTACTTTATTAACACAAACAATTAAATTAGGAACTTCTCCAAAACAAGATGTTGTTATTTCTGTTAATTCAGATGAAGCTATTAAAACAAATTTAGGATGAAAATTAGCGCAAACAATTAATCCTGAATTTACAAATAATCAAGCTAATCTTTCAAGCGAACAATTTTCAATCTTTAAAGATCAATCTTATACAAAAAATAATTCTGAAATCTGAGCAGCTTTAAAAGCTAACTTCACAATTACCCCAACAGCTACTTTCACTGATTTTGATGATGTTATTTTAAAAGCAGATGTTATTACAGCTAATTATGATTTTGATAATTATGATAGCCCATTATCAATTACTTTACGATTAGTAGTTGATGAATCTAAATATGTATCAGGATCAACAAGCGTTTTAGAAGATACAATTATTGTAGGAAAATCTCTACAAATAACGAATTTAGTTCCAGCTTATAATGAAACTAATAAAGTTACTGTAGCAACTAAAATTGCTCAATATGCTGATCAAACTAAATTTACAACAAATGATCAACCAATGACTGAAGCTGAATATCAAGCAATTGTAACAAATTATAATGCAGCTCCTGAAGCTAATAAAAACTTATTTAAAGAAAGTTTAAAAACTTATTTATCATTTAATGGATTTGAATTTGAAGCTGTAGTAAGTGGAATTACCTTTGCAACTATTACTTATCCAACAACTCCAGATACTGATCTTGAAATCGCTTTAACAGTTAATTTTAGTTATCCATATCAATATGAAAATGCAAAAACAATGACAATTAATTTTATTGTTGGAAAAACTATTAATCCAGTTTAAGATTATTACTAACATTAATTAATTTTAAAAATACCTTTTTATTTAAAAGGTATTTTTTTATATTATCTGTAAATTATTTTTATTATTTAGCCATTTTATACTTAATTTTTTTGGCTTTGTGATATTATTTTTATGATAGGAGAATAAATGAATAAGAGATTAAAAATAAGTATCTTATCAACTCTACTATTTGGAATTTCACTCTCTATGATTTATCCAATTGTAAGTTGTTCTGATAATTCAATTAAATTAAAAATCGACAAACAAGTCGATAACCCCCAACTCATTCGAGAATTCGGAACAGCTTTAGCAAAAGCTGGTAATTCCTCACTAACTAATAACCTTTCTGTTTTAACAGAAGCCGAATTCAAAAATGTTGTTAGGAACTATTCCAATCAAGACACAGAAGTATGAAATAAAGCAAAGGCTTTTTTTGTCATTAAAGATGACAATAATAATGACATTTTTGACCAAACAATTAATTCAGTTCGAGTTTCAGGAACTTATGATGGAGAATCTGCTTCTCAAACTTTAAATGTTTCAATTAAACTTGAAACTAAAAGTGGATATAGTGCACCAAGTAGTAATGCATCACATTCGCCAATTCAAGTTGGAATTTCAGCAGCTGTTAATTTAAGTTTTGGTAAAAACAGTAATTTAGAAAGTTCAGTTGGATTTGAAATTGCAAAATTAGCAAATCCTGATGTAACTGGAAATGAAAGTGTTATTACAAAAGCTCAATTTGATCCGATTGTTAATAAGACTTATGGAGTTTCTGATAATGTTGCTTTATATAATGCTTTAAACAAATATTTAGTAATTAAAAGAGCATCTGGAACAGCTGCTACATTAGCAACTGTTGCAAACTCATATAAAATTGAAGGTTCTTATCCTGTTGTTGATGAACCACAAGATATTTTAGTTACTTTAACATTTAATTTAAAAGATGGGTTTGTTGTTTCTGATGAAAACTTTTTAGTTTTCTCATTTAAGATTGGTGAATCAAAACAAACATTAGTAATCCAAAAGGGAGATGAAGCTGCTTTAAATAAATTAGCAACTGAAATTGCAAAAGTTGGTAAAAAGACTGCGACTTCAAACACTGAGTTTTTAACAAATTCACAATGAAGTTTCATTACAAATGAAACTTATTCCCAAACAAGAACTCCTGAAGTTTGAACTGCTTTAAATGAATATTATACTTTTACAAAAACAAGTAATAATCAAATTGTTAGTTTTACTCATGTTGTTCAAACTGTAACTGTTACAGAAATTGGTTATCCTTTAACTGCTCGTGATGCAATTAAGGTTAAAGTTAATGTAACTTTAAAACCTGAATATACAATTGATGATCCATCATTATTACAAATTCCTGAAATTCAAATCGGAATTGCTTATGAACCAGTGAGTTATACTTATTCTCCAACTTCAGAATTATTTAACTCATTAGGAGTAAAATTTGCTCAAGTGGCTGTGCCAGCAATTACAGATACTGAACAAACTCTTTCAAGAGAGCAATATGACTTAATTGCTGCAGAAAATTATAGTTTAGCTGCTCATCCAGGAATTTGACAAGATTTAAGCAGAATGATTAGAGTTACTAGTATATCTAATTCAACAGCTTTAAATTTTAATGATGTAATTGATCGGGTTGTTGTAATCAAAGAAGCTTATCCAACTGCAATTAATGCACAAATTCATCTTCAAGTTAAAGCAGTTTTAAAAGAAGAATATTTCCTTCCTGGAGGATCACTTGAGACAACACCATTTCCAGTGATCATAGGAAGATCACAAACTTTAGCAAAAGTTGAACAAGTTTCTGAACAACTACCAGCTTTAACACAAAGTTTTTTAGCAGTTGCAGGTTTAAGTAATAACACTGACATTATCATTGAAGAAAATTATAATTTAATTAAAAATGCAACTTATTCAGCAACAGAAAATGCTGATGTTTGAAATGCAATGGCAGAATATTTTACTTTTAAATTTAATGCAAATGGAGAAAGCAATTTTGGACAACCAATTTTATTTGGATATGCAGTTGAAAGTGTAACAATTACAGGAACTTATCCAGCAATTCCTGGAATTAAAGCAACAATCATTGTCAATTTAAATTTATTTTCTTACATTGTTCCAGATCATCCTATTTCTTTAATGCAAATCATTGAATTAGGTCAAAGTTAATAAAGATCCCAAAAACAAAAAAAATATCTTTTAGGAGATATTTTTTTTATGATTTTATTAAAAATAATAAGAAGTAATAAAGGATTTTAGAAGATAAATTTTCTTCGATTTATTCAAAACCTATTATAATTATATATTGGAGAAGAGTATGAATAGAAAATTAAAAACTAGTTTGATTACAACTTTATTAATTGGAACCTCTTTAGCAGTTATTTTACCAGTTGTTAGTTGTGCTTCATCTAATGAAAATACAATCAATATTAATAAACAAGATCAAAACCCAACAATTATTAATGAACTTGGAACAACTTTAGCAAAAGTTGGCAAACCCAGTGCTACAAATAATCAATCAACTTTAAGTGAAGTTGAATTTAAAAAAATCCTTCGAACTTATACAAATACTGATCAGGATGTTTGAACTAAAACCAAAGCCTTTTTCAAAATCACAGATAATAGTGGAAAAGATATTTTTGATGATGCAATTAAATCAATTAGTGCCTCAGGAGGTTTTAATGATAATAATCCTTCAACCCCTTTAAATGTCACAATTAAATTAGAAACAAAAAATGGTTATAAAGCAAATAGCCAAGATTTATCTTATTCTCCAATTCAAGTTGGAGTAACTTCAATCATTAATTTAAACATCGCAAGAGATAATAACAATGTCAATGCTGTTACAAAAGAATTATTAAAATTAATTGATCCATCAATTACAACTAACACAGGTATTATTAGAAAAGATCAATTTGAAGCTGTGATTGATAAAAACCATGCAATTTCATCAAACCAAAATCTTTATAAAGCTTTAAATGATCATTTGATCATTACTCGGGATGAAAATAATAACCGATTAACTTTATTAGATATTGCTTCATCTTATACAATCACAGGAACATATCCTCCAGCTGGTGCTGCAAGTAATGTTAATTTAATTATTGTTTTAGATTTAAAAGCAGGATATGTTGTAAGTGATCAAAGCATGATTAGTTTTGCTTTTCGAATTGGTTTATCACAACAAACTTTAGTGATTACTCAAGGAGAAGTTTCACAATTAAATGCTATTGGAAAAGCCTTAATTAATGTTGTTAAACCTGGTGTTAATAATGATTCAATTGTTTCAAGAAGTCAATTTCAAGCTGTTTTAAACACAACTTATCTTAGTGATACTCATCAAGCAGTTTATCAAGCTTTTGATCAATATTATCATTTTACTAAAGTTGGTAATAATCAAGTCGTAACATTTTCACAAGTTGCTGTAGGAATTAATATTTTAGAAATTGCTTATCCAACAAGAGCTAATCAACCTGTGAAGGTTAAAGCTGAAATAACTTTAAAGGATGAATTTCTTGCTAATGATAATACTTTATTAACAATTGCTGAAATCCAAATTGGGATTGCTCAAGAAACAATTGTTTATTCAATTAATGAAAGTGAACTTTTATATAATAATTTAGGAATTAAATTTGCTCAAACGATTTTACCATCTGTAATTACTAATAATGAAGTTATCACAAAAGTGCAATATCAAACTTTAACTTCATCACAGTATACTAATACAACACACCCAGAAATTTGAACTGATTTAAGCCAAATTGTTGAATTTACTAATGCAGCTAATAACCAACTTAAATTAAGTTTTAATGATGTTGTTAAAAGCTTAAAAATTGTTCCAATGATTTATCCTTCAACAGTTAATCAAACATTGTCAATCACAGTTGAAATGGAATTAAATGATCAATACGTTTTAAACCCTGGACTAGCAAAACCTGCAATTACTATTCAGGTTGGAAAAAACCAAGTTCTTGCATTAGTTACTCAAAGCCCTTTATCTGGTCCAAGAAATAATGTAATTAATAAATTTCTAGCTGTTGCAGGTTTAAGTCCTAATAATCCTTTTATTACAAAAGTTGATTTTGATACAATTAGAAATGCTTCTTATTCGAAAACTTCAAATCCTGATGTTTGAATCGCTTTAAGTTCTTACTTTACTTTTACTTATCGTTCAGAAGACGAAGATAATTTTGGTCAAGCAATCGCTTTTGATGATGCTGTAAGAGCAATCACAGTTTCACAAAATTATCCTAATGCAGCTCATCAGGATGTAAATTTAACAGTCCAATTACATTTATATGATCATGCTCTTCCCTTTAATCCAGATAGTTTAAGTGCATCATTTAAATTAGGTTCATCTTACCAAATTTTATCGATTACAATAGGAAGCACTGCTCAAAAAACTATTATTGCTAATCACTTAGCAAAAATTGCAAATCCAGCTTTTAATGATACTGAACAAACAATGAGTCAAAATGAATTTAATAATATTATCACTCATGATTATAATGCTAATAAAACTGCACCGATCTGACTTGCTTTTAAAGATTATTTTGTTTTTAGAAATCTTTCAGGAACAGGAATTAATTTTGATGATGTTGTAAGAAATGTTAAAGTTGAAGGAACTTATCCACCAACTGATCAATCAACTAATATTGAAGTTACTTTAACATTAACATTAATTGATACAGCTTTAGTAAATAATACTTCAACAGTTAATGAAACTTTAATTGTAGGAAAAACTTTTAATAGAGTTGTTGGTTCAGTTAATGCAATCCAAGCTAATAATGTTGGAAGAGCATTTGCTAAAATTGCAAATGATACATTTGATGATAATTTACAACATATGACATTAGCAGAATTTAATAACATTCTTAATCATGATTATAATGCTAATAAAAATTCGCGTGTTTGACTTGCTCTATCAGATTATTTTACTTTTAAATTAAATAATAGTAATGTTGCTTTTACTAATGTTATTACATCAATTGCGATTACTGGTAATTACCAATTAGATGATCCTGGATCAAATTTAATGATCACAGTTACTTTAACACCTAATTCCCAATACATTATAAAAAATGCACAAACTAATCCAGAAGTTTTAAGTACATCATTTATTGTTGGAAAAACAACAACAAGATTGACAATTATAAGAAATGATGCTCTAAAAAACCAAGTTGCTTTAGCACTTGCAAAAATTGCTAACCCTGAGTTTAATGATCTTAACCAAAGATGATCAAATACTGATTTAGAAAATCTAACAAGTAAAACAATTACTAATGCAGCACCTTATGTTGAATTATGAGAATTATTAGGACAATATTACCAATTCCATCAAGATAACAAAGTATGAAGCTTTAATGAAGTTGTTCAAAGTGTTAGGTTTGAAGCAACTTATCCTGCAGGAATTCATTCAGATCCAATCCCAGTTAATTTAAAACTCGTTCCAACAGAAAGGTTTATTAATAATGATCCTGCAATCTTTAATGAAGAATTTATCCTAGGAAGAACATATCAAGCTTTATCATATTATTTAGGTCAACAAGATATCATTACAAGAAGAGATCTTGGAGTTGCTATTAATCGGTTATTTAATCCAACAGCAACTTCAGTGATTGATTCATTTGATATAGTTGCATTTAATGAAATGAAAGCCGCTAAAGTTTCTTTAACTAGTTTATCATCAATTTATCAACTTTTTAAACCTTTATATGAATTTCATAATTATTTTGAAAGCTCAGGTGGAAGTGAAATTAATCCAAATCCAATCATTCCCTTTGAAGATATTGTTTTAGAAATAACTTTTGAAACATCAACTTATCCAACATCAAATGGACATGATGTGAAACTGCGATCAAAATTCCAATTTAAAAAAGGATATTTTGTTAGAGATGCTAGTTCAGCTGATGCTGATTGTATTTTTACAGATATTGTTGTCGGAAGAGCTATTGGAGTTTAAACCTCCTTAAATTGATATTCAAAAAACCTTCAAAAACTTTATTGAAGGTTTTTTATTTACAATTAATTAATTTTATATCGAAAACCAATGCAATTTCTATTATGGTTATATATACAAGTATCAAAGGAAGAAAAGTTAATATTTTTTTTAAATTTTATAAAAACATTTATAATTATTTGGTAGGAGAAAAGAAATGAATAGAAAGATAAAATTAAGTTTAATATCCTCATTATTGATTGGAATGTCATTATCAGTCGTTTTACCAATTGTTAGTTGTTCATCAACAGCTGAAACAAAATTAACAATTAATAAACAAGTTGATAATCTTCAAATCACTAACAACTTAGGAACTGCTTTAGCAAAACAAGGAAAAGCATCTATTACAAACAATAGATCTGTTTTAACTGAAGCTGAATTTGCAAATATTACAAAAGACTATACAAGTAAAGATACTGAAGTTTGAAATGCTACAAAAGCATTTTTCCAAGTTACTGATGAAGGTGGTAGAGATATCTTTAATGAAGCCATTGGTTCATTAACTGTATCTGGAACTTATGCAGGAGCAGTTGGGACAACTCAATTAAATGTCACAATTAAATTAAATCCAAAGAGCGGTTACTCTGCATCAGGATCATTATTAGCTCATGAAGTTCAAGTTGGAATTTCTGCAATTGTTGATTTAAACATTGTTAAAAATGATGCTTATGCAAATGAAGTTGGAATGGAATTAGCAAAAATTGCTAAACCAGGATCAACTAATAATAATGGAGTGATTTTAAAAGATCAAGTTGATCCAATTATAAATAAAACATATCCTGTTGCACAATATACTGGTGTTTTTGATGCATTAGGAAAATATTTAACAATTAAAAACTCATCTGGTGGAAATGTTACTTTAACACAAGCTGTTACAAGTTATCGATTAACTGCAACTTATCCTCCAGCTGGTGCATCAACAAATGTAATGGTTAATTTCAATTTAACATTAAGAGATGGTTTTGCAGTTTCAGATCAAGGGATTTTAATCTTTGGGATTAAAATTGGTGTTAGTCAACAAACTTTAACAATCACTAAGGGTGATGCAAATGCTTTAGCAGTTGTTGGAGCAGCAATTGCTAAAGTTGGGAAAGATGATGCAGCTAATAATGCTGGAATTATTACTAAAGACCAATATACAACAATTATTGAAACATCATATGCTAAATCAAATGCTGCTGTTTCAGGAGTTTGAAATGCTTTAAATGGTTATTATACATTTACTAAAGTTGGAACAACAGGAACAGTTAATTTCAGTGATGCAGTTGAAACAATTACTTTAACTTCAATAGCATATCCAACAAAAGCTGATGATCCAATTAATGTTAAATTAACATTTAAATTAAAAGTTGATTACTTAGCTGGTAATCCTGCAATGTTAGAAATTGATGCTGTTCAAGTAGGAACTGCTCAAGGAGTTTTAACATTAACAATTAATAATACAACTACTTTATTAAATCAATTAGGTCATGAAATTGCTAAAGTTGCTAATCCAAGTGCAACATCAAATAATGGAATAATTACAAGAAGAGAATTATTAGAATTAAAAACTCATAACTTCACATTTGAAGCAAACCCTGAGGTTTGAACAGTTTTAAACCAAATCTTTCTTTTTAGTGGTGGAGGCTTACCAACTAGGGATTTAAGAGTTGTTGGAGGTCCTGTTCAAAGTTTAACTTTAACAACACCAACTTATCCAATTGAAATTAATGCAGATATCATGCTAAGTATTAAATTAAATTTAAATCCTAATTACGTTTTAGAAGCTGGAGAACCAACTCCTGAAATTACATTTAAATTAGGAAGACAACAAACATTAGCAAATGCTACAGTTGGTGATAATACTCTTTATGGAAAAATTCAAGATGCACTTTATGCAATCACTAACATTCCAAATGCTAATACTCCACTTTTATATGCTGACTTTTTAAAAATTAAAAATGATGCTCCAAAAGATCCTGCAGTTAAAACTGCATTAATGGATTATTTAAAATTCACATATATCGATGCAATTGATAATCCAATTCATGGAACACCAATTGATTATGATCAAATTGTAGAAAGCATTTCAATAATCAATGATTATCCTGTAACTTACAATGATAATGTAAGAATTACTTTAAGAGTAAATGTTTATGATTATGTTTGAATTGATCCAAATGATGTTAGTAAATTATCAATGACATTTGTTTTAGGAAAAGCTTTAAATATTTTTACAATCTTTAAAGGAGAACAAATTGATAAAACACGAGTTGCTAATGAATTTGCAAAAATTGCAAACGCATCATTCACAAGCGCTTCTACAATTGATCATGATGAATTTAATACTGTTTTAGGTCAAACATATTCTCAAGTAGCAACTCCTGGAGTATGAAGTGCATTAGGACAATATTTCAATATTACAAAAATTCTTAATGGTCAACAAAATTTCACATTTGATCAAGTTGTAGATACTATTACAGTGAGTGGAACTTATCCAGATTCTCAAGCTGCAACAGATGTTGAATTATTTGTCCAATTAAATTTCAAACCAACATATAGCATGCATGCAAGTGCTTCTTCATCAAGTGAAACATTTGTAATTGGTCAATCTGAAAATAAGATCTCAATTGATCATAGTAAAGATCCATTAAAACTAGCAGCTGTTGGAACAGCCTTTGCAAGAATTGGAAATATTGAATTAGAAGATAACCAGTCAAATTTAACACAAACTGAATTTAATGCAATTATTAATGAACCTTATTCAAATGCAGATGATGAAGTTTGAAATGCACTTGGAGAATTCTTTCTCTTTAATGCAGGATCAACAACTCTTACATTTAGTAATGTTGTAAAAAGTATTGCAGTAACAGGAACATATCCTGTAGGAACTCCAAACACTGAGCTTGAAGTAAGAGTTGTCATAACAACAAAAGATGAATATCGAGTATTAACTCCATCACTTTTACAAGCAAAATTTGTAGTTGGGAAAACTGATAATACTTTAACAGTAGTAACAGATAATACAAGATTAGATGCAGTTGGAAGAGCCTTTGCTAGAGTAGCAGATAGTGCTAATTTCAATAACACAGGATTTATGACTTTAGGTCAATTTAATGGACTTTTAGATAGAACTTATAGTTCAACTGATGTAGAAGTTTGAGATGAATTAAATCGATTATATAGTTTTACATTTGATGGAGAACAAACTTTATCATTTAACACTGTAGCAAGTGGAATTACAGTCTCTGGAACTTATCCTCCAGCAGATAATACATTAGTTTCAGTTCCTATTATGCTTGCTCTAACAGTCGTTCCAAAACCAGAATATGCTTTTGCAAACTCTGCTCTTTTATCCACAACTTTCCAAATAGGAATTAGATATCAACAATTATCTGCTTATCTAAACGAAGAAGTTTCTGGTCAAAGAGATGTTATTGCTGCAGAAATTGCTGGATTAGTAAATCCAGGAGCATTAAATAATAATGAACCACTTACTTTAGAACAGTTTAATACATTAAAAGAGATGACATTAACTAAAGAAAATGGAGTAATCTTCAATCGAGTGCTTAGTTTATATAGATATCAAAATTATAATGCAAATAGTTTTAATGAAAATCCTCATGTAGATTCAACAACAGCAGTTAAAGCGATTAAATTCTTTGGAACTTATCCTTCAGCATCAAATACTAGTGTTTATATTACTATTAGATATGAATTTAATAATGGTTATTACATGCAAAATGTAAGTAGTGAAAATGTAGCTTATTTTCAAGATAATGGTGGAACTATAATTGCTAAATCATTTATTCCTTCATAATCTAAATATAAACAAATTAAAAAAATATTATGAAACTAATTCATAATATTTTTTATTGCTTATACATACCCTTTTCAAATTGATGGTAATAAAGGAAAGATAATAATTAAAGCAGGAATAGTAACAATTCAATCTAAGATTAAGATCCTAATATTAATTAATAAGGAAGATCAAAGATCAGGTGCTCCTCATCAAATTATCCCTGAGATTGTATGTAACATTAATCTTAAGCCAAAGGAAATTAACCCTAAAATAATAAAACATAAGTAATAATATTTCCTTTGATTTTTATCTTCTGGAATTTTAAAAAATAAAAATAAACAAAAGCAATAATAAACTAAAAAATACTCAACAAAAGTTTGCAATGGATTAATTGCTAAAATATTAATATTAAAGATTGAAAAAAAAGGAATTGCAAAGAAGAAGAATAATTTAAATGATCAATCTTTAATAATAATCATCCCACAAATAAAAAAGAATAAATGCAAGTCAAAAGTAGCAATTAATCCTAATGGCAAAAGGTTTGTTAAATAATAGCTAGTTAAAACAAGTCCCATTAAGATCCCAGTTAAACAAATATTATAAGTGGGACTTTTTTTAATATATCTTCTTTGAGTCATCTTGTTAAAATTATATAAAAAATAAAATAAAACTTTTCGTTTTATTTTATTTGATTAATTAAATGAAATGACTTTCTTAATTACTTTTTATTAAGAGCAGCAATTCCAGGAAGGATATTACCTTCTAAATAAGCTAAAGAAGCTCCTCCACCTGTTGAAATATGACTAAAGTCATTTTCATAACCAAACTTAATTGCAGCAGCAGCAGAATCTCCTCCCCCAATTAAAGTAAATGTTCCTGATTTAGTTAATCCAGCAATTATTTGACAAACTGCTTTTGTCCCATTTGCAAACTTAGGGTTTTCAAAAATCCCTAAAGGCCCATTTCAAATAATTGTTTGGGCTTTTGCTAATTCTTGATTAAATAAAGAAATTGATTTTGGTCCAATGTCTAAACCCATCATATCACTTGGAATTGGTTCATTTTCTCCAACATATTTAAGATCAAGTCCTTCAATTGAACTTGAACATTCAAAGTCAACTGGTAAAACAATTTTGTCTTTTAATTCTTCAAGGAATTTTTTAACAATTGGAATACTATTTTCATCTAATAATGATTTTCCAATTTCATGTCCTTGTACTTTTAAGAAAGTAAAGGCCATTCCTCCACCAATTAAAATCTTATCTGCAATTGTTGCAATCTTTTCAATTGTTTTAATTTTATCTTCAATTTTAGCTCCTCCTAAAACTGCAACTAGTGGTTTTTTAGGAGTATCACAAGCTTTTGCTAACATTGTTAATTCTTTTTCAATTAATAATCCCACTGCAGCATCACTAATATTATTAGCAATTCCAACATTTGATGCATGAGCTCTGTGAGCTGTTCCAAAAGCATCATTAACAAAAACATCAGCTAATGAAGCTCAGAATTTACCAAGTTCTAAATCATTTTTAGATTCTTTTTTAACAACATTGCCTTCACAATCAACATCATAAAATCGTGTATTTTCTAAAACTAAAATTTCTTGATCTTCTAATTGATTTACTTGCTTAGTAATTTCATCATGACATGTCTCATTACTAAAAGAAATTTTTGTTGATGGTAAAAATGTTTGTAAATGTTCATAAATGGGTTTTAATGATTTATCAATCGCTTTTTTATCTTCTAAGCTTTTAATTCTTCCTAAATGCGAAAGAATAATAATCTTTGCATTTTGTGCTAATAAATATTTAATTGTTGGTAAAGCAGCTCTAATTCGATTATCATCTAAAACAATCCCATCTTTAATAGGAACATTTAAATCTAATCTTAATAAAACCTTCTTATGTTCTAATTTTAAATCACTTAATTTTTTTACATTATAATTCATATCTTCTTCTCCTTATTTAATTAACCATTAAATAAATTGAATGGGTTTTCACTTTTAATAAAAACATATAAAAAAAAGATAATCATTCAAGTTAATCTTATGCATTCTTTTATATGTTTTTATTATTAAAATGAAACATTCCTTATTGAAGGTTAATTAGTAATAATTATAATATAAAAAAAGTTAAACCTTTTTTAATTATTTAATTAATTTCTTAATTGCATTAATTCGGTCTAATTGTTCTCATTTAAAACTTTTTTCATCTCTACCAAAATGACCATAAACTGCAGTTTTAAAAAAGATTGGTTTTCTTAAGTTCAAATTATCAATCATTGATTTCACATCAAGTTCAAAAACTTGATTAATGATTGCTAAAATCTCTTTTTCTTCAAGCTTATTTGTTTTAAAAGTATCAATGTAAAAAGCAACAGGTTTTTCTTTACCAATTGCAAAAGCAATTTGGATCTCACATTGATCAGCTAATTTAGCAGCAACAATGTGCTTTGCAATATACCTTGCATAATAACTTCCACTTCGATCAACCTTGGTTGCATCTTTTCCACTAAAAGCTCCCCCACCATGTTTTGAATATCCCCCATAAGTATCAACAATGATTTTTCTTCCAGTTAAACCAGTATCACCAATTGGTCCACCAATAATAAACTTGCCAGAGGGATTAATAATCTTTTCAAAATCAAGGTTTAAATGATATTTCTTAGCAACATCATCCATAATCTTTGAAATAACTTGATTTAAAGCCTTTTTAGAGTATTTTTCACTATGTTGAACACTAATTAACATTTGATGGATTTTCAAGCTTCTAGGATCACTATAATCAATTGTAACTTGTGATTTAGCATCATGTTTTAGCCAAGTGATCTTTTCTTTTTTAATTGTTTCTTCTAATGCCATTAATAATTCATGGGCTAAAGTAATTGGTAGGGGCATTAATGCTTTTGTTTCATTACATGCATAACCATAAACCATTCCTTGATCTCCAGCTCCAATTTGATCATTCTTTTTAGAAACAGATTGTGAAATATCTAATGATTGTGAATTTACATTAGAAATGATGGTAAAGTCATTTTCAGTATAACCTAATGGTTTTAATACCTCTCAAGCACATTTTACAACATCAACATAGGCCTTTGTGGTAATTTCTCCCCCAATAACAATTAAACGATTTGAAGCTAAAACTTCACAAGCGACTCTTGAAAATTCATCAACTTTTAAACAATTATCAAGAATTTTATCACTAATTTGATCACAAATTTTATCAGGATGTCCCTTTGCAACAGATTCACTAGTAATTAATTTCTTATACATGGTGTGTCCTTAAAATAAACAACTAATATAAATTGTATCTTATTTACATTAAAATAAGCAGAAAAAATAATCTTAATAGAGTTCATATTATATTAGAGTATTTAAATAATTATTTTAAAATACTGTTTTTAGAAAAAAAATACTAATTGACAGATATTTAATTTAGTGCTATTATAAAAATACTCCTCGGTACTTTTGTGTCTGCTGGAGCATACGGGTCGCTTGCGACCCCCTTTAAGCAGAAAATAATGAATCAAAAACCATTTAAAAATAAGAGATGAAAGATATTTTGAATAAGTGAAGAAAAATATAATTATTATAAAGATGTTGATAAAAATAAAAAAAGACCTGTCATGATATGATCTAATGCACGTAAATTAAAGGGTTGAAATATATGCTTATTTTTATCTACAAAAAAACCTCCTATCAATAAATGTCATTTTGCAATTAAGACAAAAATATCCAATAATAATCAAGATACTTGAATATATTTGGATAAGATATTATTTGTTTACTATAAAGATTTAGGTCAACGAGGAGGTCATATTAATGATTCTCAAGCTAAAGAAAGTATTAGAAAATTAATTGAAGATTTTTGATTAGGATAATAAAATTTTTATTTATATTTTTTATGTTCAAATATTTATAATTAGTGAATATTAATAATTAATAATAAATTATATTTTTTCTAATCTTATAACCCTAGTTTCTAAATTATCAATTTTCTTAAAAATAATTTCATTATTCTTTTCAATTGCATCATCAATTTTTAAATCTGTTTTTGATTTAGATTGAGTAGGTTTTTAACTTTTTTATTTTCAAGATTTAGTAATCTTTCATTAAAAGATTGATTAAAGCTTTCAATATTTATTAATCTTTCATTAACATTTTTATTAAATGCTTCCTGATTTCTTATAAAAACCATAAAATTATTATTAAAAGCTTCCTGGTTCTTATTAAATGATTCCTGATTTTTATTAAAAGCTTCTTGTTTTTTATTAAAAGATTCTTGGCTTGTTATAAATTCAATTAAAATTTTTTCTAAATTCATTGTTATTTAATCCTTATTTATTTTATTATTTTTCTCAATCTACCATTAATATTATTATAACATCAATCAAATAAATTGATTTTGAGTTTTTAAAGATATTTTTGCTTAGCATCTCTCATGATTAAATATGTATTTTGCATTTAATAATTAAAGAAATTAAAGTAATTATAAAAAAAATAATCTAAGCTTACTTAGATTATTTTTTTTTGTTTAAAGAGTTTAATTATGGTGTAACTTTAAAGATAATTGCACCCTTTTTCACTTCTTTATCTTTAGCAACAACTTTTACTTTTCTGCCTTTTAAACTTTCATTTAAAACAACAATTGGAGTAATGTTTGATTTTGCTAATGATTTTAATTTTTTAATGTCAACTTCAGAGATTAATGCAGTTTTATCTACATGATCTCCTGTTTTAACTTTTGGAGTAAAGGTTTTTGCTTTTGTTCCATCTTTCTCTTTAAGATTAATTGAATCAATTCCAATATGCATTAGAATTTGTGTTCCATCATCTGTTAAGAAAGAATAAGCGTGTCCTCCATCAAAGACTAATTCAAGTTTTCCATCATCAATAATTGAGCTAAAGTCATTCTTTAGAGGAATGATAGCAACTCCATCACCAACAATTTTGTCTTTGAAGGTTACATCTGGAACATCTTTTAAACTAACCACTTTACAATCAACTGGCGCATAAACATTAACAACTGCTGTTGATGTTTCATGTGAGTTAGTGTCTGAAACAACAACAGCATCATCATCTAAGTTTTTAAATAATGAATCTTTTAATGATGGATCATTTTTAATTTTATCAATCACATCATTAATTTTGTTTTTGTAGTAATCTGCTTTTGCCCCATAGATTGCATACACTGATTGTTTTGAAGGTTTAATAATTCCCATTGCACCTAATTTTGATGTTAATGTTTTTTCATCAACGTCTCCTTGATCTGCAACTTGAATTCTTAATTTAGTAATACAAGCATCGACATTTTTAATGTTATCAACTCCTCCATAGGCATTAATAATTCTTAATGCAGTTGGATCAAATTGATCACTACCTTTGCCTTTATTTTTATAATCAGCTTTTGTGAATAATTTGGTATTCTCTCCCCTTCCTGGAGTTTGGATATTAAATTTCCGTATGAAGAAACTAAACATGAAGAAATAAATTGGTGCATATGCAGCTCCTAAGATTAATGCTCATCAAGCATTAGATCCATTTGGAATTTGAATTGCTCCATAAATAATTCAGTCAATTGCTCCCCCACTGAATGTCATTCCAACATGGGGTGCTGTTTCTGGGAACATTAATCCCACTCAATTCATTAGCCCAAATGATAATGCACAGAAGAATGCATGCACTCCTCAGAATAATCAAGGTGCTAAGAATAAGAATGTAAATTCGATTGGTTCAGTAATTCCTGTTAGGAATGATGTTAATCCTGCAGATAAAACAATTGAACCAGCCATTTTACGATTTTGCATTGGAGCAGCAAACACCATTGCTAGAGCAGCTGCTGGTAATCCAAACATCATGAATGGATATTTCCCTTGCATATACTGTCCAACATTAATTCCTGATGATCCATTTGCAAATGTAAAGTCATTAAATGATAGAACATGGTTTGCTTCACCAGCTAAAGTTACTTGTGCTCCTGCAACTTGGTTAACAGCAGTTCATAAGATTTGATCTCCTGAAATTGCTCCTGTATAAGTTCCTTTACCTAATAAAAGGTCAAAGACATCTTGTCAAGTTTGAACTGCAGTCCCACCAATATTTGTAATTTGAGTTAAAACTCCATCAATCATAACTTCTGCATTAGCAGATAAGTCTAAACTTCCCCCAACACTTGTATATCATAATGGTGAGTAAAAAGCATGGTGTAAACCAAATGGTACTAATGCTCTTTCAATATATCCAAAGATAAATGAGTTAAACCCAACCATGTTGCTTCCTAATCCTCCACCAATTAAGTTGAATAGAATTCCAATTAATGGTCAAAGCATTAAGAAGGCAATGGTAATTGGGAAGAAAGCCATAAATGTTACGATTGGAATAAATCTTATTCCTGAGAAGAATCCAATTACAGCAGGTAATTGAATATCTTTAAATTTGTTATATAAAAATGCAACAGTAAATCCAACAATAAAACCACCAAACACTGATGATTGTAATTGGAAGATACCTAAGACACTTCCAAATAAGGAAGTGGGTAATCCTGCATCTTTAGAAAAGTCTCCTAAAGCTCCTTGCACATAATATAACAAGTCATATCCGACAAGAGCTCCGGTTTCGCCAAAAACTGGCTGAATTAAAGCAGTTTGAATTCCTGAGAAAACTAAAAACCCAACCAAGGCTGATAGTGCAGCAGGACCTGCATCTTTTGTAAAGGCAATTGCAATGGCAATTGCAAATAAAACTGGTAAGGCACCAAAAATTACATCCCCAGGGATTTTTAAAAGATTTCCGAAAACGACTAATCCTTCATTCCCCCCAGCTCCTGTAACAATTGCAGCACCAATTCCTAGGAATAACCCAGCCATTGGAAGCATTGAAATCGGAAGCATTAAACCTTTTGAAAGTTTAGCAATGAATTCTTGAGCACCACCTTTATTTTTGCCTTGTAATTTAAATTTCCCAAAAGTTGTTTTCAATTGAGAAAGCATTTTATTACTAGTGTCCATTTCTTTCCTTTATTAATTTTTTAAAAAATATATATAATTTAGATATGAATTTAATTTATAAAAACCAGATTGAATCTAGTATTCAAATTTTAAAAGATATTACAACACAAAAAATTGATCCTCATTGGGGCTATTTTGTTGCTGGTGCAATTTGCCTGGTAATTTTAATTCTAATTGTGGTTTTAACAGTTAGGCATTACATCAATAACAAAGATAACTATTATCAAGAAGATTTTTCAAAATTTGCTTGATTCATTAATTTTTATCGAAAAAATAAATTCCAATTTTATATATTTTTGGATATTATATTACTTATATCTACAATTGTCTTTTTCCTTGCAGGAAGCGGAGTTCTTGCATCATAAATTTATTTTTAAAATATAATATCCCAATCTAATTATAAGGGAATATGGAAAAGAAGTATTTTATTTTAATAATAGTAGTCAATGAAAATCATAAAAATTAAATAATATTTTTACAGATTTATATAATTTTCTTATAGATTTATTTTGAATTATTTATAGATCAAATAATATATATTATTGATCATGAAGTGATATATTTTTAATTTCTATTATTTGCAAAATATTCAATTTATTAATTATTATTTTTCATTAACTTTCTACTGTTATTATATTTGTTCTTAAGTTTGTTATTATATGCAGTATTGATTAATTTTTCTATTTTTGCCAGATCATTAATAAAATTATGATAATTTACTATGTCAATTTTTACATTATTATTTAAGGCATTATCCATTAGTCTATCAGGCAATCATTGAAAATTTTTGTTTTCTTCTTTTTTATTAGAATCATTCTTATTTAAAGAATAAAATGTATTTAGGTCATTAGAATATAATTCAGATTGTTCTATTGTTGGTAAATTTATAATAAGAAATCCTTTTTGTAAATTATCAATTGAATTTGTCATTCCTGCTGCTATTTCTCAATCAATAAATTTTCTTTTTTTTGTATTTTTCCCACAAAGTAAAATGATTACTTCTGATTTTTTGATATAGTCATTCTGAATTATTTTTCTAATTGATTCATCATCTAAATTATTATATTCAATTTCATATTGATTAACTGAACAATCATCAAATAAATTATATTTTTCATTTAATTGAATTAATTTATCTTTGTATGATTGGTCTTCTTGATGATAATAACTTATAAATACTTTATGCTTATTTTTCTTATTCATTAATTTACCTTTATTATTAATCTATAATTTTATTTAATACAAATAGAAATATTCTTTATTTTTCCCTCTTAAAATAAGCATCTAGTTTACTTTTAATTAATTCATAATTATACATTTCTTTAATATTATCCATTGTAATATAAGTCATATCATGCTTATTTCTTTTATAATCTTTAATCTCTTCTTCTAAGTTATCCATAAATTCGTAAAAGAATTCATAATCTAATAATTTAGTTTTAAACTCATTAGATTTTTTCAATTTATTTTCTTCAATTTTAATTTTTGCTTCATCACTTTCTAATCCATTTTCAGTGGTGAATTTTTCTATTTTATCGATATTATTTTCTTTAGAATCACAATCAAATAATAAGAAACATTTATTTATGTTAAAAATATTATTTATAAATTCATACATTTTTAAAACTCCTTGTTTACCAGAACAATCTATTATAAAATAATATTTATTTATAAAAATATTTTCTAGGAAAACAGATAAAAACTCATAATCCTTCAAACCCTCTACCAAAAAAATATTCTCTGAGAATAAAGAGTTTCATATATTTTCTCGTTCTCTATAATTTAATTCTTCTATTTTATTTATATCAACTTCAATAACATTCTTATAATCATTTTCACTATCATCACAATATTTTTCTTTATTTCTAATAAATTTATATATACTTGCAAGAGATTTATTTCTTATTGATTCTTGCATAGTAAAGTTAAGAAATAATGGAGAATGAGTTACTGAAATAATACTAATATTGAAATTCTTGTACAAATCAAATAATAAATATGAAACTTTTTTTATTAATGTTGGATGCAAAAATTTTTCTGGTTCATCCAAAATAAAAACTATGTTATTATTAATTAAATTGTTTATTTTACTATTTGATAATATATTTCTTGTGAGTTTCAACAATGAATAGAAGCCTTCCCCAGAAGAAAAATCATTTGTTTTTACTGAACCTGTTGTAAAAATATCCTTTACTATTTCTTTTTCCAATTCTGATTTAAACAATTTATTTAAATCTTTAAAATAAGGATCATCTTCATTGTCATTATAATCCCTTGAACAATCATCAATTATTTTTTTTATTTCCTCTACTTGTTTCAATCCCTCTGTAGAATAAGTGATTTTCTCTGAAATATCATTAACAAATTCAACCAATTTATCTGCTATAGTTTTAGTTTTTTTTGTCCCAGAACCTGCTTCATCTTCTATTATAATTTCTGATTTAAAGAATAAAATAGTGTTGTTATTTTCAATATTATTTAAATCATTATTATTTTTACTAATAAAAAGACTCTCTAAAAATTTTGTTTTACCTGTTGCATTTGTTCCAACTATATTAATAAAGAATTTTTCTTTATTATTGATTTTTTTTATTATTTTTTCCTTTAGATTACTCTTTGAAATCAAATTTTTATCTAATTCATTATTTGTATTTATTCTTTTCATTTTTTACCTTTCTAGGCTTTCTACCTCCATTATATATGATTTTTTTACAAATCAAAATCGCATGAAAAAATCAAAAAAAAGGAAGAAATATACTTTATTTCTCCCTCTTAAAATAAGCATCTAGTTTACTTTTAATTAATTCATAATTATCCATTTTTTTAATATTATCCATTGTAATATAAGTCATATCATGCTTATTTCTTTTATGATCTCTAATCTCTTCTTCTAAATCATCAATAAATTCATAATAGAAGGGATAATTAGCTAAGTTCTTTCTAATATTATCTGCACTACTCTTTCTTTTAGATTCAATTTCTTTTTTTGCTCTTTCAAAGCCAATTTTCTTTTTACTAGCATGATCACTAATCCGAAAATCATTTCTCTCATAATAATCCCTATCAAAAAATAAAAAGCATTCATTAATATGAAATTTCTTATTAATGTAATCATGCATCTTTTTGACATTTAATTTGCCATAACAATCAATGATTAAATAATATTGTTTTGCAAAGTTTTCTTTTAGCATTAAAGAAACAAATTCATAATCTTTTAATCCTTCAACTAAAAAGATGTTTTCAGAAAATAGTGATTCATAAATATTTTTTCTTTCCCGATAGTTTAATTCATTATTTAATTTAACTTCTAGAATTGAATCATCATTCATAAACTTATATGTTTCAATATTTACTTTATTTCTAATTGATTCTTCCATAATGAAGTTTAAGAAGAAAGGAGAATGGGTTGATAAGATAATATTAACTTTTTCTTTATAATAAAGATCAAATAATAAAAGAGCAACTTTTTTCATTAATGTGGGATGTAAAAACTTTTCTGGTTCATCAAAAATAAAGATTGTATTATCCCTTTTAGTTTTAGGATGTTTTGCAATATTAATACTTAAGTTTAATAATGAGTAAAACCCTTCTCCAGAAGAAAAATTAACATCATTAACTGATCCTGTTGCTAAAATCTTTTCTTCAATTGTTTGTTCTTTAATATCAAAGATATTTTTAAAATCAATTTTAAAATATTCATCTTCTTTGATTTTAACAGTTGAACATTCATCAATTAAATTTTTGACATCTTCAATATCAGCAACTGCAGTTGTTTGATATTGAATTTTTCCATGAATTTCATTAATGATATCTACTAACTGATCTGCAATGGTCGTTGTTTTTTTTCTTTGATGATCTTTTTGATCACTAATTCATAATTCAGAAGGAAAATATAAAATTCGAAAATTATCAACCTTATTAATCTTTCTTTTAATTTCTTTAACAAATTCAGTTTTTCCACTTCCATTTGTTCCTACAATATTAATAAAGAAATTTTCTTTTCTTTTTGCTCTTCCTAAAATAGAATCTTTTAATTGTTTTTGATTTTTACTCATAATAATACCTAATGAATTTATATTATATTATTTAAGGATATTTTTCTCATATTTCTTTTAATACATCCATTAATATTTTTTTGTTTATCTTTATCATTTGAAAGTATTCATTATTTTCTTTTAAATATAATTCATTAATTTCTGAATCTAAACCTTCAAAAGATTCAAATACAATTTTAAAT
>JBOFHZ010000011.1:0-50399 GCA_051649885.1 Mycoplasmoidaceae bacterium | reverse complement strand
GTAGCATATATCTTAGTTGGCAATATTTCATTCTTAGGTTTTCTTGCAGGAAATATGGCATATGCAATTTTTAAAAAAAGTTATAATTATACTTTCCCAGCTGCTTGTCTAATTGGGATCATCATTATGGGTTTTACATTTCTAATTAATAAGAATGTTTTAAACTCTAATGTTAGCACATCAGGTTTAATTCCTATCATGGGAATTCCCTACTTCATCTTTTTAATGTTTAAGGAAAAATAATGAAAAAAATTGAATTTAAAAATGTCTCTTTAGGATATAACGATAAAACAAATATTGTTAAAAATGTTAATCTAACAATTGAAGCTGGTGAGTTTGTTTCAATCATTGGGCCAAATGGATCTGGAAAATCAACTTTATTATTTAGTATTTTTTCCATGGTTAAATTAAATCAAGGAACAGTTTTTTATGATGGAAAAAATTTAAAAGAATATAGTAAAAAAGAATTAGCAAAAAAGATATCTTTTGTTCCACAAATCTCTACATTTGCAGATGATATTACTGTTTGAGAATTTGTTTTATTTGGAAGACACCCTTATACATCTGTTTTCTTTTCAGATAAGAAAGAAGATGAAATAAAAGTAACAGATGCATTAGAAAAGGTTGGTCTTTTAGAATTTAAAGATCATAATGTTGCAGAATTATCTGGAGGACAAAAACAAAGAGCTTTAATTGCACTTGCCCTTGCTCAAGATACTGAAGTAATAGTTCTAGATGAACCAACTAATCATTTGGATATAAAAGCTCAATTACAAATTATCCACTTATTACATGAATTAAATCATAAATTAAAGAAAACCATTATTTTAGTAATTCATGATATTAACCATGGCTTAAAATTTGCAGATAAGGTTGTCATTATGAAAGATGGAGAAGTTAAACTCATCGGTAAAACAAATGATATTGTTAATGAACAGTCAATTGAAGAAATTTTTGGGGTAATTCCAAAAATTGTTAAATCTGATGATAAAAAGATTATTTATGATTATTGAATCAAAGGCTTAGAAGAACTTCAAAAATATCATAAGGAATAAAAAAAATAGAGATATTCTCTATTTTTTTTATTTGAATAATCTTGTATTTATAATTATTTATTTACTGCTCAATCTTATAATTTCTGGTATATAAGATATAAGACCTATTCAAATATTTAGAGAAATAAGTTTGTTTAATAGATCCATAAAATTAGGTATCATAATTGAACACTTACTCAACTTCTCTTTTGATATTTTTTTCTTTGGATTTTTAATCATATTCTTTGATATTTCTTTTTGAGTAATATATTTATATAATTCTTCTTTTTCTGGGCAATCAATTGAAGGATCATTAAAATAAAATTGATACATATTATAATAATATATTCTAAAAAAAATTGATCATATGTATCATTTTTTATTGAATGAACTATAAAGACTAGTTGATTTAATATAAAATATACTAAATCCATATGTAAATATGAAAGTAGTTAAAAGAATCCCATTATTACTTTCAGGAAGGGCAAATATTTGTATTAGAGTGAGAAAATATATGGGAATAAAAATAAGATAAATAAAAAGCGACGATAGTAAAATAAACCAATAACGATAGTGGTTTGATTTTATTAAGAAGGGATTTACTTTGTCATCTTTGTCAACAACTACTTTAAATCATCATCCAGATCCAAACATAAATATCCCTAATTTGTATCATTTATTAAATAAATTTTACAATAGTTATTATTAATAAGCTAATAAATGTATTATATCATTTCAAAAGATAATTTTTTTATTAAATATAAATTAATAAAAACTGTTTTAAAAACGATAAACATGTTCAAAATATCTAATAAGAAATAAATTTAGAAATGATTATTGTTTTTGTTTTTTTATTATCCTGCAATATATTAATGATTTTTTAAATACCATTGAATCTATCAATAATAAAAGTAATAAGGATTGATATTGATGTTATGAGACTTAAACTAACATTAAATACAAAGATTTTTTTTAAAATATCTAATAATTTTGGAATATAAACTATTTTTCTAGTCATTTGTTTTATTGAACATTTATTTTCTCTAGGATTTATTATCATATTTTCAGTAATCTTTATTTTTCTGTATTCATTTTCTCATTTCTTGCTTTCAAATTTTTCATTAAAAGGTTTATCTAAATAATATTCATACATATTTTGATAATACATTCGAAAAAATATAGATCATGTGCTTCATTTTTTAATAGCTCAACTTCTATTAGGTACATAATGTAATAAGGGAGCAAATAGACTAAAAGCACCTCCCATTTGAAAAGCAATAATGGATCGAAATCATCACTCAGATCTGCAAATAATCAATCATATTAAAAAATAAATAATCATAGAATATAAAAGTCCAAATAAATAATACACTAAGATGGTTCAATATTTTATATGATTTTTCTTAATCAGAAAAGGATTAATTTTTTCATCACAATCAATTAAAAAATAAAAACATTTTGGTTTCCATTCATTTATACGTGTAGTATTCAAATCATTCATAATAATGTCTCCTATAATATCTATTAATTCTATATTATAAAAGTTATAAATAAAATAAATAAAGTTATTAAACTAATAAAAAAGGTAGAAAAGATCATTCAGTTCATAAGATCTGGAATTATTTTCATCTTTCTCTCAATAGTTTCTTTGCTAGGTTTGTTTTTATCTATAGTAATAATATCGTTATCTGAAATATTCTTTTCTTTAAAATAAATAATTTTTAAATTTTTAGAAAATTCATTCATTGGTTTTTCATTATAATAATATTTATATTCTTCTTCATAAAACAAACTAAAAAAATCATGAACAGGATATCCAAAATTATTAATTGGCAAATTGGTGCATGCAAAAAGACTAATGCAGGGAAAGAAATTAAAACATCAAAAAATGCAATTAATTATAATATCATTGTAAATAATCGCGAGAATTGGAATTAATATAACATTAAGTGAAAATGAAAATATAAATCATCACAAAACATAAAATATGCTAAATCAATAAGAAAAATGATTCTTTTTTATTAGAAAAGGACTTATTTTTTTATTTTTATCAACTACTAATTTAAATCAAATAGAATTGTGTTTTAATATAAAATCATTTGTTGTAACCATTTGTAAAATCCTATATAAATTATAACTATATCTTAATTTATATACAAGTTTAATATTATAATGCTATTTACAAATAATAAAACATAATCTAGATATGTAACAACTTTCCCAATTGGGCTTGCCCATTTAGTTAATCAAACTGTTTTTCTAGTAGCCTTTTGGGTAATTAATGCTTTTGATGATCTCAATAAAGTCTTATTAACAAAACTTATAACACCTTTCTTAAGTATTGGATTAGATATTAGTATAATAATATCACTAGTAAAATGAGAAAATAATTTCTTGCCTATCAACTCTTGTCGAGTATATTTTTTAAGTAAATCTGATATTTCATTTTTAATTTTTTGTTCTTCCTTTTTAGGAAGAATTTTTTCTAAATAGTCATAATCCTTTTGAGCTTCATAAGCTTCTATAGCAGATAAAACTGTTGAAACAGTCAAAGCAACAGCTTGAACTGCTGCTCCAGCAGCTGCCACGAAATTTCAATATGATAAATGACTTAAAGCCACTCCTGCAGCAATTAAGGCTACAATACCAGTTATTGATGCAACTGCAATATTAACATTTTTATAATTATATAGGTTTTCCTTTGATTTTATAAATTCTTCTAGTGAAAGTAATTCTTTTCCCGAAATAGTTGTAATCGATCTACTATTAGATGTGCTTTTAAAAATAGGATTAATTAAATTATTTTCATCAGTTATATTTATTTCAAGTTGATCATTATCTAAGTAAAGTTCATCAAGATTCTCTTTTAATGATTCATATGTTTCTTTATATTCATCCTTATATTTTATATTATTAATAGCTTCTTTTTCAATGTCTGCAATAAGAATTTTTCCATCCTTAACATCTTTAATATTTTTCATTAATGACTCATTAATATCCTCTCTAGATATATTTCTTGACATTCTTTTATTATTTTCAAATAAATTATCTACAATATTATTTTCATTTATTATATTTGTAATCTCACTCATATCAACATTTTCAAGAACTTTAACTTGTTCTTCTTTGTTTAATGAAAGTTTAATTTTAGATGTATTGTTAGTAACATTTTGAGCATTAATTAAGACCAATAAAGGTGATGTTGTTACTGCTGCTACGGAGAATAGTAAAAAACCCCTTTTTAAAAATTTCTTATTCATTTTAACTCCTTGGATTGTCACTTATAATTTATTATATTACTTAATAAAGTATAAATTCTATTTATTTATGGAGTGAAAAAAATGAAGTTATTGAATAACTTCATTTGGTTTTACATTTTAATTGTTTCTTGATGAGATCCATCAATTTTTTTAACAATGATTGTTGTCCCGTTTTTTCCAGTAGCTAATTTTTTAACTTTAGTAATTGCTTCTTCTTTATTTTTACAAATTGCAGTTACTTTTTTAGCTCCTTCAATTTTAACTTCTCAGCCAACTTTTTTTCCTTGCTTATTTTTTCTTGGACTTACATAATAAGTCGCTGAATTAGCTTTAGCTGTTTTACCCTTAGTTTTTTTCTTTGGTGCAGCCTTCTTTGGAGCTGTTTTCTTTACAGGAGCTTTTTTAACTGTTGCTTTTTTAGTAGTTGTTTTTTTCTTAGCAGCAGGCTTTTTAGCTGGTGCTTTTTTTGCTGTTTTAGCTTTCTTAGTTGTTTTTGCTTTTTTAGCAGGAGTTGCAACAACTTCTTCAGCAGGAGCTACTTCAAAAACTAAATCTTCTACAACTTCTTCTGTTTCATAAGATGGAGCTAACTTCTCTTCTCTATCATTTGATTCAGTAGCAGAAGTACTATCAGCAATCTTTTTCTTTTTTCAAAAAAACATATCATTTCCTTTATATTCTTAAAATATCTTTTATTAGATTTTACATTATTTTTAATAAATAATTACAATTAATGTTTGAATATTGTTTTTTGTTTATTATAATAGATTATATATTAATGATTATGATATGTTATTAAAACAACTATTAGGTCATTTTATAAAAGTTTAATATGTTTAAAGGAATAAAAATGAGCAGTCCTAAAAAGGAAATTGTAAAATTAAAAAAAGGGAACATTAATGATCCTGCAATCAGAAAATCATTAATCACAAAATTATTACTTCCTACTTCAATCTTTTTTGAAAAAGATAAAAATGTAGTAAATAGAAGTTATAGTTTTCTTGAAATTAAAGATGATGCAAAATTAAAGAAATTTTATAAGAGTCTTCCATATTTTGAATTATTAAAAAATAAAATTGTTGATAGTAATTACAAAGTTGAAGAGGATGATTTTTTTCAAATTAATTCTAATGATCTTTTTATTTTACAAGCAATTACTGAATTTACTAATTTTAGTTTTGATTATGATGTGAAGAAAAATCATTATCAAGAATTTTTAATTGAAAATGATTTAGAAGAAATTAATGATGAAATTATTAGTTTAAATGCTTATGTTAATTTCCTTTCAAAACTATTTGATTTAGTTGATGCAGATTTATTTAATCTTGCAAATGGTTTTTCATCAACATTAGACAATTACTTAAAACCATTTGAACATCAAAAAATTGCTATTTCAAAAAAGCTTTATGGTCGAACAGTTCAGTTAGATGATTTAATTAAAAAAATCAAACTTCATGTGCTAAGTAAAAATGAAGGACTTTTTAAAAAAATTAAAACACTTGAGTTAGATTCTGATAATGAGTACTTTATTATTCAAAAAGACTTTTTAGAATTTGTTTATTTAATTTTACAAGAAGTTAGAATGACATTCTCTAAGGTAATAACTAATTTAATTATTGAAATTAATAAATTATGAGGAGAAAGAAAAGAAGATCAATTTCAAGAACTTGAAAGTAAAAATCATAAACCATTAACTGAACCATCAAAAGTAATTAATCAGACTTTAAAAACTGAAGCAACTTGTGATAATTGTGAAGATGATTTTAAATGTTCAGATTGTGATAATGAATTAGAGTGTCATGAAGAGGAAGATAAATGTCCTGATTGCGATTGTGATGAAGAGTTTGAATATGAAACTTGCAAAGAAGAGGGTTGTGATAATGAATTAGAATATCAAGACAAAGATAAATGTCCTGATTGCGATTGTGATGAAGAGTTTGAAGAAAAAATTGAAACATGCTCAGATTGTGATAATGAATTAGAATATCATGATGAAGCAATCAAATGTCCTGATTGTGATTGTGAAGATAATGATGATGAATGTAAGATGCTTAATCAATATGATGATGAAAAAGAATATATCACATTCCAAGATTTTGATGAAAAAGAATGTAATGAGACATGTCAAGAAGAAACTGATGATGAGCTTCAAGATGATTTCAAACAATCAAGTTGATTAATGGAAGATACTTTAAAAAAAGAAGTGACTGAAATTGAAGAACTCGAAATTGAAAATGATCTATCTGAAGATGAAGGTTTATCATTTTACAAAAATAATGATGATTTTCTAATTGAAGAATTTACAAATGATAAAGCAGCAAGTTTACAAGATGAACAAACATTATTCTCTAATAAAGATGATTTTAGTATTAATATTGAAAGGGAGATCAAAGAGGCAGAAAATAAAAACTCTTCAGCTTTTGAAGATCCTAAAAATAGCGATGCTGAAGGAATTGATAAATTAATAAATCAAATGTATGGTGATTTTGATAAAGAAAAAGAAGAATAAAATTAAAATAAAAAAGAAGAACTAACTTATGCTTTAGTTCTTCTTTTTTTCATGTAATAAACTAATGGTATCAATCCGCTTAATAGAAAAATTGGCAATAAAATTAATAATAGATTTTCATATCTAAAATAAATTTCATCATGTGTTTTCTCATTTAATCCCTTTTCTAAAATATTGATTTCGTTATTCAATAAATCAAGTTCTTCTTTTACATCACTTTGGTATTTAATATTATTTTCATTAAAAATTAAATTTTCATATTGAAAAAAAATATTAGCATTATTTTGAATTAATGATCAAATTGGTTTTAGAGTTTTTATTTGATTTTCATTTAAATCATAAAAAAGATGATGGTTGTTCTCATCAAGAAAAAATTCATTTTTAATTTTTAAATTTAATTCCTTTTCTGTTTTTTTAAAGAAAAAAGAATCATTATAAGTTTTAATTAATTCTTCATGGAAGATATTGTTGTAATTTTCTAATATTAATTTGTAATCATTTATATTTTTTATGTATGATGGATTAATATTTGCTTTAAGCAAAAAATAGCCCTTTGAATTAATTTCATTTAAGAATAATTCTTTAATGACTAAATGATCACTATTCATTTTACTTATGAATTTTTCCTTTGCAGATTTTAAAAAATTACCCTCATATAATTGATGATTTTTTTCAAAATTATTTCAGTGGTTGATTTCGATAATAAAATATATTAAACCATCATCTTTATTTAATAAACCCTTAGAAAATAAATCATCATCAAAATTATTTGTTGTTGATGGATTAATGTTAATATATTCTCTTTGATCATTAATTTTAAATAATTGTAAAACTTCTTCTAAATTAGTAAATTGATTATTATGAATTTTGAAATTGAATAATTCAATATTATCAATGAGATCATTCGTTTTCTTATTTAATTCATTTTTGATCATAATCATAACATCATCATCAAGATAACTAATCATGTTTTGATTGGTTTGTACCAATTGCAAAACATCTCCATTAATGTTTGGAATTTTAAAGGAATGACTATCTTGATTTCTTTCAACATTAATTTCATTAACCTCCTGAAAATTATTTCGATAATTTAATTTAAGGTATTTATAGTGATCTGGAATTGGAATAGTTGTATTTGGTGAAATGACTCCATATTGATTAGTAATATTTTCAATCCTAAAATCACTCAATTGAAGATATAATTCATTACTATAATTAGGAGTATTATAAAAATCAAATTCATCATTAAATTTCATTCCATCCCATAATCAATAATCCTTATTATTAATATTAATTCCTATTTTATTGCTTCCGAAAAAGAGTAGAATTCTTTCATATAAATTTACTAATTCCTTAATTCCATATTCATCCTGATGATTATCAATAATGTTAGATGCCTTCAAATCATTAATTATTTCAAGAAGATTAATATCTTCAAAATTATCAAAACCTTGATCATAATAATCCTTTATTTTTTTTAGATCATTAAAAAGTTTCGAAAAAGAAAGGACTTTGAAATAGTTATGTTGTTCTAATGCTTCTTTGTTTCATATCCCTGATTGATTATCTAGATTTGCACTTAAAGGAAAATTAAAATTAGTAAAAGTATCAATAATTGCAGTAACATTAGCATCATTAAAGATGTTGATGTCATATTCTTGAATTGAAAATACTTCTGAATTAAGATGATTATTTCTTAAAGAAAAATTATGGTGAGATCCAGCCATTGCTCATCCACCTTCATGTGTATGTAATCCATTAATTCCTCCAATGCAGTGTTGGTAAAATTTATTGGCATTTGTAGATGAAGTTGAAGCTAACTTATTAAAATAGTAACTTCCTCCAATTTGATTTTTAGCAATTGCTTTTTGGCTCAATTCTCCCTTAATTGTTGTTTTTCATTCATACTGATATGATAATCTTTGATGGTCTTTTAAACTTAAACCAACATCAATTTTGGTTTTATTAACTAAGTTTTGGTGCAACAAGAGATCTTTAATTAATGGCTCTCCAAAATAATTTAGCTTTAATGAATTAATTTTTTTATTAATATTTTCCCAATTAATATCAATATTATTAATCCCACTATAAGCTTCATGCTCTTTTAAAGATCATTTCTGATACCCATAACCAGCATTAGCAACTCATTCTTCAACTCCATTAACTGAATTTTTTACATGGAATTTAATTACCTTATTTTCATTAACTACCTTTGCATTATGAATTGCATCTTCTAAAGAAATTAATTCTTTTTTCTTATTATAATTATTATTTATAATTGCATTTTCTTGTTTTTGATTAAAACATAATAAAGGACTTATCAATACTGTGGTATTAAATAGTAATAAGGACATTCATTTTATTTTTTTCATTTTGCCTCCCATTTAAAGAATGTAAAATAAAAAAAATAAATAAGAAAATTCTTATTTATTTTATTTGTTAAAGTAATCTGCCATTTTCTTTAAATACTTATTTTTTTCATAAATGGGAACAGGTCTTTCAATTATTTTAAAAGTCATCGATTCATTTGAATGTTTAATTTTAAAGAATTGATTTTTAATAACCTTTTCAATTTCCATATATATGAAAATGATTAAAGCTCCCACAAAACCTATTAAATAGACATACCCATTTACAAAATCACTAGTAGAAGTATTTCCATAAATAAGTGCATTAATCCTACTTAAATCATCTCGACTTAAAATATTATTAGCTCTTAATTCTGGTCTTTCTCCAAATAAAGAAATAACTTGAGGAACAACTGCTGAGAAAGAAATAATTAATAAACTAGCAAAACATGCTACAACAACTCATTTAATGTGAGTAAATTTTTCCTTTAGAATAAACTTATGACTTGACATTGAAATTGATTTAACAACTCCTCCTAAGGCAAGAGTAATAAATGCTGCAACTGTTCCATAGAAATAACGTAGACCTGGTGCATTAAATTGAATTGCAATAAAGCTTCCAAGTGCAAAAGCAATAATTGTTAAAAATCCATTAATAAATCCCATAATCACGATTTTATAAATTAACCCATCAGCAAAAACACTTTCATATTTACTTCTTGGCCTTACATGCATTAAATCATCTGAAGTTTTTTGGGTTCCTAATGCGATTCCGGGCAAGGTTTCAATGACTATGTTAGTAATCAAAATCTGAATTGTTGTTAAGGTTGTTCCAAATTTAATTTGACGATTAATTTCATCAGCCATTATTTGAGTAATTTCAAAACCATCATTTCCAATCATTGGAGTTATTGCTCCTCATTTTAAACCCCCAGGAGCTTCAAAAATAAAGTAGAAAATGAACATCCCTAAAACAATTGATACAACAGAAGCAATATTAGAACTTAACAAGAATTTAATAATTCTTCTAATATTCTCATAAATACCTCTTCCTAGTTTAACTGATGACACGATGGTAGCAAAGTTATCATCAGTTAGAACCATATCAGCAGCTCCTTTAGAAACATCTGTTCCTGTAATTCCCATAGCACATCCAATATCTGCAGCTTTTAAAGCTGGAGCATCATTCACACCATCTCCTGTCATTGCAACAACTTGATCTAATGATTGTCATGCTTTAACAATTCGAATTTTGTTTTCAGGAGAAACTCTAGCAAAGACCGCGTATTTTTGAATATTCTTTAATAGCTCTTCTTCAGATAATTCATCAAGATCATTTCCAGTAATTGCTAAATCACCTTCATTTAAAATTCCTAAATCATTTGCAATGGCAATGGCTGTATTTAAATGATCTCCTGTAATCATTACAGGTTTAATTCCTGCTGATTTACAAATTTGAATTGATTCTCTAACTTCTTCTCTTGGAGGATCAATCATTCCAATTAAGCCCATAAATTCAAGATCTTTTTCAATTAATTCATGATCAATCTCTTTAGGAATATCACCTTTAATTTCCTTATAGGCAATTGCTAATACCCGAATTGCTTTATCGCTTCATTTATTATTAATTTTTGAAACTTCACTTAATTTAAGATTTTTACATTTACTAAAAACAACATCAGGAGCACCTTTAATAATTGCAATTTGCTTTCCATTAATGACATTAATTGAAGTCATCATTTTTCGATTTGAATCAAACGGAATATCATCAACCCTTTGGTGATCTTCATCTCACTTATCATCATCATAGCCCTTTTGTAAAGCAAATTCTACAATTGCTAATTCAGTTGGATCTCCAATTAATATTTTTCCCTTATCACTTTCTTCAATCACACAATCAGTACATAATGTTGCATATTTTAAAAGCTTAAGTTCTTCTCTCGATAACTTATCTTCTAATTTCTGAGTAACATTATGGTCGCTTGTTTTTCCTGGGGTTCACATTTTAACAACAGTCATTTTATTCATTGTTAATGTTCCAGTTTTATCAGAACAAATAACAGCTGTTGATCCAAGTGTTTCAACAGATGATAATTTTTTGATTAATCCGTTCTTCTCACTCATTCTTTTAACACCAATGGCTAAAATAATATTAACAACAGCATTTAAACCTTCTGGGATAGCCGCAGCTGCAAGAGAAATTGCTAGAATGATTGAAGGGGGGAAAGAGTCAAATCCATTTTCAATAACACCCTCAACAACAAATAAGAAAAATAGAAAGGAAATGATAGTAATAAAGATTCCAAAGATTCCTAAAACTCTTCCTAACTTATGAAGCTTGATTTGTAAAGGAGTTTTCATTAAATCTTTATCACTTAAAAGAGCAGCTACTTTTCCAAGCTCAGTATTATTTCCAATATGTGAAACAATTCCAACTCCTCTTCCATTGATAACGTTTGTTCCTGAGAATATATAATTTAAACGATCACCAAGTGGAGCATTGGCTGCAACTTTTTTATTATGATCTTTTTCAGAAGGAACCGATTCTCCAGTTAAAGTTGCTTCAACACATTTTAAATCTGATGAATCTACTAATAAACAATCAGCAGAAATCAAATCACCTGCTTCAACAACAATGACATCACCAATTGTTAATTCTTCTGATGGGACAAAACTTAATTTCCCATCACGCATCACCTTACTTTTTGGTGAGGACATTTGCTCAAGGGCTTCAATTGCACTATTGGATTTATATTCTTGAATTGCACCAAACAAGGCATTAATAAGAACAATTGCTAAAATAATACTTGCTTGAACATATGATAAAATATCAGGATCACTTGGATCTTGGGTGTGTTGATAGATGCTAATACCTAATGCAAGCAAACCAGCAACAAAAAGTAATAAAGACATTAATTCTTTTAATTGAGAAAAGAATAATGAAATTAAACTTTTTCTTTTTGCTTTTTCTAATTTATTAGCACCAAATTGTGTTTGTCTTTTCAAGACTTCTGAACTGGTAAGTCCATATTTACTATCTGTGTCTAAATAGTTCTTCTTGGTGGAATCTGTATTTCCCTGTTGTTTATTACTTTTCATATGTCCTAAAATAGGATACTTTCTCTAAATAAGTTCTATATAATTATAGCAAAATAAGGTTATTTATTAAGAATTTTTTCAGCAATAGCTAAATCATCATTTTTAGTAATCTTAAAATTCTTATGTTCTCCCTCACAAATAAATATTTTTTCCTTATTTAAAAAAGCTAGCGTTCCCAAATCAACATTCTTAAAATCATTTGGATGATGAGAATGAATAATTTTATCAATTTTTTTAAATGTGAAAGTTTGTGGTGTTTGTGATAAAAATAATTCTTCTCTTTTTAAGATATCTTTAATCTTATTATTTTTATATTTATAGATTGTGTCATATGAATTCATCCCTGTTAAAACACAATGGTATTTTCGACATAGTGTAATATTATCTAAAATAATTTTTTCACTAGTAAAAATTCTTGTTGCATCATGAGTTAAAATAATGTCATCATTTTTGATTTCACAATTTTTTTTTAAATAATCAATTGCATAAAGAATTGATTCATTTCTATTTTTTCCACCAATGCAATAAATGATTCTTTCATGATGAGGATAATTAGAGAAGAGACTTTTAACATATTCGATTCAGGCTTTAGTTACAACTATTAAAATTACATCAATTTCTTTTATGTTAAGAAAATTATTAACACAATGTTCTAAAATTGTTTTATTGTTAATTTTCAAATATTGTTTAGGTAAATTAGAATTAATTCTTTTACCAATTCCTGATGCTAAAATAATTGCTATATTCATCTTAACTTTCGCTTTTTTCGATTTTAGAAATTACTTTTTTTATTCTAAAATCATCAATTTTATTTCGGACAGTATTTAAATGAGTGGATAAAATTTTATTAGCTGATTCTCTAATTTTACTTGCTTCTTGATTAATTTTATCTGATCGAGAAATTATGTCATTACAATTTGCTTCAATGTTCTTAATAGAATTTGCAAGAATCTCTGTTTTCATTTCCTCAAATTCATTTAAGATTGTTTGTTTATCTTTAAAATTAATAGTAGCACTATTAATAAAACTTTTTTGAGCTGCAATATCTTTAATCAAGTGTAAGAAAGTTGTTAAATAAGGAGGTCTAACAACAAACATATTTTCAAATTCATCATTAGGAATTCTTTTAAAAATAAAATGAGCATTATTTGTATTTTCAAGTTCACTTACTAAAATGGCATAATCTGCTTGGTAGTTTTTTCGATCTTTATCAAGCTTATCATAATGATCTCTATTTTTAGTTTTTCCACCAGCAGTTGCTTCAGTTTTTGCTTCAATGATAATTGTTTCAATGATTAAATCATCATCTCCCTTGATTTTAAATATGAAATCTGGTTTAGTTCCCCCAATGCTTTTAGTGGTTTTCTCAAATTCAATTTTTTTATTCATTCCAAATTGAAGATGTAATTCATTATCAACTCAATCTTCAAGATCTTCTCCCATCTCCTTAATATTTTTAATTGCTCTTCTTTGTAGCTCACTATCTTTTTCATTAATAAGAGCTTCTTTATCTTTTATTATTTGTTCAAATGCTTTTTCTTTTTTTGCAAAATCTTCAGTTAAAATTAATTTAACTTCATTTTCCTTAAGTTTCAACTTATCATTAAAACTATTATTTAGAGCTTCTATTTTGTAATTCAAATCATCCTTTGCTTTTTCTAGACTTTTATACTCAGCAGATAATTTAAAATCTTTAACTGCATCAGTTTTAGAGTTCTCTAATTTAGAATTTAAAATTCTAATGCTATTTTGAAGTTCGTTTTCCTTTTCTTGAAATGATTTAAATTCTTCTGAAAGTTTATATGAATTAATAATATTAATTCTTTCAGAAGAAATTTTTTCATCATAAATGGCTTGGGCTCTTTTTTCAATTTCTGTTTTAATAGTATTTTGAAATTCAGCGCTATCATAACTTGTAAGATCATTCAAAGAAAAATAGTCCCCTTCAGATGCATTTTCTAAGATGGTAAATTCATTTTTATCAAGATCCTTAATTGTTATTTTAATTTTCTTCATAATTAGCTCCTTTCCAATATTATATTATTAATTTATAATTTCTTTTTTAATATAAAAAAATAAAAGGAAAATCCTTTTATTTTGTTTTTTTCATCATTTTAAGTTCAGGAAATCTTCCTTGAATTCTTAAATAAAAGATAAGATTACCAAAGATTCCTAACAATAGGAATGATAAAATCCCTCATAATAATGCTTCATTTTTTAAATCTCTGTCATTAGTCTTTAATGTAAAAGTTTTTACTAATCAAATTATTTGAAAAACTAAAAAGACAAATAATGGAATAATTAGAAAAAATGTTAATATGCAAACTAATCCAATTATCAATGTTTTTTTAGTATATAAATAATAATCAATAATTTCTTGACTTGCATATTGGCCCTCATTATGAGTTGTCTTTACCGTCTCTTCTTGATAATTAATATTTTGATTGATTTCATTCATTTTAATTCCTTAAACAATATTATACAAGATTAAGAGGTTTTAACTTTACCAATATCGGGATATTCTCTTTTTAATCTTGCAATCAAGATTATATTAACAATAAAACCAACAAAAAGTCCTGCAATTCCTAACATTAATAATAACCGATTAAGTTCTGAATTATCTGTCTTTAACATTATTGTCTTAATTACTCAAACAATGTTGATAACAAACATGATACCAGTTGCTCCAAGATTAACAAGATTAGTTACAGGAATCAAATTATTTTGACCCTCTTGAACATTATTGATATCAATAATAATTCCAACAATACCACCTGCAAGAGCAATTAATGCTCCGATGATTTGAAAAATTAGATACATTTTACAAAATTTATAATGTTTAACGATTTTTGGATCAATTGTTTGACTTTTAGTATCTACTACTTCTTTTACTGGAACACTTGAGTTGTTTATTTCTTGTTCACTCATAATACTTTCCTCCTTTTTAAATATGACTTAATTATATTATTTTATTAATCATTTTGTATATAGTTAATGAAAAACTCCTTAATTTTATTTAGGAGTTTTTATGATAAAGTCTGGATAGGTTGTTTTAATATTCTTAATAAGAATTAGTTGAAGGATTCATGTGAAAAAAGAAAATCCCAAGATCATCATCACAAGACCAACAATTCCAAGCATTAATAATAGCTGATCAAGGTCTTGATCTTCAGTTCGCAAACATAATGATTGAATTGACCATACCAAATTTAAAATAATAAGAGCAATAAGCGTGAAAATAAGAATAATTAAAAGAAGAAGAATCATTAATAAATAGATCATATGGAAATCTTGTTGTTCTGGAGGATTTGTAGAGTTAATATCAATTCCTAATAATATGAAAATTACTCATAATGCTATGATAACAATTGAAATAATAGAAAGTGTGATTTGGGCAATCATCATTTTCTTAGAATAAAAATAGTATTTAATTATTCGATCATTAATTGTTTTTGGAGGATTTGTTTCATTCATATTTAATCTCCTTACATATATTGATTATATATTAAGTTTATTAATAAACTATTTAAAAATATTCATTATTAAAAATATTAAATGCAAATAAAAAACTTCTTTTGTATTAAGAAGTTTTTGATGAAATATTTGGATAAATTCTTTTTATTTTTATAATTGACACTAACATACCAATTCATCCAATAACAACTAAACAAAGAATACCCATGATTAGTAAAATTTGATTAATTTCCTCATTGTTTGATTTAAATATTAAAGCCTTAATTGCTCAAACTATATTTATAATTCCTGGGATTATTGCTAGAATAATAATTACAATAGTGTAAATTATAGTTGAAGAGGAAATTAATAAAGGATCTGTATTTTCTTGTGCAATAACTGCAACTAAAATGAATGTACCAAAAATTGCAGCAATAAAAAGAAGTATTGATGTAATAATACTAGCAATCATCATTTTCTTAGAAAATGAATAAAACTTAACAAGGTTTGGATCAATTGGTGCTGGAGTTTGAATCTCTGCTTGATTAATTATTTCATTAGTCATATAAATCCTTAATATATATAGTAATTACATTATAAGTCAGGATTATCATTATTTATGATATTAAATTTTTATAATTCATATTAATAAAGTAAATAAGAATATTTATCTCTAATTCTTGAACAATAAATTGATGTGACTCCTAGGCAAAATGGAAAAAACAGAATTAAAAGAACAAGTGAAAGACTACCAAATATTAATGATACATAGTTCACTTCTTTATCACTTGAACGAAAAGCCAAAGATGAAAAAGCTCATAAAATTGTTACAATTAAATAAATTAAAAAAGATAATAAAGCCAATATAAATAAAGTTAAGACCATAATCATATATAAATCGTCTGATTGGCTATAAATAACATAAATGATTGATAATGCAATTCAGAAAACAATAAAAAATAAAAGACATATAAGTTGGGTAATTCAAATACTTTTAGTAAATTTGTATTGTGATATAACTAATTCATCAACTTGACTTCTTTCTGTTTTTTGCACTTCATGCTGCTCTATTATTTCCATAAGATATCCTTTTTATTATTAGTAATATTTTGATTATAATAATTAATCATTAAATTTATAAAAGAAATAGTTAAAATATATGTAATAAAAATAATTTAAGGAATAATTATGAAATTAAAAGAATCAGATATTAATATTTTTAAAGACAAATTAATTATTTCATGTCAAGCCTTTGATGATGAACCATTCAATGATGTGCATGGAATCACATTAATGGCAAAAGCTGTCTTAGAAGGGGGAGCAACTTGTTTAAGACTTGCACAAAAAGATCATATTGCTGCTATTAAAAAAATTACAGATGTTCCAATGATGGGATTGATTAAAGCTGACTATGAAGGTAGTGAGGTTTTTATTACTCCAACTTTAAAAGAAGTAAAAGAATTACTAGATTTAAAAATTACATGCATTGCATTAGATGCAACTAATAGAAAAAGGCCAAAAGAAACCTTAGAGGAAATAGTTGCATATATAAGAACAAATAGTCCTCAAACTTTATTGATGGCAGATTGTGGTTCAATTAATGATGTCATAAGAGCTAATCAATTAGGATTTGACTGCCTTGGAACAACTTTAGTTGGTAGAACCAAAGAAAGCCTTGGTTTAAATAATATAGATCATCACTATCAGTTTATTAAAGATTGTTTAGCAAATTCAAAAATCCCTGTCATTGCTGAGGGAGGGATTTGATCAATCAAAGAGGTAAATGATTTATTTAATCTTGGAGTCTTTGCTGTTGTTGTTGGCTCAGTTATTACACGACCAAAAGAAATTACAAAAAGATGATTGAAGGGAGTTATTATTAAATAACTAGTAGTTTTCAATTTGTCTTTGATAATTCACTTTATTCTTTTCTAAATAAGCATTAACAATTTCATCAAATGTTAATCCAAGATCATAAGCAAGCTCAAATAATTGAAGCATAAAGCTTATGACTTTTTTTTGAGAATCAAGATCTTTAACTTCGCTAATCAAATCCATAAAGAAATTTGATAGAGCTAATTTATCTTTTTGGGCTTTAATTTTAATCTCATAATCAAAAGACTCTAATTGATAAAACAATCCAATTGATAAAATGAAATGAAGACAATCAACAAATTCATCTAGAATAATTTTTTTAGGACTACTTGCTTTTAAAGATCAGAATTTAAAAGATCTTACTTCATTACATAATTCAGCTAGTTCAACAATTAAAGCCAATTTTTTTCTTGAAAGTAAATCTGCTTTATTTAATTGATGATTACTTTCAATGTAATTGTCAAGTTGATCTTGGATTTTTAAAATTTCATTTAAATTAATTTTCATTTTTATTATTCCTTTTCTTTATTAAATAAAAAAAAACATAATTTAATTATGTTTATTTTTTTATTGATGGAGGAGTTGGTCTTGGTCCTGGAGGTTTTGGCCCAGTTGCTGGTGCACCAGCTGCTGGAGGTTTTCCAGTTGCCATCATTGGAGAACCAACTTTTGGAGGAGCTGTTGTTCCAGTTTTATTTGCTAATTTTTCTTTTCTAGCTTTTTCAGCTTTAGATTTATTTGCTTTCATAACTAAGACAATAGTTAGTGCAATAATTCCAATAAGAGCAAATGAACCAACTGTTGAACCAATAATAATTGGCATTAAATCAAGTGGGTCTTCTTTATTTAAGAATCCTTCAAAAGTTTGAGTAACAACATATGGTGCAGCAGAATTAGCTGTTTTCTTAACATAATCAGTTACATCAAAATATGCTCCAACAAAACTAACTTTAACAGTGATTTTTCCAGATGCATCATCAAAAGATAAAACTTCAATATCATCAACTTGTGTTGCAGGACCTGGATTTGCTGATAATCCATTCATAATTTGGAAGTAATCTGTATAGTTTACTTTATTGATGCTTTCTGCAATTGATGAAGGAGTGATTTTTGAAATATCTAAACCTTCTTTAACTCCTAGTTTAGTATCACCAGGAACTGCAATAAATCCTTCAACACTTACTCTTGTTTGGGGAACTCATTCTTGAATGAATTCTGCTGGAGTAAAGAAATTAATTAATTCATAATCAATATGTAAGATTCCTGCTCGGTTATCGAAAGTTAATAAAGTTGGTCTTCAATTAGTTGGTAAAGGACCAGCTGCACTGCCCTCATTACCATTAACAATTTCCATAACTTCAGTTACAAGAGTAGCATCACCACCTGCACCTTCTAATGAAAGTTTAACGTCTGATGCATAAATGTTTCCAACAACAAAAGAAGGTCTTTGTCTAATTGTTGTTTTAGCATTAACCTTTTTTAAAGGAGTACCATTTGTAACAGTTTGTGATCAAGGTCTAATTGAAGTAGCATTATCAATATACTTTCCACTAACAATGATTCTAACATTTCCTGTTTCGTTATTAACAGTTTGAAATTGAAAAGTAACTTCATCTCCAGGAACTAGATCTGTAATTGTAAAGTACTTTTGAAAGTTAGTTAAATTATTATCAGTTCCATTAGGACCACCCTTTACATCATTTAATATTTGAAATGGGTAAGTTAAAGGAAACAGCGTTCCTGCATTTTCAACATCTGAAACACTTGGTGTTGCTCTAGGACTAATATTTCTCACATTAGTCAAAGAACTATCTAATGACTTATTTGGTTCATTATTAAATGATCCAATGCTTGCAAGGGTTGTTAAAGCAACACCTGCAAAAGTAAATAGAGTAACAGATTTTAAAATATTTATTCTCAATTTATTATTTTTTTTCATGAATTCTCCAAAATGGTAAATAAATTTACCAAAATACAATATATATATTATATAGAAATATTATTAAAATATTTCAATTATTATTCTACCATTATTTTTTATTTTTTTAAAGGAGGTTGAACTCCACTTGTTGGAATTGGTCTTGTTGCTGATGGAGGAATTGGTCTAGTAGCTCCAGGGATTGGTCTTGTTGCTCCTGGAATTGGTCTAGTAGCTTGTGCTGGACCTCCAACTGAAACAGTTGGTCTTGGCATTCCTGAAGTTGGTCCTGCACCTCCTTTAGTATCTCCACCTCTTATTTTATTTTTTCTTGCAGCTTCATATTTTCTTTTTTTAACATTTTTAGCAATAAAGATTGAAGCAACAATTAGTAAGATAATAGCAGCAATTCCCCCAGATGCTCCTCCAATTAGTAATGGAAGGTTATCTAAAAGAGGGTTAACTGGATCACCTTTTCTAAATCCAGAGAAAGTTTGTAATATCTCAATATCTTTTCCTCCAGGGTTTTGAGGAATTAACTTACTATCATAGTATTTTCCATTAACTACTAATGAGACAGTTACTTCTCCTTTAGCATTGTCATATGAGTCAATTTTAATATTTTTAATAATTGTTTCATTTAAATCACTTCCAATACTTGGAGTTACAAAATTAACTAATTTAAAGAAGTCAGTATAATTATTGTTATTTAAAACAAAATTTCCTGGTAATATTCTTGAAATTGCATCATGATTAGTAACTTCAAGTCCTGTTGGACCATTAACGTTTCTAAATCCCGTAATTGAAATTTCAAATTTAGTCGATGATTTAGCAACAAATTCCCCAATGACTGGTTCAAAGTAATTTAATAAGTAATATTCAATTTTTACAATTCCTGTTTTGTTATCAGCTTGAACATCTGATGGTTCAACTAACATTGAAGTTGGAACTGAAATTAGTCCCACGGGATTATTAATAGATACTAAAGAATGATAATTAGTAGAATCAATACTTGATGCATACACATTTTGATTTGGACTTAAAGCAGAAACTGTTGTATGAGTTTCATTTGATCTAAAACCTTCAAATGTAAATGTTCTATTTAAAGGTCCATCAATTAGTCTTCCATCAATATTTAAATGGGGATTACAAGTAACAATCACAGTTAGAATTCCTCCATCTTTTTCAGGAACAGCTCGATTAACATTTTGTTTTCTTTGGAAATTATATGAAACATCTGCTCCTTCTGGAACATTTCTTCCAACTAAATATGTTGTAATATTTGTTTCATTAACTTGGAAAGGATAAACTAATGGATTTGTTGGTTTTTTTACAAATGTTGTTGCTAATGTATTATTTCCCTCTGCAAATCCTGTTACCTTCATAACTACTTCAGTTCCATTAACAATATCTCCAAGTGTATTGTAAACTTTTGATAAAGTGAAAGTAAAGGTTACTGAAGGTTCTCCTGATGGAGTAGCTCCAGGGATACTATTTCCAACACCATCATCACGAATAATATCTTTAAAAGTAATTGTTGATTCTGGTACTCGATTGTGAATTGCAATGTAATCAAAGAAGTTATCATTTGAAACATCATAAACAAAGATGTCTTGAATTCCTGGAACATCTCTTAAACTATATGTTGTTGCTCCTTCAATTTTCTTAAATCCTCTAATTGTCAATCCTCGAAGAAGAGGTCTTGCGCCTGAATTAACATCTTGGAAATATCCTGATGCATCATAATATTGGTAGAAGGAAACTTGAATTAATATTTCACCAAGAAGCGGTCTTGTTTCTAAAACAAAAATTGTTGGTTCAGTTGAACCTGGAGGTAAGTCTGTATAAAGAACTAATGAAGGAATAATTGTTGCATTTATTTCATGAACAGTTAAATTATTAATTTTAGCATCGGGATTTTGGATAACATTAGTTGATTTAATTTTAGCAAATTCAGTGAAATTAATTGTTTCTACAAGAGGAGTTGATAATTCTAATCCATTTAAGAAGTGTTTACTTAAAGTCACTTTAACAGTTAATGTTCCAGTGATATTATTTCCATTACTAAATTCAAATGTTTTTGTAGCGTCAGTTGGTGCATTGATGATTGAAACAAATTGTTCAATGTTTTCAACACTGACATTTGTTGGGATTGTTGAAGAATAATCTGCATTAGGATTTTTCATAATTGCTGTTGTTCGATCCCCAACTAGTAAGTCAGTTAGAGAAACTTTATAATTAACTGCAAAAATTCTGTTGACTGAACTAATTCCAGGAGTTGATGGTCTTGGAGAAAAAATTCTAAATGTTGCTGAGAAAGTTCCAGCTTCATCATCAGTTACAACATCACTTGTAATAAAACCTTTTCTTGCAGGATTTAAATCCCCAATGGTAAAGTTTCCATTAGCAGGTTTAAAGAAATCTGTATTACTATTTCCAACTGTCATGCTTTCAATAACTTGTGATGGTCGTTTAGCTGATCCTCCACCAGTTGCTACTCAATTAAGTTCTCTTGCTCTTTTTTGAAAATCTGTATCTATATAAAAGTAATTATTAGGTAAAGTAAAATTATAAATTGGGTCAAATCCAGTAATTGAATTTTGAATATTAATATCAGAAACTGAATGAGCTGTAAAATTGCTTCCCTTTTTTTGATAAAGACTTAAATAAGAAGTTAAATTAACTTTTCTTACTAATAAATTAACTAAATCAATTCCTTTTAAATCAGTTGAATCATCACTTCCAAGGATATGATTTGAAACTACTAGAGAAGATTGATTTTCTCTACTTGAAGCTAATCAATAATCTAAATAAACTCTTTCAATTCTAAAGTCATCAAAATCATTATTTTTAAATAATAGAACATTAACATCTCCATCATAAGGAGAAACAATTGTATTAACATATCTTGTTAAACCACTATCTTCACCAATATTTAAATAAGCATTTCCAATTCCATTTGCATCTACTTGGTTAATTTGTGTTCCTGGATTTACAAAGAATTTTGTTGTTCAAACTCCATTCTCATTGTTTGCAGATGGAATGTTGAACATGAAGTTAGTATATCCAATGTTATTGCTTGATCTTGAAAAGAAAGTCACTGGACTCATTGATGTATAAATTTGGGTGAAATTAATAGAAACAAGTGATAGAGGATTTGATTGAGCTGAATTTTCTGCATACATTTTAGCAATTGTTTGTGATGCATTATCCAAACTATAATCTTCAGTTTCAAGGGTTGCTAAAGATCTTGAATCAACTTTAACAGCAGTTAATCAATTTTTCCCTGTAACAGCTGCTGTGTTTACAATTAATCATAAATCATCTCTTGCAGTAATTGAATCATATGGGGGGATTGCATAACCTAAAACAAAGTTATTATCTTGAAGTTTATGAGTTGCTGATCATCCACTATAATTAGGATTGTTTCTTGTTAATGTTGTCCCTGAATCACTAATTGAAAAACTTACGTTAGATCCTTTAAAATCACTAACTCTTCCAGGGATAAATATATATAATTGTTTTGAACCTTTGTTATGTGCTAGGGCAACTTTTTTCTCAAGGTTTTCGCTTGAATTAATAAAACCAATAATTTCATTTGAAATGCTTGAATTAACAGGAGTTCCAAATTTATCATAAAAAACAATACGCAAATTAACTGTATTAGTTGGAGTTCCTGTTTGTTGAAGGACAAATAAATAATATTCTTGATTTGTTGTTGTGCTTTTTGTGATTGTTCCATTAGTTACATAAAAATTATTTGATGGAACTTGAGGGTGATTATCAATATTAACTTGTCAATTTAAAAAACCTCCCGGAGTAGCTAAGGTAATGATCTTCTTAGTTGAATCTAATGAAATTCCATTTCCATCTTCTGAAATAATTGGTAAAAAGTAATTGTCTTGGTAAACAAATTTTGTATCCAAGTTAGTTGGAGCAGCTTTAACTTCATTTATTGGTGCAACTGTTTTAATATTTGAATTATTTGTTTCTAAAGAAGGGTTTCCTAATGATACTAACGGTAGGGTTAATGACATTAAAGAAGAAATCGAGATAAATCCCAAAATTGCCTTCTTAGTGTATTTTTTCTTAATCATATTCTTTTCCTTATTTTTCTATAAAATAAAAATAACATAAATTCTTCAAAATATATTATTCCATATTCTATTATATTACAAAAATACATTAAATTATTTTAAATAATGATTGTAATAACCAAGCAAGAAAAAGAAGCAATTAAAAAAATAATTCTTAAAAATATAAAATTCATTATAATATGTATGATTAAAAAAGGAGCAAAATGAAAAGGAAAAAAATAATATTAATCGGAGCTGGAAATGTAGGATGTTCATTCTTATATTCAGCTCTAAATAATATGATTGCAGATGAATATATTTTAATTGATTATTTTAAAGAACTAGCTGAAGGTCAGGCAATGGATCTATTAGATGCTACAGGAGTGTTAGCTTATGCTGATGCAACAATTAGAGCTGGGACTTATAAAGATTGTGATGATGCTGACTTAATTGCAATTACAGCAGGAAGGCCACAAAAGCCTGGTGAAACAAGATTAGAAATGATTCAAGATAATGCAAAAATCATGAAAGAAATTGCAAAACAAATCAAAGCAACAAAATTCGATGGAGTAACAATGATTTCTTCAAACCCTGTTGATGTATTAACAATGGTTTATCAAAAAGTAACTGGTTATGACAAACATAAAGTTTTTGGAACAGGAACAATGTTAGATACTTCAAGATTTCGAGTTCTTGTTGGAAAGGCTTTAGGAGTTAATCCATCAGTTGTTAATTTATCAATCATGGGAGAACATGGTGATAGCTCAATCGCAACAATCGAACATGGAGCAATCTTCACTAAACCAATCAGCCATGTTATTAAAGATGGAAAAATAAGTAAAAAACAATTAGAAGATATTCATCATGATGTTGTTCAAAGAGCATATGAAATTATTAATCGAAAGAGAGCAACTTATTATGGAATTGGTGCATGTATGATGCGATTAGCTTCTCATGTGTTAACAGATAATAATGCAATTGAAACTATCTCTGTTTATTTAAATGGAGAGTATGAAAACAAAGGGCTTTATATTGGAGTTCCTGCCATTATTAATAAAAATGGATGAACAAAAATTGTGAGTGTTCCCTTAAGTAAGAAAGAACAAAACAATTTCAACAAGTCATGTGAAACAATTAAAGAAAACTTTAAAAGTATTAAATAGTATTTGTTCATAAATAAAAAAATATTGAAGTCATTCAATATTTTTTATTATCTTTAAATATAGAATAAAAAAAATCCATCAAAGGATTTTTTAAATTATTTCTTAATTGGTAATGGACCAGATGGTCGTTTAGCAGATGGAGCATTACTTTTTGGAATTGAAATTGTTGGAGGAACATATTTTCCAGGACCAGCACCAGGACCACCTTTACCAGGAGCCATTCCAGGAGCCATTCCAGCACCAGCAGCAGGAGCACCTGCTTTTGGTATTCCACCAGGACCAACTTGGCTCAGTCGAGCTTCCATTGATTTTCTTTTCTTAATTGCTTCATTCTTTTTCTTTTGATTCATGATTAAAACAACTACCACAATGATCACAATTAATCCAAAAACACCACCACCGATTCCAATATAGACAGCAGTTAAATCTTGTTCTACAACAATATTTGTTTTAAAACCACCAACTGTTCTAAAAATTGTTGCATCAACAGATTGTTCAATTGGAAGGTTATTATCATTAACATATCCACCAGTAACAATTAATTCAACTTCAACAGTTCCTTCAGCATCATTAGCTTGTACAACTTTAACTTGTTTAATTCTTGTAAGAGCAGTATTATCAGCATCTCTAGCAGTTAAAGGATTTGATAATCGGAAATATTGGTTTCATTGATTAGCATTTGTGAAAGTTTCACCAACAATATCACTAGGGATTGTAATTTTAGAAATTGCCTCATTAGGAGAAAGAGTTGTTGGACCACTTACAGTTTTAAACCCTTCAATTGTAATACTAGCATTTTGAGCCTTACTTTCCCCTTCTTCATAAGTTCCAGCAGCACCAGAACCACCTCCAGAAGAAACTCAATTTAAGATTGAATAATTAATAAGTAAAGTACCTCTTAAATTATCAGCTCTTACTCCAGTGATTCTTAAAACACTATCAAATTGTGATCGGTTAGGATTTCTATTATCTGATACAATTGGATTTTGCATTCCAACATATTTTCTTGCAGCTAAATATTGATTATCTTCACCAGGTTGAATTTCATCAGATGCATAAGTATCTTGTTTACTTGGGTTAGCTATTTGACGTAAAGTTGTAGCAGCTGTTAAACTCATTAAATCATTAACTGAAACAGTTTGTACAAGTGGTTGATTAGATAATACTCCACTAGCTAAATAATATGGTTGAATTGTTACAGTTATTGTATAAATACCTGAATTAGTCCCAGTTCCAATAACACCTGTTAAAGTAGGAGTTCCAAAAGTAGTTGTTACCTCAGGATCTGTTGGATTTGCCGAACCAGTTACTTGAATGAAATCAAAAATATTTCCAAAACCAGTTTCTCCACCTGATGTTGAAAGTTGAAATGGATAAGCATTATAAGATCTTGTTCCTGCTGGGATAGCAGTAATTCTTGTCTGCGTTCCTGTTGGAGGTAAAGCTCTAGTACTTTTTGATTTATTAATATTATGTTCAACTGATGCAAGTGGTTGACTTCCAAAACTATCAATTGATAAAGCAAGGATTCCAGTTATAGTTGTTAATGCTAAACCAGAAAGAATGATATTTCTAGATAGTTTCTTTTTATTCTTCATTATTTTCATATTTTCTCCTAATAATATTTATATTAACAAAAATTTGCTTGCTAATACCAAATAGATTATTTATAATAAATTCTATCAATTTATATTTTACCATTTATTTACAATTAATATTTAATATAATTCAAATAAATGATATTATTAATTCATACTTTATAATTATACAATATTTTGTCTTATTGAAATTAAAAAAATATAATTATAAATAAATAAGATAAAAAACATTTAATGGAAAAGACATGTCAAAGAAAAGAAAAAAGATTTTAAATCAGAAAAAAGAAAAACAAAAAGAAACACGTTTGAAAAAAATTATTAAGAAGGCTAAAAAAGAAAAAAAGCTTGCTCAAACACAAAAAGAAAATAAATAATAATAAGGATTTTCCTATTATTATTTATTTTTTTATATTTAATTAAACTATGTACAGCTTTCACAAACTTCATCAATGCTGTCTTTTTCAGTTTTACAATAATAAAAAGTTTTTAGACCTAATTTGAAACCATATAAATGGTGTAATGTAAAATCTGTTAATGAACTAACCTTTTTAAAATAAATATTAATTGATTGTGCTTGATCAAGATAACATTGTCTAATTGCTGCTAATTCAATTAGGTTGTATTGATCACAATCATATGAAACTTTATAATATTTTCAATTCTTAATATTTGGCACTAGAGTTGGTAAATTAATTTTTCCATCCTCTTTATAAAAAAAGTGTTGAATTGGTTCTGTACTTTCTGTAGCATTAATTGCTTTTCCACTAGTAGCAGTTGGAGCAATTGCCATTAATTGAGCATTTCTAATTCCATGGATTTTAATTTCTTCAGCTAATTTCTTTCATTTTTCCATATTTGGCTGATACTTTGTTAATTTTAAAGCTTTTTTATTTGCTTTAAAAATTGGAAGTTCTCCCTTATGTCATAATGTTTCTTCAATCCGATTAAAAGGACCTTTCTCAATTGCTAGATCCTTTGATGCAGAAATAATTTGATAAGAAAGTTGATCAAAAACTTCATGAGTTTTTTCTAATGCTTCTTTTGAATCAATCACAATTTTTTTTGAGGCAAGGAAATTAGCAAGGTTTAAAACCCCAATTCCTAAATACCTGTAATTAATATTTGTTAAGTATCCTTCAATCACAGGATAAATTGCAACATCAATTGTGTTGTCCATTGCTCTTACTAAAACTGCAACTAATTCCCTTTGTTGTTTTTCACTAAGATTTCCTCAAATATTTAAATTAACTGAAGCTAGATTACATAAAGATATTTCTCCTGCTTCATATTGTTTATTAATTTTATATCAATATTCAGACTTGCTTTCCTGAAAATCATCTTTAATAGATTCTCTTGAAGGAAGAGTAATTTCAGTACATAAATTTGAGGAATTAATATAACGGTTTAACATTGAAACGGCATTTACATTCTCTTCATGATATAAATAAACATTTCCTGTTTCTACACGTTCTTTCATAATCATTTCAAAAACTTTTCTTGCAGAAAGAACTTTTTTTCTAAGACCTTCTTTTTTCTCATATTTAATGTATTCTTTTTCAAATTCTTTTCCATATTTGAATTTCAATTTAGGAACATCGACTGGATCAAATAAAGAAACATTTTCATTTTTTAATAATCTATTAATCAGAAGGTCATTAATTTTAACAGCATATTTTAAATGCCTTGCTCTGTTTTCTTCTGTTCCACTATTACTTTTTAAGACAATTAAATCTTCAAAATTATAGTGTCATCATTGGAAATAAATAGCACATGCTCCTGGTCTTGAAGATCCTTGATTAAATGCTTTTACAGTTGATTCAATAATTTTAATAAAGGGAACTGGGCCTGATGAAAAGCCAGCATTACCCATAATAAAACTTCCGCTTGATCTTACATCAGATATATCAATTGCATTCCCGCCTTTAAATTTCGAATAAATTGCAACATCATAAGCAGTGTTCATAATTGAATCAGCTGAATCTCCCATTTTAGATAAAACACAACTAGATAATTGCTGATTTTTTGTTCCAGAATTTAACATAATTGGAGTTGCTAAAGTAAAATAATGTTGTGAAACCATATTGTAGAAATTAATAATTTTTTCAATTCGGTCTTCTTTTTCATTGATAAATAAAGCCATTGCTATTCTTAAATAAGTATGTTGAGGTAATTCAAGTTTTTTATACTTTGAATAATTTAAACAATACTTACTGTAGAATGTATATAAAGATTTATAAGTAAATAAGTAATCTCTTTCGGGAATGATTGCCTTATTAATTTTATTTACATCTTCTTTAGAATATTTATCATAAATATCTTTTGAGTAAAGTTTGTAGTTCAATCCTTTTTTAATAACTTGAGCCAAATGAGGATAAGTTTTATTTGTTTTAATATTTCAAGCTTCACGATAAATTTTTAATAAATATAGTTTGGCAGCAATATTCTCATAATTAGGATGCATTCTGCTAATATTATTAACTGCAGTTTTAATTAATTCATCATAAACATCTGCAATTTTAATTTTGTTATAAAGTTTAATTTGGGTAGAACTTAATAAATTATTACAATAATCTTCATTATTGTCACAAGCTCATAAACAAACTTTTCGCATTTTATGAAAACTATATGGTTCTTCTCTTCCATCTCTTTTTATTACTAGAATCTCTTTTGCATGAATGTGATTATTACTTCTTGAATTAGTATTAATTTCTTCATTCTTTTTGACAGCCTTTTCTAGTTGGGATAATTTTAATTTCTTTGTTGTCATAAAAACTCGATTCCAAAGAAACTAAATTAATCAGCTTCTCTTTTGAATAATCTTCTTAGTAATTTTTCTAGATCTTTATCCTCATAGTCCATATCCATTGAACCAATATTATAGTTTAAAGCAGTTGCTTCTTGTTGAGCAGTATTATCTTTATTAATATCTTTATAAACATTAAATCAATCGACAATATCAATTTTTTTAACATCTTTGTATAATGGTTCAACACCGATTCTACCTAATCTGTCGTTTGCATAATATTTCATAAAAGCTTCAAAAACTTCTCTAGTTAATGATGGAATTGGTCCAAAACTTAATAAGTATTCTCCCCATTTAATTTCATCTTCAACAATTTCAGTTACAATTCGATTACATTCTTCTTCAAATCATCCATCTGTAAATAGATGGGCAAACCCTTCATTTTTATCTCTTTTCAGAATATTGATTAATCCACCAACAACAGCAACATGCATATCTTCATCAAAGTTTATTAATTTAATAATTTTAGTAACTCCTGGGATTGCATCTTGATATGCATTATTAATCATGTATGTCACCATAAATGAAATATAGAATTTTAATCCTTCTAAAAAGAAAATATGAACCAATAAGTTTAAAATCTTCTTTTTAGCTTGGTCATCAGTTAATTTAATTTCTCCATTGATAAATTGTTTAACAACAGTATAAGCTTCAATTTCTTTATCTGTTCTATTTTTTATCATCGGAATTTCATAAATTCGATCAAAAATCTCTGTTGCATTAGAAGAGAACATTTCTCTAATAATGTGAGAGTATGATAATGAATGGATTAATTCAAAATAAGCTTGTGATTTAAAAACTGATTCTCATTCACTTGAAGTTACAAGTTCAGACATCACACTATCTAATCCTCTGTTTTGAACACTATCCATAAATGTTTGGAATAATAAGTTATTAATAAAAACTTCTTTAATATGTTCTGGTAAGTTTTTAAAATTTTCTCGATCTGCGATCATTGAAATCTCTTCAGGAGTTCAAAAAGCCTGTCTCATGTTTCTTTCAATGATTTTTGAAAATGGATGTTTATAGACATCATATCTTTGAAATCCATTATATTGTCCTAGAAATATTCTTATATCTTTTGTTGGGACTACTAGGTTTAAGTCCACTAATTTATTTTTTTGCATTGTATCTCCTTAATTCTTTGGAATAACATTATATACACATAATTAAAAAATGAACAAAAAAAATTATTTTTTTTTAAAAAAATCTTTAAATGGCATTTATAACAAGTAAATAAATACTCAATTTTATCACTGAGGATTAATAATTTTCTATTATATATAATAAGTATTTCTAAAAATAATTAATAAAACTTATATATACTAGATAGAAAAAATATATAAATTAATTTATAATTAAATTTAATGTATTTGAAATAATAGCAAAAATAATTTATAATTAAGATGAGTAAGTGATCAATAAATTATATTGGTTTAGCTTATGAGAAAAGGAGATATATGAAAGCTTTAAAAATAATTTTCTCGCTTGCCTTTTTAGTATTATCATTTATTTGAATATGATTTACAGTTGAGACGTTCTTTCCTAATCAGGAAAATCTTCAAGATTTTTATTTTCTTCATAAATGAGAATGATTTAAAACAAACATCATTGATCCAATTAACTTAACTCTACAAGATAGTGAAGGTCAATTTGTTGAACAAAAGGAAAATGGATATCGAATTGTCTTAGTTTCTGTATCAATCTTGTTATTATACAATATGGTTATGTTCCCAATTCAAAAAATCCCATTCCTAGGAAACTTCATTAAAATCATTACTGGTGCAGTTTCTTTAATCGCAATCGTGGGAATAATTGTTGGTGGATGTTTATGAGGTGGAGTTGGACTTCCATTTGATGTTCCAAACATTCCAAATCCTACATTAGCATATATCATTTAAAAAAAATAATGAATTTTAAAATTCATTATTTTTTATTGATTTCAGCAACAATTTCATTTTCAATATCTTCTGGTTTTGTTTTTGATAAAATTCGAGCAATAACTTTTCCTGTTCGATTTATTAAAAATTTCTCGAAGTTTCATTTAACATTAACATCATCATAATGGCTTATTAAGAATTTATATAAAGGAGTGATTTCTTTCCCCTTAACCTTTGTTAATTCAAATAATTCAAATGTAACTTGATATTTAGTTGAGCAAAATTCTCTAATTTTTTGATGATCACTATATTCTTCATTTGCAAATTGTTTACAAGGAAATCCTAGGATGCATAAACCATCCTTAAAATATTTTTGATGAAGAGCTTCTAAAGCAGCATATTGTTTTGTATAACCACACTTACTAGCAACATTAACAATAAGTACTACTTTATCACGATACTTATTAAAATCAATTAATTCTCCTTCAAGATTCTTTATTTTAAAATCATAAAATTCCATCTCTATCTCCTATTCTGCAATTCTGACAATATCCATTTGGGATAATTTATTATGACCATCAATCTCAATAACAAATTCTCGCATTGGAATATTAACAAATTCAATTGCATCTTTTGTTTCATTATAAATTGTTTTAATCATAAATTTGAATGTTTCATGTTGATAGCTAATTGCTTCAAATTGAGAATTAACATTAAAGTAGTTTTTTGATAAGATGATATACTTATTATCATCAAGAACTTCCTTAACAATAAACGCAAAGTTTTGCTTCACTTTTCTTTCATCTTCGTGATAAAGCATTTTTGAATAATCCGGCTTATTATCAAAACAAGCATTTGCAGTTTGTCTGTTTTCTGCTTTTCTTGTTTCAAGGATATATTCTTGATTAATTTTTTTATATTTATAAAAATATTCAATTGCTTTTTTATATGAACTAACAATTGTTGCAATGTAATGAATTGATTTCATTCTTCCTTCAATTTTAAACGATGCAATATCTAATGATAACAATTCTTTTAAGTCTTCCATCAAATTCATGTCCTTTGCGGACATTGTAAAGTCTTCAGTAATTTCGTTATTATTAAGAATTTGATATTTTCATCGACAAGAATGAGCACATCCCCCAACATTTGAATCACGATATGAAAAATTATTTGACATTGTACATCTTCCAGAATATGCAATACAAACTGCTCCATGAATAAAATACTCTAATTCAATGAAGGATTTGGTTTTTTCTGAAATTCTTTTTAAATTTTCAAAATCTACTTCTCTTCCAAGAACTATTCTTTCAGCATGATTTCTTTTTCAAAAAGCAACTGCTTTAGAATTCATTGTTGATTGCTGAGTTGAGATGTGAATTGGCATCTTTGGATTAATTTTATAAATTGAATCAATAATAAAAGGATCTGCACAAATTATGCCATCAACATTACAATCTGAGATTCTTTGAAAATATTTTTTAAAGCCTGCAAGATGACCATTTTTACAAATTATATTTAAAACAATATAAACTTTTTTACCAAGACTATGAGCATATTTAGTTATTTTTGCAATTTCTTCAATATCAAAATTAGATGCTCTTGCTCTTAATGAATATGCTTTTGGACCAACAAAAATTGCATCAGCTCCATAGTTTAAAGCAATAACAGCTTTTTCAAAATCACCAGCTGGAGCAAGGAGTTCATGCTTAATTTTCATAATCTTCCTTCTCCATATGAGGCATCTCTCTAAAATTACCAAGAAATGACTTTGAAAGCGCAAATTCATTTTCTAATTCAGCTAATGCCTTTTCGCCTTCAATACTAAATTTATTTGATGCAATTACTCTAAGAGCTATTAAATAAATATCTACAACAGCTAATGTTCATAATTCATCTTTGAAGATATTATCAATTAAAATACTATCTAATTTTGCTTCAATAAGATCTGGTAATAATTGATATATTGATAAAATAAATCCTGAGAACATATGAGTTCCTGTTTCATCCTCATAAAGAAGATTAGGTAGTTTTCTTTTCCTTTCTTGAATAACAAGGTAATTCATATTATTTAGCTTTTGATTTTTTTCTAATAAGTGTTTCTCAAAATTGGAAACCATTGGTCATTTAGAATGCATAAAAAAAGTAAAACCATGTCCCTGAATTTCAATCTCAAGATCTTCTTTTTCTTTTAAAATCTGTTTTAATTCATTAAGGGTTATTTCTCGTGCTAATGAGATTTTCTTAATATTATTCTTTCTAAAAAAATCAAATTGTCCATAATTAGTGTTCAATGTTTCAGGATTATAATGGCATTTGATTTTAATATTTTGCTCATAAATAATTTGTAAAACTGCATAGTCATGAAAACAAATTTCATCAATGTTAATTTTTGCTAGTTCAATAAGGAATTGTTCTAATTGATCAATTTCATTTTCTGAATATAAGTTATTTAAAACAATTGAAATTTGACAATCTTTTTTAATCTTGACAATTTCTCTTAGTTCATCTAAATGAATGTTGTTATTAAAACGACAAGAAAATCCTTTCATACCAAAGTATAAAATATCAACTCCTTTTGATATTAATTTTTCTGCCATTGCATAATTATCACATTTAACAGCTATCTTCATTTTCTGATTCCTTTTTTTGACAAATAGCTAATCCATCATCAAGCTCAATTATATTAATTTCTCAACCACTTAAATTTTTTAAATAATCTTGAAATAATAAATTTTTTGCAATGATTTTTTGGCTTGCTTTTTTTGTTTGATTTAATGCTTTTAAATAAATATTATCAATAATAATATATCCATTTTTCATTAAATATTGTTGGTATTTTTCAAAGAGAACTATTTGCTTGCTTTTTGGTCCATCAATAAAAATACATTGATATTTTTTTGTTGGAATGAAATCATAAGCACAAATGTTAATAAAATTAATTTGATGATTTCTAATATTATTAATACAAAAATTGTATCGTTCCAAATCTTTTTCAATTGAATCAATTTGAAGATTTTTGATAGTATCTATAAAGTATAGTGAACTATATCCAAATCCAGAACCAATTTCAAGAAGCAAATCAATCTTATTACTAATTAAAAAATCCCTAATAAATTTAGCAGAGTGATCTCTTAGGATAGGGATGTTTTTCTCTAAAGACTTTTTTTTAACTTGATCTAATTTCATTTAAATTTCCAAATATCTTTTAAGAATATGAAAAGCACTTACACTATCTTTCATTTTTATAATTTGCTTTTTACTATAATTTGAATCTTTAAATAAACTTAATGAATCCTTTGTTGTGTTTTCCTCATTTACTAATTTGATTTCGATTTGAATTTCTGCTTTTAATTCATTTAAAAATTCTTTGACCAAAAGACTTCTTTGAGTATCTGCACCTAATTTATTTAAGGGAATTCCTAAAATGATTAAATCAATCTTTTCTTCAAAGACAATTTCTTTAATCTTTCTAATTGTTTGAGCATTATTAAGATGATCAATTGCCTCATAGGGCATTGGAATATCCAAAAATGCTATTGCTAATCCAAATTTTTTTGTTCCATAATCAATTGCTAAAATATTCATTAGTTTTTATTCAACCCAACTAAAATTACAGATTTTAATTTTTCAAGAGAACTTAAATCATTTGTTCCACCTTGGGCAAAATTAATTTTTCCCCCACCTCTACCATTAGAAATTTTATTCATTTTTTGAATAATCTCATTAACATCTCTTTTAGTATTCTTTTCATTTTGAGCACCAAAATATTGAATTTTATCCTCTAAAATGTTTATTACAAAAAAGGTCTTTTCAGGGTATTCATGAATTAGTTCTGTTAAAGAATGATTAATTGTTTTTGCATTAACATTTTTAATAATGATTCCTTCTAAATATAGAATTTTAGCATCAAATTTTTCTTTGAGAGATTTAATTAATGTCCCTTCACGGTTTTTTTCATATTCATTTTTTAAAAGATCAAAAGTTGTTTTAAGTTCAGCTTCAATCTTGGTAATTTTATTAAAATACTTTTTAGGTTCTAATAAGCATTCTTTGAATAATGAAAGTGTATCAATAAATTTAATTGATCGAATATTCATTTGTTTATATTCCTTCATCATTCTATTAACATTTTCAGCAGACTTTTCAATTAAATCTAATAAGAATTTTTTAATATTATAATCAGTTGTAATTGCTTCTATTCTTCAAGAATTAGAACCCTTAGAAGTAAGATTAACAATCTTGAAATCCTGAATTGTCTTAGTTCTTGATAAATGTGTTCCTCCACATAATTCAGTTGAATACTCACCCATCTTAATTACACGAAGATCTCCATCAATCTTTTTATATTTATCTTCAAAGTATGCAATTGCACCAATTGCTTTTGCTTCTTCTAGTGGCATCATTAAAACATCGATTTTGATATCTTGATCAATTTTATCTTTAATTCACTCTTCAATTTTAATAATTTCTTCTTCTGTTGGTTTTCTATTAAATTGAAAATCAAAAGTTAGTTTTTCAGGAGATTTAAAGGCACCTTCTTGTTTAATATTTGGATCAAGAATTGCTTTCAGAGCAGAATGTAATAAATGTTCTGTTGTATGGTTTGCTGCAATTCTTGCTCGATCTTTAACATTGATTGATGCAAAATAAGATTCTTTCATTTTTAAATCTGCATGCTCAACTTTATGAATGTGTTGGCCATTTGGACCTTTAAAAACATCTATTACATTTGCTTCATTAATTGTTCCCTTATCAAAAATTTGACCTCCTGAAGTAGCATAAAAACATGTTTCATTTAAAACAACATATCCATCTTCATTTTTAAGTTGATTAACCTTTTTAAAATCTTTATCAAAAAGTGCAACAACTTCTCCAAGCAATGAAGAAGTATTATATAAGAATTGTGAGGGAACTTTTAAGTCAACAAGTTCTTGATTTTGAACTTCTAGACCAACTTTCTTCTTATCTGCTTTTGAAACTTCACGGTGTTTTTGAAATGCCTTATTAAAAGCTTTAAAATCAATTTCCAATGCTTTAATATTTTTTAATTCCTTTGACTTTGATAAATCAAATAAACTAGTAATAATTTCCAAATTATCTTTCTTTGTATCCTTTGAATTATCATTTTTTTCCATTTCTTTAATAATCTCTAATGGAAATCCATGAGTATCAACTAAATTAAATAATGTTTTTCCATCGATTTTTTTTAATTGAAGTGCATTAATAAACAAATCCCTACATTCTGATATAGTATGAGAAAAACTATCATATTCTTTTGTTAAAACTTCTATGATTTCTTTTTCCTTTTTTACTAAATAAGGATAATAGCTTTTCATTGCTTTAATAATTGCTTGAATAATATCTTTAAAAATATCTTCTTTAATTCCCAGAATTTTTCAAGAAACAATTGCTCTTCTAATTAATCTTCTTAAAACATATCCTCGATCTTTTCCACTAGGATATACTCCATCTGCAATCATAAATGTTGCTGCTTTTAAATGGTCTGCAATAATAATATAATTTTTATTAATTCCCTTTTGTTTTTTTGATTTACCAAAATAAGCTTTTTCATCATAAGATTCTTTTGCAAATTTATTAATTGCTAAAATGATTGGTTTAAAGGTGTCTGTATCAAAATCTGTTGGAACACCTTGAAAAATAGAAGCTAGTCTTTCAAGCCCTGCCCCAGTATCGATATTTTTTCTTGATAATGGAGAAAGATTTCCCTTGCCATCGTTATTAAATTCACTAAAAACGATATTTCAAATTTCTACATATCGATCATTCTCGAGATCTTTCTCAAATAATTTTATTCCTTGATCTTTTGGATCGAATTTCTTTCCCCGATCATAATAAATTTCTGTACAAGGTCCACATGGACCACTCCCAATGTCTCAGAAATTTCTTTCCTTATCGCACTTGATAATGTTCTTTTTAGAAATCCCTATTTTAACTCAAGCATCATATGCTTCATCATCATCTTTAAAAACAGTAATATATAATTTACTTTTAGGAATTTCTAATTTTTTAACTAAAAAATCGTAAGCATATTTAATTGCTTCTTTTTTAAAATAATCTCCAATTGAAAAATTACCTAACATTTCAAAGAAGGTATGATGTCTTGAGGTTACCCCAACATTTTCAATATCATTTGTTCTTACACATCTTTGACTATTAGCTAACCTATTTGAAATTGGACTATCAATCCCAGAAAAGTATCTTTTTAGAGTTGCTATTCCAGAATTGATTCATAATAAAGAAGAATCATTAACTGGGACTAAGGATTGAGATTCTAAAATATAATGCTTGTTTTTTTTAAAAAAATCTAACCATTCTTTTCTTATTTTATCTGTTGTTAATTTCTTCATTTTCAAAAACCTTCAATATTAAATATCATGTAAATAGTTAATTCATATTATCTATATTATATTAATTTTAATAGATTATGAAGGAAAAATATATTATCTTTTACTTAGAAAGAATTGCATTTCATCATTAAATACTTCTTTCCTTATTTGACATTTTTTTAGTCTCAAATCATTATAAATGTATTCCTGATCACCTTTTCTACATTCCATGTTTCCATCATTATCAAAATAAATTAATCCTTTGTCAAATGGCCAGTGATATTCACTTTTCATCATCAATCCATTTGTAGGAGTAGAAATAAATCCAATATCATCCCCATATAGTTTAATTTTATTGACTTCATATATATGACATGCATGAAGATCATTAAATCTCGCAAGAAATCAATCATTATTTCCTTCAACATCCACAATATCAGTATATTTATCCTTTTTAGATAAAATTAGACCCATTTCTAATCGATGATTAAAAATATTGTCTTTAAATCTTCCTCTTTCAACCTTCATTTGGTGATTCTTATTCAACTCTTCTAATACTTCATCAAAATATTCTTGATTCTCAAAGTTAAATTGAATCAATTCCCATAATTTATCAATACATTCTTCTAAATTTCTTTTATCTTTTTTAAAATTTTTTACTATTGAATTTTTATAAGTTTCAAAAAATCCCTTTTCTATCTGTGATCTTCCATAATCAGTTTTAATATCAAAAAATTTACCATTTTTTTTAACTAAAACACGCTCAATATATTTATATTTATCATTTATATTTTTAAAATCATATTCATAATAATGTAATAATGAAAGAAAAAAAGAATATCCAAAATTTCTTATATAAGAGATTGCATTTTTAGTGGCATTTGAAATAATTGAGAAAACAATATTATGGTTATTTAAAAAATTAAAAATCTTATGTTTAAGATTAAAACATTTTAGTATTGTAGAATCTTTAATTTTTTTAACATAATCATCTTCAAGATCAACAATTTCCAAACATCGGAGAAATTGAAGATATTGCCTCATTGTACTATGAGCCACTTCCCCACCATTATTTCTTGGAGTAATATTATTTCCAAATGCAAAAAGTGAAAACATAGGATTATTATTTTTGTTTAAAGATGCAAATTTAATTTCGATTTCATCTAAATCTGGTAACCTTTTGATTTTTTCAAATAACCTATTTAATGCATTTCATATGTCAGTATCAATATTTCATCACTTAGGGTTTTGAAAATATTTATTAGTTTTAGATTTGGGAATATTATCCAAATAATTTCGATCCCCATCAAAAAAGATTTCTAAAATCCCATTTATTTTATTGTCTAATTCTTTACTCATTATGCAACTCCTGAATTAATTTAATTACTGGGATGATAGCATTAACAACAATTGAATTGCCTGCTTGCTGATATAATTTTGGATTCGAAATATTTTTCTTTTTAACATTATTAAAATCCTTTTCATCAAATCCCATAAGTAAATAAGCTTCTCTTGGAGTTAAAAAACGATACTTTGCTTTTTTATTATTCTTAGATTCAATTAGGGTTGTTCTTAAATCAATTACTCCAGAATTTGGATGTCGATCTTGTCTTGTAGTGAAGGTTCTAGCAATTTTTACTTTTCCATGATTTAATTTTGGATTATCATCAAACATTCGTTTTCTTGAGATTGTTCGATTTGGGGTTGCATCTAAGGCTTCTTGTTTATATATTTCTTTTTTATAATCTTCTTTTAAAATATTTTTTAAAGTTCTAGGTTTAAGTTTAGGATCTTTTAGTAATTTTTCAGGAAATCTTTGATCAATAATTTCAAACTCTTTATCAACCTTGTAATCAGCATTCAAAATAGAAATGGCATAGACTCTTTTTCTATTTTGGGGAATGTTATGATCTTTAGCATTGTGAACATAAGTTTTTGTTTTATATCCTAATTTAAATAAAAATCTTTTTCATTTAATAAAATCTTTAATATGTTTCTTAGAAATCATATTAGGAACATTTTCTAATAATAAAAATTTGGGAAGTTTATCATAGTGTTTTAACTCATCTAAGATTCTTCCAATTTCTCATAATAAACTTGATCTAGTTTTTGAGTTTTTGCCCATTCCTTTATTAAACCCATAAAAAGATCCAGCAACAGAAAGATCTTGGCATGGAAATGAATAAGTTATTAAATCTACTCCTAAATTATCTGTAAATTTAATTAAATCTTGTCCTGTAATCTCCAAAATGCTTCCAAGATTTTTTTGAATTTTATGAGCTTCATAAAGTAATTTAAGTTTTTCATGACTTAATGTTCTTAAAAATTTATTATCTAAAGGATTTTTACCATCTCTTGAATGAGAAAATTGAAGAAGATAGTCAAGAAGTCTCTCTCTCTCTCTCTCTCTCTCTGAAGGGCTTATTTTAAATTTCTTATTATATTGAGGATAATGAATTGAAGCATAAGCAATGTTTGCATCAATATCTCACTCACTTGTTGCAACAACTTCATAATCATATCCATAAGTTCTTTTTAAATATTCAAGGGCTTTATGCTGAGCACCAATTCCAGCAAATGTTTCAAAAACTCTAAGCTTTTTCATATTGTTCCCTTGATAAATCTTTTTTAATTCTATACTGATTTACCAGTAATGAATTATTTTTTAATCTTAGGATAAGGAACTTTTTCTCTTTTATGTTTTGCAATTGCAATTTTGTTTAAGATTTTCTTTTCAACTAATTCAGAAACTTGCCCATTTGAAAAATATAAATCAAGATCTTTGTATTTGATTCCGATTTCTTCTTCATCTGTTTGCCCATCATATAACCCTGCAGATGGTTCTCTTTTAATAATTGCATCTGGGATTTTTAAAACTTTAGCAATTGCATAAATTTGTGATTTTAATAAATCTTTTAATGGAGCAAGATCAGCACATTCATCACCAAATTTTGTAAAATAACCAATTTGAAATTCAATGAGATTAGTTGTTCCTAAAACTAAATAATCAAGTTCTTGAGCCTTGGCATATAAGGTCAACATTCGTAATCTTGATTTGACATTACCTTCACATTCTGCTTTTAAATTAAGGTCTTTTTTAAGTTGAATTAAAGATTTATTTAAATTGATTTCATTAATTGATAAATTATGTTCTTTTTTTAATAAACATGCATATTCATAATCATCTTTTGATGAATTCACATCAATTCAAAATAATGCAGATTGGTTAGGAAAATATTGATTTAGAATGACTGCTAAAACTGCAGAATCAATTCCTCCAGAAACTCCCAATACAAAACCTTTCTTTTTAGAAATTTCTAAAAAGTTCTTCATTCATTCAACTATTTCTATTATTATTTTTTCCATAATTATTTCTTTCATTAATCTAAGATATATTCAACATCATTAATAATCATGATATCCCCTGCTAAAGCTCCATGTTTTTTTAATAATTCTTCAATTTTATCTAATTCTATTTTTTGATGGTATCTAATTGTATTTTCATCATTGATTTGAGGAATTTTATTAAATCAATAATCAATTTTATTTGATGATACAACTCACCTACCAGTTTCATTTTTTTCAAATTTAATTTGATCAACTTCTTCTTTTTCTTCTTTAATTATTTTGATTTCATCCTCTTCAACAATTTTTACCTTTGGATCATTTTCAAGGTAATACTGAGAAATTTTTTCTAATAGATTACTAAAATCTTTATTGATAGCTGAAATAACAAAAATTTCTTGATTCTTTAAATATTCTTGCAATTTAATTAAATTTGCTTTTGCTCCATCACTATCAATTTTATTAGCAACTAGGAAGATTTTTTTATTTAATAACTCATCATTATAATTTTCAATTTCTTCTCTAATAATTTTATATGCTTCAATAATATCTAATCCTTCATGCTGATTATCAATTTCTGATAAGGAAATTAAATGTATTAAAACATCACATCTTTCAATATGTTTTAGAAATTCATGACCTAATCCATGACCTGTTGATGCATCTTTAATTAATCCTGGAATATCTGCAAAAACAAAAATTCGATTTTTAATATTAACAGTTCCTAAAACTGGAACTAAGGTTGTAAATTTATATGGGGCAATTTTTGGTCTTGCAGAAGAAAGATTACTAACAAAGGTTGATTTGCCAGCATTTGGCAGACCCAACATTCCAATATCTGCAATATATTTAATTTCAATCAAGATTTTTCTTGATTGGCCTTTATCACCTTTTTCAAAAAGCTTTGGAGCTTTATTCCGACTTGATTTAAAATATGCATTTCCATAGCCACCTTTACCACCCTTACAAATTTTAAATTCTTCACCAGATTTAATGAAATCATAAATGATTTCATCCTTATCTAAATCCTTAATTACTGATCCCACAGGAATAGAAATTTTAATATCTTCTCCACTTGCACCATGACATAATTTAGATTTCCCATTTTGTCCATTTGGAGCTAAAATCTTTTTAGCATTTCTTAGATTAAATAATGAACTTTCATTAAAGCTAGAGACTAAAATAATATCTCCACCTCTTCCGCCATCTCCTCCTCAAGGACCCCCTTCAGGGTAATGAGATTCTCTTCTTCAAGCAATAATACCATCACCACCATCGCCTGCTTTAAACTCAATTATACATTTATCTACAAATTGCATTTTTATTCCTTAATTTTAAATTTCTCAAGTTTCTTCTTTTTTTCTTTCAACTTTATCTAATGTTGTTTTTTGATCATCTAGGGCCTTTTTATTTGCAAGTTCTTCACCCTGAAAATCTGCAATGAAGCCATCTAAACTTCTTGAATTTAATAAAATTATTTTAACAAGATAATTAGAAATGAAGAAATAAATAATTCCCATGATGATTCCAATAATAATTTTCGCAAATACAATTCCAGGAAGCGAAACTGAATTTAGATCTTCAGGACCTGGAATTGGAATTAAACCTGCAAATAAAATTCCAATTCAAAAACCAGAAGAAATGTATAAAAATGGTAAACAATCAATTTTCAAAATATTAAATGGATATTTCCCAATTAATCAAACTAGAATTGGTAAAAGCATAAAAGAGAAGTAAACTGTATAAAATTCTCAACTATATGTAGGGATTGTAGCATCATACCAATAAGTCTTAAAATTAAGATCAGATCCATTATTAATAAAAAGAATTTGTCTTCCTTCACCAAATAAAATTCAAATAATTAAATAGGGCGTGAAGACAAAAATCAATGAAGAGAGAGTGGTAAATAAGGGCTTTGTCTTAAAAATTGTTTTGGATGAAGCGAATTTTGCCATACCATCACCTAAAAAATAATACTAAAATAGTTTATTTTTTCATTTCTTTCTATTATTATATTATTATATGGTATTTTTAAATAATTGTCGGAGGATTGATGAATAAAATATTAAAAATGGCTAATTATTACAATGAATTAGAAGAAAAGTATAATGCTTATGGTGTTTTCTCATATGACAATGAAATTGAGGAATTACTTTCAGATTATGTTAATTATCCCCAAGCTTTACTAATCTCTTTTATTGTTGATGATGAAACAGCTTCAGGAGAAGCAGAAGAAGCTCCATTAAAAATGAAAAATGCTTTTGGAACATTAGACTTAATTGAATTATCTGAAATTAAATTTAAGGATTTCATTAATGTTTTTGTTGATCATAAAATTACAAGTAATCCAGAAAAAGATGGTGAACTAATTTATAATATGATTTCTTTATTAATGTCTGAATATGATTTAGATGCAAGTCGAATTTGAGCAGATGAACCAACTAGTAAAGAACTTAAAAGAAGATTAGTGCAATTTAAGGGGATGAATGCAAAAAAAGCAAATCTCTTTGCTTTAGTACTTGTTAATAAATTTAAATTGAAATTAAAAGATTATTCAATGATTAATATTTCAGATGATAAAAACATCCGAAGAGCAATGGAAGAAATTAAATTAATTAATCGAAGTTCTACATATGAAGATATGAAATATGTATGTAAGATCTTAAATCCAAATTTCCCAGGGGTTTTTGATACATTCTTCTGAAGTCTTGGAGAATATTTATTTAATGGTGATGAAGGCTTTAAATATAAAGTGAATGATCAAGAGTTTGTAGAACATTGTATTAATGCAGCTCTTGAAGTTATTTAATCCCTTTAATTAATCGCTTAAATTCAAATTCAATAATTTCATTCTTATGATTAATATTGTCTTTAATAAAATGATAATTGGTAATAATTTCATTATTGCCAATAATCATTTTTTTATTGTCTTCTTCCCAAATTGATTTTTGAATATCAAATTCTTCTTGTTGAAATTTATCGACAATAAATTTAAGCTCATTATTAATAAAGGAAAACATTCCTACTGAATGATAAAAAGTTTTTCTTTCACCATTCATAAGAATTGAACATTTACCTGGCTTAATAAGACCAGAAATAGCTGCATGGTTTTTTAAGATTGAAATGAATCCATTATCTGCTTGAAAATTAATTGATTCAACATTATCAACATTCTTTGATCCCAATGGGGTTAAAATTTTTAAAAGAAAGCAATTATCTTTCATTTTTTAATTCCTTATCTTTTTGAATTGCTTCTTCAATTGTTCCTACATATAAGAAAGATTGTTCATACATTTCATCACATTCCCCATCAAGGATTTTTCGAAAACCTTTAACAGTATCTGCTGTTTTAACATATACTCCCTTAATACCTGTGAATTTCTCACTAACGAAAAATGGTTGAGATAAAAAGTTTCTAATTTTTCTTGCTCTTGAAACAATTTTTTTATCTTCTTCAGATAGTTCATCAATTCCTAAGATTGCAATAATATCTTGGAGCTCTTCAAATTTTTGTAAAATACCTTTTACTTCAATGGCTGTTTTATAATGAACTAAACCAACAACATCTGGATCTAAGACCCTTGATGATGAATCTAATGGGTTAATTGCAGGGAAAATTCCTAATAATGAAATTTTTCTATCTAAAACAGTTCTTGCATCCAGGTGGGCAAAAGTTGCAGTTGGAGCAGGATCTGTTAAATCATCTGCTGGAACGAAAACTGCTTGAACAGAAGTTATTGATCCATTTCTTGTTGAAGTAATCCTTTCCTGTAGTTGTCCCATTTCATAAGACAACGTTGGTTGATAACCAACTGCAGATGGCATTCTTCCTAATAATGCAGAAACCTCTGAACCTGCTTGAGTAAATCGAAAGATGTTATCAATGAATAATAAAACATCTTGGTTATTGTTATCTCTAAAATACTCTGCCATTGTTAAAGCAGTTAGAGCAACTCGCATTCTTGCTCCTGGTGGCTCATTCATTTGTCCGAAAACTAAAGCAGTTTTATTTAAAACTCCTCCCTCAATCATTTCATGATAAAGATCATTCCCTTCTCTTGTTCTTTCTCCAACACCAGCAAAGACAGATAGTCCCCCTCTTCCTGTAGCAATATTTTGAATCAATTCTTGAACTAAAACTGTTTTTCCAACTCCAGCTCCTCCAAATAATCCAATTTTACCACCCTTTAAATATGGAACTAATAAGTCAATTACTTTAATTCCAGTTTCTAAAACATCCATATTTGCAGATTGTTCTGCAAAGGTAGGAGCGTCTCGATGAATTGGATGATATAAATCACATGTAAATTTTTTGCCATCAATTGGTTGACCAATTACATTGAACATTCTTCCAAGGACCGCTTTTCCAACAGGGGCTTTAATACAATCTCCAGTATTAATAACTTCAAGCTTTCTTGATAATCCATCTGTTGCACTCATTGAAATGCATCGCACTATATCATCTCCCATTACTTGAGAAACTTCAAGGATGATTTCTTCTTTTCCATGAATAATTTTTAAAGCATCATTAATGTTGGGTAATTTATTACTTTTGAATTTTACATCAATAACAGGGCCTAAAATTTGATAAATATATCCTTTATCTAGTTTATTAATTTCTTTTTTAGAAACACTTTTATTAACAGTTTTTGTTGGAATAGTTTTCTCAACTTTTTTCTTTTTATTTTGTTGCATTGAAACCTCCTGTTATCTCATTAATCTCTTGAGTAATTTTTGCTTGTCTTTTATTATTGTACTCAATTAAATAATTATCTTTAATATCTTTTGCATTTTTAGATGCAGTGTCCATTGCATTTCTTCTTGAAGAATTTTCTGAAACATTTGTTTCAATTAATGCTCCATAAATTAGAACAGAAATAAATTGTTTTTTAAGACTTTTAATAATTGATTCAATTGAAGATTCAAATGTCATATAACCACTAAAAGTTTTTTCATTGCTTTTAAAAATTTCATGATCAAAAGGATGAACATCTAAAACTGAAGGTTTAAATTCAATTGAATTAATGAATTTATTATAAAGAATCTTAACCGTATCATATTCATTATTATTTAAATCATCAACAATTCGATCAGCTAAAATATTGCAAAATTCATGAGTGATATCTTTACTATTAGCATTAACAAAATATCGAATATTTGTTTCAAGTTTTTTTGCCTTAAGTAGGGTAAAACCCTTTTTACCAAATAGTAATATTTTATCTGTTTCTTTATTAATTTTACTTTCTAACTCTTTAATGATATTTGTATTATATGAACCACATAACCCTAATGAAGATGTAAAAATAATTCATAGGGTTTTTTTCGTTTCAACAACATTTTGCTTATCATCAAATTCATTTGCAAAAATAGAATATAAATTATAAAATTCCAAATTGTATTCTTTACTATTATTAAAGAATTTTTGATCTTCTTTTAAATTTGCAGTTGCAACCAATTTCATTGTTCTTGTAATCTTTTCAGTTGTTTCAATTGATTGAATCTTTCTTTTAATTTTCATGATTGATGACATATTATGCTACTTCTAATGGGGGGTATAAATCCCAATTATAATTTTTAATTTTTAAAACATATTTTTTAATAAATTCTTTAATTTCAATAATAAATTCTTTTTCTAATTTATCATCCATTATCATTGTCTTTGTTAATTTAGTATAACAAGCCTTTGACTTTAAATTTGACAATAATAAGTTTTTAAACTCAATGATGTTATCAACTGGAATTCAACGAATCAATTTATGTTTAATAATAAATAATAAGATAGCTTCATCAATTTGGGAATATGGAGATGCTTGCGGTTGTTTAATAATTTCCATAACTTTTTTTCCATGATCTAAAATTCTTTTTGTTTCAGAATCTAAATCACTTCCAAATTGAGAGAAAGATTCAAGTTCACGATATTGAGCTAAATCAATTTTAAGGTTTCCTGATAATTTTTTAATTAAATTAATTTGCGCAGCAGATCCCACTCTTGAAACACTAAGTCCTGCATCAATAGCGGGTCTTTGGCCTGAGTTGAAAATATTTGCCATTAAAAATAATTGTCCATCAGTAATTGAAATCACATTTGTAGGAATATATGCAGAAATATCTCCCAGCTGCGTTTCAATTATTGGTAAGGCAGTAATCGAACCTCCACCATATTCTTTATTTAATTTACTAGATCGTTCTAATAGTCTTGAATGTAAATAGAAAACATCTCCAGGATATGCTTCTCTTCCTGGTGGTCTTCTTAATAATAATGATAATGTTCGATAAGAAATTGCATGTTTTGTTAAATCATCATAAATAATTAAAACATCTTCTCCATTTTCCATTCAGTATTCAGCAATTGCAGTTCCTGAAAAGGGAGCAATATATTTTAGAGAAGGTAAATCTGAAGCTGATGAAGAAACAATTGTTGTATATGCCATTGCTCCATTTTTTTCTAATGTTCTTTTAATTAGAGCGATTGTTGAGTTTTTTTGCCCAATTGCTACATAGACACATTTAACCTTTTTTCCTTTTTGATTAATGATTGTATCAATTGCAATTGTTGTTTTTCCAGTTTGCCGATCACCAATGATTAATTCTCTTTGACCCTTTCCAATAGGAAACATTGAATCGATTGCTAAGATCCCTGTTTCAAGAGGCTCATTAACACTTTCTCTAGTCATCACTCCAAGAGCAACTCTTTCAATGGGAAGAGTTTTTTTACTCTTAATTGAACCTTTCTCATCAATTGCTTCACCCAAAGCATTAACAACTCTTCCTAGTAATTCATCCCCAACAGGAACTCTTAGTAAGTGGTTTGTTCTTTTAACAATGCTACCTTCTTTTAAATCAAAGAAGTGCCCAAGAGAAATTGCACCAACAATTTCTGATTCAAGATTCAAAGCCAAACCATAAGTTCCATTTTCAAAAATTAGAACTTCATTCAACATCACTCCACTTAAACCTGCAATTTCTACAATTCCATCTCCAACAGAAATTATTTTTCCAAATTCTGTTAGGATTGATGGTTCAGAATATTTTTTTATTTGATTCTTAATTGCTAAAGAGAATCTATCTACATTTACACTCATATTTACCTATTTCTTTAATTCTACTTCTCTTTTAATTTGATCTAGTTTCCCTTTAATTGTTCCATCAATTTCTTCATCATTGACGCTTATTTTAATTCCTCCAATTAATTCATGATTGATGGTAATTGAATAATCAAAATTCTTATTTCATTTCTTTTTAATTGATTCTAAAATTTTTTTCAAATTTGCATCATCTAATTTTTGAGCAGTTTCAATTTTGACAAATAATTGGTTTTTATCTAAATCAATTGCTTTTAATGAAGTTTTTAAAATGGGGAGGACATTTTTAAAATATTCATCATCAATTAAAATATAAAGAAAATTTCTAATTAATTCCTCAATCTTATTATCAAAAATATTATCAATGATTTTTTTTCTTTGTTCTTTTGATAACATTCTTGAAGACAAGATATTAATTAGGTTTTCATGAAGTCTAATTGAAAAATACAAACTTTGGACATCTTCATAAAACTTTTTTTGATTCTTTGTTTCTTTATAAATTTCATAAAGAGCAACTGAATATGAACTATTTACTCTCATCATTAACTACTTTTAAGATCATCAATTAAAGAATCAATTAATTTTTGATTTGTTTCCTTATCAATTTTTTTCTTAATTAGAGCTTCTGCAATTTCAATTGCTAAATTAGAAACTTCAATATTAATATTTTCTTTTAATTCTTTTTCTTTTTTTACAAGATCACTTTGGGCCATATCTCGAATATGGTTTGCATCTAGATTAGCTTCATTTTTTATTTTTTCTTTTAAATTGTATGCATTAACTTCTGCTAACTCTAAGATTTTATTAGCCTCATCAATACTTTTGTTTTTTAATTCATTTGACTTTAATAAGTTTTCTTCAGCAACCTTTTTCGATTGCTCAATGTTATCAATTTCTTCTTGAATAATTTTCTTTCTTTCAGATAAATATTTCTTTGTTGGTTTTCAAGCAAATCAAATAATAACTATTAATAAAATAGCTAAGACTATAAAATGAGCAATTAAAACATAAATATCAATTTTAAGTGCTTCTTCAACAATTGGTGGTGTTGTATTCAATAGTGAAATATTCATCTTCTGCTCCAACTAAAATGTTTATGAAATAAATATTAATAAAATTGCAATAATTAGTGAATAAATAGCAGCAGATTCTGCAATTCCTAATCCAACTATTAACATTGTTCTAATTTTTGAAACTGCATCTGGGTTTCTTCCAACTGCCTCAGCAGCTTTCCCTGCAGCATAACCTTGTCCAGCACCAACTCCTAGTGCTCCAAACATTGCAATTCCAGCACCAATATATGCAGCTCCTTTATCAGAAATTGCATTCATTAATTCATCGATTGCTAATAATAATGTATCATCCATAATATTCTCCATTCTTTTTAATATACTAATGTTCTTCTTTACTAATATTTCAATATACCATTGTTAATAATACAAACACCATCGCTTGTATTAATCCTATTGCTATATCGAAAAATGCATGCATTGGCGGGGTGAGCAGCACTGTTAGTAAAACTCACGGACTTTGATCAATAAAGTCCTTGCCACTTAAAATAGCATCAGGAGATATTAAAATAGCATATGGTAAATTATACACCATAAATAATATTAATGCTCCCGCAAATATGTTCCCTCATAGCCGAAATGATAAAGAGATTAAAGGAGTAAGTGAACCCATAATTTCAATTGGATTAATCATCACAGGAATTCGAATTTTATCTTCTTTTCCTTTTACTTTTATTTTGATATTAAATGTAAATTTATAGAGAAAAGAAAATCTTTGATAACGAAAGCCCATCACAAATATTCCAATAAATGAAAATAGTCCTAATGATAAACAAACTCAAACAGAAGATGTAGGATTTTCTACTCCTATAATTCCAATTACATTTGACATTGCAATATAAGAAAAAATTGTTAAAAATATTGGAGCAAGTTTTTCTAATTCTTCTCCAAGAATTTCTCTTGTCATATTTCTAAAATAATTAATAAGCATAAAAATTAAAAGAGCATAACCTCCTAATGCTTGATTAGGTTTGATTCTTTTAATAGCATGATTATAATAAATAACTGAAAATAGAATAATAAAAAATACTAGCAAAACTCCTGCTAATCTTAGAATATTAAAACTATCTAAAGAACCAAAGAAATTCATATACCCTCTTTAAAAATTTTCATCTTTATTTTTTATAAGAAAGATTTTTCATATAAAAAAATTAAATGGAATTGCTAATAATAAAATTAAAATAATTCATACATTAAATATTGAGTTGAGATCAATATATAGTGATGTAATAATCATTACAATGATTGGAATAATTATTATTGAATTTCTTAATAAATATAAAAATAAAAAATTGAATTTCTTACCCTTCTTTACAGTTCCTAGTAAAATATCAAATAAATAAAAACTGCAAAAAATAAAGGGAAAAAATAATAGAAAACTATTTAAATATGTTTGGTCATTTAATAGAAAAGTTAATAATAATACAATTGTAAATAAAGTTATCCCAAAAATACTTAATAAAATGAACGATTTATTCAAATAATTTTTCTTATTTTTCATTATTAATTCCAAAAAAGTTATAATTAATAACTCAT
>JBOFHZ010000010.1:0-54860 GCA_051649885.1 Mycoplasmoidaceae bacterium | reverse complement strand
GAATTTATTTAATGTTCTATTTAAACTTCTTTTATATCTCTTATATATGAGTTTATATCAAATCATAAAAACTATAAACATCCCAATTAATGGCAAGATCATCATAAATCAAAATATGGAAATTTCTAAATTATTATTATTTACGAAGCTTTCAAACGCTAAAGCTACTCCTCCTCCTAATATATTGAAAAAGAAAGAAATAGGTATAGAAAAAAATGAAATACCAATAAATGCTTTTCTATCAGAGAATATTGATGCCTCATATTTAATAGATTTATAAGAGAACAAATTCGTAATTAAACTATCATTAGCATAAATAAAGTATATTCATAGGATAATAAAAATTCCAAATAATTGAGAAAGAATATTAAAAGAAATGATAAACGGCAATTCTTCTAGAAAAAGATTATTCATGACTACTCCTTGATTATTAAATTTAAAATAAATAATTTATAAATTTTACTATTTCTTTTGAGATATTTTCATAAGTGACATTATTATCAATCATTATTTGATCATCAAATAATAAAATAAAATAAATCTTTATAATCATGTTCTCATATGATAAAACCTTATTTTTATAATTTATAGAATTATCTTTTGTGTATTTATTGGAGATTCTAATAATTTTTCTTTTTGTTCTCTCAAAACTTTTTAAAGATCATTTATTTTTAAAATTAAAATCACATTTTTCTGATTTCTCCTTAATAAGAAAAGAAACATTATTATAGGTGTGTAAATCTCTGAATTTTACATAAAATAAATAAAATCAAATAAATATAAGTATAAATATTTCAATTAAACATATTAGAATTGAAACAATAATTAGTATAATTTTTTCATAATTAATTATCGATATATTATTAATTTCTATTCAAAAAATTATTAATCCTATCTGGGATATTGAAAAACTTATAAAGAGCATATAAAAAGATAGCTTTAAGAATCTACTCTTGAATATATAAAGAGAATTATAATAATATGCAATGTCTGAGGAAAAAAGTTTTATAATTAATTCTTTATATCTATGAAATCTTAAAAATAATCATAAGACAAAAGAGCCAATTAATAAGAAAGCAATATTAATTAGAAAAAAATATCCAATGATAGAAGAAAATTCATAAAGCATGTTTTATATCCTTATTTCCATTTTGACAGAAATATATTAATTAATCTTATTTATTAAGTTCTGCAGCTAGATCCATTCAACTTACAATTGAATCACATATATCTAAAAAAGTTCCAATAAATGAAAATGCTTTAGCAACTGGTCTAAAAATATTTGATCAACCTCTAAATTCACCCATTGTCAAAATAATATCAGCTATGTTTGAAAAAGTTATTAACATCATATGATCATTTAAATGAGAAATTCTATTTTCAATTCTTTCTAATTTCTCGCTTATTATGTAAGATGCAATTCCCGCAATAACAGATATTCCTGTGCACGCTGATGCTAAAAATCCTGTGGCCCCACCAGTTAATCAAGCTGCAAATCAAAGACCTGCAGCCGTTACACCTGCAATAGCTCCTATGGTTGTAGTAACTCCTTTTCATGCTTTTAACTTAATAAGTAATTGTTTAACATCATTATCTATCTGGGCTTTTAGAAAATAGTTATTTGATCTTGAATTTTTAAAACTCTTATCAAAATTGTCATCAAAATTAATATTATAGAATTCTCTTTTAACATCTTTCACTTCTAGAAAATCATTGTAGAATCTTTCATCAACTCCATATTGCTTAATGTGATTTAATGCATCATTCATTCTATTTTCTATTAGAGTTTTATTTTCAGGAGTAACATATAGTTTCTCTTCAAAATTATAATCATTATTTGATGATGATTTATTTTGAGTATAAAATTCAGTTGTAAAAGTATCATCAAATATATCATTTATATTAATAGATTGAAAATCGATATCTTCTTTTTGGATTAATATATTTTCCCCATGCTCTTCTTTTGAATTAAGAGAATTATTTTGATAATTTATAGCAATTGGTGCTAATATTGAAGTAGTTAACAAACAACCTGCGAATAATCCTATTATTAGTTTTTTATTCATATTTAATTTATATTTTGTCATTTTATATCCTAAATTTACATAATTTAATATTAGAAAATACTAATTTTTTCCTAATATATATTATTATAAGTCAAAAAATAAGAACTGAAATTAGTTCTTATTTTTTAATATCTATTTTTTAGCTTTACTATCTTTAGCTTCAGTTTCTTTTGCTTCAGCTTTTTCTGGTTCTTGCTTGCTTGCTTCTTTTTGTTTTTTAGCAGCTTGAGCTTGCATGAATTCCATTGCTTCTTTTTCAAAAGTATCTAATTTTTTAGATATTTCTTCAAACTTACTTTCTTCTAGTAAAGTTTCAATTTCCTTAACATGACTTTGCATTTTTTCTTTTTGTTTTGGATCAATGTCTTTTGCATGTTCAGCATTTAATTCTTTATTAGTTGTGTGAATAAAAGTTTCTGCTCGATATCTAATCTCATTTTCTTTTTTCTTTTTCTCATCAGCTTCTTTGTTTTTTTCAGCATCTTTAATCATTTGATCAATTTCAGCTTCTGATAAACCTGAAGAGTCTTTAATTGTAATATGAGACTCTTTCGATGTTTTTTTATCAATTGCTTTAACATTTAAAATCCCATTAGCATCAATGTTAAAAGTAATTTCAATTTGAGGAATTCCTCTTGGAGCAGGTTGGATTCCATCTAAGACAAATTTCCCTAATGATTTATTATCATTTGCCATTGCTCTTTCACCCTGAACAACATGCACATCAACAGCTGGTTGATTATCTGCTGCAGTTGAGAAAACTTGACTTTTAGATGTTGGGATTGTTGTATTTCTTGGAATTAATGGAGTTGCAACCCCACCTAATGTTTCAATACTTAATGTTAATGGAGTCACATCTAATAATAAGATGTCATTCACATCTCCCATTAAAACCCCACCTTGAATTGCAGCTCCTTGAGCAACAACTTCATCAGGGTTAATATTTTTATCAGGTTTTTTACCTAACATACTAGAAACTAATTCTTCAACTGCTGTCATTCTTGTAGAACCACCAACTAATAAAACTTTATCAATTTTATCTTTTGTTAATTTAGATTCTTTCAATGCATCTTCAACAGGTTTTTTAGTTCTTTCTAATAAATCTTTAGTCAGATCTTCAAATTTAGCTCTTGTTAATGTCATCTCAATATTAATTGGGCCATCACTTGATTGTGCAATGAATGGTAAACTAATAACTGATTCTTTTAATCCTGATAATTCAATTTTTGCTTTTTCAGCAGCATCTTTAATTCTTTGAAGTGCCATTTTATCAGTTGATAAATCTTTTCCATATTGTTTCTTAGTTTCATCAACAATTCAGTCAATAATTTTTTGATCTCAATCATCCCCACCTAATCTGTTATCTCCACTAGTAGCTAAAACTTCAAAAGTTCCAGATGCTATTTCTAGGATTGAAACGTCAAAAGTTCCTCCACCAAGGTCATAAACTAAAACTTTTTGTTCATGGTTTGATTTATCAATTCCATAAGCTAAAGCAGCAGCAGTTGGTTCATTAATGATTCTCTCAACTTCTAATCCTGCAATTTTTCCTGCATTTTTCGTTGCTTGTCTTTGAGCATCGTTGAAATATGCTGGAACTGTAATAACAGCTTTAGTAATAGGTTGTCCTAATTTTTCTTCTGCACATTTTTTAATGTAAGAAAGAATTTGAGCTGAAATTTCTTCTGGAGTATATTCTTTATCTCCAATTTTTACTTTTTCATTTGTTCCCATTAATCTCTTAATTGAACTAACAGTTAATTTATTAGTAATTGCTTGTCTTTTAGCAGCATCACCAACAATAATTTCAGAACCTTTATATGCAACAACTGAAGGAATTGTTCTTTTCCCTTCTGGTGTTTCAATAATTTTAGGTTTTCCGTTTTCAATCACAGAAATACATGAGTTTGTAGTACCTAGGTCGATACCGATAATTAAATTTTTCATAATAACTCCTTTATCTTTTAAAATCTAACAAGTACATTATATAACAAAAATTAGCACTTGCAACTAAAAAGTGCTAATTTTTTTAAAAAGTCATTTTGTTAATTTTTTGATCAGAAAATTATTGGGTTATTAATTAAATAATTAAAGCTTTGTTTTATTTTTAATTGCAAACTCAAGAGACTCTAAATCAATATAATCAATTAAGGAATTAATGGGCAACCCAATTGCTAGTCGATAAATCGCAAGATTTTTATATTTCTTTTTTAAATAGGAAGAAAGATAAAAAGAAGTAAATTCACCATTCATTGTCATATTAGTAGCAATCAGAATATTTGTTGTTTTATTTTTATCAATCATTTTTACTAATTGATTAATAATTAAATCAAAATCATCAACATTTCTTTTTTTACTATCAATTTCGTTTAAGAGATTGAAATAAAGGCCATTGAATTTCTCTAGTTTTTCAATTTTTGCAATGTCATTAAAATTAGAAACAATGCAAAGTTCCTTTTGATTTCTTTGCGTATCATTACATATGTCACAATGAATTTTATTATCGGTAATGTTATTGCAAATGTTACAAAATCTTAATTTATATTTTAAATCTGATAATTTTGAAAATAAATTAGAAAGATATTCACCATCTTGCTTAAGAAGATAGTTACAAATATTTTCAGCAGTCTTTTTTGAAATTCCAGGTAAGGCAGTTAAGGCTTTAATTGAAAGATCAAATTCCTTTGATTTCATTTTACATAAATCCTTTAGGAACTGAAGGCATTAATTTTTCTTTTTCTTTTTGAACTTCAGAAGTTGCTTTATTAATTGCTTCAATCAAAAGATCTTGAAGAGTATCAATATCATCTTTATCAATTAAATCTTCATTGATTTTAATATTTTTGATCTCTAAATTTCCTAAGATAGTAATGACAATTAAATCATTTTGAATTTTGAACTCAAATTCTTTTTTATTAAATTCATTTGTTTTTTTCTCAATGTCTGCTTGCATCTTTTGAGCTTGTTTCATTAAATTTTGTATATTCATAATTATTTTTTAAAATCCTCTCCAAAAATTTCTAATGCAATTTCTTGTGTTGTTGCATTACTTTTCACTTTTAGTTTTAATTTTTCAATATTAACATCAGGATAAGTCTTGAAATTTGTTTTTAATTCTTTAACAAATTCTGAAAATTTCCTTGCTTGTTCTCTTGAAACCCCGATCACTTTATATAAATTTTTAAATTGTTTTTTAATGTACATTAGAAAGTCTTCGTTATCTGCAATTAAATTTAAATTTAAAGCACTTACTTCATCATCAAAAAGGAAAACAATTCCATTTTGACTTGCAACAAGAATTTTTGATGCATCACAAACATATCCTTCTTCTGGGTATTTAGGGATTCTATCCTTGATTAAATTAAAGGTTTCATTTAAACGACTCTTAATTTCATTATTATTATTAAAGGCAATTTCTGAGAATGATTTAATTAAATCCTCATCTAATTTATTTCATAATAGATCTTCTTTATCATCCAAGTGGTTAATTGTAACATGGGGTTTAATAGGAGCTTCTATTTCTTCTTTTTCAGTTTTGATTTCAGAAGGAACATTTTGAGGTTCAATAATTAGTTCTTTTAGTTTATATGGAGGAGCATTTTCTGCTGCTTTTAAAATATTGTAATTTTGCTCCTGGTTTTTAGCAACTTTTCTTGATGTTACAACATCTTCAAATTTAACTTCAATATATTTTAAATCCTCAACATCTTTATCAGAAATTACTTTTGGAGCAAATTCTTCAATTTTTGTATCAATTGAAATATCTAGCTTTTCTTTAATAAAGTCTTGATCCTTATTTAATTTATTATTCATAATTTCCTCTTCTGGTTCTTTAGTATTTGTTTTCTTTAAATAAGAGATGCAATTTAGCATGATTAATTCAAAAAAGAATTTGTCATCAACATTGTTTTTAATTTGGATAATTCCATTTTGAAGAATCTCAATTAAATTCAAAATTGTTGTTTCTTCAAGATTGATATCATTGATGTTCTCTTTTGATAGAATTTTTAAATTATTAAAAGAATCACTCTTAAGATAAAATAATTTGTCTAACAAGATTTCAATTAACTGAAATGTTAATTTATAGAAATTGATTCCTTTTAATTCAAATTTGTCAATTAAGTGAGTAACTGCTACAATATCTCTTTTTAAAATAAGATTAATTAAAGCTAACTTACCATTGCTGTCAATAATTCCAAAAATTTCTTGAACAGTATTAGCAGTAATTTTTTCATCAGAATAATTTGTAATTTGATTTAAGGTACTTAAGCAATCTCTAACAGATCCACCTGAAAGGTTAATAATTTCATCAATTGCATCATTATTAATAATGATTGATTCTGCACTTGCTATTTTTTTAATAAAGGCTTGCAAATTCTCATTTGATATTTTTTCAAAATCAAACCGCTGGCACCTTGAAATAATTGTTAAAGGAATTTTATTAACCTCTGTGGTTGCAAAAATAAAGATGACATCTTTGGGTGGATCTTCTAATGTTTTTAATAAAGCATTTCATGAATTGTTTGTTAGCATATGTGCTTCATCAATAATGTAAATCTTTTTATTAAAAACATTAGGAAGAAATTTTGTTGAATCAATTAAATTTCTGATTTCAGCAACTCCATTATTTGAAGCAGCATCTAATTCAATAACATCCATTGCTTCACTTGTATCAAAAATGATACAATTAGCACAACTTAAACAAGCATCACCATTAATTTTGTTTAAGCAGTTAATTGCTTTAGAAAAGATTCTTGCAACTGAAGTTTTTCCAACTCCCCTTGGGCCACTAAAAATGTAAGCATGAGAAACCATGTCATTGTTCAATGAATTTAATAAGATCTTTTTAATATAATTTTGGCCAATTAAATCCAAGAAGTTTAATGGCTTATATTTTCTATATAATGTTTTATTCATAATACCTTTTATTATTATAAAGTTTATTTGTAATAAAAATAAAAAAATTACCACTTAAATGGTAATATTTCTTTATATTTCATATATGTGATTAGTCTTATAGGATAGACTCTTTCTAACTAAAAATAGTTCGTATGCGCAACTACACAATGTATCTACATTCTTATAGGAAACCGCCTTTTACTTAATCCATTCCTCGCAAAATGAATCTCATGCCAATTGGTTATTTTCAAATATATCAACAAATGTGACACAATATATTCTAATATAAATTAATACCTAAGTGGTAATTTCATATATTTTTATTAAAAAATCCTAAAACTGTAAAACCATTCCATCAACAACCAAATAAAGGAACAATGATTCCATCCCCACCATTAACACCTTCTACTAAATCCCCTTTATATTCTGAGCGCATATAAATGACTTAATACTTTGAAAACATCAACAATAAGAACAATAACCAAATCACTCTACTTTTAGTTCCATCAAGACCAATCTAACAATTATTAAAACTCCCTTTAAATGGCATATACTACCATTTTAATTATACCAAAATTATTAGTCTCTTAAATACTTATTTTTAATCAAAACATCTTTTATAAATCCTAAATCACTATGACCAGGATAAATTTCTTTTGTTTCATGCTCTAAAACATAAGTCTTAAATTTCTTAATTGATTCTTTCATTTCCTCAAGTGAAGAAAAACCTAAATCTGTTCTTCCAATTTCATCAAGGAAAATATGATCTCCTGTCATGATGATATTTTTGTAAATAACACACATTGAACAGCTTGAATGTCCAGGAGTTAATAAAAATTTTACTTTAATATCATCTAATTGATCTAAATCATTAACATAATGAATGTGATGGTTTTTGAAATCATAATCATTAATGAAAATTCTATTACAAGTTGTTGCAACAATTTCTTTTCCCCCAATGGAAACATAAACATCACTACAATTTAATTGATCTAAAATTTTTGTTGTATATCCAACATGATCACTATGCAAATGAGTTAGGATGATCCCTTTTAATTTCAAATGTCGTTCATTAATAAAATTAATAATTATTTCATTATTTCAACTTGGATCTACAATATAACAAAAATCATCTTGAATGATAACAAAAGAATTATTTTCTTTAAGATGATTTTGGATATAGTATAAATTTTCTTTTAATTTTTTCATAGATTATTGGTGTGATTTAAACTCTGGTAAAATGATTTTACTATCTGGTTGTCCAATAAAGTTAGCAGGTTTATCCTTCCCGATTGCAATTGCATCAGCTAAGATACCAATAATTAAATAAATTGATTTAATTGAATAATTATTTGCAGGGATCACAATATCAATTCCATCAGGATTTGCATTTGTATTACAAATTGCAATAATTGGAATATTTAGTTTTTGTGCCTCAGTGATTGCATTTTTTTCTTCTATTGGATTTGTTACAATTAAAACATCTGGTAAATCTTTCATTGTTCTTATTCCACCAAAGAATTTATTTAATTTTTCAATATCTTTAATAATTACTGCTTGTTCTTTTTTTGAATATTTTGAAATTTCTCCAAATTTTTGTAAAGCAACTAATTCACTTAATTTTTTTGTTGAGTTATTAATTGTTTTTAAATTTGTTAAAGTTCCTCCTAGTCATCTTTGATTAACAAAGAATGATCCAACTCTTCTTGATTCAGTTTTAATATGGTTTTTTAAAATTCAACCCTTTGTTCCTACAAATAGAGCTTTCCCATCTTTTTTACCAAGTTCTACTAGAAAATGATATGCATCACTTAATGCAACAACTGTGTAATATAAATCAATAATATAGTTTTTACCTTTTTTAGTATAAATATATTTTTTCATTTTTGGATTTCATTTTCGTGAAGGTAATCCAATATGCATTCCTGTTTCCATTAGTTTACTAATTGAAACTAGTTGTTTGAAATTTGCTTGTGTTGCTGGATTTGCATCTAATTTGGCTTTGATAACTGCTTCAATTTCAATTGATTTGTCCTTGTAGTAGTTTTTGCTTCTCTTATTATCTTCAGGACTTTTTTTGTAACTAGAACCTTTTCTATATTCAGATCTTTCTTTAGTAGAATTTGAAGATTGATCAACTGCTGTCTCACTCTTAGCAATTAATGGAGCAACTTCTTTTGTTTCATTAATTGATACTTCTTCCTTATCTCTTATTGATTTTGGTTTTTCAGAAGTTTTAACTCGAGTGATTTTTGTTTTTTCAATTACTTTTGGTTCTTTTGCTAAAGTCTCATTTTTTGAACTTTTTTTATCTTCAAGAACTTTTGCTTCTACTTTAGTTTTTAAAACTTTTTTTGGTGTTGTTTCTTTTTCTGTTTTAGGTTTTGTTACTTTTGGTGCTTTTTCTTTAATTGAAGCTTTTTCTACTGAACTTTCTTTTGAAGTTTTTGTTGTAGTTTTTTTTGCTTTTACAGTCGCTTTTTTTGCAACTGATCCAACTGACTCTTTTTCTTTTTTAATAGCCATTATATTTATAAGTCTCCTTCTTTCATACTTAATAAGTATATTATTAAAAAAGAAAAAGTGAATATTTATTGTGGGAATAATTCTCCTTGAGTAATTCCGGCCACAAAGAATGTTAATAATGAATAAGCTGTTGTTGTAAATAAAACTGAATCAAATCGGTCTAAAACTCCTCCATGTTGTTGGAAGAAATCACCATAATCTTTAATATTATAATTTCTTTTGATGTAGCTAAAAGCAAAATCACCAAGATTACCAATTAATGAGATTCCCAAAATTAGAAGAATCATATAAGATCATCTTCCAATTTCATTATCATAAATAACTTTAATATTAACTAAGTGTTCAAAACTATTATGGTTTTCTTCTCCAATTGAAATAGTAAAAGTTAAAAGTAGTCCTGCTCCTAAAGTTAAAAGCAAACCAATTCAAAATCCTTCAAGAGTTTTTTTGGGAGAAATTACTTTTGATATTTTTTTTCTTCCAAAAAGAACTCCTCCAATATAAGAAAAGATATCTGTGAAATATGTAATACAAATCACAAATAATAAAACAAGCCATGATCTTAATAAACCAATAAAGGCAATTGAGAAAAATCCAAAAGCAATGATGATAACTAAAATAACAAAAAGGAATAAATCCACAAATTCATTAATTTGACGCATTCTAATAATACAAACTAGAACTCCAATTAAGAAAGCAAAACTGATTAAAATTGTAATCGAAAATAAAGCTAGTAATTTAGAAAAGAAATCTCCAAATTCATTTGGGTTTTTTAAAAGGTCACCTTCAAAGGTGATGGGAATTCCTTTAATGGGAAAATAATATGTTCTTGTAATGTAAGCAAAATTAGGTAAGATTAGAAAAATTGCAATGACTGAAAATAATAACCAGAAGGTTAGTCAAACTCCCCTTCCAAAAAATAAATTATTAATTTCTCTGGCTGAACCATATGCAAATGGCAATAGTAATAAAACAAAAATATAAGCAAAGATCCCCTTTGACTTGATATCTAATGGAACATATCATTCAGATCCAATTGAATTATCAGAAATTCAACATGAAACAAATAATAATGATCAATAAGCTGTAAGAGCAAAAGCAATTAGAAATCGATTCAAAAAAATATTTTTTACAGATTTATCTAATTTATTTATTTTTATAAATTTATTTTGCATCTTGTTTTTATACCCTATTTATTATTATACTATTTTTAAATTAACTTATATTGTCATTAAGTCTTTCTCTTTATCAGTAATAAGTTTGTCAATTTCATGATTTTTTTCTTTAACAATTTTGTCTAATGATTCAGTGAAATATCTTGTATCATCCTTTGTTAATTCTTCATCTTTATTAATTTTATTGTGAATATCTTTTCTAATATTTCGAATTCCAATTTTTGTTTGTTCAGAAACTTCTTTTGTCTTCTTAACTAAAGTTTTTCTTGTTTCTTCTGTTAAAGCAGGGAAAGATAGCTTAATTGTTTCACAATCAATAATTGGATTAGCTCCAATATTATGGTGACTTAAAGCATGAGTAATTTCTCTTAGATGACTAGGATCATAGGGTTTAATTAGTAATTGTCTTGCAGTTGCTGCTTTGATGTTAGCAATTTCAATAATTTTTTTGTGATCTCCATAAACTTCTACTAAAATATCATCTAGAACATTAGCAGTAATTTTACCAGCTCTAATTTTATTTAATTCATTAATTAATCATTCCATTTTTGGAAGTGATTTTTCTTCAAACATTTCTTTATATTTATTTCATTCCATCTTATTGTCCTTATCTTTAATTTTATTATTTTTTTATGATTGTAAATTTACCTTTTTTATCTAAAACATTAATTAAGCTGTTTTTAGCTTCAATATCAAAGATATAAATTTCAATATTATTATCATTAGCCATTGTAATTGAAGTCAAATCTGCAACTCTTAATTTTTTATTAATGACTTCATCATAAGTAATTGCACTAATGAATTTTGCATCATCATATAAATTAGGATCTTTATCATATAATCCATTAGTTCCATTTTTGCCCATTAAGATCATTTTTGAATTAATTTCTAATGCTCGAAGAACAGTACATGTATCTGTTGAAAAATATGGCATACCTGTTCCCCCAACAAAAATGATTACTTTTCCTGCTTTAATTGCTTTATTAAAACTACTGCAATCGTGATTCTTTGTAATTCTTGGAACATAAAGAGCAGAATAAATCTCAGCCTCTAAGCCATTTTTTTCTAGAGATGCTTTTAAGGCAATTCCATTAATAACAGTTGCTAGCATTCCCATTGAATCGGCTTGTGATCGACTAATTGCATCTTGATCAGAACTAATTCCTCTTCAAATGTTACCACCACCAAGTACAATTCCAATTCCATATGTCTTTGTTAAGATTTTAATTTGTTTTGAAAAGATGTCTAACTTCTTCATTGAAACAATTTCATCTTGATCTTCTAAAGAAGCTCCACTTAATTTTATTAATATGTTCTTTTTCATCTTTTTTCCTTTTTTTATAAAAAAAATAAATAGTAATTATTTATTTCATTTGGGCTGCAACTTCAGCTGCAAAGTCTGTTTCTTGTTTTTCAATTCCATCACCAAGTTCATATCTTGTCATAGAAATTACTTCTCCACCATCATGATTTTTAACATATTTAGCTACAGTTAAAGTTGGTTCTTTAACAAAAGGTTGTTCAACTAAACAATATTCTGCAAGCAGTTTTTCCATTCTTCCTAAAACAATCTTTTCTGCAAATTCTTTTGGTTTACCTTCATCCATTGTTTTTTTAATTAATAATGCTTTTTCATTTTCTAATCATTCTTGACTTACTTGCTCTTTATTTAAAAATTTAGGATTCATTGCTCCAACATGCATTGCAATTCCTTTTGCAACTTCATCGCTAACTTTTTTATCAATCACAATGATTGATGAATATTTTTTATTATGATGAGTATAAATTCCAAAAGTTTGATCAGGATTTTTCTCAATGATCTTTGCTCTTCTAAAAGCAATTTTTTCTCCGATTTTTGAAGTAGCTTCAATACATGATTCTTTAACTGTTTTACCATTTGATAAAACTAATTGTTCTACATCTGCAACTTCTGTTTTCTTGCTAGCAAGAATTGCTTTTTTAATTTCTTCAACCAATTTGATGAAAATCTCATTTTGTGCAACAAAATCTGTTTGTGAATTAACTTCTAGAATAAGAGCTTCATTGCCACTAAGATGAGTCTCAGTTACTCCTTCAGCTGCAATTGCATCAGCTTTCTTTTCAGCCTTTGCAACTCCTTTTTCTTTTAAAAGTTTAATTGCTTCTTCCATATTACCATTAGTTGAGTCTAAAGCTTTTTGACAATCAAGAAATCCTGCTTGGGTAATATTTCTTAATTCTTTTACTAATTTAGCATCTGCCATATTTTAATCTCCATTGTTTTTGCTATTATTATTTTATGATTAAATTATTTTTTTTAAATAACTTTATTAAAAATCTTTTTATATAAATATAAATATCCCATGGTTACAATCTGCGGTTCATCAAGATTGATCTGATAATTATTAGGAATTTGAAGTTTTTCAAACCCTTTACAATTACCCCCTGCAATGTAAACATCATTAATATTATATTTTTTATTTGCATATTCTAAAATACTATTTACTAATCCATTGGTTAGATGATAATAGCCTGCTTCTAAGGCAGTTTGTGAATCTAAACCAAAATCAGGATGAGATTGGTTAACAGAAAAGGGATCAATCATTTCAATTTTTTTATGCATTTCATTAAATGATCGATTAATAGATGGGCTTATACTAACTCCCATGATTTTTTTATTCTTAATTAGAATTGCAAATATTGCAGTCCCAAAAGAAATTCCAATACTTGATTCCTTTTGCATTATTAAATATAAGGCAAATCCTAGAATATCAACTCCAATTTCATTTAAATTAACTTTCCTAGCAAATTCTAAAAAATTAAAATCATCACCCTTTAAAAGAATTAATTTTTTATCTTGGGGAAGCAGTTTAATAATTTGCTCATTAATTGAAGGAGCGACTGAACCAATGATGACCTCTTGATAATCAAGCTCATTTAAAACCTGAGTGATTGCATCCTTCCAAAAAAGAAATTTAGCTGTTCCAAATAAATAAGTTTTTTCAATTAGCATTTGTGATGCATTAGCTAAAGATATTTTAATTAAAGAATTTCCAATATCTAAAATAAGAACTTTATTCATGAACATAACCCTCTTCAACTAAAAAATTATAGATGGCATCAGAATTATGATCCCCAATAACTTTTTTAGCTGCATCTTTAACTACTGGTCTTGCATTTCCCATTGCAATCCCATTAGCAACATTAGTAATCATATCAAGATCATTTTCAGAATCACCAAAAGCATAAACATTTTTTGATCTAACATATTCTTTCCCGAAAATAGTTTCTAATCCTTGGAATTTAGAATTTGCTTTATTTAATACATCAATATAAACTTCTGCTGTTTCTAAACAAACTGATTCTTTTGAGACTGCTTTTTTAATATTGGCAATTTCTTTTTCAATAATCCATTGTTCAGCCTTAAAAGAAATATGAACAATGTGATCATAAATTGTATGCTTAACATCATCTCATTTATCATACCTAGGATTTTTATAAGCTCCAGCATTGAAATATTTCGGATCTTGAATTTCTTTTTTTGGTGAATTTCCAAAATAAACTCGAAAAATATTTTCTCCATTATTTCAAATTAATTCCCTTCGGTATTTTTGAGCTAAATCAATAATTAATTGCAAATCCTTTCTTGGAATTGTTTTTTGAGAAATATTAATTTGTTTGTTTTTCAAATCATAAAAGATTGATCCACCTGATGTGATCAAATATTTAGGGATTGCTAATGCTTTAGCAATTGGTAAAACTGTTTTATAAGCCCTTCCAGTATTTAAAACTACTTCATGCCCATTGTAAATTAATTGTTCGATTGCTCTTTTAGTAGATGGCAAGACCTTTTTATCATCATTTAATAATGTTCCATCAATATCAAAAACAAAAAGGGCCTTTGAAGAAGAAGATAAATTTTCATATTGTTTTTCGGCTAGAAAAAAAAGTCCTTCAATTTTGGGATTCATTTTTTTATAAGCATCAATAAGGTCTTTTTCATATTGGAAATCTTCTTTGTTTCTTATTCCTCTAATAATGTGGGTACATTTTAATTCATCAAAGACAATGGGAATCTTCTTATTTGTTTTAATAACAGTAAGGTTTTTAAAATCATAATCTGCTAAATATAATAATGCTCGTTGATAATTGTCATTAAGATCATTCTTCTTGTCTTTATTAATAGCAACAACAAGATATAAATGGTCTAAAACCTTCAGAGCCTTTTTAATAATATCAATATAACCTAGATGGAAGTTTTTAAATGATCCAGGAAATAAACCTATTTTCTTCATATTATCCCTAAATGCATATTAAAATTATTATATATTATTATGATTAGGTTTTTATGGAAAAAATTATTAAGCTTATAGCACAGGAATTAAAAAAAGCAAAGGGCAAGAAAAGAACAATCTTATTTGCAGAGGGTTGAAATCCTATCATTCAAAAAGTTGCTCTTAAATTAAAAGATGATGGCATTATTGAACCAATCCTTTTATTAAAAAAGAAAAGCAATAAAAAAAACCTTGCTATGATTAGAACAATTATTATTAATGAAAATGATAATCAAGCAAATATCAAAAAATTATTAGAAATAAGAAAAAATAAAAACCTGTCAATTGAAGAGGCAACAATTTTAGCTGCTCAGCCAAATTACTATGCTGCTTTACTATTAAAAAGAAATCAGGTTGATGCTGTAATTTGTGGAATTGAATATTCAACTAAAGATACAATTAGAGCTGCTTTACAAGTTCTTAAGAATCCTAAGAAAGATCAATTAGTTAGCAGCGCAATGATGATGACAAATAAAAAAGATTTATTATTCTTTGGAGATTGTTCATTAAATATTAATCCAACGGCAGAGGAATTGGTGCAAATCACAATTAACCTTTGTCAATTTGCAAAGAAAATTATTAAGAATAAAAAAATGAATGCAGCTTTATTAAGTTATTCAACTAATGGAAGTGGAACAGGAGAATCTGTTAATAAAGTAAAAGCTGCATCAGCTATTTTAGCCAAAAAGAAAATTAAGAATATCAATCTCTATGGGGAAATCCAATTCGATGCTGCAATTGATGCAAAAGTAAGAAAAATTAAAGTTAAAAATCTTAATTGAAAAAAAGATGCACAGATTTTTATTTTCCCAAATCTTGATGCTGCAAACATTGGATATAAGATTTATGAAAGATGTGTTGATCAAGCAACAGCAATTGGTCCAATCTTAATTGGACTTGAAAAACCAATGAATGATTTAAGTCGGGGTTCAAGCTTTGCTTCAATTGTTGCTATATCATATATTTCAGTATTTCAAGCAAAAAAATAAAAAAAATCTGCTTGCCCTTCTTGATTTCTTCATTTTAATAATCTATAATAATAATGTAGATATGAGTAAAGGAAAATAAGATGAACAACACAAAAAACTTAGATTCTTTAATTAATGACTTAGAGTCATTAAAAAAAGAGATCGAATCAGCTCTCAACCAGCTAGATAACTAAAAATACTTGTATAATGAATAGACTACTATAATATGTAGTCTTTTTCTTTACCTTCATATCACTCGATAAATCAATAAAAAAATAGTAGTTAAAAACTACTATTTTTTTATTGATAATCCATTATTAATTATTCATTAGCTTCAATTCAAACAGCAGCTGTATCAATTCCTGTGTGAACAGAAATAATTGATGGAAGAAAATCTAAAACAATATTTTCTCTTCCTTTAACCTTGTTTTCTTCTAGCCATGCAACAACATGGTTTTTGTATTCTTGAACAAAGGGATCTTTTTCAGAAGTAGCATTAAAGACAACTAATATGTTTTTAATCCCTTTTTCAACAAAATGAATATGGCTATCAATACTCTTTAAAGATTTCTTAACAGCAGTTCCAATATTTGTTGTTTTATCTAGAACATCTAATTTTCCTTCTGTAAAAGCCACTAAAACTTTTAAATTTAAGAATTTAGCAATTTTTCCTTTGAAAGAAGAAAGTCTTCCCCCTCTAACTAAGGTATCTAAATCATTGATGATAATAACTGCTTCTCTTCTTTTAGATCTTGCATATAAATATTTTTGAATTTCTTCAGGGGAAGATCCTTTCATAAACATGTTATAAGCATCAACTGCACCTAAATAAGTTCCATATGCCACATCTAACAGATCAAATAAATGAATATTTTTATTGCCCTCAAATTCTCTTAATACTTGTTTTCAAGTATCATATGTTCCTGATAATTCCTTTGATAAAGGAAAGACTAAAACTTCATCGTATTTAGTAAGCATTTTTTCTAAGACTTCTAAACATTGTCCAAAAATGGCTTGTGAAGTAGAAAGTTTTGCACCATTTCTAATTTTTTCGTAAATTTCTTCACGAGTTAAGTCAATTCCGTCTTCATATGAAAAGGTTTCTCCATCTTTAATTTCATTTAAGATTAAAGGAACAGTTACAATATTAGATAACTTTGAATCTTTTAAAGAAGATCCTGTATCTAAGATAATTCCTACTTTTTTATTTTTAGAATCCATATATTTTTACCTCATTAATTATTTTCTTTTTTATCATTTTTCAACGTGGAAGGTTCTTCAGTTGTTTCTTTTAGATCTTGTAATTCTTCCTTATTAGTTTTTCTTTTTTTCCAGAACTTTTTCATAGACCCCCAAATTTATATAATTAAATTATACTATTATTATTTATTTCAAGAAAAATAATATAATAAAATTAATATTTGGAGAATTAAGATGATAAGAAAAATTGAGAACATTAACATTGTTAATCATGATGGAATTATTTTTGGAGATCTTCACATTGAAGATCAAAAAATTATTAAAATTATTCAAAAAAGTGATCAAGAAAAAAAAGAATATAACTATTGCATTCCTGGTTTTATTGATCAACATACCCATGGAGGATACGGGATTTCATTTGACCAGATTGCAACAGTTAGTGATGATGATTTAATAATGTTTGAAAAGAAGATTGCTAAAGAAGGTCTGTGTGGAGTTTTTTTAACAACTGTTACCCAATCAATTGATCACTTAAAAGTAATTGGAAAGTCATTAAATAAAAAACTTCCTTGAATTTTAGGATGACATATTGAAGGACCATTTATTAGTAAGGCTAAAAAAGGAGCTCATGATGAAAGGTTCATTACAGAGTTTTCTAAGAGAGCATTGAGTGAAATTACAAAAACTAATTCATTAAAAAAACTTTTAACAATTGCTCCAGAAATTGATCAAGCATTAAAGATCATTGAAACAAATGATGATCCCCTTGTATTCTTTTCAATTGGTCATAGTAATGCTGATTATTTTATTACTAAAGAAGCGGTGCAAAAGGGTTGTACTCAATTCACTCATTTATATAATGCAATGAGTGGTTTTGATCATCGAAAACCAGGAATTGTTAATTATGCTTTAAAGAAGTCTAAAAGTTATGTAGAACTAATTACTGATGGAACTCATGTTAATGATCATGTCTTAAAGCAAACATATGAAATTTGTGGTCCTGAAAGGATTATCATTGTGAGTGATTGTTTACCACCTAAAGGTTTAGATAATGGCTTATATCACTTAGGAAGCCTTGAAATTGACAAAAAAGATCATATTTGCTATTTGAGAAATTCAGATACATTAGCAGGTTCTGCAATGAAATATAATAATGTTGTTAAACATTTTTATAATTTAGTAGATTGTACAATGTCAGACATAGTTAAAATGACAAGTTATAACACAAGCAAACAATTTAAATTAAAAGATTATGGGATCATTAAAGAAGGAATCAAGACAAAATTAATTATCTGTGATTCCAAATTAAATATTCTTGAAACTATTTTCTAAAATTTATTTTATTAAATGTTTTGTAATTGAGTGCTGATCTAGTGTTGATGCTGCTAGTTCATCAATCATAATATAAACATCATCATGATTTCAAAGAGCAGACATTGGTAAACTTTCATTAAATTGTTTTAAAGCAAAGAAGGTTTTAAGAGCTTCTGCTTTTTCTTTTCCAAAAGCAACTAGTAAAACTTTTTTTGAATCTAAAATTGTATTTAATCCCATTGAAACTGCTTTTGTAGGTACATCTTCTTTTGACTTAAAATAAATTGAGTTTGATGCAATTGTGCTTGGAGTCAAGTCAACAATTCTTGTTCTACTATTTAAGGGACTTGCTGGCTCATTAAAACCAATATGCCCATTTGTTCCAAGTCCTAAAAGTTGAAGTTGAATTGGCCCAACTTCAGCAATCTTATCTTCAAACTTTTTAAAATCTATTTCTGGATGATCTCCTAGATTTATTGGTGGAAAATAAACATTTTTTAAATCAATATCAATTTTACTAAAAAGGTTTTCATTCATATAGTAATCATAAGAATTTTTATGATCATCTTTTTTAATTCCTAAATATTCATCTAGATTAAAAGTTGTTGTTGTTTTAAAAGAAATTTCTTTTGCTTGATACTTCTTAATTAAATTCTCATAAATCCCAAGGGGAGATTTTCCTGTTGCTAAACCTAAAACTGGTTTAGAATTTTCTTTAAGAACTTCTGCAATAATATTAGCTGCAATTGCATCAATTTCTTCTTTTGTTTTACAAATTATTAATTTAATTTTTTCCATGGTTGACCTCAATTTTATATTAACTTTATGATATTCTATTTTCATAAATATTTTTTATTTTTTTTATGTAATAATGGATTGCTCCCTTAGATAGTTTTTGCTGGTAGACTCTTTCATATTCAATTGATAATTCACTTAATGATAATTCTTGATTTCTTAGTCTAATTTTGCAAAAGTTTTTTTCCTTTATTTTAAGTTTTTTGAATTCTTCTTCATGATTCATAATCCAATTAATGTATTTAATTTGACTTTGGGAAGCATCAATAGTTTTCTTTAAATTTGAAATATCTAAATTATTTAATCGATGAACCTGGTTTGCAAAATCTTTAAAAATTCTTTTATCCTCATAAATAAACATTGAATTTTGAGCACTCATAAATTTTAAAATATCAGAAATATAATTTGATTTCTTCACATATAGAATATACTTCTCTTTTCTGATGAAGGATTTTGAATCAATTTTAATTTCTTTTAATAACTTTTCTAAAGTATTTTTTAATTCAACATTTTTTAATTTGAATTCTAAATGGTAAGTTTTACTTTTAGGAGAATTAACACTCCCTCCACTTAAAAATAATCCTGCAACGAATGCTCTTTTACAACACTCTGATTTGTAATGGGGATCATCATAAAAAAGCTTAAGATCTTTTTCAATCTTATTTAAATCCCCTGTAATAATCATCTTATACATTCTTGAATTTTTAGGCATCTTCTTATTTGAATAAAGAAATTCTTTATCAATTTTATATAAAGCATTTAGTTGGTTAAAAATAAATCTTAAAATGAATGGAGCCTGACTAACAATTTCTCATTTAATATCTTTCTCATTAATTGAGATTTCTAGAGCATTTTTTAAGTAAGCAGTTAAAAGAGCTTTAGCACAATGTGAACTAAAATCTAGTGAAACAATTTCTTCTTTAACTTCTTTTGCAAATGTCATCATCAAAATCCTTTAATATTAAAATACCATATTTAAATAAAAAAAATAAAACTTATAGCTTTTGCATATAAGTTTTATTTGCTTTTATATTAGTTTTTCTTTTTCCATAACTTGGATTAAGCTTGTCATTGCTTCTTCTTCATCAGGACCATCAATAATAATTTCAATCTCAGCGTCTTTTTTAACACCAAGAGCCATTAAATTAATAATTGATTTTGCATTAGCAATTTTATCAACTCATTTAAATTCAATTTTTGAATTAAATTTAGATGTCGCATTAACAATTGAGCTAGCAGGTCTTGCATGAATTCCGATTTCATCAACAATTTTAACTATTTTATTTTTCATATTTTCCTTTAGACATTAATAAAACAATAATAATTTAATATTATTGTTTTACTTTTTTTAAATATTATACTATGTAATATTATTTTTTAGCTAATTGCTAATTAAACAGTAGCTCCAAAAATATATTCTTTAAGTTCATTGAAATATGTTTCAACTAAATATTGAGAAGCATTTTCACCTTGACCCAGAATTAAATTAATTTTTCTTGTTAGAACAATTAAATTATATTGAGCACTAATTCCCATAAATAATAGAACCATTACAACAATCAACATTACTGTCCCAAGACCTAAAAAGCCAAGAGATCATGCAGTTCCGTTTTTAAATAACAGCATTGGGAAAATTGTGAAGATACTTAATCATCCAAAGACAATTAAAGCAGTTAATCAACCAGAATCTAATCCAGCACCCTTAAAGTCAAATATTCCAAATCCATAAACTGCATCAGCTGTTGCTGTTGCTGGAGATCCAAAGATTGCTAGGATTTGTTCAGGAGTAAATCCATTATCACCCATTAAAGCACTTAATTCTCTTACAGGAATTCCTAATTGTTCCATTGTATTTAATTGTCAAATAGTTGACAATCAAAGACCGATTAATAAGAAGATCCCTAAAGTTAATGCTAAAAGGTATTTATATGTATTGTAAAGAGATTTATGTTTTTGATGCGTATGATTATAAGCATTTAGCACAAAAGGGTTATATTTTGAATACTCAACTCGAACCACTAATTCTGGTTCTCCTTTTTCATCTTCAATAATTACATCTTCTACTTTAACGTCATCTAATTCGATTTCGTCAATAACAGTTGTGTTTTTTTCTTTTTTAGCCATTAATTTCTCCTTCCATTACTTTACCTTTACCAGTAATTTTTCTAGAGAATTTTGCAAATGAACCTTTATAGTCAATTTTTACTAATTCTTCATTTCGTTTTTTAGCTGATCTGTTTGCCATTAAGATAAATGGAACATAAGCTAAACATGCTAATGTAAAGTTGAATAAAGAAAGAATAATTCCTTGTCAACTTGCCACAGCTAAGAAACCACCAATTCCGACTGGACTTGTTCATGGGATTTTAACTATTACCCCAGGAACAATTTGTCATACCTCAATACATAATCATGTGATTACGAATAAGATTGGTTGTATTAAAATAAATGGTACTGCATAACTTGTATTTAAGATTAATGGAACACCAAATACTAGTGGTTCATTAATATTAAAGATTGATGAAGGCCCACCAAATTTTAAGATTTCTCTTGTTTCTTTTCTTCTTGATAAGAATAGCCCCATTAGCACAAGTCCTAATGCAGCACCAACTCCTCCGAAGAATACAAATGCATCGAATGTACCATCTGCTAAAGCATTTGGTGCAGGTCTATCTGCAATTGGAATTTCTAAAAGAGCTTGGTTTCTCTCTAACATTACTAGAACGATAGGAGAGAAAATTGCTAATAACACGTTTGTACCATGGATTCCAAAGAATCATAATACTGCAGTGAAGAAAGTATAAACTAACCCAACTGCTAATGTGTTACCACTAGCCATTTCTAGGAATGGAGATTGAACAGCAGCTGATAATGCTTGTCCAAATCCAAATCCATCTACAGCTCAATTGTTTGTAGAAAGAGCTGCAAAGATAATAAATGGAACTTGAATTCCAATCATTATTAATAATGTGAAAATTGTTGGAAACAATTTCGAGAATGATCTTGCAACAGCAGGAGGTACTCCAGCTGGCATTTTCAATTCTAATTTTTTATTTTTTTCAAAATATGCAAATAACTCTACAGATAATAACGCAGCTACGATTGAAACTAAAATTCCAGTAGTTCCAAATAAGCCAGGTTGTCCGTAAGTTAATATCATAAACGCACCAAGTGCTACTAATGTAGTAATAAATGGTTCTTTTACTTGTCTAATTCTTGCAAAAGAATATCCAATAGTTAATGTAACAAAGATTGATAAATAACTAAATATCCCTTTTCAAATAGTATAGAAAACGAATGTACCAATTGTACTAATTTGCTTTGCGACCGATCCTTCAATAAAATATCATACTGTATCTGAAGAATCTACTTGACCGGGAATCCCTCAAGTAATTCAACCTAACAATGAAGTTTGAACAGTATCATATCATCCAAAGACGAAAGTCATACAAATAATACCAATTGATGCAGCGATAATTAATGGGACTAACAAAGCAAAACCATCTCTAAGACCAGCCATGTGTTTTTGTTCTGCAAGTTTACCCATTCGGTTTAAAAACACATTTCAACCATTTTTGAATTGTGATTTAAAATCAACTTGATTATTCATTTAATTTCCTTTTTAAATTTTTATATATAAAACAAAAAAATATTTTTATTTCATATAAATTTATATTATCATATTAATAACCTTATATATATAGTTAATAGCAAATTTATTGTTAAAACTTATATATATAAGTAGGTAAAAAATGACTAATATTGAACTCCTAAATGAGATTACAAATCCGAATATTGATAACCCATGAATTATAGCTGCCATCAGTTTATTATTGATTGGAGTTTTTCTTCCGTGTATTATTTGATTCTCAAGAAATTTTATGAGAATTATCCTTAATAAGAACTATGAATGACTAAATCGAGCATTAAAATGAATCTTCTTAGCTGGTTTAATCTTATTCATTATTTCAATCATCTTAATAACATTAATTGTTACAGGAGTAATTACATAATATGAAATCAAATGCAACCCAATTTGGTGGTTTTACAAAAAAACCAGATAATTATAATTCAATGGTTGATGAATTTCGAAGAAATAAAATTCTTTATGGATCAAAAAGATTTAATATCCCTGTAGATGAATTATTTAAGATCTTAGAGATAGTTGTTAAAAAAACATTTAAGATCAAGAGAGAGCTTGAAAATGGTCTTAAATTCCATTCTAAAAATAAAAAAGTTACCCTTTATTATGAAATTGAAAAATATGACCCAGAAGCAAAAGAAATCATTATCCACTGAACTGTTGATAATGATAAATATTGATTAAGTTATAAAGTTAAGGGAAATGAAAAAAGAGGGAAAATTAATTATAAGCAAATAATTTTTCGGGAAAAAACTTTCTTTGGAATGCAAGATGCAGTTGGAATGCATTTATATAAAATGAGCTTTAGAAAAAATGTAAGAGCTTTTAATAAATCAATTAACCATGTAAAAAACAATCCTAATCTGGATGATTAAGATTGTTTTTTTAATTTAAATCCAAATTTAGATCATGGTTTTATATAATCTAATAAGAATAATTCTTCATTAATAATTCTTGCAACAACATTTTTTCTTAGTAAATAATTATCGTGGTCTTTTTTAGATAAATGTAATTCACCTTTATATTGACCAAATGTATTATTACCAATAGTAATATATCCCCTTTTAACTAATTGAGGGGTAAAAGTTGCAGGAAAATCATGATCTTTATATTTTAATCTTGATTGAGTTGATCTAATTAAATAGTCTGAAACATCTCCCCGATTAAAATGAGGTTCATTTAAAACAATTGCTTTTTCAGTTTCAGAAATATCTTTATTTAGAACAATGTTAAGTTGTAATAAATCAGTAATTTCTGAGACTTCTTTTAATTCTGCTTCTGAAGCATATGCATTAGCAATAATAATATCATCTAGTTCATCAATCATTTTTAAATGTTTAACTTGAGTAGCTAGTGGTAAATCACGATGCATTTCTAATGTACATAAACCATCCATAATTGGTCATGGTCCATGGTCTGCAACTTGTGATGAAACAAAAGCAGCAGTTCGAATTCCATATTCTTTGAATTGTTTACAACACTTCATGAAATGTTCAAATGATAAACCAGAATATTTCATTGGATAAAAATTATGTGATCCAATTAATTTCTTTTTGTTCGGAACAAATGAAATGATATTATCTAAATATTTTGTTCCAGTTGACATATTAATTTCAATATCAAGGTTTTGTTTATTGTAAGTAAGTTGTGATTCTTTTAAACCATCAAATCCTACATCTAATCGAACTCCTGTTGCTCCAAGTTCATGAAAGAAAGATAAATCATCATATGAGATTCCTAATTCTTCAAAAATATTTGGGGCAATATCTAAAATAACTTCCATTCCTTTATTTCTAGCAGCTGCAATAATCTCAGTAAAATCTGCTTTAATTTTTTCTTTTGTTTCTTTAACTGATAATAAACAAGTAAAAACTCTTTTAAAATCATATTTAGCAGCTAGATTAATATAATTAATCATTTCTGCTTTAGTTGTTTTTTCTGGATATAGTGAAATCCCTAACATAGATGCTCCTTCTTATTTTGATGCAATTTTTTTATGTAAATCAATAATTTCTTCAGCCATTAAAATTAATGTTTGCGTTGATAATAATTGATCCTCTGCATGAATAAGTAATAAGGGAGCATTAATTGCTTCTTCAACCCTTGCTTCATGTTGCACTAAGTCTGCATGAAACTTCTCAGCTTCAATCATATTTTTGTGGCTAGATTCTAATTTAGTTTTTGCAGTTTCAAAATCATCTTTTTTAGCAGCATAGATTGCTTCCATTGCATCTGATTTTGCCATTCCTGCATAAGTTATAATTTGAAATGACCTTTCAGCCAATTCATTAAAGGTAAACTTTTTTTCCATCTTGATGCCTATTTTTTAAGATGTTCTAAAGCAAGTTCAAAACATTCTTTCCCTTTTGCCATTGCATAAATTTGTGGAGGAATTACAACCACAGGTTTTCCTTTTGCTAAATCTTTAAAGTTTTGTTCCATAAACCTAACTTGAGGTCCAAGCATAACAATATCGTATTCATCAACATAACCTTTTGCTTCACCAGAAGCTTTTGCGACTATATCAGTTTTCACATTAATGCTTGCAGCATATTTGATCATTGATTCTTCTAGTAATGAAGTTGACATCCCAGCTGAACATGCTAATAATATTTTGATCATTTTTTTTCTCCATAAATAAATAATTTATATAAAAGATTATAATACTTTTAAAAGTATTATTTAAATAATTCCATAAAATACATTAATAATTTTCATTTGAATTTTTTGAATTAATGTTAAATCTTTATTTTTATTAAATTTATCAATAAATTTTGAATTGTTCATATCATCAATAAAATCTTTTTCAATCTTTTTAGAAACCTCTTTTGAGTCAATAATTAAAGCAGTTTCAAAATTAATAAATAATGATCGCATGTCTAAATTATTACTTCCTAAAATTGAGATGTGATCATCAATTAAAATTCCCTTTGAGTGTGTAAATCCTTCATACTCATAAATCTTAACATTGGAAGAAATTAAAGTATTATAAACTGATCTGTTAACCGGAATAATAAGTTTATTCCGATCAGGTTTTCCAGGAAGAATAATTCTTACATCAATCCCTGCCATTGCTGCTAATATTAATGAATTAATATAACCCATATGGCTTGCAAAGTAGGGAGTATAAATTCAAATTCTTTTTTGAGCTTTAGCATTATAACTATCAATAATGTTTTGAAATAATTTATATTCTGAATAAGGTTCAGAATGAATAATTTGGATAATTGCATTTTCTTCTTTTGCTTTTGAAATTTTAAGTTTTGAAATTTCTTCTATTAATTCTTCATTCTTTGATTTTCTTTTTGTTGTTTCTTTATATCAATCATAATAAAATTGTAAATTTAATGAATGAACACTTTCACCTTCAATGATAAAATTAGTATCATTTCAGTAATAGAAATCCTTTCTTAAGTTAATGTATTCATCACCAAGATTAGATCCCCCAGTTAAACAATATTTATTATCAACAATAATTCCTTTTCGATGATTTCTGAAATTAGTGTGAGGAACAATTTTCATTCACTTAGTTGAATTGAAGACTGCATATTCAATCTTATGTTTCTTTAAAGTATTAATAAAAAACTTACCATGTTTTTTATATGATCCAATGTAATCAAAAATGATTTTAATCTTCACACCCTCTTTTGATTTTTTAACTAATTCATTAAGAATTAAATTTAATCATTTTGAATCAGAGATAATGTAAAATTGGATGTTGATTGATTCTTTCGCAGATCGAATTAGTTTAATTGATTCTTCAACTAAATCTTTTTGATCAACCATTCTAATTTTATTACAATTATAAATTGGAGCATTTTGAATATTGTATGCCCCAGTCATTGGATTAGATTTATTTTCTAGAATAAATTTTTTCGTAAAAGTTAAATCCTCATTAACAGAAATTACTTCCTTAATTTTCTTCATTTGGTTAATTGATTTAATTTCAAAGGGAATTAAACCCATTGTTAAAAAAGCTAATAAACCAATAATAGGAATGTTTAAAGCAAACAATCATGAAGCTTTGACTTCATATCTTCTTTTAGAAGAAAAGATTGCAAAGGCTACAATAATTTGAAAAAGATAAATTCCAAAAATAGATCAAAAAATAATTTCAATTGATCTTTCACTATTTAAATAAATTAAAACTAATAATGCTATCGTAATAAAAATACATGTAGAAAATAACATTAAAGAAAATTTAACAAGTCGACTCATAATTAATTAATAATTTCTTTAACATATTTTTTTAGCTCATCAATCACTAAATAATATTCTTGTTTAGAATTTAGAGAAAAACCAGCAGCAAATTTATGCCCCCCACCATTGAATCTTTCTGCAATATGATTAATTGGAATGTTATTACTTCTAATTGAACCTTTTCATCCCTTTTCATTTTCATCATAATATAATGTTGATCAAATCATTACATCTTTAATATCATTTAAAACATGAACCATCGAGTACTGCACTTTAATTCCAAATTTTTCATGAGCACCTTTTGGAATAATAGCATATGCAACCATATCTTCAATTTTTGTTTTTCTAATTACATAAGACGAAAACATTAATTCTCTTTTATCTTTTGTATAAACAGCATTATGAATAATTGCTCGATTAAAACCTGTATCAATTAGCTTTGAAGTAACAAAGTAAGTTGATGGTAAAGTATTATAATGTAAAAATCTACCAGTATCTGTAATGATTCCTGCATATAAATAAGATGCTGTTGTTGCAGATAAAATTAAATTACTAGCAAAAAAGATTTCTGCTCACATTTGACAAGCAGCAGGATAAGTTGGATCAACCCATTCTGTTGTAGCAAAAATTTCTACCTCAGGGTGGTGGTCAACTCTAATTAATTCCTTACAGAATTTATGTTTCCCAGAATAAACTCGATTAGAGTTTGAAGTGTCTGAAACAATCCCTAAAGATTCATTTAAGAATGATTGAGAAATTGGTTCAAGTTCTGGTTCAAAAACTCCTCCTAGATAATCATTATCTAAAGTATCAAGTCCAATAACTTTAATATCTTTCCCATCAAAGTTATCATTAATAAATTGTTTTAATGCATAACATGATCCAAGAGCATCAAAGTCTGGTCTTTCATGGAAGAACAAAGAAATTTTGTCATATTTAGAGATTTTGTTCAAAATAACTTTTTGAACATCTGATAATTCGAATTTCATAATATTCCTTTCTATAATCCTTGAATGGATTTATTAATTAATTCATTAATATAAGTTAATTTAGATTCAATCTCAGTAATCTTTCTGAGATTAGGTCTTGTGATTGGTTTTTTAGGAACAAATAAGCTACATGAATCTTCATAGGGTAATATTGAGATTTCATAAGTTTTGATTGTTTTAGCAATCTGAATAATCTCATCCTTTGAAAAAGTTAATAATGGTCTTAAAATCAAGATATCTTTTTCAACAGCTGAAATACAATGCATGCTTTCAAGAGTTTGTGAAGCTACCTGACCAAGTGAATCACCTGTTGCTATAAAATTATAGCCCTTCATGTTCGCTAACCTTGTTGCAATTTGAATGAATATTCGTCTCATAATAATGATGCGATAATTTTCATCAATATGAAGTAGTTCATTTAGGATATTGGTAAAATTAATTACATATAATTTTGATTGACAAACCCTTTTTTTAAGAGAAATTACTTCAACAAGATCTTCAACCTTTTTTAAACTAGCAGTTGAAGTATGGGGAGGGGTAATAAAAGTAATATAATCAAGTTGCATTCCTTTTCTTTGTAGTAAAAAGCTAGCAACAGGAGAATCAATTCCCCCAGATAATAAAACTAATCCTTTCCCATTTAAACCAATTGGTAATCCAGAAACTCCCTTGATTCTATTTCAATAATAAATAAAATCCTTATTAGTAATTTCAATTTTTAATAAGTAATTTGGTTGATGAACATCAACTTGCATTTTTGGATTACTTTCTAAAATGACTTTTGCAATTACTCTTTTAAAAGTTTCAGAAGGAATTTGATAATTCTTATCCTTCCTTTTTGGTTCAACTTTAAAAGAACCAGCTTTATCAGCAAATTCTTTTAAAATGGTTTCTTTTAATTTTTCTAAATCACGATCTAAAATTTTGCAAGGAATAATGAAACTAATTCCAGGAATATACTTAAGGATTTCGATTATTGCTAATGCATCTTTTTGATTTTCAAATATAATTCTTGAATGATCAAATTGTTTTTCAATTTTTATATTGTAATCAAATAGCGCTTTTTTAATATTAGTGATTAGAGAATTAATAAATTCATTTTTATTTTTCCCTTTTAAATATAAATCACCATATTTAATAAGAATTACATTCCTATTCATACTTATCCTATTTTTAAAAGTATATTATATAATTATATAACTTAAAGATCAATATTAGATAATTTTTCATAAATTATTAAGATATAATCTTATTTATCATTATGGGGCAAACATGAGCAAAAGAAACATTGATCTAAGCAAAATCATCTGCATTGATAAAGATAAATGCATATCATGTGGAGCTTGTATTAGTTTGTCTCCCAATCAAGCAATTAAATATGATGATGATTTCAAGGCAGAAGTAATTGAAGAAAAAGCAACTGAAGCTGATGAAATTGTTATTGAAGTTTGCCCAACTGAAGCCATCTTTTTAAAGGAAAGAACAGAAAAAAAATAACTTCTTTTTAAGAAGTTGTTTTTTTATTAATTTTTATCAATTAAAGATAATATTTTTTTAGAGAATTTGAATTCTTCTTTGATTTCAGTAATTACTTCTTCTCTTCTACTAATATAATTATTTAAGTCTTCAACATACTTAACAATTACTCCATAATAAATTCCAAAGTAATTTCTTAATTTTTTATCATCTGTTACAACAATGATTGAAGCAGATAATCGAATGTTTGAAAGTGCAATAATTTTATTTTTATTATTTCCAAAATAAACAACTGCATCATAATTAAATTCGCCATTTTCAATATCTCTTACCGGAGATAATTTTTTAGCAATACTAATGATTGAATTTCCATATTCTTTTTTATAAAATGGTGTATGTGGGAAATAAACTTCATATGATCTTTTATAGTCAAATAAATATTCAGCCTGTACATCAATTTTTGCCATTACATCAACAGCATTAACTGGATATAATCCATTAGCTGTTTCACCAGAAAGCATTGTACAATCTGCTCCTCTTTCAACTGCAAAGAAAACGTCAGTAACTTCTGCTCTTGTTGGTTGTAATTTAGTTTCTAATGAATCTAACATTTGTGTTGCAATAATAACTGGCTTTCCAGTAAATCGACAATATTTAATCATATATTTTTCTCAATAAGGAACTTCATAGTAAGGAATTTCTAATCCTAGATCTCCCCGAGCTACCATGATTCCATCTGAGTATTCAATAATCTTATCAATGTTTTTAATTGACTGCATTGTTTCTACTTTAGAAATAATTTGAATGTTATGTCCATTAAATCTTTCAGCAAGTTCTCTGATTTCTAAAACATTTTCATAAGTATTAACAAATGATGCTGCAATATAATCAAAATCATTATCAGCTGCAAATTTAATATCTTCAATTTCTTTATCAGTAATAAAATCCATTGAGTATTCTGCATTCGGTAAATTAATTCTTTTATTTGATTGTAATTTATGTGAGTTTTTAGCAACAGCTAAAATGTAATGTTCATCATAATTAATTTCTTTTGTTGTTACTTCTAGTTTTCCATCATCTAAATAAACAGGGTCTCCAACTTGGATATCATTTTCCATATAGTAATTATCAGATGAAGCATAAACTGAAAATTCTTGTGCATTTCCCATTAAATCTTTATTACTTGTTTGAATTTTAATCAAATCACCAGCAGTAATCTCAATTGCTTTATCTTCTAGTTTTCCAACCCTAATTTCAGGACCTTTTGTATCTAACATTAATCCAATATTAACATTAAGACTTGATGCTACATCCCGAACCATTTTAATTCGCACTAATTGTTCTTCATGTGTTCCATGAGAAAAATTGAATCGAAAAACATTAACTCCTTTAAGAATTAATTCTTTAATATTTTCAAGTGCAACAGCTACTTTATTTGAATTACTTGGATCATTATATTGATCTCATGAGAAGATTTTGCCAGTGATTGCTGGACCTAATGTTGCAATAATTTTTGTTCTTTTTAAATGTTTCATTTTAAATTTTTATTTTCCTTTATTAAATTTTTCAATTTCTTTAATTTTGCTAGCAGTTTTCAAGTTATTAGCTTTATTTATTGGTAAATGAACAATTGATTGCCCCTTATTTCCAATAACAATATTATACACTCCCTTTAAGGCTAAATCAATTCCAGCCTCTGTAAGTTTAGTTGCTAAAATTAAATCAAAAGCACTTGGGATCCCTGCTCTTTGAGTATAACCTAAAATATTTAACCGAATTTTCTCATTAATATGTTCAGTTACAAAAGCAGCAACCTCTGCTAATGATGGTAACCCATTTTTACCATATATTAGTTCTGAAACTAAAATTAAAATAGCACCCTTATTAGTTTTTCTTAAATCTTTAACGACATTAAGAATTTCTTCTTTTGATAAAATGTTTTCATTTGTAATGATGAAGTTAGCTTCTGAAGCAATTGCTGCATATAATGTTAGATCTAAACAATCTCTTCCCATAATTTCAACAATAGTAATAAATCCATGAGATTCCATTGTGGCTCGGATTTTTACAAGGTCATTTTTGATACTATTTAAAGATGTATCAAAACCGATTGTAAATTCACTTGAAGCAATATCATTATCAATTGTTCCTGGTAAACCAACAACATTAGCTCCAAGGTTAGATAATTTTTCTGCACCAATGTAGCTTCCATTTCCACCACATACAAAAAGACAATCAATTTCATTTCTTTTATAATGTTCATAAGCAACTTTTCTAATAGCTTCTTCTTTAAATTGGGGGAATCTTGATGATTTAATTAATGTTCCTGGAAGATTTCAAACATTATGAACATCTTTTAATGATGCTTTTTTAATTTTATTTTTATAAAGGCCTTCAAATCCATCATAAACAAAATATGGAGTAATCTCATTTAAGATACAAGTTCTTACAAAAGTAGATAATACTTTATTCATTGAAGAAGAGTCTCCTCCAGATGTTAGTATTGCAAATTTTTTTGATTTCATATTTTATCCTCTTAATATCCGATATAGAATTGGTAAACTTTTTGTTTTCCATCAATTAGCTTACATTTAGCACCAATTTTTTCATTAATATATTTTTGTACTTTAGACACTTGGTTATCATTTGTTTCTGAACCATACATTAAATAAATGATTGGGGGTTTGCTTCTTCCCACAAGAAGTTTAATCGCATCATTAGTTGCAGTAATTAAATCATCTGAAGATGTTCTAATTTCCTTATCAATGATTCCAATGTAATCATCTTTATTAACATTTAATCCAGCTTTTGTTTTAAGTGTTTTTGTTGAAGTTGAAACAAGTAAACTCTTAGAATATTTAATTGCTTTTTCAAGGGCTTTCATGTTTGTTCTTAAATCTTGTTTTTCATCAAATGACATTAATGCAACCATTGATTCAATGATGTTGCTAGCTTTAATTAAAACAATATTAAATTTTGAATTATTTAATTTAACAGCTTGCTCAGCACTTAAAAAGATGTTTGAGTCATCGATAATTATGATAATATTTTTTGATCTTACTTCATTAATTTTATTGTTGAAGTCAGTAATTGAAGGATTTCCTGTAATACTAGTATTAATAAAAGTATTGATTAAAAATTCTGATTTAAAGAATTTTCCAATTTTAGCTGATGGTACTGTACAGATAACTTGAATTTTATTTGTTAGCTTAAATTTCTTGAAAATTTCTTCTGGAGATTTATCACTATATTTTTCTAAAAATTGTTCAGTCATATTTTCAATCTTAATTTTTAAGAATTCTCCATATGCTAATCCAATATGTAAAAGAAGGTTAGGATAGTAAGTATGCATATGAACTTTAACAATATCTTCATCAACTACTAGAACTAATGAGTCCCCAATTTTTAATAAATCAGCTTCTATTTTATCTTTATCAAATGGCTGTTTCTTATTTTGTTCAGGGAAAAGTTTATAATCTAATTTACAAATAAATTCACTACAATATCCAAAACCTTCTTCTGAAATTGCTTGTCTTTCTAAATTATCAATATAAGAAATCTTTTTTGATTTTAGTAAAATTGTTTTTTGAATTTTTTGATCTGATGAAATTGTTGAAACATAAGACCCATCAATTCCCTCAAGCATTCCTTCAAAGAAACATAATAGTCCATAAGCTCCTGAATCGACAACACCTGCTTCTTTTAGTGAAGGAAGTAGATTAGGAGTATCTTCTACAATATTTTTAGTTTCTTCAACTAAATATTTAAATAAATCAGTTAAAGTTTTAAGTTTATTAATTTCATTTGGGATTTTTTCAGAGAGAACTCTAACAACTGTTAGGATTGTTCCCTCAACTGGACTTGTAACTGATGAATATGATTTATTTTTAGCATTTAGAAGGTAATTGGGAAAATCCTTAACATCAATTTCTTCTTGACCTTCTTTAACATCTTCAAAAAATCCTCTAATGATTTGTGAGAAAATTACTCCAGAATTTCCCCTTGCATTTAGAAGTAACTGTCTACAAAATAATCTTGAAAAACCATATAAATCTTTTGAATCATATTTTTTAATTGCTTCATAAGCTCCCATGATTGAAATTTTCATATTAGTTCCAGTATCGCCATCTGGGACTGGAAAGACGTTTAGGTCATTAATATATTCAAAATTATCAGAAATCTTCTTTGCTCCACTTTCAATCATTTTGATTAAAAGTGCTGTATTTATCTTATTCATTTGTGCTCCAATTAATTATTAAATATAAATAATTAAATTTATTTTAAAATCCTTATTGTTTGTTTTATCAATAAGCATGAATCTTAATTGAGTTAATATCAATTTTGCAGTTTCTTTAATGTTAATACTATCCATTAATTTAACCTTGATATTAATTAGATTATGATCAACAACAATATCCTTACGAGAGGGCTTTTTTGAAATCCCTGGAATAATACTTAAGTCGCTCTTAATTATTTCTTGTATTAATTCGTCTGAGTACATTATTGATCCTTAAAATTTATTCATTAATATTTTAAAATTATATAATAAAATCATTAAAAAGAAACTAAAAAAGTTTGTGAATAAAAATAATATATGCTATATTTATATTAGTTGTAAATTCCACAATCATGGAGAAAAAATGTCAAGAAAAGATCAAATAACGGGCAAAGGCCCATTAAGTGGAAATACTAGATCTCATGCTATGAATCATTCAAAACGAAGATGAAATTTAAATTTACAAAATGTTAAAGTTTATGATGATCATGGCAAAAGTGTTACAGTTAAAGTTTCTGCAAGAACACTAAAAACTTTAAAAAAACAAAAACGAGTAGTTAAACACATTGCTAGTAATAACGCTAATAAATAAAAATAAGGAAATTTTATATTTCCTTATTTTTATTTCTTCATGAAAGCGTAATTGTATTTAAAGAATTTTTAAATAATGGAGTGATCGTCATTATGACTGAGAATAATAAGAAGATCTGAATTGGTGTTTTGATTGACTCTTTCACAACCCTTGGAATGACATAGAACATTGCTCCATATTTAATAAAATTACTATTTTGAGGGAAGAAGATTTTATTATATTCAACAATTGAAATTGTTCCTAATAAAAAGGAAAAGATAATTGCATTTAAAAAGACAATGTTGCTAATATAAAGAAAGAGCCTTTGGTGTTCTTTCTTTCTTTTATTAAAATAAAAAAAGGTGATTTCATAAATAATAATGAAAAAGATAATAACAGCAATAGCCACATACTTATAAATTGTAAAGAAATCATTTTGACCTAAACCATTTGAACCTTGAAAAGGATTATCAGGATTTGCATATACTAAAACAATAATAAAAGAAGCAATTGTAAAAACATATAATAGTGTTTTACTAATGATCACTTCAGTTTTATATCGATCACTATTTTTTAATAATAAATAACATGATCCAATTGCTCCAGCCATAAAACCTAAAAGAGGTTCTTGAATTGCATATAATCAAAATCAGGGCCCAGTTGGTTTCGCAAAGTAACATATTGTATCAGTAACAATTCCTCCAAAGAAACCAATCAAAGGACCAAACAATCATCCAATAATGATTAAGGCAGTGTGAGCAACAGATAATGACATTCCAAATTGAGGGATTGGAATAGTAAAAAATTGCATTACTACTCTAATAGCAATAAGCATTGCTAAAATACACATTAAAATTGGAGACTTAAAAATATTAATTGGATATAGCGGAAAAAGAAAATGTAGGAAAGTTTTCTTCTCCGAAGAGCTATTTAATAACGCCTTTTTCATACATCTCTTTTTTATATTTTTCTGCTAATTCTTTTTGTAATTCAAGATTAATTCCTGGTCTAAAAATGTAATTTAAAATTAAAGGAATTACAAATAAAACCATAAATATTCCTATTCCTAAATGCAGTCAAAGACAAATTTCATAAAGAAGTATATTTGTTTCTGTTGTCCCATTAGTTATTAAAGTATTAATAGATCCACCCTGATAGGCACTATTAATTCCATTAATTGCAGCTGATAAAACTAGTGCTCCAGCAAAAGTAAAAACAAACATTGAAACATTGGAAAAACGATACTTAACATTTTCATTTTTAACTGGCTTTAACAAATTTATTGCAAAGGATATAACCATGATCGATATCATCACACCAAGAAACATTTGAAATATATCAACTGATAGTAACTGCACTGGTTTTGCGACTTCTTCCCCTTTTGGTACAATTCAAACAGTAGTAGAAGCCATTATAATCATTCACGCAATAAAACCAAGCAATGTAATGATTGACATTATTCCTACAGCGTATTTAATGATTGGAATGATTTTAGGTTTAGAATCATAAAAATAATATGCTCCACTTACTAGATCTTGATTAATTCTTCTTCTAACTGTATCTGCAATAAATTTAGTTTTAAATTCATCATAACTTTGATATTTAACATCTTCTTGGCTTTTATTATTAATTAGATCACCAAGATTTCCCATTGGATTGTCTTTGATAACTGGTTCAACATCATTGTTAGTTTGAACTGCAGCAGCTAAAGTTTCTGTCTTCGTAGAAGATGTTGTTGTTGATGTTGAAATTTTAAAATCACTTAAATCTTTGTGAGAAATATTTTTGATAAAAGTTTTAATATAATTAAAATTATCAATAATGTCATTATAGCTATCTAATTTTTTTCGTGAAAAAGAGATTTTAAGATTTAAATCTTTAACCTTTTTATCAAATTTATTAAATACTTTATTATCAGGTTTAATTTCTTCTTCTAGTAACTTAAAATTATCAGTAATGATCGCAAAAGATTTCATGAATTTTGCATCATTTAAATTAGCAGATAATTCATTATTAAACAAAATAAGATTAATTCCATTTTCAAGAGTAGAATACAATTCTTTTTTTTCTTTTAAATCCATAGAAGCCTCCATAAGTTTCTTAGAACTTAATTATTGATATATGGACACATATAGTTAAATATATTTTCAAGTTCTATTATTATAGAATAATGGAATTTGATTTATACATATTTATTATATTACAAATTTACCTTTTCTTAAATTTGCTTTTAATTTTATTAATGGAATCATAATCCTAAAAATTTATATCTCTAAAAACAATTTTCTAATTGCTAAATAAGCATCAATTGCTCCCTGTTTAATTTTTATTTCACAAATAAGCATTTTGTCTAGAATGGATGTAATTTTTGAAGAATGATTATTTTGAATAATTAGAAAATATTTTTTAATTTTATATTCTTCTATTTTAAAAAAGCTAGCAAGTGAAACTAAATTTCCATCCTTTTCATATCTTATACAATAAAGTTTTAAATTAAACATTTGAGTTGCTAAAATAGCAATAATATGCTCAACAGAATATCCCTTGAAGATTAGATTATCCAGCGTTTTAAATAAATTTAAATAATCCTTATTAAAAAGAAAAAGAATTAAATCAAAAATATTCTCCTTAGAGTAATCAAAAATGATTTCAGCAAGTAGTTCACGATTGAGATGCTCATTTTTTAAAGCCTCCAACTTCATGACCTCATGATCAATAATTGAAGAATTTGGAATCAATAAAGAATATAGAAATTCTTTATCAATTTTAAAGATTCCATAGGACTTTAAAAGGTTATCAATGTACTGTTTCATTGTATAGTTATTTAACTCAGTTAAGAAGACAACTTCAATTCCTGGAATACTAGTTATTTTTTTAGTATCAATTTTTTTGCCTTCAAAAGTTAAAATCACATTTTCATCTTTCATCTCTTCAAGAAAGACTTCAGCTATCACATCTAATTTTTCAAGAAAATGACAATTTCTCACTATGTATAAATGATCGTTACCAAATAATGAACATGATTGAATTTCATTTCTTATTTCATCAAAGTTATCAGAAAAAAACAAATTAACTTTTGGTTGATTAATTAAATTTATTTGCTTGTCTATAAAATTTCTATCTGCTGAATAAATTATTTTCATATTAAAATTATATATTTTTATTAAATTATTTTAAATATCATTTTTCATAATAGAAAATCTTAAGTAGAAAAAGAAGCATAAGTAGAAGGTTGATAATAAAACCACATTCAATTCTATAATGGGGATCTTAATATTTAAGGAATTAAAGGTTTGCAAAAGAAAATTTAATCCATCAAAAATAAAAGAAAATAATCCATCTAAAAAAACTAGAGGGAAACAGATGGTTGTAATCAAAAATAAAATACAAAAAATATTTGAATATAAAAAACTAAAAATCATTCCAGTGATCGAAATAGTTGTAGTAAACTGTGAAAGAATTGGGGAAAGAAAAATGCTAATTAAAAAAGGAGTTAAAAATGGAATGATCCCTTTAGTCAGTTTTTTATTTAATATTAAAATTAAATAAGTTGCAAGATAGCTCATTAAGAATGAAAAATTAGTTAATGCTCTTGGACAAAATATTAATATGACAATGCTAGATAATGATAGCATTTGAAAAGAACACCTTTTCTTTTCAAATGTTAATAATGCAAAGATTGAAGATCTTAAAATTCCAAAATTAAAATCAAGATTATAGTTAGCAAATATTAAAAAAATAATTAATCCACACAATTTGATATTTTTTCTAAGATTTAATTTATTTAAGATTCTTGAAACAAAGCTTAAATGATACCCACTCACAACAATCAAATGAGAAATAGATAAATCCAAAAATAGCTTATATAAATTAAATCCTTCAAATGCTTTTTCAGAAAATCCTGATATTAAGATTAGTGAAGAACTTTTATAACTATAACTATCTTTAATAAAATTAAGGGTTGCATCCCTAAAAGAATAATTAAAAATTGCATCAATTCATCTTCCAAACATTATCTTATTATTCTCATTAACAATTGCAAGAATATAGGATGCAAGTGCTAAGATGACTCCAATAATGATTGTAGGAAAAGACAGTTTATTGAACATTAAAATTGCAAAGTCAATTATTAAAAATAATAAAGCAATTATGAAATTTATAAATAATAAGATAAAAGTACAACATAATAATAAAATCCAAAAATAATCTATCTTATTAAAAAAATACATAAACATCCTTCTTGGATATTTATGTATTATTAAAATTATTTTTTAAGCTGATATTCTAATTCCTTTAAGATTTTCTTATTATCAATCAATTTCATTTTTTCATCATCAACTAATTTCTTCGGAGCTTTTGTAATAAAAGCTTTGTTTGCTAGCATTTTTTCAGATCTATTAATCTCAAATAAAACATCATTGATTTTCTTCCTGATTAATCCTTCGTCAATTTTAGAATCTTCTTTAATTTCATAAAGAAATTCAATTGTTCCAAATTCTAAAATTTCAAAATGATTTTTAAGTTTTAAACTCTTATTTCTAATATTCAAATTAATTAATTTTATATTCTCAATTAATAAAATGTTTCCAATGTATTCCTGATGCTTATTAAAGATCTTAAAAAATTGATCATCGCAATAGAAGGAAATTTTCAATTGATCCTTTTTAGATAATTTATTTTCTCACTTGTACCTTCTAGAAGATTCAACAATTGCTAAAATATGATGAATTACATTCTCCTTTTTTGTTTGATATTTTAAAGGTCAATTGTCTTCTAGAATTGATTGATCATCATATAATTCTAAATAAATTTTATCTGTAATAAAAGGACAAATTGGTTCAAAAATAATTAAGATTTTTTTGAACATATCATAAACAAGGTATTCAAAATAATTATTTTGATCAACTAATTTTCATTTATTCATTTCAAGATAAATTCCAGAAAAATCATTCTTGATAAATTTTAATAACTTTGAAGTAGCAACAACAAAATTGTATTTCTCAAAATCCTTCTCAAACTCTTTGAGAAGGAGATTGAACTTATTAATAATTCAAAAATCAAAATAATCTGGTTTTGCAAATTCATTTAATTTAGTTCTAGTTATCTTCAAATCAATGAAGTTAGCAATGTTTCAAAATTTATTTAAGAATTTAGACATTGAAATAATTTTTTCTTCTGAATAAATTAAATCTTCTCCAATTGAAGATGAACTAATAAAGAATAATCTTAAAGCATCAACCCCATATTGATCAATAACATCCATTGGATCAATACCATTATTTAAAGATTTAGACATCTTTCTTCCTTGAGCATCTCTTATTAGCCCATGAATAAAGACATCATGAAAGGGAATATCTTTTTTAAGTAGCTCAGTAAAGATCATCATTCTTGCAACTCAGAAGAAAATAATATCATAACCAGTAACTAATAAATTAGATGGCTGAAATGATGAATTTGTAAGAGAATTATTAACTGCTAAAATTGGTCATAATCCTGATGAAAATCAAGTATCAAAAACATCTTCATCTTGAGTTCATTTATCATGACTTGGTTTTTTTATTCCAACATGAATTTCATTTTTTTCATTAAATCATGCAGGGATTCTATGCCCCCAAATTAACTGTCTTGAAATACATCAATCTTCTATATTATTTAATCAGGTCAAAAGATTACTCTCAAATTTCTTTGGAAAAAAATGCACCTTATTTTTACTCTTCTGATTTTGAATAATAGTTTTAGCAACTTCTTCCATTTTCATAAATCATTGAAGAGAAAGTAATGGTTCTACAATTGCCCCACTTCTTTCAGAATAATTTAGATTTGATGTGGTTACTTCAACTTTTTTAATAATTTTTGCAGCTTCAAATTTTTCAATTAATAATGTTCGACATTTTAATCGATCAATTCCTGAAAATTCATTTGCTAAGTGATTCATTGTTCCATCATAATTCATACATGAAACAAAATCTTGTTTATATTTTATTCCAATTTTGTAATCATTAAAATCATGAGCAGGAGTACACTTCATAATTCCTGTTCCATACTTCATATCTACATAAGGGTCTGCAATAATCTCAATTTTTTGATTATTTGCTGGGTTGATTGCATAAGAACCAATTAATTTTTTGAATCGCGAATCTTTAGGATTAACAACTAGACAAGTATCTGCAAACATTGTTTCTGGTCTTGTAGTTGCAATTAATAATTTTTTATTTGATCCAACAACTTGATAATTAATGTAATATAGATTATTTTCAACTTCTTTTGAAATTACTTCAATATTAGAAATAGCAGTTTGAAGCTTAACATCCCAATTAACTAACTTAAATGCTCGATAGATTAATTTTTTTTTATAAAGTTTAATAAATACATCATTAATATATTTACTATTTGCTTCACTTAAAGTAAAGTTTTCATGTTGATAATCTAGAGCAAGACCCATTTTAAATCATTGTTCTCTAATTCTGCTTGCATTTTCAAATGATCACTTTTTAATTTCATTAAAAAATTCTGATCTTGAATAATTTTCCTTATTTATTTTAAGATCTCGTAAATGCTTTTCAAATTTTGTTTGGGTAGCAATTCCAGCATGATCCATTCCAGCAATTCATCTAGTATTAAAACCTTGAAGTTTTTTATATCGGATCATTGTATCTTGAATTGCTACATCTCATGCATGGCCAATATGTAATTTGCCAGTGATATTTGGTGGAGGTAAAACAATTGTATATAAAGGTTTTTTATTATGTTTTTTATCAAATAGTTTTGCTTTGATTCAAAGTTCAAAAATCCCTTTTTCATATGTTTGAGGTTTATAAGTTCTTTCCATCATCATTTACCTACTGTTTAATGATTTGATCAATCATTTGTTCTAATTTGTTAATATTAGTGTTTTTCTTTGCACTAACAGCAATGAAATTTTTTTCATCAACTTTTAAGTATTTAGCAATTGAACTTAAATAATTATTCAAATAACTTTTATTTTGTTGATCAACCTTATTAAGAATAATATAAAAATTACTAAACTTATGTTTTAAAAAATTAGCCATTTTTTGATCTCTTTCTGTAATCACCCCAGCATCACAAATTTGGAAAACAGCATATAAGTTATTTCTTTTTACTAAAAAGGTTTCAATCATTGTATTTAATTCTTCTTTTTTCTCTTTGCTAACTTTAGCATATCCATAACCTGGTAAATCGATTAAACGAAATTTACCAAAATCAAAGAAGTTCACTAATTGTGTTCTTCCTGGAGTATTTGATGTTCTTGAAATTTTTTCTTTTGCTAGAGCATTTATTAAACTTGATTTACCAACATTTGATCGTCCAATAAAACAGATTTCAACCTTCTCATCATGGATTCAGTCTTCTTCAGAAAATGCAGATTTAATAAAAATAGCCATACTAAATTATTTAGCCTGTTTTTTAAATGATTCAATAATTTGTTTAATTTGTTTTTCAGTTGGCTTTCTTCCCATTTGTTGGTATAAAGCTCTTATTTGTTTTTCATTAATTGGAGGGTTATCCTTAAGTTGCTTTTTAAATTGCTTCATTGCAAAATAATAACCAATAAATCCCCCAATTGCTAATGCAATGGGAATTCCTAATCCTAAACCTAAACCAAGTGCTAATTCCATTTGAAATCTCCATATTAAAATATATTATATAATAGTTTATTGTTATTACTATAAGATAAGAAATTAAAGTGCAAAACTTAAAATTGTTGACACAACAACTAAAGTTACATGTAAATAAAATGATATTCAAAAGAATAATTTTGTCTTTAATCTTCTTTTTTTTAGAAAATCATCATAATCATCTGCATCTAAAATATTTTTTTTATAATCAACTTTTTCTTTATAAAATCTTTCTCTAAATTTATAGGCAAAAGATTTTTTTCACATTGAGAAAATTTGATATTTTCCATTTGAGAAAGTATCTTGTCTAAAGATAAACCAGATGACATTCATACAAAAAGATGAATATGATGCTATTACAAAAGCATCATTTCATCTTAGTTTTTCATTAGGAATTAATAAACCACATAGTAGGATTGCAATGAAAAAGGCAATGTTGAAACAAAAGGGAATTAACCCTTGAGGTAAATATCCATAATAATCTTTTTCATTTGAAATGCCATCACTACTAAAGGTTGATCGATCCCTTGAGATGTGTGAACCTGTTTTTATCGAGCTCATTCTTTAAATTGTTTCTCAGTTGCTAAAACTTCATGATCATTTTCAACCTTAATGAAGTTTGGCATATTATAAATTGAATAATCTTTTGCATAATTTGAATCATCTTCAAATAGTGATAAATCCACATTCATCTTTGATAATTCAGGAACTGCTTTCAGTAATGATTTTGTATAAGGATGAACAGGGTTTTTAAAGATTTTATTTACTAACCCTTTTTCAAGAATTTTTCCATTATGCATAATGATTACTTTATTACAAATGTATCTTACCATTGATAGATCATGAGCAATGAATAAGAAAGTCACATTTCTTTTTTCTGATAATTCTTTCATCATATTAATAACTTGCGCTTGAACAGAAACGTCAAGAGCTGAAACAGCTTCATCTGCAATAATCATTTTTGGATCATTAATTAAAGCTCTTGCAATAACAATTCTTTGTCTTTGCCCTCCTGAGAATTCGTGAGGATATCGATAAGCATGTTCTTTTTTTAATCCTACTAGTTCTAATAAATTAAAAACTTTATTAAGAATTAGAATTTTTTGAATATCACTTTTATAAAAAGATAAAGTGTAAGGATTTGATGAACAAATTCTTTCTTCAATGTCATAATATTCAAGGATTTTTTTAATTTCAAAGTCAATTAAATTTAATGAAGAAAGTTTCACTTTTAATTGCCCTAGCATCGCTTTTGTATTTGTTCTAACTAAAGCTATCGCATTCATTTTTGAGAATTTCTCTAAATCTGTTGGACGAATTTTAACTAAGTCTTTATTTAGAGCTTTTAGTTTTTTAACTAATTCTCCTTTAGAAGTTTTAACTGCTAATTTCTTAGCTTTATTACTATCTGCTAAAGCTTTTAGTTCTCCATTTTTAAAAGTTTCATATTCTCTTTTTTTCAATTCTCTGATTCTTAAAATTTCCTCTTTAACTTTTGTTAATTCGCCATGAGTTTTAAGATATCCTGGAGAAGTCGAAAATTGGCCTTTAGTTTCTTCTTTTTTAGCTTTTAAACTCTTAATGTCTAATGCAATTTTATTTTTTTCATTAATATAGTTGTTAACAATAATTGAATTTTTTTCATTAATGATTTCTAATTTTTTCTTAATTTCCATTAAAGCTGTTGATAAAATTTTATCAATTTCACCTTCAATTGCTTCAAAATCAACACTATCCATTTTTAATTCATAATTATGTTGTAAATCACCTTCAAATAATTCAATTGATTTATTTTTAAAAAAAGTATCTACTTGGTTTTTAATTAATGAATATTCATTTAAAATTGTTGCATCTTCAACATTTTGAAATTTTTTAAATTCTGCTAAAACATTTTTCTTGAATTTATCACGAACAACTAATAAATAATTATAGTTATATGCTCTTTTTGTTTTTGCAATTTTATAAGCATTCGTGTTTGATTTAATATGCATTCTTAAATCATTTAATTCACCAGTAATTAATGTTGAGTTATTCATTGTATAAATTTGAGCATCAATTTCTTTAAGTTTATCATTTAATTCATCAATGCTATTTTTACCTGCATTAAATTCTTTTTCTAGTTGTTCAAGTTTCTCATTAAGTTCAATGTATTTTAAGAAGATTTTATCAATTTCTTTTTTAGCAACCTTTGCTTCATAGCCTCTTAAGATGTGATCAATTTTTTCATACATTGTATTAATGATTTTAATAATCTTTTTTTCAGCATGAATAAAATAATCATAAACAGTTTCTAATTCTGCAAAAGACTCCGTTCAACTATTTTTATTTGTAAACTGAAAGTTCTCAATTTTAACTAGCATTTCTTGAATTAGTTTTTGATATTCTTCATAATACATTGATAAATGTTCATGTTTATTAATCACTAGATCTTTTAAAATATCATATTCAAATAAGAAATTTAATTTTTGTCTTTTTTTAATAATTTCAGTTGCTTCAATTTTCATTGATTTATTAATAACAATCGGTTCAGAAATTACTCTTAAAACATTCATTTTTGGGTTTAATGAAGATAAGGGATCTTGAAAGATCATTTGCATATTTTTACACAAGAAATTACGAACATCTTTTGATTGTTTTCTTCCAGTTGTAATTTTATCAAATAATTGAATTTTTCCACTTGATGCTCTTTCTAGGTTAATGATTGTTCTTCCAAGAGTGGTTTTTCCACTTCCAGATTCTCCAATAATTCCTAAAAAGTCACCTTGATCAACGTTAAAAGAAATATTATCTAATGCAACCTTATAGTCACTTCGATTTTTGAAAAATTTACTTAGATTTTCGACTTTTAGAATTGTTTCTTTCATCTTTCATATCCTCCTTCTTTTTAGCGTAGATTGCAGGGAATGCATTTTTAATCTTTTTAATTACATCATTAGGGATTGCCACTGATGGACTTTCAGGATGTAATAATCATGTTGCTGCTTTGTGCGATTCAGAAATTTTAAAGATTGGTGGTTCTTTTTCAAAATCTAATTTGATTGCATATTTATTTCTTGGTGCAAAAGCATCTCCTTTTGGAGGAGTAATCATGTTTGGTGGTGATCCTGGAATTGAATATAATTCATTTGAACTTGCATCATCAGGAATTGATGAAATTAAAGCTCAAGTATATGGATGTCTTGGGTTTGTAAATAATTCTCAAGTTTTAGCTTGTTCAATAATTTTCCCAGCATACATTACATAAATATAATCACATAAATTGGCAATTAAACCAATGTTGTGCGAAATGAAGATAATTGCTACATTAAATTTTCGAGCTAATTTTTTAATTAGATCAATAACTTTAGCTTGGACAGTTACATCCAATGCTGTTGTTGGCTCATCTGCAATAATTAATTTTGGTCTTGCAATGATTGCCATTGCAATAACAATCCGTTGTCGCATTCCTCCCGAGAATTCATGAGGATATAGGTTTCATTTAACTTCAACATCTTCAATTCCAATATATTCTAAAATCTCTTTTGCTTGTTTTCTTACTTCAGCTTTTTCAGTTTTAGTTTTATATTTTGCTTTTAAAGCTAATTTTTTATCTGTAAATTCTCTTTTAAAAGTCTCAATTTTAGGATCAGTTTTTTCTAATCCAGTAATTTTTTCTTCATACTCAGTTTTTGCCTTAAAAACTGCTCACTGGTATTTTCTTTTTTGAGCAACTAAATATGCTTCAAAAACTTGGTGCTTAATTCTTTGAGTTGGATTTAATGACATTAAAGGATCTTGTGGGATATACCCAATTTGAATTCCTCGCACAAAATCAAAATCATTTTTCTTAAGTTTCGAAAGGTCGATATTTTCAAATTGCATTTTATCAACCTCAGTAATACTAAAATCATTAAAACCAATTAATGATTTTAGGGTAACAGTTTTTCCTGAACCAGATTCTCCAACTAGTCCAACAATTTCTCCTTCTCTTAATGAGAAAGAAACTCCTCTTACTGCTCTTACTAATCCAAGTTTTGTTTTAAAGTAAATCGATAAGTTTCTAACTTCAATTAATCGATCAGTACTTGTTGTAAATATTGATTTATTTAACATAATTATCTTCCTATCACTCTTGGATCTAGAGAATCGTTAAATGCATTAGCAATTATTTGTGCACTTAAAGTTATCAATACGATGATTGATGTTGGAGCAAATAATAAGTGGAAGTATCCTGTTTGTCTTGCGATTTCAATCATTGAACCTAAACTAGCTTCTGTTGGAGCTTTAAGCCCTAAGAACACTAATGAAGTTTCAAAGAAGATTAATAATGGGATTTGGTTTACAAATCTTACCATAATTTTTCCTGAGATGTTTGGTAGTAAATGAGTAAAGATTAATCTTGTTTTACTAGCTCCTAATGTTTTAGAAGCTTGAATAAATTCTGCATCTTTATATTTTAAAACAAAGATTCTTGCAGTTTGAGCTGATCAAATTCAGCTTGTAAAGATTAATGCTCCTCCAATTGTTAATAATGATAGTGATCCTCCAGAGAATACTAGAGTAATTACTAAGATTCAAACGATTGTTGGAACTCCAGATACTAATTCAACAACTCTCATCATAAATGTATCTAATGGTTTTCCTGCATTATATCCAGCAATTGCTCCATAAATAGATCCAATCACTGTCGAAATAACAGAAACTGTTAGTGCCATAAAGATTGAGTTTGATGTACTTACTCATAGTAAGTGTAGTCAATCAACTCCTTGTGGGCCAGTTCCAAATAATGGGAAGTATCCTTGTAATTCAGGTAATGCATATGGATTATATGTAACTTGAACTAAACCATCACCAATAAATAAAGGGTTGCCAATAATAGCGTTTGGTACACTTGCTCATAATTCATATTTTTCTAAAGTCATAATTTGGTCATAAATAATTCCAGTAATTCCTAGAAAAGGAACTCTTGGAGGTAAGAAGTTAATTACATCTTTTAGTTCATTATTAATTGGAGCACCAGCTGCAGGTCCAAAGATTGGATAGAAAATTGCTAGTAATAAAATGATGATAAAGACAATTGAGAAAACAATTGCTGCTTTATTTGAAATAAATCTTTTAAAGATATCAACAAGTTGGTTGCTTGGTTTTCCAAGAATTTCTTCTCTTTCAACAGATTCTAAATCAACTCTTTTAAATAGAGCTTTATCATACGTTTGAAGATCTTTGTTTAATACTTTTGGTTTTTCAAAACTTAAATTAAAGTTTGCTTTAGTTTCTTTAACAACTTCTTTTTTAGCTGCTGCTGATTTTGCATCAACAACATTTGATTGCACATTATAAACTACATCTTTTTTTCTTAAAAGTTTAGATTTGATTTGTTCATATCATGATGCTGGAGATTTTTCTACTAATTTAATTCTTGGATCAATAACAGTACTCATTGCATCAAAGAAAATTTGAATTAAGAAATAAATTCCAGAATAGAAAACAGCTGAGAACATTACAATATAATATTCATTTGTATTTACTGCAGAAATTACTAATGAAGCTGTTCCTGGAACGTTAAAGAATCTTTCGATAATAATTGATCCAGATAAAATCATTAATAATGATGGCAGTAATGAATATAGGATTGGAATTGCTGCATTTCGAAGTGCATGTTTAAAAACAACAACACGGAAGTTCATTCCTTTTGATAAAGCAGTTTTAATATATTCTTGTTTAAAAACTTCTACTAGTTCATTTCGTGTGAAATAAACAGTTGCTGAAACTGATGATAAAACCACTGAAGTGATTGGAATGATCAATGATAAAATCATTTTTTCTAGTGTATATCCATCAGCTCCTGGAACAACAATGTTTGTTGGTAAACCAATTGCTCCTGCAAATTGGATTAAGTATAATGCAAAAACGAATGATGGAATTGCAATAAAGATGACTGAGAAAATACTAATAGTAATGTCTTGTCATTTTCCTCGATAAAAGGCTGCGATTGTTCCAAAGAATACCCCTAAAATTGCAGAGATAATAAATGAAGGGATCGCAAATAATAAAGTATATTTAACAGGTTCTAGAAATCTTTCAGATACATTTCCTGCATTTTCAAAGATGATTCCAAATTCTCCTGTACTAAATAACTTTCCCCAGAAATTGAAGTACTGGACTAATGCTGGGTCTGTCAAACCTAATTGACTAAGACGGTTGTTAAACGCCTCGTTGCTTTCTTGAATACCTTGTTGGATTGGATAACCAGGTATTAATTGCATTAAGAAGAATAATAATGTTACTAACACAAATAAAGTTAGAAGAACATATAAAATTCTTTTGGCAATATATTTAAGCATCTTGATTCCTTTCTATTTTTATATTTAAAAATTTATGTTTTATTTGATTATTTTTTTTGAGCTCATTGAGATTCTCAATTTTTAAGATAAGCATCAATTGGTCTTCTTAAAAAACCAACTTCGCTATTGTATGCTGCTGTTTCAAAATAAGATGGTTTATTGATAAATCCAGGAGCAGTGATATCAGTTAAATTACCACGCACTCCTCTAAAGTTTCCAAATGGAACTAGAGATTGTTGGTATGATGGTGAATTATCAGGATAAGCTAAAGCAGACAATGAGAATCAATCAATTGATTGAACAATTGCATTTCTAATCTTTCAACTATTTCCTGCAGAACCTTTATCAAAATCCTCAATGATTGCTTTTTCATATTCTGGAGAAATTAAACTTTTTAATTTCTTCTTATCTGGAATCATAAAATTAGAAACATCTACAATTTCATCACCAATTTTTCTTGTTTTTTCAAACTCATAAACATTGTTATTAAATGGTAATAAGTCTGTTCTTGGAACAATTGAAACTCCTTCACTTTTAAAGTCATCCTTTAAAGTAGTAGCAGCTTCTGTAATATATGCAGATGGAATCTTTGATCGATCAATTTCATTTTCTTTAAATTGAATGTAAGTTAATTGATCTGAGAAAGCTCCAGCATATTTCATATTAACTTCTTTAATTCTTGGATATTTTTCTAGATCACCGAATGGTTGATTATCCATTGGCATCCCTGTTCCTTTCCCTAAAACATCAAAGTATGTTGGATTTAATTTAAAAGTAATATCTTGTTCAGATACTCCTGAAATATAATAAGGTCCTGCTGATCATCAATCAACATAATTCCCTTTTTTCTCACCAGCACCATATAAGGTATTGAAATCCATTTTACTTGTTTGAATACTTCCATTTGGTGAGAATAATTCAGGTCTTTGTTGCAATGCAAAAATGTTTTTCACTTTTGCATTGTGGATTGGTAGGGGTTGTAAATATTGTTTACTAAAAATATCTAATAAGTTAATATTTGGTTTTGTTAAAACTACAGTAAATTCCTTATTTGCATTAGGATCAACATTTACTTTTGGAACATAAGCTTCAGTTGGTGCTCCTGGGAATTTTTCTAAAACATCTGCAGCCGTTGGTACTAAATCATAAAACTGACTATTAGCTTTAATAGTTTTATCAATATCTAAATTCATTAATCCCATGTAATAAGCATTCGTATTAATTCCTCAATTACTAGATAATAAATATCCCATAAATCCTCAGAAATAATCTTGCGCTTGTAACATGATTGGATTACCATCTTGAACAATTGGTCCATTTGGTCCATTTCATGGAAATTCTGGTTCAATTGTAAATGTAACTTTTTTAGAACTTGTTAATGCATTAACATATTCAGTTTTCAGATTATCAATTTCTCGATTTTTTAATAGTGCTCTAACTTCTGAATATGATGGGGCTGTTGATGTTTCATTTGGATAAAAATCAATTTTTGAAGCTCCACTCATAAAAAATGAATGTTCTGGTGGAGTTCAACTATCATTTTCATGTTTTCAATCTCCAACAATTTTTCAATCAACTAGACCATTATATGTTGTTTGGAAAAATATGTTATTTGATGCATCATTGAATGAAGCATTATAAGGTGTCTTATTTGTTGCAAATGGATCAGTTGGAATTCATCATCTGAATTTTTCACCAATTCCTGGTTTTGATGCTTCATAATATCAATCTCTAAAAGTCTCACCAGAATAATTATTAAATGGAATGTGATAACCATTTCTCACTAAAGAGTTCACGGTTGTTGTTGGTCCTTGCATAATTCATGGTAATGCAGTAACTTCATGATCCATTCAGTTTAATAATCCAACTGCAAGCTCATTATTCATATCTGCTCAGATTCCAATTTCATTTGAAACTGTTTCTCTAGCTCCAATATGATTACCTGTTAATCCAGCTTTAACTGCTGCCATATCTAATTCAGTTAGTTTTTCTGAAGATTGAAATAAACTTGTTTTAACTTGTATTTTAGGATCTTCCATTGATGGAAGAGATTCTAAATCTGATGAAGGGTATCTATTAGACACACCATCTAAATAAGTTTTTAATGCAGCTCCTCATTGGTTAACATCTAAAACTGTTCCAGCTGGCCCATATTTAGGGTCATGCTTAGGTAAGTTTTCACCTTCTCCCGATGTTAAATAACTATATAAATTATTTCATAAGTTAGGGGTTGGGTAATTTGGATAAAAATGAAATCCAATTCAAGTCCCAATATTGTGGTAGTCAGGTGATCAAAACATTGAAATCATTTCACCATTTCGATTTCTAAATCCTGATTCTACCGTTTGATTTGTTCTAGGAATCAATTCAAACCCAAGACGACTATCTAGTGATTTTAGAGCTGTATCAAACTCTGTAAATCATGATAGCTGTGAAGGAGTGTATTGTTCCGTTCTTGTTAATGTATAAAATTTAAAAGTAAGATTATTATTTTGAATAGTTTCATCAAGTGCATCTTTAAGCTCTTTTTGACGTGCTTTTGTCAATTCATCTTCTACAATGTATCTTCTATTCAAACTATTTGTTTTTGGAAACAAATTAATGTAAGCTAACGCTAAAAAAGGAGATGCAACAAGGATGGTACTAACAGAAATTATCAATATCTTTTTTAATCTCATATTATACTCCTTTTGTCCTTTTTATTTCATTATTTCTAAAATGTCAATTTTAAAAATAATATTTAGTATAGCACAAAATAAAAAAAAGGGGTTGCTTTTTAGGTAAATGTGGTATATTAGCAAATTAGTTATAATACTAATTGATATATATTAAATTACAATTTTATAGTAAAATTAACTATATATACTTATACTGAATAAATATTGGAGAAATAAATTTATGAAAAAAAGTGAAAAAAAAGAACTTCTTAATAATTGACCAAGTATGTCTTCCGAAGAAAGAGAAGCTAAACTTTTAGAATTAGAAGAAACACTTTCTGAAAAAAAATATAAAAAGATTTTAGCTTCTATTAGTAAGATCGAGAAAAGTTTAGAAGAAGATCAAGAATATTATGAAGAATATGGAGAAGCTCAAGAAGATCAACCAACTGATAACTACCAAGAAGAAGTTGAAGTAACTTTTGATGAAAAACCAGAAGTTGAAACAGTTGTACAAGAAGAAACATATTTCCCATCAACTGAACCAGTTGTTGAAGAAGAAACAATTGTTACATTTGATGATAAAAAAGATGGTGAAGAAGTTATCCATGAAAATTGAGTTATTGAGGATAATGAACTTCATACAAGTGGTCAAGAAGAAAAAGGTTATGATTTTGTTTCTGAATCAACTGAACCTGAATTACAAGCTGATCAAGATATGGAATATGGAACTCCAGTAAACTTCTCTGAATTTAGTCACCAAATTGGAAGCGATGAAAGAGCATGAAATAGAAATGCTGGAATTATTTATAGCCAAGAAGAATTAATTTATCGATTATCTAATGCAAGAAATATTAGTGATGATGAATATCGATTATTATTAATCAGTGCTCAAAAGAAAATTGAATTCATTCAATTATTAATTGAAAAATCAAGAATTAAAAATGCTGCATATAGTTATGACTTTTTAAATTCAATGTGCTGAAGAGTTGATAAAGCTCTAAAAACATTCTTAGAAGCAAACAAAAGATAAACTTAAAGGGTTTATCTTTTTATTTTACTATGTATAAAACTATGATATTATAAGTTTGTGTTTTATATTCATACTTAAAGGAGGTGTATATGCAAAAAGTAGGTTTTATTGTAGATGGTAGTTCTACACTAACTGACGCAGAATTAAAAGAAAAAGGAATCAGAAGAATTAGTTTTAAAATCGTTGAAGATGATGTTAAAACTTATAATGATGATTTAAAAGAAATCACTTACGAACAGATTAGTGCTGTTCATGCTAGCAATAAGTTTTTAAAAACTTCTTGTTCAGCTCTTGGTGAAGTGATGGAAGCAATTGATGAAGAATTAAAGGTTAATGATTATGTTTTAATCTTTGCAATCTCTAAAGCAATTTCTTCACAGTATAGTTCAATTAAAATGTTAGAGCAAGAACCTGAATACAAAGGTAAACTATTTGTGATTGATACTCAAGCACAATGTTACGGGGTTGAATACATCTTATTAGAATCAATTAAAATGATTAAAGAAGGTAAAACTGTTCAAGAAGTTGTTAAATTTGCTGAAGAACAAAATGAATACATTTATACATTGTTTGTTTCAGAATCTTCAAAACCTGCAACAGCAAGTGGAAGATTAGCAAAAGTAATGATCGGAAGAGTCTTAGACAAAGCGAAATTTACTCCCATCTTTTATATGAATCAAAAAATCGGTTTAAGTACTATTGCAACAAGTTATAAAAAAGCAATTGAAAAAATGGTTACTAAAACAAAAAAGATTCTAGATGAAAATGGTGGAGCTAAGAAGTTCATTTCAGTTTATACATCTTTATGTGATGAATCTTGAAAAGATTATTTAATTCAACAAATTATGAAGCAGTTTAAAATTGATGAGAAAGAAATCATTATTAAAAAAACTCCTTTAATCATCTTTACAAATACAGGAAAAAATTCTTTTGGATTAGCTCTTGGATTAAAAAAGAAATATGTTAAAGATTAATTAATATCAAAATAAAAAAATGGTTTAAAAGCCATTTTTTTATTTTCTTTATTGATTTAATTTTTCTTTTTTTGATCAATCCCTAAATGCTAAATAGGTAATTGGTCCAATGAATAAAGTCATTGTTAGAACAATCACACTTGGCATAATTTTATAACTATGTTCTTTCTTTAATTTTCTTATCAAAGAAACATTAATTGAATACAAAGTCAATCCTGCAATTCAAAGAGCAAAGATAATAAAATACAATCCTAAATTTAAAATTAAAAAGAGAAAGTAGGGATAGTTTTCTTCAGGTGTGATTTGACCAGTAGGGGGATTATCTTTTAGGTAAAAATAAAAGACCCATCCAATTGTCATTCAAACTATTCAAAAGAACATTTCAACTGCTTTGACAATTGTAAATGATAAATAGTATTTTCTTTTATATAAACATTCATAAATTAGTTGAGTTTCATCATTTCTAGATTCTATCTTATTAAAGAATAACAATCAGGGAAAAATATAAGCAAAGTAAATAAGAACCTTGTTCTTCACCTGTTTATCTAAAAGCAGAGAAGTGTTGTAAATTATGAAAAAGATATAATTTGTTATGAATGATATTAAACAAATTAATTGTGTTATTAAAAAACCAAGAAAAAAGTCAGACTTTGGAGTAATGGTTAATGATATAAAAAATATGGCAATAATTACAAATATCATTATTGGTAATAAATTTTTAAATTTCATATGATCCTTTCTAAAATTATTTAATTATTCTGTTTAAGGAATTTTTCCATTTTTTAAAAACAAGGAATGGAACAATTCCGATGAATGCAATCATAATGATTGTTAAGATGCTTGGCATAATTTTAATATTTTCTTCCTTTTTAAGATTAATGATATTCGTAATAATAAGAATGAAGAAAACAATTCAAATAATGAAAATGACTAAGTATATAAAACCTATTAATCCAGTAACCATAATTTTAATGAAGTCATCAGAAGAATTATCAAAAGAGAAAAAATTCTTATCAAGAATAGTTAATATATTTAAAATTAAAACAATGATTCAATCAATAATTTTAAGGATTAGAAAACTTTTAAACCATTGATTATGATAAACTAGTTTTTGAACATCATCAATTTCTTCTTGTTGCTGATCTACTTGGTTGAAGAACATTAGTGGTGGAAATAGAAATGACAGTCATAAAACTCAGGAATTCCTAGATTTATGATTTTTAATTAAATATGAATTATAGATAACAAATAAAATATATAAAAAGACCACAGGAATTATATAAAATTCTCAATTGATACTTTTAATATCACTAAGTAGATTTATTGCAAGCGCTAAAAATATTAGAGCAATATAAATTGTAATTGGAATTGCGAATCTATTTTTAAAATTCATTTTGATTCTCCTTAAAAATTAATTTCTTAAAGGAAAATGCTATAAACAAAAATACATTTAGTATTCCTAAATAAAATAATAACATTATTATTCTCCTTCTTGTGTAAAGCTATTATAGAAAGAGATTAATATTAATATACTTTGAAATATTTATTGCTTTTGATCATTAAAAAGAAGGAAGATCCGCATATTAGAGAGCAATCTTTTATTTTAGATCAACTGAAAATTAAATTATATATAAGTGAACTGTGATTCTTATTTTGGTGTGATCTTCCATAATATAAATTAATTATTATGAAGGAAAATGAAGAAATGACTAAGACAAGGAAGTTAATTATTAATAGAAAAAATATACTATATAAAATTAAAGCATTGGAAAATACCAAATTAATAATTGAATGTATTAAGACATTATTAAAATAAAATAATAGA
>JBOFHZ010000009.1:0-33435 GCA_051649885.1 Mycoplasmoidaceae bacterium | reverse complement strand
AAAACAATTCTTATTTTTTTATTATGTTTGTTATAATATTGATAATTGTTAAGTGAGTAGGCTTATGACCATTTCTATATTAATTGCTTGTTATAATTGTGCAGAATTTTTAGATCGATGTATTAAAAGTATTTTAGAAAATTCAGTTTTGCCAAATCAAATTATTATTGTTAATGATGGATCGACTGATGATTCATTAAAAATTATAGAAACATATGCAAAATCAAATCGAATAATTAAAATTATTAATCAAGCAAATATCGGTTTAGCTGCTACAAGAAATGTTTTAATTAAAAATTGTGAAACAGATTATTTTTATTTTTTAGATGCAGATGATTGAATTGAAAAAGATTGCATAAAATTATTTAGTGAAAAAATTGAAATGCACCAATACGATTTAGTTTTTAGTAAATCATATATTAATGAAAAGAAATTAAATTTACATTCATCATGATTTAATGAAAAAGCGACAATGCAAAAATATGCTATTAATAATGGAACTTATTTTTGAAACATTCTAATTAAGTTATCCTTTTGAAAAACTAATGGATTAGCTTTTTATGATGAATATCGTTACTTTGAAGATATGGGAACATTTACATATATGACAACAAAAACTACTAATGTTGGATTTATTTTGATTCCAACTTATCATTATTTTTGTAATAGTAAGTCAATTTCAAATACAAATATAGGAAAAGAAAAACTCTTTGCACTTTATAAACAAATTGAACATTTATATGGATTATTAAAAAAGGATTATCCTAAAAAATTTGCAAGGTATGTTAATGATAATTTAGCACTAACCCTAAGTGTTTATGTTGACTTTGTTTTATTTTATTCAACCGGAATTAAAAAAATTGAGTATTTGAAGATGATTAGAAAACTTGAAAAGCAAAATCCAAGAATCAGATTTCCAATTTCAATCTGAAAATTCTGATTTTTCTTTCTTTATAGAATCACAACCTTTTTCTTATAAAATTAATTTTTTAAGAATATTTAATCATTTAAATTCATTTGAATTTGATATAATAAACATAAATTTTGAAATTAATTTTTTAAACAAAAGGCAATTATGGTAGAAAACAATAAAATCTTATTAACTAAAGAAGGTGTTGATAAATTAAAATCTGAATTAAAAGAATTATTAACAATTAAGAGAACTGAAATTATTAAGCAAATTCAAGAAGCAAGAGAACAAGGTGACTTGTCTGAAAATGCCGATTATGATGCAGCTAAAAATGAACAAGCTCGGTTAGAAGGAAGAATTCAAGAAATTGAAGAAATTCTAAATCACTATGAAATTATTCGTGAGAGTTCAGCAAAAAATAAAAAGGTAGTTTCAATTGGATCAAAAGTTGAATTTAAGGATTTTTCAGATAATAAAAAATATACTTATGAGATTTGTGGTTCAATTGAATCTGATCCTTTATTATGAAAAATTTCAAATGAATCTCCTCTTGCTAAAGCGATGCTTGGTAAATCTGTTGGTGATAAATCTGAAGTTAGAGGAATTAATAAACCTTACAAGATTGAAATTTTAAAAATTTCTTAATGGTATTTTAATAAAAATTATATATAATTATTATTGCTTGATTATTTAAAATAATTAAAGATTAAGCAATCCTGGGTAGTTAGCGAAGTGGCCAAACGCTGCTGACTGTAAATCAGCCCTCTTTGAGTTCGGCGGTTCGAATCCGTCACTACCCACCATATTGGGCTGTAGCCAAGCGGTAAGGCAATAGACTTTGACTCTATCATGCGATGGTTCGATCCCATCTAGCCCAGCCATATTTATTTTGTCCCACTAGCTCAGCGGTAGAGCATTTCACTTTTAATGAAGGGGTCGTAGGTTCGATTCCTACGTGGGACACCATAATTAAACAAAAAAATTGGTTGCTGGAGTGGCGGAATGGTAGACGCCTAGGACTTAAAATCCTATGATAGCAATATCGTGAGGGTTCAAGTCCCTCCTCCAGCACCAATAATATATGCAGGTGTAGTTCAATGGTAGAACTATAGCCTTCCAAGCTATTAGCGTGGGTTCGATTCCCATCACCTGCTCCATATTTAAATGCAAACTTAATGAAATGATCATTAAGCTTAAACAATTAAAAAACCATTCTAATCCTTAGAGTGGTTTTTTAATTGAAAATCATCAAATGAGGAAGTAGTAGAAATTTTACTTTTTTTATTTAATTTTCTTAATAAATATGGTATTATTTTTTTAGTGTATTTTTAATAATTCATACACACAGCATAGTTGTTAAGGGGAAGAAATGCCAACAATATCACAATTAATCAGAAATGAAAGAAAAAACAAGGTGAAAAAAACAAAATCACCTGCTTTACTTTGAACATATAATTCAATGACTAAAGAAAATAAACAAAACCCTGCCCCATTTAAAAGGGGAGTTTGTACAAGGGTTGGAACAATGACTCCAAGAAAACCTAACTCTGCTCTTCGAAAATATGCAAAAGTGCGATTAACTAATAATTATGAAGTTTTAGCATATATTCCAGGAGAAGGTCATAACCTACAAGAACATAGTGTGGTTCTTATTAGAGGTGGAAGAGTAAAAGACTTATCTGGGGTAAGATACCATATCGTTAGAGGAACTTTAGATACAGTTGGAGTTGCTAATAGAAAACAAGAAAGATCAGCTTACGGTGCTAAAAGACCAAAAGCTGCTAATTAATCAGAAAGGTTGTAAATTATGAGAAAAAATAGTGCACCTAAAAGAAATGTTTTACCAGATCCTGTTTATAATTCAAGATTAGTAACAAAAGCAATTAATACAATTATGTTAGATGGAAAAAAAGGTCTAGCACAAAATATTTTATATACTGCTTTTGATCTAATCGAAAAAAAGACAGGTGAAAAAGGAATTGATATTTTTAAAAGAGCTTTAGAAAATATTATTCCTTCAATTGAATTAAGAGTAAGAAGAATTGCAGGAGCTAACTACCAAGTTCCAACTCCTGTTAGTAAAGAAAGAAGAATCACTCTGGCTTTAAGATGACTAATCTTATACTCAAGAAATCGAAATGAAAAAACAATGGTTGAAAGATTAGCTGGTGAAATCATTGATGCATCAAAAGCAACTGGAGCTTCTGTGAAGAAAAAAGAAGACACACATAAAATGGCTGAAGCAAATAAAGCATTTGCTCACCTAAGGTTTTAATTAAGGAAGAACGATGGCAAGAAAATATCCATTAGATAAATTTAGAAATTTTGGGATCATGGCTCATATTGATGCAGGAAAAACCACAACCTCTGAGAGAATTTTATTCCATGCAGGAAAAACTCATAAAATTGGAGAAGTTCATGATGGTGGCGCAACAATGGACTGAATGGCTCAAGAAAAAGAAAGAGGAATTACAATCACTTCTGCTGCAACTTTTGTAACATGAAATGGTTATCAATTAAACTTAATTGATACTCCTGGACACGTTGACTTTACTGTTGAAGTTGAAAGATCATTAAGGGTTTTAGATGGAGCTGTTGCAGTTCTTGATGCTCAAAATGGAGTTGAACCTCAAACAGAAACTGTTTGAAGACAAGCAACAAGATATGAAGTTCCAAGAGTTGTGTTTGTTAATAAAATGGACAAAACTGGAGCAGATTTTGATATGTGTATTGAATCATTAAAAGATCGTTTAGGAGCAAATGTTTCTCCAATCCAATATCCCATTGGAGCAGAAAACCATTATAAAGGATTAATTGATCTTGTAGAAATGCGAGCAATCTTATTTGATGGTAAACCAGATGAAAATTATGTAATTGCAGAAATTCCAGCTGAATTATTAGAAAAAGCAAAAACATTAAGAGCACAACTAATTGAAAATTGTGTTGAATTTGATGAAGCAATTATGGAAAAATACCTTGAAGGAAATGAACTTTCAATTAGTGAAATTAAAACATGTATTAGAAAGGGAGTTATTAGTGCTAGTTTCTATCCTGTTTTATGTGGAACTGCTTTTAAAAACAAAGGGGTAAAAATCTTATTAGATGCTGTGGTAGATTATTTACCTTCACCAATTGATGTTCCTCCCATTAAAGCAATTAAACCAGATGGAACAGAAACTTTTAGAACAAATAGTGATGATGAACCTTTTGCTGCTTTAGCATTTAAAGTAGCAACAGATCCCTTTGTGGGAAGATTAACTTTCATTCGAGTTTATTCAGGAGTGTTACCAAAAGGTTCATATGTGATGAATGCAACTAAAAACGAAAAAGAACGAGTTTCAAGATTAGTTAAGATGCATTCAAATAACCGTGATGAAATTGATGAAATTCGAGCAGGAGATATCTGTGCTGTTATTGGATTAAAAAATACAACAACAGGAGATACTTTAACTGCTGAAAAAAATGAGATTATTTTAGAATCAATGAACTTTGCAGAACCTGTAATTTCATTAGCTGTTGAACCTAAATCAAAGGGTGATCAAGAAAAAATGGGAGTTGCTTTATCTAAACTTGCAGAAGAAGATCCAACTTTTAGAGCTTTCACTGATGAAGAAACAGGGCAAACAATTATTGCAGGAATGGGTGAATTACACTTAGAGATCATTGTTGATCGAATGAAACGAGAATTCAATGTTGAGACCAATGTTGGAGCTCCCCAAGTTTCATACCGAGAAACTTTCTTACAACCCGGAGAAAAAGTTGAAGCGAAATACATTAAGCAATCAGGTGGTAAAGGACAATATGGTCACGTGGTAATTAACTTTGAACCAAATCCAGAAAAAGGGTTTGAATTTGTTGATAAAATTGTTGGGGGAAGAATCCCTAAAGAATATATTAAACCAATTAAAAAAGGTTTAGAAGATGCTTTACAATCTGGACCACTAGCTGGATATCCAGTTATTGATATTAAAGCTGTTTTAGTTGATGGATCATACCATGATGTTGACTCATCAGAAATGGCTTATCAAATTGCAGCATCAATGTCATTAAAAGAAGCTGCTAAAATTTGTAAACCAGTTTTACTAGAACCAATCATGTCAGTTGAGATTACAGTTCCAGATGATTACTTTGGAACAGTGATGGGAGATATTTCAGCAAGAAGAGGAAATATCGAAGGAAATGACCAAAAGGGAAATGCCCATGTGATTAAAGCAAAAGTTCCTTTAAAAGAAATGTTTGGTTATGCAACTGATTTAAGATCAAATACTCAAGGAAGAGCAACATACATTATGCAATTTAGTAATTATGCTCAAGCTCCAAAATCAATCACTGAAGAAGTTGTTTCTTCAAAAATAAAAAAATAGTAATTTAAAAAAATTAATATATAATTTAAAAAGCAAAAAATTAATAAAAATAAATAAATAATAAAGGATAAAAAAATATGGCAAAAGCAAAATTTGATAGATCAAAAGATCATGTTAACGTTGGTACTATTGGACATATCGACCATGGAAAAACAACATTAACGGCTGCTATTTGTACATTCCTTTCTAAACAAGGAAAAGCAGAAAAAAAAGACTATGCATCTATTGATAGTGCTCCAGAAGAAAAAGCAAGAGGAATAACTATTAATACTGCTCACGTGGAATATGAAACTGATAAAAGACATTATGCACACGTTGATTGTCCAGGACATGCTGATTATGTTAAAAACATGATTACAGGTGCTGCACAAATGGATGGTGCGATTCTAGTTGTTGCTGCAACTGATGGACCAATGCCACAAACAAGAGAACACATCCTTCTTGCAAGACAAGTTGGAGTTCCAAAACTTGTAGTTTTCTTAAATAAATGTGACATGATGCAAGATCCTGAAATGCAAGATCTTGTTGAAATGGAAGTAAGAGAATTATTAACTTCATATGGATTTGATGGTGATAATACTCCAGTTATTAGGGGATCAGCTCTAAAAGCTTTAGATGGTGATGCAACTTGAGAAACTAAATTACAAGAACTAATGGATGCTGTTGATAGCTACATCCCAACTCCAACAAGAGAGACAGATAAACCTTTCTTATTAGCTGTTGAAGATTCAATGACAATTTCAGGAAGAGGAACTGTTGTAACTGGAAGAGTTGAAAGAGGAACTTTAAAACTAAACGATGAAGTTGAAATTGTTGGAATTAAACCAACAAAAAAATGTGTTGTAACAGGAATGGAAATGTTTAGAAAAACGCTTGATGAAGTAAGAGCTGGTGATAATGCTGGGATCTTATTAAGAGGGATTGATAGAAATGAAATTGTTCGGGGACAAGTATTAGCTAAACCTGGATCAATTACTCCACACATCCAATTCTTAGCACAAATTTATTGTTTAAAAAAAGAAGAAGGTGGAAGACACACTCCATTCTTTAAAGGATACCGACCACAATTCTACTTCAGAACAACTGACGTAACAGGATCAATTGGATTAAAAGACGGAGTGGAAATGATCACTCCTGGAGATAATACAGAAATCACTGTTGAACTAATTTATCCAATTGCTGTTGAAGAAGGTTCTAAATTCTCAATTCGAGAAGGTGGAAGAACAGTTGGTGCTGGAACAGTTACTAAAATCTTAAAATAAGAATTTAAAATTCTTATTTTTTTTATGTTATAATTCCCTTGTATTTTGAAAATACAAGGGAATTTTTTATGGTAATTGAAAATCAAAAACATCAATATCTTCCAAATGCAAATCAATTAAAACACCGTTTAAGATTAGCAAAATCAGTCATTAAATTAATTCATGCTCAATTCATTCAAGCAAGGGTGACATTATTTTTTACTTTTTTCTTTTCAATTGTTTTTGTTATTTTATTTGGTTATTTAAATATGTTTGGTTTCTCACAAAACATTGGAAGTTTATTTATGAGCTTCATTGTGGGAATTATTACTTTCCAAATTATTCAAACAGGATGTCAGACGCTTCCTGAATCAATTGTAAGTTTTAAGCAATCTGTTTTATTAAAAAGAATTGGTGCAACACCAATCAAACCTTTTGATTTTATTGTGATTGCATCAATTTATTATTTCTTAATTATTCTAATTCAATTTGCATGAATCATTTTATGAATTATCATTGCTTTTGGATTCTATGAATTTAAGACAGGAATTGGAGAACAAACTGAATGAGGGATTCACTTCTTATTTCAAGGGAATATTGATTGACCAGGATTTATCTTTGCTGGAATTTATTTATCAATTCTTTCAGTAATTGCAGGAGTATTTATTGCTTCAATTTCTAAAAGTACAACACAAATGCAAATTTTTGCTTCAATCTTCTTTTTCTCTTCAATGTTATTTGGGGGAAACTTAATTCCAATGTCTTCAATTGATAAAATTGAAGCACTAAAATTTATATCTTTATTAGTTCCCTTAAGATCGGTTAATACTTTAACCTATGTTGCATGAAATTCTCCTAGTCCAAATGCAGTTTTTAAACCATGAGAGAATATTGTCTTTGACTTTGGAATTCCTGGAGATGTAACTGATGATTATGTGATTGAATCATGAATGATGTGATACTCATGATTAATCCCAGTTGTCTTTATTATCATCTTTGTCTTATTGTCTATTAAATTTTTTAAATGAAGTTCGAGGTAAATAAAATGGCTAAAATTAGAGATGAATATAAGTTTGATATTTTCTTGGATGTTTCTGAAGAGAAAAAAGATTCACCTTATATTATTGATTACAAACCAAAAGCTGGTGCAGTTAAATTAATTGAATTTCAAAATGTGACAAAGGAATTTGGAAATTCTAAGAAGAAAAAATTTCGAGCAGTTGATAATTTATCATTTGCTTTTTATGAAGGAGAAAATGTTGCCTTCCTTGGAGCTAATGGGGCTGGAAAAACAACAACAATTGAAATGATTGCTGGAATTTCTAAACCAACAAAGGGAAAAATCCTATACCTTTATGATTATGTTTATAGTTTTCAAGAAGGGATTGGAATTCAATTCCAAGATTCATCATATCCAATTGGCTTACATGTTAAAAATATCATTGAATTTATGATTGATAGTTATAACATTGATATTACAGAAGAAGAATCTTTTGAAGTTGTTAAAAGCTTTGGTTTAGAAAGTTTATATAATAAACCAGCTAACATGTTATCTGGGGGACAACAGCAACGTCTAAATATATTATTAGCTTTATTACACAAACCCAAGATTGTCTTCTTAGATGAGCTTTCAACAGGATTAGATATTCATATTAAATCTGAGATTAAAAGGTTTGTTAAAGATTATTGTAAGAAATATAAAATTAATATTATTCTAATCTCTCATGATCTACAAGAAGTTTTAGATCTAACAGAGCGAATTATGATTATTCAGGGCGGCAAACTAAAGGTTGATATTAGAAAAGAAGATATTAAAAAATATCATGAATCAGCTGGTAAATTATTAAATGATTATATTTAAAATAAAAAAAAGAAGAAATTATATTCTTCTTTTTTTTATTACTATCCTTTAGTTAAAGATTATTTATTATCTTCATCTTCTTTAACTCATAAAGTTCCAAGAGCAGTTTTAGCATTTTTATCAAATACTTCAAATTTGTTTTCAACCACAATTTGGTTTAGAACAATATTCTTATAAGTACTATCCATTGCTGTTTTAATCAATAAATTATAAACAATGTTTGCTCCCTGTTGCGCAACAAAGGTTGTAAAATTTTGATTAACATCATTAAAGTTTATTTGTCTAGCATAAGCTGCATAGAAAGTTGAAGATGTTGTATCTGGAATTAAATTAGTTGAAACAACTCCTGAGAATTTTTCAAATGCTGCAGGATTAACCTTTGTTAATTCAGCTTTAAAAGCAGTTTTCTTTTCCTCAATTGTAATAGATTCTTTAATAATATCAATATCAAATCCTCCAGATAATTCATTACTAATATCTTGAGCTAATGCTTCAAGATCACTAATGAACCTAATGCTATCAATGTGTTCTTCTAATCCTTTAAGTGAACCATATTGATATAATAATCCTTTACTAGTTTCTGCTACTTCAATTCCTTCTCTTGCAGTATTAAATAATCTTCTTGAAACAATATTAGATAAAGAATTATTTGATGCTCCTTGTAATCCAGAATAACCTAAATAATTAGGAGCTTCTGGAGTAAGACCAATTGGCATTACATCATAATGGTTATTACCAACTCCATATAAAGATGATGCATAAAGGTTTTCACCACTAGTGCCATCAGTCATTAATGTTCCAGCATTTGAAAAATATTTACTTGCATAATTATTATTAGAATTAATTTTCAATTGAGTTGGTGAAAGTAATTGAGTTGTTGTTAAATCCTTATTTGTTGGATCTAGTTTTCCATTTACATTATCAGTTCAAACAAAATAATAATCTTTCCCAAAAGTGATTTCATTTTTTAAATGATCCATAAATCGATTGATTCCATCATTATCTGGATCTTCTAATAAATATTGAACTGTCGAAGCTACTAAGAATGCATCATAAGCCATTTCATAAGTATTATTTAATCCTTTATTAAAAGGACTTAGGAATAATTCTTCTTTATATAACTGCATATTATTTGTTGTTAAAACATAATCATTTGCTAATGCAGTGTCATTATATTTAATTCAATCAATAAATTTATTTCCAGTTAATTTATCAAAACCAGCACTTGCAAAATATGCATTAATTCATTCATAGTTTAAAACATCTAAATTAATTCCTTCTCCAATAGTACTTTTGAATTTCATAAAATCATTTTTATTCTGTTCTACTTGAAAGTAGTTGCTAGCATTTTTAGAAACAACTTCTGATTTTAATCTGCTTGCAAAAACAGATCCATTTGTTGTCATAAATTCTTTTAAAGATAAATTTAAATAGAAGTTGTTAGCATAAATGTATTGACTGAACTTAAACGAACTAGCAGTTGATGATAATGGAAGTAAATTTAATTTTGTAAAATAAGGAGTGATTGTTTGTAAATATATTTTTCGATATGAATCAGGTCCATCATAAACTGGAACTGCATTTTTAAAGATATTAGTTACAAAATATAATCCAGTGATTGGGTTTTGGTTAAAAATTCATGGAGCAGCAAAACCATTATCAAGAGCTTCAAATCCAAACCGATTCGAATAAGTTTCCTTTGTTGATCTAATTTTTGTCTGAACTGCGAATTCTTTATCATGACTACTAATGTTTGCATGATAGTTTGCTAGTGCAACATAGAAATTTTTAGCTTCAGGACTTTCTTCTAAAAAGTTATTTTTGAAAAATTCTTTTGTAATATTACTGATATTAGTATCAGCACTTTGTAAGAAGTCTACCATAATAGAACTGCTATTGCCTTTGAAATATGTTTGTAGTTCTGAACTTAAATTAATTGTTACATTACTATTACCATCTAAATTAGTTAATCCTCTTTTCTGTAGAAGATCACGATAAATAATTACATCTCCATATTTTAAATTTGCTTCTGTAGCAGATGGAGCAGTTTTAATATAATCATATCCATCAATTGCAATTGCATGAACCCCTGCTTGATTTCTTAATAGCATAAAGTCAGATAAACCATATGCACCTCCAGCTGCATTTTTTATTTTAAAAGCATCAATTGTATGTAGGGGAGCATTTCTTAAACTTGTTAAATCTCCAAATTGATTAATCATTTTATTAACCATTGAAGTTGGAATGATTGTCTTTGGTATTCCTGCTGCAAATTCATTTCCATCTTGAACAATAAATTGTTGAGTGATTAAATCTAAAACACTATCTGTTAGTTTTAATTCTTTAGCAAATGTTTCATTAACAATTTTTGATCCAGCAGGAGCTCATGTATTGTAATATAGAGCTAAAGAAGCAAAGGCAAATTCTGGATATAGTTGATCCATAATATTTGAAGTTTTAGCAAGGATGTATGTTGATGAGTCTTCAGTGTAGCTCTGAGGAATATCAATTAAACCAGCATTATTAGGAACTCCAGAAATTGAACTTAGTTTATGATTGGGAGTTGCCTTTGATGTTGTGACAAAATTATTGAATTTTTCAATACTTGAGAAATTACTATTATCTGCACTGCTAGAGAAATATGGAAATTCATAAGTTCCAGCAAGATCTGTTTGACGAGAATCAATGTTTTTCATTGCTTGTTCTTCTGGTTCTGGTTCAGTTACTTTAATATTAGTATTAAAGATTGAATTAATTCCACCCTTTGGTGTTCCATACTTTCATAATGACATATTAACAATCATTGGCTTTTCATTCATTAATCATTCTTCAAAAACAAATTCTTGAATTGCTGCATAGAAATTTTCTAGCTTATTTTCACCTTTTCAAATAAATGAATATCCATCAATTTTATTTAAGGCTTTCATTAAATCAGAAACTTGTGGAGTTTTAATAACAGCACCATTTTTTGCAGTAAAAATAAAACTTTCTTCAAATATCTTATCTGTTAAATAAGTTAAAGCCCATTCATTCCTTTTTATATTTTTATAAGATTCTTCAGTTCCACCATTTGGATCTAGATAATTATCTTGTAAATTTCTCTCTCAATCTGAACTATTTTTTTGTTCATTTTCAACTAACTTTTTATAATCTTTATCGATTTCTTCTTCTTTATTTTTTAAGTCTCTTGAAAAAGTTGCATTTCCTTTATCACCTGATTCATTTACTAATTCTTCTGAGATGAATTTTATCGTATTGTAAAATAAATTACTAATATGACCATCTAAAGATTTAGTCATTGAACCTTCATTAGTTAAAGCTTCATATAGCCCTTCTTCTAGTGTTGTTGAGATTGCAGGATTTTTTTCATTCTTTGCAAATAAAGTCCCATCTCCTCGATCGACACGATCTTTATCTTTTTTTTGATCAGCTCCACTACAAGAAGCTAATAAAAGCACTGAAGGACTAACAATTGCTACAAGCCCTAATGTGATTAAACTTAATCTAACAAACTTAGATTTTGATTTTTTCATTTTTTCTCCTAATTTGAATAATATATTTATTATAAAAATCACATAATTAAATTATAATCTTTAATAGACAAATCATTATAATAAATATTATAATATTTTTTGGTAATTATAAATATATTATTCATGATTATAATTATGCTTATATACGAAATTTTAAGGAAATGATGTGGATAAAATATTAATTAAGGATTTATCAGTATCTATAAATGAAAAACCAATTCTTAATCAAATTAATTTAGAGATCAATAAGGGTGATGTAGTTGCAATTATTGGTCCTAATGGAAATGGGAAATCAACTTTACTAAAAAGTTTAATGAAGCACTTTAGTATTGATATTGATTCTGGAGATGTTTTTATTGATAATGAATCTATTGCTGATCTTGAAACATTTGAGATTGCAAAAAAAGGAGTTTTTTTTGCTCCCCAATATTCTGAAGAAATTCCAGGTGTTTTAATGCTTGATTTTTTAAAAGCAATTGTAAATTCTCAAAGGGAAACTCCAATTAAAGTTGCAGAACTTTTTCATAAAGTAGAAAGAATTTTAGCTGATTTAAAATTAGATCGAAGTATCTTAAAAAGATTTGTTAATGATGGTTTTTCTGGTGGAGAAAAAAAGAAATCAGAAATTTTACAAATGTTATTATTAGATCCAACTTTTGTCTTGCTTGATGAAATTGATTCAGGATTAGATATTGATTCTCTTAAAATTGTTATCAATGAATTAAAGAAATGGATGGGCCCTAATAAAGGATTAGTTGTTGTAAGTCATCAACAAAAGATTTTTGATGTTATCAAACCTAATAAAGTGATTGTAATTATTGATGGTAAAATTCAACTCCTTGGAGGATATGATTTATTAACAAAAATTAATCACCAAGGTTATGAATGAATTGATAAAGTAGTAGATCATGAAAATCGAAAATAAACTAATATCAAAAAAAATTATTGTTCCTTCAAATACTATTAAAAGAATATCAATTATTGATATTAACCTTGATGATTTTGATTTAAATATTAATGTTGATGTTTATGAAAATTCCAAAATCATTATTAATTTAGCAAGTTTAGTATATTTAACAAAGAAAAACTTTAATATAAAAATTAATCATTTATCGAATACAAGTAGGAGTGAATGTAATGTTTTTGGAGTTGGGAAAAATCAGGGATATGTGAAGTTTACATTGACTGCTAAAATTGCTGCAGAATCTGAAGGGAATACTTGTGAACAATCAATTAGTGGAATTTTATTATCAAATGATTCTTCAATTATTGGATCACCTAATTTAATCATTGATACAAATAAGATCCAAGCAAAACATGCTTTATCGATTGGGAAAATTAATGAAGACAAATTATTTTATTTAACTTCTAAAAATCTTTCTAGACAAGAAGCGATCTTAAAATTAATTATGAGTTATTTTAATTTATGTTTAATGAATATGAATGATGAAAAGATTTTATATATTCAAAATAAAATAAGGGAGAAAATTTAATGGAAAATTATAAAAAAGACTTTCCTTGATTTAAGAAAAACAAGGGTGTAATTTATCTTGATAGCGGAGCAACATCACTAAAGCCACAATGTGTGATTGATGCAGTTAATCAATATATGATTGATGAATCTTATAATGCACATAATACTGATTCTTTACATGTTTATAAAACAACTCAAAAAATTAATGATACAAAGAAAAAACTAGCAGCTTTTTTAAATACTGATATTGAAAATATTATTTTTACTCCAGGGGCAACTTTTTCTATTAATATGATTGCTTATGGAATTAAGCATTTAATTAAACCAGGAGATGAAATTTTATTAAATACTTTAGAACATGCTTCTAATTTATTACCATGATTTCAATTGGCTAAAGAAACTGGAGCTGTTATTAAATATTTAGATACTGAAGAACTTTTCTTAGATGAAAAAACAATTCTTCAAGGAATTACAAATAAGACAAGAATTATTGCCTTTGCAAATGGGACTAACTTAATTGGTGGCCAATTAGATGCTGAATCCATTTCAAAAAAAATCAAGACTATTAACCCTCAAACAATTATTTGCATTGATGCTACACAATATATTCCATTAAATAAAATGGATCTAAAAAATTCAGCAATTGATTTTCTTGCATGCTCTGGACATAAAATGTGTGCTCCAACTGGTATTGGAATTATTTACGTTAAACTTGATATGAAAAAAGATTTTCGACCAAGTATTTTTGGTGGAGGGATGAATAAAACAATTCGGAAAGAAGAATTCGAAGCAATGGAATCAAATGCAAAGTATGAAGCAGGGACATTAAATATTATGGGGATTTATGGTTGAAATGCTGCAATTGATTATTTAAATACAATTGACTTAAAAGCAAAAAAGGAAGAGTTGAAAGCTATTAAAAAATATTTAGAAGAAGAGATTGATAAGATTGCTGATTTTGAAGTTATTAATAAAGGGGTTGATTCTTATATTGTTATTTTTAAAAATAAAAATGTCTTTGGTCAGGATTTTGCGAACTATCTTGGGAAAAATGATATTATTGTTAGATCTGGATTATCATGTGCAAAATTAGCTCATCATAATACAAATGAATCTAATATTGTTAGAGCTTCATTATATTTATATTCTGATTATGATGATGCTAATCGCTTACTTGAAGTTTTAAGAAAATATAAAAAAGGTGAAGAACTTAATTGAATTTAAGTTAAAGGAGAACTTATGGATTTTAAAAATGATAAAAATGTACAAAGGGCAATCATTATTGAAAATTATGAAAACCCAAATAAAAAAGTAGCAGAAAATTTTAGTGATCAATCATATACATCTAAAAACTTTGCATCAAATTCATGCATTGATAATTTAACACTCTTTCTTAAAATATCAGATGAAAAAATAATCACTGATGCAGTTTTTAATGGAACAGGCTGTGCTGTTAGTACAGCTTCAACAAATATTTTTTGTAATACTCTAATTAATAAAAAATTAGATGAAGCATTAGTTATTATTAAAAATTATGAACTAATGATTAAGGGTGAGGAATATGATAGTGATGTGATTGCTGAACTAAATGTTTTAGCTGATATCAAAAATCAACCCAATCGTTATAATTGTGCAATGATTGCTCCATCTTCAATTAAATTAATTATTAGTGAGGATCAATAGTGGAAGATAAAAAAACATATCAAAAAGAATATGAACATGGCTTTAATGATGGCAATGAATATTTATTAAAGAATTCTAAGGGATTAACTGAGGATTTAATTAGGGAAATTTCAAGAATTAAGGATGAACCTGATTGAATGCTTGAAATTCGGTTAAATGCTTTTTATCATTTTAAAAATAGTCCAGACCCAAGTTTTGGGCCTGATTTATCTTTTATTAATTATGAAGATTACATTTATTATGTTCCTTCAGAAAAGAAAATGGAAAAAAGTTGAGATGATGTTCCTGAAAAAATTAAAGAAACATTTAGAAAATTAGGAATTCAAGAAGCAGAAGCAAAATATTTAAATGGAATTTCAACCCAATATGATTCTGAAACGGTTTATAAATCTATAAAAATTGAATTAGAAGAACAAGGTGTTATTTTTTCTAATATTGAAACAGCAATTAAGACCCATCCTGAATTAGTAAAAAAGTATTTTGGAAAACTAGTTCCATATGCAGACAATAAGTTTGCTGCTTTAAATACTGCAGTTTGATCTGGGGGATCATTTATTTATGTTCCAGAGGGTGTTAAAGTTGAAAAACCTCTTCAAGCCTATTTTAGAATTAACGGTTTAGCAATTGGTCAGTTTGAGAGAACTTTAATAATAGTTGAAGCAAATTCATCATTGAATTATGTTGAAGGATGTACTGCTCCTGTTTATAATGAGAATAATTTACATGCAGCAGTTGTTGAAGTTTTTGTTGGAGAGGATGCAATTTGTAGATATACAACAATTCAAAATTGATCAAAGAATGTTTTAAACCTTGTTACCAAAAGAGCTAAAGTCTTAAAAAGAGGCAATATGTCTTGAATTGATGGAAATATTGGTGCTGGGATTAATATGAAATATCCTTGTTCAATTTTATTGGGAGATTATTCAACAAGTGATTGTATTTCAATTGCAATTGCGTCTCAGAATGTTGTTCAAGATGCTGGAGCTAAAATGATTCATATTGGCAAATCGACAAGATCCAAAATTATTTCAAAATCAATTTCTTTAGATGGAGGAGATACAAGATATCGTGGTTTAGTAGAAATTAAGAAAAATGCTATTAATAGTTTTGCTAAAGTTGAATGTGATACTCTAATTTTAGATTCAATTTCAAGAAGTGATACAACTCCAATGGAGAAAATATATAATAGTGAATCAAATTTAGAACATGAAGCTAAAGTTTCTTCAATTAGTGATGAACAAATCTTTTATTTCACTTCAAAAGGAATGACAAAAGAAGAAGCTGAATATTTAATAATTATTGGATTTATTGAGCCATTTTCCAAAGAACTTCCAATGGAATATGCAATTGAATTAAACCGATTAATTAAATTAGATATGGAAGGTTCTGTTGGCTAATAATTTGTATTGTTTTTTTACATTTAGATATTATAATATTTATAATGTAAGTACTGTATAGGAGAATATATGTTTGGGATGTTTAAAAAACCCATTAAATTAATAACAAATGAGCAAAGGATGTTGGATTTAGCTGCAATGGGTTTAACTCCAAACGATGCTGTTATTTTAAATCTTAAAAAATCAACTTTTGAAATCTTAGAAGATCCAACTGATGTTGAATTAATTAAAAAAAGTGCAGTTGAAGATAATAAAACAATTCTAGTAATTGTCAAAGAAGCTTTTCCAGCCGAACAAGGAGCAATTGAAAACCTTGAAGATTTTAAATTAAAAAATACAAAAGTCTTTAAGGCATTTAAAAAGAATCCTAATGTCCTTTTTTTCTTTGGAAACATTAGTGCAGATGAACAAATTTATGGAATTGATGATGGAAGAATTACAATGTCAGATCCAAGTTTTTTTGATGAATTTGATGAAGAAAAATCACGATTAATTCAAGCACAATTACAAGCTGAAGAAGATAGAAAAAGAATGGAAGCTGAGCTATTATTACAAAAAGAAGCAGAAGATAAGCTTGCTCTTGAAGAAGATGAAAAAGAAATGCTACTAAATCGGGAAGCAGAGTTAGATCAATTAAATAAAAATTTAGAAGCTTCTGGAATTAGTAATTTAATGGTTCAAGATCAAGCTCGTTTAATGGGAAAAAATGTTCAATATGATGAAAATGGAAATCCAGTTGCTTATACTGGAGCTGATGGTCAAATTTATGAAGGCGGTCAATATGGGATGACTAGCAATAATATCATCACAAATGATTTTGATCAAGAATTTGATCAATTAACAAAAGAAGAAAATGAAATTCCAGATTATCCTATTTTAGATTCTAAAGAATATTTATTAAAATCAATTTATGATTTTATTTGAAGAATGCTAATCCTAAATAATAGTGATTTATTATTAAATGATTTATTATACTTATCAATTAATAATTTTCCATCATTATCTCATGGCCAAAATGAATTTATTAGAGAGTTATCAAATGAAGCAGATTCATTATTTGATATCATTTTAAAATTAGATTACAAATTACAATTTAACAATAAATTATTTTACATTTACCTTGCTAATTTATTCACAGTAATTAATGGTGTATGTAAAGTAAATCGAAAATTCTTATTTGATATTTCTGTTTGATTGAGTGATGAAGCAAGAGAAAATTTTGTAACAAGAACAGAAAATTATATGAATAACAATTTAGTTTCAATTGAAAAAATTATTTACTCTCATTTTATTGAATTCTCAAGTATTGTTCAGGGTTCAATCCCAAGAATTAGAGGATCATTAAAATATGAAGATATTCATTTAATCCTATATCGTAAAGTTCAAAATTCAAGAAATAGAAATTTATTCTGTATCATCATTAGAAACTTATTTAGAGCAAGCCATGAAATTGGACTTGAATTGCAAACAATTATTTTAAATGAAGAAAATATTCAAAATTTAGATTCTCAATTAAAAATGGATATTGCAAATGCTTATAATTTATTACTTGGTGAAATTCGAAACTTCATTTTCCTAAGAGGAGCAAATGAAGTTAATATTCCTAAACTTTATAATATTTTAATGAGTATTGGAATTGAACAAATTATTAATGAGAAAGTTGAAATTGTAACAATTGCAGATCTTGTTAATAAAGAACAAGTTGAAATTGAAGATGACTACTTTAAATATATTAATAGTAATAAATCTCGAAATGAAGTTGTTAATATTAAATATGAAGAAATTGAAGCTTTATATAAAGAAGCTGCTAAATCAGAAAAACAAAGAAATATTAATGATGAAATTTATGAATTTGATCTAGACTCAATTCGTGATGGTTTCTTAAATGAAAGAAAAAGTAGATTTGATAAGGACTATGGTATTAATAAAGAATTAAGCTTGTCAAGTATTAAAACATTAAAAGAAACAGAAGAAATTTCAGAAAAAATGGATTCATTTGAATCTGAAATTAAAGCTAACATTAAATTAATGGAAGAACAAAGAAAATTAATGAAGGAAAGAATTGCAAAATATAGTTCTCCAACAAAAGATCCTGATTTAATTAAATTAAAATAAAAAAATAATCACTAAATTGATAGTGATTATTTTTTTTAATATTATTATTTTCCTGATCGAGATTTTTTATAAGCTGTACTATTAGGATTTGATTGATTTGAATGGTTGTCTGCATTGCTCTTGTGTTGCTTGCTTCCTTTATTATATGTGTCAGAATAATTATTTAATTGTTCTTTATTATGTGTTTTATTACTAACTTTTTTTGCCATGATTAATGACCCTTCTATTAAATTTTTCAATTTGATTATATCATTTGTGTTATTTATGTATCAATAATATATTAATACTTATTGAAATTTAATATAGAAACCATTATTATCAAGATTGAATAAATAAAAAACCACTACTAGCATAGTGGTTTTTTATTTTCATTAATATCGTGAATTATTATCACTGACGATCTTTAGTAATGTGTCTTGTTAAAACTTCGTTTCCACCATCTCTTACTAAAACCATATCTTCAATTCTAATGCCACCAATATTAGGAATATAAATTCCTGGTTCAATTGTAACAATTGCATTATGAGGAATTACTTCTAAATAAGTTGGAGCAACATTAGGTAATTCATGAACATCAATTCCAACCCCATGTCCTGTTGAATGAACAAAGTAATCCTTAAATGGAGTTGCTTCAATTACATCCCGACAAATTTTATCTAATGCATTTCCTTTAATTCCAGCTTTAGCATTTAAGATACCTTCCTTGTTAGATTTAAGAACAACATCATAAGCTTTAATTAATTCATCTGAAGTCGGTGTTCCAATAGGAAATGTTCTTGTTAAATCTGAACAATACCCATTATAAATACATCCAGTATCAATGGTTACAAATTCTCCCTCATTAATTGCTTTATCTGTTGGACTATGATGAGGAAATGAACCATTTATTCCTGAAGCAACAATTGGATCAAAAGAATTTTTTTCTCCCCCTAATTCAAGAATTTTACAAGTAATCATGTTAGCTACTTCAATTTCAGTCATTCCTGGTTTGATTGCTTTCTTGATTCATTCCATAACATCACAAATAATTTCTGCTGCTTTTCTTAAACTATCAATTTCATGATCATTTTTTTGAATTCTTAATTGTTTAGAACTAATTGGTTTAACATCAGCTAATAGATCTTGGAAAAAAGCAAGTTGTGATAAAGTTGTATATTCTTCTTCTAAAAGTCCAGATGTGATTGAATATTCATAAAAATAATCTTTTAAAGTTTCCTTTGACTTAAATAGTTTTATTTCAATTTGAGCATCTGTTAGTTTAGATAAAGCTTTTTCATAATATCTGCCATCTAGAAAAAAAGTTACTAAATCTTTTGTAACAATCAAAAAACCAAAAGAAGATTTAAAATTTGCTAATCAATATCTTCCTTGATCTGATGTTAAAATTAAAGCATCAACTTTTTTTTCATCTAGGAGCTTTCTTATTAATTTAATTTTTGATTGCATAATTATTTCTTTTTAGTTTCAGTATGAGTCACTGCTTTTCGACATCGATTGCAGAATTTTTTTAGTGTTAATTTTTCTGGATGAGTTTTAGAATTTTTTTGAGTTAAGTAGTTTATTTCATTACACTCTTTACACTCAAGTCTTACATGTTTTTTAATTGCCATAATCTCTCTTTTTTATAGTAAATGTATCATTTCAATAATAATATTTTACCACTTATATTGTAATTGTAAATTATTATAATGTTTTATTATGATAGATCATTATTTTTCAATTTTTTTTGCATCTTCAAAAGATCCTAAATCAATGCAGTTGATTGCCTGTTCTTTTAAATGTTGAACAATTTGTTTTGAACGATTTCCACTATAGCAATAACATTTAACACACTGACACTTTTCAAAATTGAAATTAGTTCTTCCATTAATAATTTCATTTGATGGAATATTGATGGCATTATTTAAATGTTCTTTTTCATAATCTTCTTTTGCTCTTAGATCAATAATGATTTCTTTTTTCATAATATTATTTCCCAAACCAATAATTCAAACTTTTTATATAAAGCAATATGAATTTTAAATATTATAATATATATAATAATTTTATAGAATTATTTGAATATGGTGAAGTGTGAAAAAAAGCAATTATATTGGTAAGACATTCTTAGGCAAATATAAAATTCTTAAATTGATTGGTAAGGGTGGAATGGACTCTTCAATTTTTTTAGCTGATGATTTATCTTCAAATGAAAATACTTATTTATCTTACAAATATAAATATGCTGCAATTAAAATTATTGAGAAGTCTCGAGATACTTCTGATGATCAATGACAAAAAATTTTAGATGAAGGAACAACAACAGGAAGATTATTAGAGAAAAAGAACATTGTTAAACTTTATGATTTTTCAACCCTTGATAATAATACTATTTTAATTGCAATGGAATTTATTGATGGTTTAACATTACAAAAGTACATCATTGAAAATGGTGCGATCCCTTTAAATGAATCAATCTATATTTTTGAGCAGGTATTAATTGGAGTAAAAGAACTTCATAATAATACGAATATTATTATTCACAGGGATTTAAAACCTGAAAATATTTTGATTTCAAAAGACTTATCAAAAATAAAAATCATTGATTTTGGAATTTCTTCTGTTCTTGAAAAAACAAAGGAGAAATTTGCAAAATTAAAAATTTTAACAAACGAAGAATCATTTTATGGAACAATTCCATATTTAACTCCTGATATTCTAAATTTTAGTAACCAACCAAAAGAAAATATTGCATATTTAATTACTAAGCAATTTGATTTTCATTCATTAGGAGTTATTTTATATGAAATGATTATGGGGAAAAAACCATTTTTTTATGAAAATGATGAAGATCCTAAATCTATTAGATTACCCCAAGAATATGACATACCACCAATGAAATTAACTTTCAAAGATTTTCCTAGTGACATTGAAAACATTATTATTAGATTAATGGCTTCAAAGGAAAATGATTATGGTCATAGATATTCAAGTATTGAAGAAGTCATTGAAGATGTTAATAAATACAAATTAAGAATCAGAATTCAAAATCCTGAACCTCATGTGATTAAAAAAAGTGCTGATCGAAGATTGCAATTCCCTGCAAAATTTAATATTAAAAATGAACTTAAAAAAAGAAATTACAAATGGGTATTTATATTTTATTGACTTGTATTTATAACAGCAATTTTATTATTGGGTGCTAGTTTAATTTTTCTATGGGTGATTTAATGAATAAAGCTCTTGTTCTTCAATCCATCAGTGGAATTGCAAAAATTAAAAATTTAAAATCAAAGAAAATTATTTTAGCAGAATTAAAAGGAAAATTACTAAATGAAAAAATCAATGTTCTACCAGGAGATTATGTTGATTATTTTTCTGAAGGAGAAATCAATATTATTACTAATGTATTACCAAGAAAAAATTCTTTGATAAGACCAAGAATTGCTAATATTGATTATTTGGTTATCATTCAATCTTTTAAAGAACCTGAATTAACAATCACAATGATCAACAAATACATTTTGTATTTTCAATCACAGATGATTGATGATATCATTTTGTTTTTTACTAAATTTGATTTATTAAATGAACAAGAAAAATTAAATGCTCTTCAAATTATTAATCATTTTAGAGATGATCATTTTCTTGTTTTCACAAATAATGATATTGATGATTTTATGAATTTTTTAAATCATAAGAATGAAAAAATTATTTGTTTTACTGGACAATCTGGTGTTGGGAAATCTACCTTATTAAATAAAATCAATCATAATTTTAATATTAAAACAAATGAAATATCTAAAGCCCTAAATCGAGGTAAGCATACTACAACTGCTACACTATTACATGAATATAATAATCTCTATTTAGTAGATACTCCAGGTTTTTCATCAGTTAACATTGATATTGATCCTTTACAATTAGCCACAGGTTATCGTGATTTTAGAGAATATGCTTTAAAATGCAAATTTAACAATTGTCTTCATAAAACAGAAAACGATTGTGAAGTAAAAAAAATGGTTGATCAAAATATGATTTCCAAGGAAAGATATGATGATTATTTATCATTTTTAAATTCTTTAAAATCAAAATTTAAATTTTAATATATTAAAAAATTATTTATGATTCTTAATATGATCATCAAATTTTTCTTCCAAAGTTGTTAGTCTTCTATCAGTATCAATCATGAATTGCTCAACTTTTTTATTGAATTTTCTTTGCTCTTCCATGAAGTTTTCTTGATTTTTAATGAAATTTAATAATACATTAGTTAGGTTATCTATTTTATTATCAAAGTATATATACACACCTTTAATTTTCTCATCGATTTCAGCACTTATCTTATGATACATTTTATCTATTTTTTCATCAACAGTTAGATTTTTATTAGAATTAGCAGATTTTTTTTGAGGTTTATCTTTAGGTTTTGAATCTTTTTTATTATCAATCTTAGTTTTGTTTTTCTTATTTTTTAGTTTTTTATCTGAAGTACTCATATTAAAAATCCATTTCTCAATTTTATCAATTCTCTTCTTAATTGTTTCTATTTCTTGAAAGACTACTTTAATTAATTTATTACTCATATTATATCATTTTATTAATTCCTTTCTATTATATAAATGTCATATAAATTAAAAAATAATTAATTCTGGGGGAATTAATTATTAAATTTTCTTAAGATCTATTTAGATTTGCTCACCATTTAATGAGAATTTGGATGCACCAATAATTTTAACATTGATAATATCACCAGGATTTGCATTTCCCTTGAAATTAATAACCTTCATTTCTCGAGAATAACCGAAAAGGTTTGCCTCATTATTTTTAGAGACTCCTTCAACTAGAACTTCAACAACTTTATCCAAGTATGTTTCATTTTTCATTTTAGAATATTTTTCAACAACCTTATTTAATGTTTGCAACCTTGCTCTTTTAGTATCATTTGAAACTTGATCTTCCATTTTAGCAGCAATTGTTCCTTCTCTTTTGCTATAGATATAAGTATAAGCACTATCAAATTTAACTTCATTATATAAATTAATTGTTTCTTGGAATTGTTCATCTGTCTCATTTGGAAACCCAACAATTAAATCAGTCGAAACTGCACAGCCTTTAATCTTTGATTTAATTGTATTAATAATTTCAACATAATCTTTAATATCCATCATTCGGTTCATTTTTCTTAAGATCTCATTACTCCCTGATTGAATTGGCAAATGAATATGAGGCATAATATTATCATACTTACTCATTACTTCAATGATCTCATTTGAAAAATTTCAAGGATTACTTGTTGTAAATCTTAATCTTTTCACTTGGGATTTAGCAGCATCTTCTAAAAGATTTGCAAACCGATAATTTTCATTTTTGAAATCAATTCCATAAGAATTAACATTTTGACCAATTAAAGTAATTTCTTTAAATCCTTCTTTAACTAATTGTTTAACTTCTGCTAAAATATCTTCTTTTAATCGGCTTCTAATTTTTCCCCTTGTAAATGGCACAATGCAATAGGTGCAGAATTTATCACAACCATACATTACATTTACAAAAGCTTTAATATTACTTTTTCTGTTAGAAGGAAGATTTTCAATGACATCACCTTCTTTTGATCAAACATCAACAATGATATCTTTTTCAAAAATAACTTGTTCAATTACTTGGGGAAGACGATGAATATTATGGGTTCCAATAATAAAATCAACATGCTGGTATTTTTGAAGAATTTTTTTCACAACAATTTCTTCTTGAGCCATACACCCTGCAACCCCCAGGATAAAATTATTATTTTTTAATTTTGATTGTTTTAGAAAACCAATTTCTCCAAAAACCTTATTTTCAGCATTTTCACGAATTGCACAAGTATTTAGAATAACAAAGTCAGCAGTATTGATGTCTTCATTTCAGGTATAACCTAAAGTTTCTAAAATCCCTGAGAAATTCTCAGAGTCTCGCATGTTTGACTGACAACCATATGTTTTAATATGATAAGTTTTGCCAATTCCAATATTAAAAATATTATCAGGAATGGAAAAAGCATCATTAAGGATTTGTGATTGATTTATTCTTTTTCGGGCCTGATTTAAATCTGGAAGAAAGTATTTTGATAAATCAATTTTCTTATGTTTCATATTATTCTTTCTAATAAACAATTATATTTTATACATTTATTTTAATTTAGTCTATTTTATTAAAATTAACTATAATTTAAGTATATATGATTGTGTGAGGGCTAAATATGAAGTTATCTATTGTTTATAACATTTCTAAACATTCTGATACATTATTAAATTCATTAAAATCCTTAGCAAATATTAAAGGTGGCAATTTTGAAATCATCTTTATTTTAAATTTGAAAAATAATGATTTAATAAAAGACATTATTAATAAGATTGATTTTAAAAAAATCAAAACTTCTTTTGTTTTTTTGAATCAGAATTTGGGACATTCATATGCATATAATACTGGCCAAAAATTATCAATTGGTGAGTACATTTATTTTGCTGGTGGGAAAAATATTTTTAAAGAAGATTTTATGGAAGAACTTGAAGCTTTAACAAAAAATGAAGTCTTTGATGTTATTGTTTTAGTAGACGGAGGAGCCATCAAATTCACTAAGGAATCTTTTATAAAAAATAAAAATACTGATTTAATGAATATTAAAAGAAAAATTATTAATAAACATTTTATTGAAGAAAATAAATTATCTTTTACAAATTATAAATACTTTAATTTATTATATTTATTTACTCTTAATGAAAAAGCAAAAAAAATTGGTTATATTGAAAAAAAAGTTTGTGACTTTATGCCAACTAAAAAAGTAAATTATAACTTATATGATATTTTAACTTCTTCTGAAATTCTTTTTAAAAAAGTTTCTGAATCTAGTTTTAATAATGATAAAAAAGATTATTATTATATGGTGATCACAATTAATATTTTATATGATTTTATTTATAAAATTTTTAAGAATTATGATGATAAGCATGTTATTCAAAATGCAATTTCAAATGCCTATATGTTAATTGAAAAAATTTACCCTCAATTTAGAGAAAATCAATATTTTATAAAAAATGTTAGTCGAAAATTACCTAACTACATTTTAAACTTTAAACCAACAATTAAATATTGTAAAAAAGTTCTAGAAGTTTATTAAGCAAGGATCTTGAATATGGCTAGAAAATATCCTTTAGCATCGCTTACAAGAAGATTTTTTGCTAGGGCATTAGATTTATTTTTTATTGCCATCATCCTTGTTGGATTATTTTTTATAATTTTTGGAATAGAAAATATTGCAACTAATTTTAAATCTAGCCACTTTCTGATTTATGTTATTTTAATTGCAATTATTGCTCTTATATATTTTGTTTTGATTCCTTTCCTAACTAGAGGAAGAACCCTTTTTATGTGAGCTTTAAATATTCGAGTCTTTAATATTATTTTTACTAATTATCGGTTTTTTAATAATAAAGAAACCATTCCCAAAGATTTATTTAGAATTTTCTTAAGTTTTGTTAAAAGGGAATTACCAGTGTGAATAATTCTTGCAATAATTAATTTAATTCTTGGAATTGTTGTGTTCTTTTTGGGAGAACAAGAAGGTTTAATTTTTATTAAATCAATTTTCCTTGCTAATTTAAGAATTTATCCAGAAGAAGATTTTAATGCTTATGCAATTATTTTCACATCACTATATTCAATTAATTTTATTATTGCCTTAATTGTCTTTTTGAACTTCTTTGCTTCATCAGGGAAAAGAAACATGGTTGATGTTTATAGTGATACTGTTACTTTATTTATGAAAGAGTCAGGTCCTAGCAATAAAAATATTAATAAAAAAGTTTCAAGCAATAAAAACTATGGTCTTCCAATGGAAATTTTAGATACAGTTTTTGATGAACTTGATGATTTGGGTGAAAAAGATGGAGCATAAAACTCTTAATGAAAAACAAAAAGAATGTATTGAAGCTAGTAATAAACCAGTAATGGTGATTGCTGGAGCTGGCTCAGGTAAAACATTTGTTCTAACACAAAGAATCATTTATTTAATTACCAAATTGGGTTATTATCATAATTCAATTTTAGCTTTTACTTTTACCAATAAAGCAGCTAATGAAATCAAAGAAAGAATTAATACTTTATTGCCAAAGGTTGCCTTTCATTGAATTGGAACATTTCATAGTATTTGTTTGAAGATCTTAAGAGAAGATATTAAAGCAATTGGGAGAAGTAGTGATTTTATCATTCTTGATGAGGATGACCAATTAGTTGTTCTAAGAGAAATTTATTCAACTAATGAATTAAATAAGGAAATCATTGTTCCTCGAAAAGTTGTTAAATATATTTCTCATCTAAAATCAAATAAAATTGATTTTAACATTTTAGAAGATGTTTATGATGAACTTAAGAAGTTTGAATTTTCAAAAGAGAAGGATGAGCTAATTGCTCTTTGTTATGTTAAGTATTGTGAATACTTAATTGCAAAAAATTTATTGGATTTTGATGATTTAATTATTTATGCTAATAAGGTTTTATCCTCATCAGATGAGCTTAAGGAAAAATGACAAAGCAGATTTAATTATGTTTTAGTTGATGAATTTCAAGATACTAATGAAGATCAGTTTGAATTAATTAATCATCTAGTGAAAGATAGACAAAATATTTTCATTGTTGGAGACCCTGACCAAATGATTTATTCGTGAAGGGGTTCATATTCAAATATCTTTGAAGATTTTGAAAAACTTTATCCTGATCATGAAAAATATATTTTAGAAAAAAATTATCGATCAACCCAAAGTATTTTAGATGTATCAAATAGATTAATTGCTAATAATAAATTTCGAATTGAAAAAAACCTTTTTACAGATAATCATCTTGGATCGAACATTATTTACTATCATGCTGCTAATGCAGATCGTGAATCAGCATGAATTGTTAATAAGATTGCTTATTTAAAAGAACGTCATGGTTATCGGTTAAAAGATATTGTTGTTTTATATAGAAGTAATTACTTATCAAGAAACATTGAACAAGCATTAATTTATAAAAATATTCCATATGTAATTTTTGGAGGTTTGAAATTCTTTCAAAGAAAAGAGATTAAAGATATTATTGCTTTTCTAAAAGTAATTTGTTTTGATGATGATGTTTCTTTAAACCGAATTTATAACACTCCTAAAAGAAGAATTAGTGAAGCCATTTATGCAAAGATTCTTAAATATGGAGTTACAAATGGAATTTCAACATGAGAAGCTTTCTTAAATATTAATGAGATCGCAGATTTAAAACCAGCAGCCATTAATAACTGCAAGGCTTTAATTTCATTAATTGAGGAATTAAAAGAATTTAAATATATTACGATTAATGATTTAGTTGATAAAATTCTTACTCTAACAAAATATGAAGAATATTTAAAAGAAGCAGATGAAGAATATAAAATGGAAAATATTCTTGAACTTAAAAGTTCAATTAATTTATACCAACATAATAACCCAAGTTCAACACTAAGAGAGTATTTACAAGAGATTACACTTTATACATCTAATGAAGAGAAAAATAGTAATTTCTTTAATAGGGATTATGTCTCTTTAATGACAATTCATAATGCAAAGGGATTAGAATTTAAAAATGTTTTTATTATTGGTTTTTGTGAAGGATTATTTCCATCCTCAAAATCAATTGAAAGTGGAGATATTTCAGAAGAAAGAAGAATTGCTTATGTTGCAATGACAAGAGCAAGAGAAAATTTATTTATTACTTCATATAGTGGAAGAAATTTTCATGGAAGTAATGGGATGGGAGAATTACTTCCTTCAAGATTTGTTGAAGAAATCTCAACAAGTAATAATTTTGAATCTCTAAGTGATCCAAATCTTGCCCCAAGATCAAGAAGTATTTTTAGTGATGATAATCCCTTGTCTCTAAATAAAGATTTTAGTGAAAATTTTCATGAAGAAAAACAAGAATATGATTTAGGAGATATGGTAAATCATATTGTTTTTGGACTTGGAGTTGTAGTTGCAATTGAAAATAATACTTTGAAAATCTCTTTTAAATCTCCTTATGGGACAAAGTTTATTGCAAGAGATCATAAAAGTATTAAAAAAATAGTTAATTAAAACTATTGAATGTAATCTTTTTCTAAATAATATTTATATAAAGCTTTAACTGTTTGGTTTGTATCAATTGATGATCCATCAGCTGGACTTAAAGTTCCAAGTAAAGAGGGAGCATTTTTTCCTGAAAAAGCAATTCCCCCTGATAATTTATTATTATCTCCTGAAATTGGACTTAAGTTTGGTCTAATACTTGTTGCATAGTCAACAAAATCCCGATAAGATTTTGCAGAATCATCTTGTCTAATAAACTGATTATTTTTATCCTTATAAGATCAAGGAAGTTTATCAAATTCAACAATTTGATCTGCTGCAGATTGGGGTAAGCCATTATCTAATTTATATTGATAGTTATATTCTTCAAGTAGAATTTTATCTGTATATTTTTCATAAGGATCAAAGTTTAATTTTGAATAAATATTATCTTGATTAGAAAATCCAGGATTATCAATATATAACATTACTTCAACTTTATCTTTTAATTCTTGATTCCCTAAAAAGGCATTTAAGAAATTAGCATTAATTACTGGGTTAATAGTCACACCCCCACCATTAGAAATGCTTCCACCAGTCAGTCATTCTCGAAATCCTAGAGTGCTAGAAGAGCCAGCAATAGATCCATAAATGATAATATAGTTTCCACTATTTATTGACTTGTCTCCCAAGATTGCACTCTTTGGATCAGCATTAGAAGTTTTTAAACTATCTAATAAAATTTGATTACTTGAACTACTAACATCTTTAATAACTCTAAATCTGATTGGTTGGTATGCCCCACAAGATGATAAAAAGATTGATGCTGTTGCAGCAATTCCAATTAAACTTAGACTAAGTAATTTGAATTTATTTTTCTGAAAAAGTTTCTTCATAAGTTTTTTTATACACCTTGTTTTGACTCGTAATTTATGTAAATTTTTATATCACTAACTAATTATATACAATTTATGCTATAAATAATATAATAATTTTGCTTTTATATTGCTTAAAAACATTAAAAAAGTGTATAATATCATATATAAAATAATAGAATTATAGGTGTATGTATGTTATTGATACATCGTTTCAAGGAGATAGAAAAATGGGAAAAAAATTAGTACTAAGCCCGAATGATAAACCTATTACAAAAAATCAAATTATTAAGTTGATTAGTGATAATGCAAACATTTCAGTTCCAGTTATTAAAAGCATATTTGAGGATTTGCAAAAATTAATGTTTGCTGAATTAGATAGATGTTTAGAATTTAAATTACTTGATATAGGAAAAGTAAAAGTTAAACGATCAAAGGGTAGAATCGGGATTAATCCAAGTACAGGGCAAAAAGTCGAAATTCCTGTTAAAACTAAATTAAAATTTACCTTCTCAAAAAATTGTAAAGAATTTGCTGACTCATTATACGTATAATTTCACTCGTGTTTCACTTGTGAAATTATTTTTTTCATTAATAAAAACGCTTTAAATATGTTATAAAATAAATGATTACATAAACAGGAGGAATTAAATAAAATAATGGCTACAAAAAAAATAAACATAGCTATCAATGGTTTCGGAAGAATCGGAAGACTTACATTTAGAGAGTTAATTAAATCTAACAATATTAATGTAGTTGGAATTAATGATTTAACTGATACAAAAACCCTAGCTCATCTATTAAAATATGATTCAGCACAAGGTGTTTTAGATAAAAAAGTTTCTTATACAGATAAAGAAATTATTGTGGGATCTAAAAAGATTCCAGTCTTTTCTGAAAAAGATCCAACTAAATTACCTTGAGGTAAGCTAGGCGTTGATTTAGTGATCGAATCAACAGGAAGATTTACAGATGAAAAATCAGCAGGTATGCATTTACAAGCTGGAGCTAAAAAAGTATTAATCTCAGCTCCTGCAACAGGAAATATACCTACTATAGTTTTCAATGTAAATCACAAAATTTTAACTAAGGATGACAAAATTGTTTCTGGTGCTTCATGTACAACAAATGCATTAGCGCCAATGGCAAAAGTTCTTGATGAAAAATTTGGGATTGAATGAGGATTAATGAATACGATTCATGCTTATACAGCAGATCAAAGATTACAAGATGCTCCCCACTCTGATTTAAGAAGAGCAAGAGCAGCTAGCACATCAATGATTCCTACAAGCACTGGAGCTGCAAAAGCAATTGGATTAGTGTTACCAACTTTAAAAGGCAAACTGCATGGTCTTGCAACAAGAGTACCAACAATTACAGGTTCACTTGTTGACTTAACAGTTGTTTTAAAAAAAGATGCTTCACTAACTTCAGTTAATAAAGCAATGAAAGCTGCAGCTAATGAATCATTTGGTTATGAAGAAGCTCCAATTGTATCTTGTGATGTGATTGGTGATACTCATGGTTCAATTTTTGATCCAGGAATGACATTAGAATTAGATGTTGATAATGGTAAGGCTTTTAAAGTCTTCACTTGATATGACAATGAATACTCTTATGTATCACAACTAGTTAGAACAGCAAAATATCTAGCTAAACTATAATACGAAATTTTAACGTGTTTTAACATGTTAAAATTTTTATTACTGCTAGATATGAATCATAAATAAATAATAAAGAAAGGATGGATATGACAAAAAAATTAAAAAGGATAATTAAAACTGTTTCTTATTCACTACTTGGAGCTTTTGTTCTAAGTTCAGTAATTGGTTTTTCAGTAGCTAGTTCTTCTACAAATAAATCAAATTTATTTGCAGAAATTATTGTTTCTGATAATCCATCTGTTTTAGCAGATCAATCATTTAGTGAATATACATTTAATGGTTATCAAAAATTTGTACAATCTAAAGGATATGATGATTTAGACGCAAGAGCATCTACATATAAAGAAAGTGCTGGTTTATGAAGAAGACCAGGAACTACAAATTTAGATCGTGAAATTACTTTTAAAGGTTCATTTTATAATGGAAAAGATTTAATTATTGCTCCAGGATTTAATCATGCAACTCCAATTAATAATGTGTTAATGGATCGAAATTATGATGATAAAGGATTTTTATTACTTGACTCTAATATTGGAAGTTGAGATTCGCCTTTAGAAGCAAGAAATGCAACTACTATTACATTTAGAATGGAGCAAGCTGGTTTTCAAACAGGGCTAGCTGCAGGAGAATTTCTATTTGTGAATAGAGATATTTTTGGTGCAGGAACTGGAGAAGATGCAAAATTAAAACTTGCAGGATATGTTGGAATGGCATTCCCATCAACAATGGATTTCTTAATTGGATTACAAAAAGGGATGGTTGCATGAAATGCACTTAATTCTACAAGAGAAGGCTACAAAGCAGTTGAATGAGTTACTTTAGGTAAAAATCCTAATAACTATGGAGTAGGAAGCTTTGGTGTTGGAGATGGAAGACAAATGGCTTCTAGTTTAATCAACACTCATAAAGCAGACATGATTATGCCAATTGCAGGACCTCAAACTCTTGACGTTATTCAAGAAATAGTTCAAGCAGGGAGACCTGTTGCAGTTATTGGAGTTGATTCCCCTCAAGAAGGAATTGTTTCTCTAAACAAAGAAATGCCTGGTTTGCCTAAAGATGTCAAAATTAAAAATCCAGATGGAACTGAATCTGAAAATCAAAATATCATTCAATTCTCTGCAGAGAAAAAACTTGATGTTGCTGTTTTTGGAATTTTAAACTCTATCTTCAATACAGATGCTCCAAATGAAGCACTTAATGGGTTCTCAGGCTTTGGGTATCATAACATTGCTGCCCTAGGAGAAAATGGAGAAGGAGCAGTTGGAATTTCTGAAAATGGTAAAAAATATTTCACTTGAGGATTTTTTAGCGGAGATATGCAAACTCCAGGAAGCGATACTCTTAAACATACTTATGAAGATGCAATTTCAGGTCTTCCTACAAATGCAACTTGAAAACAACTAATAGTTGATGACACTCCTGGAGCAGTTAGTTACATTCAAATGTGAAATACTTCAAGTGGACTACCAGCAACAGATCAATTAGTTGAATTTGATGGAATTAGAAGATTTAGTGGTCTAAAAAGTGGAGTTGAATCATTCGCTCCAATGGTTGATGGTAAAGCTGATCGTCTTGATGGAAGTAAATGAAAGATTGTGAGGTAAGCAGTGGAAGAAAAAATTTTAAATAAAGAAGTCGAAAACTACATTGTTTATATTGACAAAATCTCAAAATCATTTAATGCTGGAAAAATTAAAGCAAATAAAGCAATTACTTTAAAAATTAAGAAAAATGAAATTTATGCTCTAATGGGCGAAAATGGATCTGGTAAATCTACTTTAATGTCAATTCTTTTTGGAATTTACAAACAAGATAGTGGTCATATTTATGTTAATGGAAAAAAAGTTAATTTTGATTTTGCCCATGATGCACATAAAGAAAGAATTGGAATGGTTCACCAACACTTTAAACTAGTTGATGAATTCACAGTTCATGAAAATATTATTTTAGGAAATGAATATTGTCGGGATGATTTACCAATTAAAAAATTAGTTCTTGATCGTAAAAAATCAAAAGAAAAAATTCAAAGCCTAATTGAAAAATATGAATTAGATATTGATCTTAATAAAAAAGTGAAAAACTTAAATGTTTCTGAAAAACAAAAAGTTGAAATTTTAAAAATTTTATTCTTTGATTCAGAAATCTTAATCTTTGATGAACCAACAGCAATTTTATCTCAGTATGAAATTAAAAACTTTTTAAAGATGGTTAAAAATTTCAAAGCTGAAGGTAAAACAATTATCTT
>JBOFHZ010000008.1:0-32866 GCA_051649885.1 Mycoplasmoidaceae bacterium | reverse complement strand
TAATAAATTGTTTATTCCATCAAAAATTTCAAGGAAGTTCATATTTAATTATATCATTATAATAAGGTCAAATATTAGAATTATTTTGTACTTAATATTAAGAATGATGAGAAAACAATGAAAAAATACAATGCTATTAAAATCCATTTTAAAACTAAACATAGAAGTAAATATAAAATAGAGGGAGATGCATATTATATATATAATGAAAATTGTGAAATTATAAAACAGTTTATTCAAATAGATTATGCAAATTATAGACATACAGATAGAGATATGCTAAAAACAAAATATTATAAAAAGAGAAAGATTATTTCAATAAGAAAAAAGTATTTTGAAATTGATGAAATTAATAAGATTAGCAAAAATGATAACCCTCCAAGAGAATTGTCAAAAGAAAAAATAAAAGAGATTAATAAAGATCTTCTTAGATTAGAGAGAGTAAAAACTTCAATTGATTTATTCACAGGATCAAATTCAATTGGTTCTAGATCTTTCCCAAATAGAACACAAATTCCATTTTTTGAGAAAGATGATTTAGATTTTTGATTAAATGGTGCCAATTTTACAAATCCATTAAATGACTTAACTAAAAGGCATTCTAAAGTAATTATTAATAATTTAGAAGAAGATATTACTTGCATAGATTTTACTGATATCATAGATGATTTAAAATTTCAAAAAATTGTAAATTTAATCAAGGATTACAATCAATTAATATTTTATCTAAGGTATGAATCTGTCTCTAAAGATCCAATTATTCATTTACATAATGAGGTTTTAATAAAGAAATCTAAAAAGGGTTCAGAAAAATATTATTATGAGGAAATTGAAGACACGATTTCTCAATTAGAAGGAAACATAATTAGTGAAGTAACTTGCGAAAAAAGATTAAGGACTTTACAAAAGTATCTTTTAGGATATGAAATAAAAAATCATAGTGACGGGATCCATTTTATAGAAGGTGATGCTATGGCAAATCATTCTTATGAGTATGCTCACATTATTTCAGTATTATATTCAAAAAATAATTATAAATTCAGATGAATAGGTGATCCTAATAATTGCATGTTAGTTAGTCCTAATTTTCATTCTCTTTATGATAAAGATTTAGTTTCAATTAATTCTGATGGTGAAATAATTGGTAAAAAGAAATTAAATTATGGAAAAATAAGAGATGTTTTTCTTACAGAAAAGAGAATTAAATTCATAAAAGAAAATTATAAATATTACAAAATAAATAATAGAAATAAATAAATAAAAAATATAATAGAATTTAGGAAATTCCACTCTATGAATAAAAATAATAATCAAAAGATAATTAAAGTCTTTGAAGCATTTGCAGGAATTGGAGCACAAAGAAAGGCTCTTGAAAATATCGCAAAAGAATTCAACTACCAAATTCAATCTGTTGGCCAAATCGAATGGTACTCTAATGCAATCATTGGTTATTTTGCAATTCATCATGATCTTAATAATATAAAAATAGAAAAACTAGAAGATCATTATTTCATTAGTCGGGACTCAAAGAAAATTGCTTCAGATTATTACTATAAAAAAATTGATGTGTCATTAACTGCTTCTTATTTAAATCATAGTAAAAGTATGTGTCATAATTTCTTTGATATTACCAAGACTAAAGGAATTAATATCCCAAAAAATATTGATATCTTCACTTATTCTTTTCCCTGTCAAGATTTATCGATTCAAGGAAAACAGCTTGGAATGAAAAATAAAAAAACTAAAAGTGGATTGCTTTGAGAAATAGATCGAATTCTATCAGAAATGAAAAAGATATATAAAGAAAAAGAACTTCCGAAATATTTGATTTTAGAGAATGTGAGTAACATTACATCTAAACGCCACATCGAACAATACCACAAGTGGATTAAGAAATTAATGAGGTTAGGTTATGAATCTAAAACATACCATTTAAATTCTAAAAATTTTGGTTCTTGCCAAAATAGATCAAGAGTTTTTTGCATATCAATTAGAAAAGACTTTAAAAATAAGGTACACTTTGAATTTCCAGACTTTTCTCAAATTTATAAAAAACCCAGAGCAATTAAATCAATTTTAGAAAAAGATGTTGATGAAAAATACTATAAAGATAACTTGTTAAAATACGATTTATCCATCAAAAGAAAAACTAAAACTGGAATTATTAAATCTGAATTAATTGGATATACTAAATTTAAAAGTGAAGCATATATTTATGATCCAAATGGAGTTGGTCCAACACTAACAGCCTCTGGGGCAAATAGTAGAATTAAGATCATAACAAAAGATCAGAGAATTAGAACTCTAACTCCTCTAGAATGTTTAAAGTATATGGGATTTACAAAACAAGATTATCTAAGATTAAAAAAAACTAATTTATTATCTGATAATAATATTATTTATCTTGCAGGAAATTCAATTCCAGTCCAGTTATTAGAAGTTCTTTTTAGATCACTAAAATTTTAAAGAAAAAATGAGAACTATTGTATTCTCATTTTTTTTATATTATGGTACAACTTTTAGCAATGATTTGATTCTCATTAATAAAATCGATTTTCCCATTAATACCAACTAGATTCCCAATTTCAATTCCATTAAGAATCCTTTCATTTTCAACAATTATTCTAGCAATATTAATTGTTTCATTTTCTGTTGATATTTTTAAGTCAATTCATTGTTTATTATTGATTATTTGAATGTTGGTAATTAAACCAATTAGTGCAACAAAATTCATTTATCCTCCATGATTATTAAATCTAAATAAATCATAAGACTAAATTCAAAAATGAATTTTAATAATTAAATGTAATTACATTAATTTTAGAGCAATTGAAGTTGAGTAGTTCTCAGTATGCGAAATACTTAAAATGATATCTTTATGGGAAGAACAATATGGTCTTCCATTCATATCATTAAGAATCTCGATTTCCATGAATATTGTTTTTTGATCATTTAAAGCTTTATAGATTGCTTCTTTAGCAGATCATCTTGAAGCAAGGAAATTTAATTTTCCATGATTGCTTTCAAACATAGAAAAAATTTTGAATTCTTTTTCTGTTAGAATTCTTTTAATAAAAAAGATATTATTGAGATCAAATTTTCTTTTATCAACTAAATCAATCCCAATGTTCTTAATGTTATTTATCACCATTTTTTATTTTCGCAAAATCATTTTTAAGTGAAGAAACATCCTTAATGATTTTCTGGTGATGATAACCATTATCTTTTAATTCATTAATTTCATTTTCTAGTAAAAGAATCTTTTTTTCTCTTTTATCAACTCGAAGCTGTAATTCTTTTTTATCATTTTTAAGTTTTTGTTCGTTTCTTCTAAAATTCTCAAATTCATTAGAAACTGATAATAAAAAGTTATTTACATAATCAAAAAATTTATCAACTTCATAAGCATCATACCCAGCTTTTAAGTTCTTTCTAAATTTTTTCTTTACAATTTCATCTATTTTATCTTGAATTTTATCTTCCATTTTCTTATCTCACTATCCTTATAATTATACAATATCAAAAAATTAAATGATTAATTCATTTTTGATTATTTTTAGGGAAGGTAAAACTTATATATACAATTAAGATTTTTGGGGAAATTTATATATAAATGAGGTAGGAGATATTTATGAATAAACTAAAACATTTTATAGATTGTAATGATTTATCTCAAAAAGAAGTTTTTGAGATCTTTGATTTAATGAGGATGCTAAAGAAAGCAAGGTACAATGGTGCTGTTCCAGAATTACTAAAAAACAAAACTTTAGCAATGATCTTTGAAGAGCCATCAACAAGAACAAGGGTTAGCTTTGAAGCTGCTATGACCCTTTTAGGAGGACATGCACAATATTTAAAACCTGGTGACATTCACCTAGGAAGTAAAGAGAGCTTTTATGACACTGCTAAAGTTTTATCACGAATGTGTGATGGAATCTTTTGTCGGGCATATGAACACAAAACTTTATTAGGGTTAGCAAAATATGCAGAAGTTCCTGTGTTTAATGGAATTACTGATTATAACCACCCAACTCAAGCAATTTGTGATGCATTCACAATGCTTGAACATTTACCACAAACAAAATTAAAAAATCTTAATGATGTAAAAGTTGTTTTCATTGGAGATCGAACAAATGTTTGTTCATCAACAATGCACATTTGTACACAATTAGGAATGAACTTTACTCACATTGCCCCAACTAAATACCAGTCACCCAAAGAATGATTAGATATTGCAAATTGTCATATTAAGAAGTATGGAGGATCTGTTAAAGTAACTGATGATATTAATGCAGTTATTGGAGCAGACATTATTTATACAGATTTATGATGATGATTTGGACAAGAGTCTGAAGCTGAAGAAAGATATAAAACATTTAAAGAAGGGGGTTATCAAGTAAATAATAAATTATTAGAAAAAGCAGGAGAACAAGCAAAAGTTATGCATTGTTTACCATGTGCAAGAAATAATGAATTAGCCGATGATGCTTTTGATGGTCTGCAATCAATTGTTTTCGATCAATCAGAAAACCGTTTAACTGCCCAATTAGCCCTACTTGTTTATTTCATGTATCCACAAATTGATAAAGCAACAGATGCAATGAAATTATACTGAAAAGGAAAAATTGAAAATTTCATGGGTGATCAAGATCGATCATGAAACCAAAGAAGGTTCTACAATAATGATTATGATCCTGCTTTTAAAATCGATTATTTAACAGATATTGAAAATTCTAAAAAGAAAGGATAATAAAAATGATATTTTCTAAAAGGGAAAAGAAGGAAAGAAAAACCTTTCGTCCTTTAGATATTATCTTATTTACTTTTTCAGCTGTCTTTGTTTTAGACTCTTTAGGTCTATCACTAACAATGGGTTGATCAAGTATTATCTGATGAATATTTTTAGGAATTGCTTTCTTTCTCCCATATGGGTTAATTACTGCTGAATTAACAACAACTTATCCTAATGGGGGAATATATAACTGAGTTGTCAAGGGCTTGGGAATTAAAAATGGAGCAAGGTCAAATTTCTATTATTGAATTAATGTAGCTTTTTGAATGCCTTCTGTTTATTTAGTTTTAGGATCAACCTTCTTTTATAGTATTGATCCAAGCCTTGTTGAAGAACAATGGTTTATCTGAATTAATGTGGCAATTGCAATTGCTGCAACTTGATTAACTTGAGCAATTAATAAAATTGATTTAGAAAAAGCAAAGTGGTTACCTAATCTAGGTTCAATCATTAAATTGTTTTTAGTTTTAATGATGCTAGTTTCAATGATTGTTTTTCTGGTTCAAAATAATGGGGTGATTTCAACTCTAATTGATGGCCAAGGAGGGATTGCTCCTGACTTTGCAGCTCCCTTTGGAGTTGTTGGAATTATTGTTTATAACATGTGCGGTTTTGAACTATCAACAAACCTAGGGAGTGATGTTCAAGAAGTTAAAAAAACTATTCCTAAATCATTATTAATCGGAGGATTAACAATTATTTTTGCATATATTATTGCATCAATCCCTGCCTTTATTGTGCTTGATACTCAAGATCCTGCATATCAAGATGGAGGTTATATTAATTCAATTGTTGCTGTCTTTAGTGGAGCTTTACCACAGTGATTAGTAATTATTCTTTCAATTATGTTAGCTTTAACATTAATTACAAATATGCTTTCTTGAACATTGGGAAGCAATCGAGCAATTGCAGAAGCTGCAGAAAATGGAGAAATGCCAAAATCATTTGCTAAATTAAATAAGTACCAATGTCCAACATTTGCAAGTACAGCTCTATCAATTATTAGTACAATTTCCATCCTTATTGGAGGATTAATGGAATTTCTTGGAGCTGGATCTGCTTACTTTATCTTATTTTCATTTTCATTAATTATCTTCTTCTTTCCTTATATTCAGATTTTTCGATCATATATAAAATTAAGAAGTACAGATAAAAATGTTATAAGACCTTTTGCAATTAGAAATTTATTTCTTGCTAAAACCCTTGGAACAATTGCTTTAATGATTGTTATCATTGCATGTATTACCCAAGTCTTAGATATTACATCTACAGATGGAGGAATTTCAATTTTACCTGTTCCAGATTTTGGAACTGGAGGATTAGCATGGGGTTCATTAGCTGTCACAGTTGTTGGGATCATTATCTGTATTATTGTGGGTGATGTGATGATTTATTGAGCTAGAAGAAAACCCACAAATAAAAGTGGATCTAATCAATCTTTATTAATTAAAGATGAAGATGATCAAAAATTAGTTTTAGAAAAAGTTAAAACTAAAATTAAAAAAGAAAAAGATAATTTTCATTATTTCAAAAATGAAATTAAAGGAGTTTTATGTCAATATTATTAAAAACAATTCCAAAGGATGATGGATATACTTTTCCAGCAGAATTTGAACCCCATGAAGGGACATGAATCATTTGGCCAGAAAGAAATGATAACTGAAGAGATCATGCTTTACCTGCACAAAAAGCTTTTACTGAATTAGCAACTGCAATTGCTAAATATGAAAAAGTTTGAATGGGTGTTAGTAAAAAAGAATATGAACATGCAAAAGCAATGCTACCAAAAAATGTCGAAGTAGTTATTATTGAAAATAATGATGCATGAGTGCGAGATACTGGACCAACAATTTTAATTAATCGTAAAGAAAATAAATTAAGAGGGGTTGATTGAACATTTAATGCATGAGGGGGGAAAGTCGATGGTTTATATGATCCATGGGATGATGATGATTTAGTTGCAAAAGCAATCTGTGAATATCACCATTTTGATCGTTATCGAACTGAAGGGTTTGTTCTAGAGGGGGGATCAATTCATACTGATGGGGAAAAAACATTATTTGTAACTGAAGCATGTTTATTATCTAAAGGAAGAAATCCCCATTTAAATAAAGAGGAAATTGCAAATCAATTAAAAGAATATTTAGGGATTGATAAAATCATTTGATTAAAGAATGGCATTTATTTAGATGAAACTAATGAACATGTTGACAATATTATTCAAGTTGCAGCACCTGGGAAAATTTTACTTCATTGAACTGATGATCAAAATGATCCCCAATACCAATTTTCTAAAAGTGCTTATGATGTTCTTTCTCAAGCAACAGATGCAATGGGTAGAAAGTTTGAAATCATTAAGATTCCCGCTCCAAATCCTTTAATCTATATAACAAAGGAAGAAGCAGAAGGAGTGATTGCAGTTGATGGAACTCTTCCAAGAAAAGCAGGTGATCGTCAAGCTGCATCTTATATTAATCACTATATTGCTAATGGTGCAGTTTTTATTCCTGCTTTTAATATTCCAACTGATCAAGAAGCATATGAAATATTTAAGCAAGTTTATCCAGATCGAGAAATTGTACAGATCAAAACAGCAAGAGAAATTATTTTAGGTGGAGGGAACATTCATTGTGTGACCCAACAAATTCCAAAAATAAAATAATCAATATCAAAAAAAATAAGGTTAAGATAAAACCTTATTTTTTAATACTTCTCTTATAAATTGAAATAATTGAATATGTTATAATAAACAAAATGGAGCAATATGAATCAAACATTTTCAAAAAAGTTAAATAATGATGAAAAAGCATTAATTTTAAAATATATGAAAAGCCATTTAAAAGATAATACTAGTAAAGATATTACATATTTTTTTAAAACAAAAAATTACTCTATGACAATCTATCAAAATAATACCTTATTAATTCAAGGTTCAAATTATGATAACATTTTAAAAATGCTAAAAGTTCTCCCATTAACTCTCAAAGAGGATCAAAAAATAAAAAGGATCAATATTGGAAGCGATGAGTCAGGTAATGGAGATTTATTTGGAGGGATTGCAATTGCAGCAGTTAAAATTCCAAAAGAAAATTGAACTAAAATTCAAGAACTGGGAGTGAAAGATTCTAAACTATTAACTGATCAATATATGAAAAATATTTATGATGAGATTTTGAAATTAACAGAGCACGCAATTATTAATATTAATCCTTTGCAATATAATGAACTATTTAATAAATATCAAAATATAAATACAATTAAAACTTATGGTCATAATCTTGCTATTAAAGAAATTGCTAAAAAAAATGATTGTGCTTTAATTGATCAATATACAAATTTAAATAAATTTAAATCTCATCTTCAAATTCTTCAAGAAAAACCTTGATATGATTTCAAGCTTGAAACAAAAGCAGAGTCGAAGTACTTAGAAGTTGCCTGTGCATCCATTTTAGCCAGAATTAATTTCTTAAAACAAATTGAAACCATTTCCAAAGAATTGAATATGTTCATTCCTTTAGGAGCAAATCCTAAAAATGTTAATGAACCATTAGCCATTATTAAAAAACAAAAACTTAATTTAAGTAAATATCTTAAAGAACATTTTAAGAATAACCAGGAGTAAATCATGAATTGTATTTTATGTAAAATTATTAAAAAAGAAATCCCAGCAACAATCTTATATGAAGATGATCACACAATGTGCATTATGGATATCAATCCAATGGATGAAGGCCATTGTTTAGTTTTTCCTAAAACTCATTATGAGAATTTTACTTCTTCTAATCCAGAAGATTTAAAAAAAGTACTTTTAACATCTCATAAGATTGCAAAAGCCATTAATAATTCAAGTCTGAATAATTTAGGAATTAATTATCTCATTAATGAAAATGAAGTAGCAGGTCAAGAAATTATGCATCTCCACTTTCATTTGATTCCCAAATACAATCAAAAAGAGGGCTTTGATATTAAAATCAATAAGAGGCAACAAAAAACAATTGATGAGTGCTTTAAATTAATAAAGTCATCAATTGTTGATTAGATAATCATCTCTTAGTTTTTTTTGATAAGGAATAAAAACCCTTAAAGAATATCCATGGTTTGCTGTTAAATCATTATTATATAAAATGTATTCACTTACAGAACTGTTAACATGTGATTGTCAATCATGGTAATTATGTAGATCTTGATTTTGTTCATTTTTTGTTCCAGTATGATATCCATAATATCGATCGATTTCTTTAAATAATTTTTTTCTTGAATTTTTTTGTTTGACAATAAAAATTACTAAAATATTAAGAAAGAAAATTGCACAAACAGAAACAATTGCAATCACAATTACTAATGGTCAATTAATTGTTTCAATGGTAATCACATTTCTACTTGACTTTAAAAGAGTTTCAGGTAGGGAAGTATCTAAAAAATTATTCATGAGATAAAATGAAAAAAATCCTAGTAAACCTAGAGATAAAAAACCTAAAATTATATTTAAAAATATAAATACTTTATGTCTATTCATCCCATACCTCTATAAAATAATTATAATTTATGGCAAAGTAAAAGTCAAATGAGACCATTTGACTTTTATTGATTAAATTCTAATTTTACACCAGGCCCCATTGTTGATGAAATAGAAACATTTTTAATAAAAGTTCCTTTCACAGTTGATGGTCTTTTTGATTTTATAAAGTTTAATAGAAAGACAATGTTTTCATTAACTTTATTTAAATCTCCTGATACTTTTCCAACTAGCATATGAATATTTCCATATGAATCTGTTCGATATTGAGATACTCCTTTTTGGAATTCATCAATTGTTTTTTTTAGATCATTGGTAACATTCCCAATTTTAGGATTTGGCATTAATCCTCTTGGACCTAATACTTTTCCTAACCGACTTAGAAGTGGCATCATTTTTGGAGTTGTAATAATTAAATCAAAATCCATTCAGCCAGTTGCAATTTTATCAATTGTTTCTCTTCCACCTGCAAATTCAACATTCATTGCCTTTGCATCTTTATCTGTTAGACCTTCATTAAGAACTAAGATCTTTTGTTTTTTACCAAAGAAGTTTGGTAATGTAACAGTTCCTCTTAATTGTTGTTCTGCTTTTGAAGTATCTAAATTTAACTTAATTGCAATATCAATTGATGAATCAAATTTAGTTTTTGCATTATCTTTAACAATTTTTAAAGCTTCATCAATTTTATATGATTTGCTTTTATCATAATTAAAAGTTTTCTTTTTCATTAATGCACTCCTTTATTTTTCTTAGGAGTTAAATCAACATCAGTAATTTTAATACCCATTTGTTTTGCAGTTCCTGCAATCATTCTTAATGCAGCATCAACATCATTTGCATTTAAATCAGGTAATTTATATTTTGCAATTTCTAATGCATCTTCTTTTGAAATAGTAGCAACATGATCAGTTAATTGATTTTTGCCACCTCTTTCAATTTTAGCTGCTTTTTTTAATAAAATTGCAGCCGGGGTAGTTTTAATTTCATATTTAAAACTTTTATCTTTATAAGCATAAATGACACATGGAATTACTTGTCCATTTTGTTCTTTAGTCTTCTCATTAAATTGTCTTGTAAAATCAGCCATGTTGATCCCAACAGAAGCTAAAGCTGGGCCTGGTTTTGCTTGCCCACCAATTAGTTCTATTTTTGCAACCCTAACGATTCTTGGGTCTTTGATTGCCATAAATAACATCTTCCTTTAATTGTTTTTAGGGTGGTCTTAACGGGAAATTTCCCTTCCACTTTTTATATATTTAATAAAAAATATACTAAATAAGTATATTACATTATTAATAAAATATCTAATTATTTCTGTTCTTTTTTTATGGGTTTTTCATATTTGAAAAACTTTCTTTGTGTAAAAAAGAAGATGAGCCAATAAGAAAACCTTGTTCCTAAAGGTAATCATTTAAATGTAAATCTTCTCTTAATTGGATATTTAACATTAAACTTTTTAGCTAATTCGCGCATCTTCTTTTGGGTCATTCTAAAAGATGCTAATTCTTGTAAATCTGCATCAATTAATTCAAGACATGCAATTCTTTTAAGTTCAAATCTAACTTCATCCCAAGGCATTGTAATGGTATTGCCTTCTCTAGCATCATAATAATAAGCAACTACTTTATATGAAAATACCATTTGTTTTGCCTTATCAAGGATTTGTGATGTGTAATCAAAATCTTGGTAGGGAACTTTCTCTCTTAAATCTTTTAATTCATAAAAGATCTTTTTTGTATAGAAGAAAATAATTGGTAAACAAATTGGTGTTTGTTTTTGAATTCGACAAGTTAAAACCCTTCTAAAAGGATAGTAATAACTTGGAACATATTGACCTGGTCTATTCTTTCTTCAAAACCGAAAAGAGCCAGCAAATAAATCATAGTCTTTAATGGTTTTATTAATTACTTTGAAAGCATTCAATTTTAATTGATCATCAGAGTCTAAAATAGAAACAATGTCATTTTTCACTAACTGCTTGTGCTTGGCATAATTAATAACTGATCCCCAGTTATTATTTTCCTTTTTAAAATACTCAATCATGGGGTATTTTTTTTGATATTCTAAAACAATTTTTTCAATTGCATCAGTTGTTGATCCATCATCAATTACTAAGACTTGAATCAAATTAAGATCATAATCTTGGTTAATAATTGAATCAATTGCCTTGGCTATATACTTTTCAGTATTATAACAAGGGATAATTACACTAAAACTTTTTTTCATACTTTTATTAAACTTCTAAAAATAAAAAATCAAATTGATAATTTAAATCTTTCATTCTAGTCATTAAGTTCCTTTTTCCTGTCATTGAGACACTTATTCTTTTATTTAAACATGAAATCTTTTTAATAAATTTTTCAAAATCAATTGTTTCTAATTCTCTTAAATCAAAATCAAGTAATACAAATTTATCCAGATGACTTTTCAAAATATTAATATTAAAATCTGGTCTAAATGAAAGCCCCAAAATATTAACTTTATTTTGCTTTAAAAAATTATCAATATCTACCAATTCAGATTCATCTGTGATTTTTAGGATGAAAAATGAATCTTTACTTTTTGCATAATTTAAATTTTGCTTTAAAAAATTAATGCACCCCATCACAATCATCTGTCTAGGATCTTTAAATGCATTTAGTGATAACATTTTTTTAATAATAATTGCTTTGCCAAAAACTTTTCTAAATTTAGTTTCTTTAAAAAAGGTAATTCTTTTTAAGCGATTAATTTTAACATATTGAATTAAATTATTGGAAATATAAAAATAAAGGAGGAATTTTCATCAACTACCAGTAATTTTAATATTGTAATGATATGATTGGATTAGTTCAAGAATCCTTTTTCTTAAAATACATCTCACTAAAATGTTTCTTGTTAAACTAATCACTAAAAGATCATATCCCATAAGGATTGGATAAAATGATCCATTAATTGCTTTAACCATCTCTGGATGGTTATCAATCCCTTCTTGTTTCATTAAACTAAGAAGATTATCTAATGCTAAATAGAAATCATTTAATTTATGTAAGTGATCAATTGAAAAGGATGACATATTAGTTTCACTTCGAAAATATCGATTATAGGTATATGTATAATTTTGGATATGTCTGAAATAATTTGCTTTCAAAAAAATAAATGTTGAAACAGAAATATCTTCAAAGTATTTTAACTTTTCATTAAAAGAAATTCCTAATGATAAATAAAATTCTCTTTTTAAAATAAAACCTCATAAAAGACACATGTTGGTTTTAACAAAATTAACCTTATCATCCTTGTTATGAATAAAAGTTGGGATAAATGGAAAAACAATTTTACTTCTTGTTGTTAAATTATAAATATTTTTAGATCTTCCAATGACAATGTCCATCTTTCCATCTTCACAATTATTAATTAGAATCTCAAGTGAATCAATTGGAAGAAAATCATCTGAATCTAAAAAGAATAAATAATACCCTTTTGCTAAGGATATTAATTTATTCCTTGTGTAACTTACACCCATATTTTTTTGTTTAAATATTCTAATTCTGTTGTCCTTTTTAGAATAAACTTCCATTAAAGCATATGTATCATCATCAGATCCATCATCAACAATAATTATTTCAATATTTTTATAGGTTTGATTAATGCAGCTTTTAATGCATTTCTCAAAGGAGTTGAAAGAATTATAACATGGCACTAGAATTGAAACCAAAATATTCTTATTCATAGATGAATCCTTGTTATAAAATACTACACATATTTAATTATAGAATATTAAATAATTAATAATATGAAAATTATTAAAAAAGATTGATCTGATTTTTTATGGTCAATGCCTTATTAATATGTTTTAAAAATAAAAATGGTAAAATAATAATAATAAAGGTTTTACTTGAAAATTTAAGGGCTAAAATTATGAAATTCTACATGCATGAAGATCTTTATAAACTAAGACACAAAAAAGAATTGTCTTTAGAAGATGTTAAAATGATTGCTAATGATATTTATTTTAGAAAAGAAAACATCATTTTTGTCAGAAGGACTGCTTGGTTAAATTTTTTTATATACTTATTCTTATCTATTACTATATTAAATTATTTTGGATTTTTTCTTTTTTATAGAGATGAAAACTTCATTAATAATAATTACTGAATTTATTATTTTAATCTTGCAATAAGTTTAATTCTATGTATTTGATTTATTATTTTTCTGTTTCTTATAAAAGGAGAATGAGCTTAATATATATGGCCTGGTTTTAGATTTTTTGGAGTCTTTTATGCTCTTGATGAAGATGATCAAATGGTTAATATGTTATTTCATGAATTTAGGAAAGATACTAATAAATTCTTTGAATATAATAAAAAAATAATAACTACAAAGAAACAACCATCAAAAGAAGTATGCTTTTTTGTCTAGAAACTATCCATTAATTTGAATGCCTTATTATGTAATTTTTGTTCCCCTTCTGTCTTCTCACATTAATCTTTTGTATAATCATTTTATTTTAAGATTGCATGAGTTTATGTTTTCCATAATTTAATAAAATTATTTATGATATTATTTAATCAATATAAAGAGGTTAATAATGATCCTAAATAAAAGAAAAATAAAAAATTCAAAAAAACAATGATGAAAAAAAGGTATTATGATGATATCAATATCTTCTTTAGTAGCAATACCCTTGTTAACTTTGACTCATGGCATACAAAATAACTCTAATATACAAAATAAGGTATCAAGAGTTGTAGATATAAAATCTTCTGATGATCAAATAGAAATATTTAATTCTATTGAGAATAACATTATCAACAACATTATTGCTGAAAATAATCTCGTTGATATGATTTCCAATGGCAATTCAAGATTTTCAAGAAATGGAATTGAAATTGACATAGAAGAGGAGTTAATAAATCATATTAATGCTGTAAAAAACGGAGATATTTTAATTTCTGATATTGAGGATCAAATGGTGGAAAATATTCATATTCAACCTGAATATAGTGATCAATATGATGAATTAAGACAAGATATATTTAATTATAACTCCATCATAAATGATGAGAAAGATCTATTATTAGAAACTTATTATGAAGAAACTCCATTGCGCCAATTAAGAAGTAGTAACGATATTACTATCGATGACATATATAGAATTCAAGAATTTATTAAATATATAAATGATTTAAATGAGCTAAAGACGAGAGAGATATCTTTTTCATCAGTTTCTACTGGGTTAACTCTTGTATCATGAGGTGTTGCTGCTTTTTATTGAAGTTGTTGATGAATGTTTGGAGGAAATGTCCCTTTTGCATTAGCTGCAACATTACAAGCAGTTACAATGACAGCTTCCGCAGCATATTCTATTTATTCTGCAGTAGAAACTAGTAATAGTTTAGCCAAAATTGATGAAATTTTATCAAATCAATTCATAAGAGATTTTAACAGAATAACTAAAGATCTTGTCAAACCTAAAATTGGAACTCCATTATCTTCTGAATTTATAGCATATGTTCAAAAAGTAATATCAGATATTTCTGCTCTTACTTGAACGTCTCTTGTTATAAGTGTATCTATTGAGCTTTTAACATCATCATCGAAAATAAAAACAATTTTTAAGATTGTACCAGTTTTAAAAAATGGAATAAAATTTCAAACTTCAAATAGACTTATAATTTGAGGTACAAAATGAGCTAATCCTGTTGGTGCTATTATCGGAATTCTTGACGCTATTTTAATGGTGGCATCTGACACTCTTTGCAATGATATTGTTAGAAAACTTGAAAGCTATGACATAAAATAATTTTATGTTAAGTTATCCAAGAACCTGATTTAGAATAGCTACTGATCAAAAAAATATTATAAATCCTTTTTTGATTAAAAAAAATCATATAGCATATTGAATAACAATCTTATATGTTTCTTTATCTTTTGTAATTTTATTGGGTGTTACTATAATATGAGCATCTTTAATAAATTATGAGGGAGTAGAAAGTAATAAGGATTTTTATTTAATATTTATGGCGCTCTATGGTTTTCCAATAACTATTTTAGCTTTCTTTATTTTTCCAAATATTTTCCCTGGAAGACCAAATCCTTTCTATGACTTCCTAAGAATTTATTATGAAAATATGTATATTTTCTATTTTAAATCAGATCCTAAAATACTAGTCAAAGATGAATGCTTTAAGTTTTATGATCTAATAGAACATTTTAATGAAATTGAATTAAAAGAAAAAGATTTAATCAAGGGAAGAAAATGTAGATGAACTAGATCCCAATTAAACACAATCTCATTTGTCATTCCTTTAATTATTAAATTAATGAGTCAATTTACATATGTTATATCCATTGTTCTATCTTTTGTAAATGTTGGTTTATTTAGTCAGGCTCCAAGCTAATGAGAAAAATAATTTATATTTATATCTTTGAAGAATTTGCAGAATGAGAAATTGGTTATCTTCTTCAAGGGATGAAACTTCAAGCAACTCTTAACCCGATTTCTAAATTTGAAGTTAAGACTTTAGCAATAAAAAAAGAACCTATTAAAAGTATGGGTGGACTAACAATTATCCCAGATTGCACTTTAGAAGAAATAGAAGAAAATAAAATGTTTGCATTAATTCTTCCAGGTGGAGATTCATGAATGACTAATACTCATAATTTAATCATAGATTATGCTAAGAAAATTATTGATAAAGATATTTTAATTGCAGCCATTTGTGCAGCAACCTTAGCTCTTGCTAACTCTGGCATTATTGGTAATAAAAAACATACTAGTAATTCTTTACAATTTCTTGTAAATTTTTCTAATACATATAATCAAGAGAAGAATTACATCAATGAGTTATCGGTTATTGATCATAATTTAGTAACTGCAAGTGCTGCTGGAAGTTTATTATGAGCAAAACATATCCTAATGTATTTAGATGTTCTGCCTAGTAAAGCAATTGATGCATGATATCAATTATTTTTAACTGGAGATGAAAAGTATTATTTAGAGATGATTAATTGTTTAAAAAAGTAAATTAAATAATATAAATTGAAATTATATTATTTTTTGATTTTGATAAATAAAATATTGTGATTATTTTAAATAAGAAAAGCATAAGTATCAAAATAAAAGTAATCATTAATAGGATTTAGTATAATTTAAATATGATAATAAAAAATAATTGATATACTATCCAAAAAATAAGAATATGACCCTTTTTTAAACTTGTTATTGATAAAGATAAAAAAGTAAAACCATTTCAAATTAAGGAAAATCATATAAAATATTGGTTAATAATTAGCTTAAACATATTCTCTAAAATATCTTTTATATTAGTAAATTTAATTGTTATTCCAATATTAATGACTACAAATAGATTTGATCATATAAAAGATTTTCGTTTATGAATTTCAATCTTGAATATAATATCGTGCTTTATTTTTTTGTTAATCAGTTTTCCAAAACCAACTCTAAACTTTATAGTATTATATTTTGATAGCAAATATCAATATTTCTTTAATGAAAATATTATTAATAAAGATGAGCTTAATGAAAAAAATCTTTATTTTAAAGAAAAGACAGTAAATAAATTGTTTATAACTAAAGAAAAATGAATGAGTAAAGAAAATCTTGAAAAAAGAATTAATAAAATTATATTAGTATTTCATATCTCATCATTATTAATGATTTTATTAATAATGGTAGACTTAATTTTATATATAATACTATCCAATACACTTTATGCTAATAGGTAAAATAAAATAAAAAACTATTAAGGAAGTATCAGAAAATCCAAATATAATATATTTTAGAGCTTTTTTAAAAACACACATTGAATATCATGATAAAAAATACATACAGGTTTATACATTAAATAAAATACAAGTCACATTGATTTTGTTTGATTATTTATTAAGAAAATTATTATCCATATCAATTTATAATAATATTTCATATTGTAATATTTTTCTCATTAGAATTGTAAACATATGGGTAAATATTCAATAAATACAAAATTATTATATTAGCATGTATATATAAGTTTTGAAATGAAAATTATATTCCCTATGATATTTATTAGCATATAGTGATAATATAAAAATATATTAAATAATATGAGGTGTAAAATGAATAAAAAGATACTTAAAAAAGGATTTTTAATATTATCTACTGCAATAGTTATTAGCTCTCCATTATTAGCATTAACTTCTATCCAAAATAATGCTAATAAAATTGAGAAAGTAATTAAAATAAAAGATTCTGAAGAGCAAAAAGAATCTTTTAAAGAAATAGATATGGATGATATTAAGAATTATCTTTCTGAAAACAATGTGATCGAAGATGTTATTAGTAGAGGAGGAAGATCATTAAGGAATTCTTCTCCTGAAATTGTTCAAGAAGAATTAATTTATCATATTGAAGCTGTAAAAAATGGTGAGATTCTTATATCTGATTTAGAGGATAAAATGATTCAAAATATTCATGAAAATGAAGAGATGAAAGATATGTATAACTCATTGAAAGAGAATGTAGCTGAAAATGATATTCAAGTAGAAATTCCAGAAATAGATAATAGTCTTGCGAATAATGAAAAAATGATACAACGTAATTCAAACCAAGAATTATCTGGGGAAAATTTACTAAAACTTAGAGACTTTTCAAATTATAAGAAAAATTTAAAAGCATTTAAAGATGTAAATTCGAAATTCACAATAACTACTGGGATTGTTACAGTAGCAGCATGAGGAGTTGCAGCATTTTATTGATGAACATGAAATTTTGCATCAGCAGCGGCTACAACTTTACAAGCACTAACTTTAACTGTCTCTTTAGGTTTTTCAATTGATGCTCAAGTTAAAGCAGAAAATGATTATAATTATATTAATAAATTATATCCAAATTCATTAGGAAAAGATGTAGAGAATTCGATTCAGTATTTATCTCAAAAATATTCTCAAGAAGAAATAATAAATATGCCCTTTCAAGATCTTGTAGACTCTGCAATCCTATTATCAGAAATTTGGCTTAATATGAAAACAAAGCCAATAATTGATAAATTACTTGATTATATTCTTTTAAAAGGTCCCTCTAAGGTAGCTGACTTTATTACCCGAATTAACATATTACATCAAGTAAAAATGGCAAATAAAAAAATTGTTAAAGCAACTGAATGAGCAAATAAAATATCAAAAGTTATAAATATAATAGATTCACTTATTTCAATTTCTTCCTATTTAACAATGAAAACAATCTTCAAATAGATTCTCATAAATATAGTATATTATTATGAATGAATCTAAAATAGAAAAAGTCTTCAATGAGCAGAAATTAGACTATTCAGAGCAAAAAAGATTTGGTAGATTTTGATTTTGTTTAATAGATGATAAAGATAAAAAAATAAATCCTTTCTTAATTAAAGAAAATCACTATCGTTATTGATTTACAATATCAACAACAGCTATATTTTTCTTAATCTCTATATTATGAAATGTAATAGTTGGTACAATTTTAGTATTTATGAGTAGTTTCAAAGATAATTATGCATTATGATTAACATGCATGATCATAGACTCAATAATGATCTTATCCTTAATGATTATAGCAAACTTCCCTTTGAGAGTTGTCCCTGGAAATCCTTCATTTGATTTTTTAGTATTGTATCTTGCTAAAATGTATGAATACTATTTCAATGAAATACCTAAAATAGATGATTCCTTTTATGATAATGCTATGTTATTCAAGGGAAAGAAAATTAAACCAAATAATATAATTAAAATTAAGAAAACAAATTTAAATAAGGACTCAATCTTAAAGAAAATTAAAGTCATTCCTACTCTCATATTATATTTTGAGTATATTACAGTAGTAATTGCATATGCACATTTTTTTATTGTAGGTGCACAACCTTTATAAGGTGATAAAATAAGATTATAAAAAACTCATCAATAAATTACTTTTTGATGAGTTTTTTAAGAATATTTAATCCTTTGTAACAGATAATCATTTAAATTGAGTCATAAATTGTATAATAAATAGCAAAAATATTAAACATATCATTAATAGATTAATTTAATTATCATATAATAAGAAATATGAGAAAATTTGATGAAGAAAGAATTCAAGAATATGACTTGAAGGTTGGCAATGAACTATTTCCTTTCACTGAAATAGCTCCAATCACTAAGCATTCTAAAAGTGACATCCTAGTCATTTTCCTTTGTGGTCTAAATGCAAATTCTAATTTTATTAAATATTGAAACAATGGCTGCTTTGATCAAGTTTATTTAATTTCCTATGATCCAAGAGGACAATCAAATAATCAATTAAAACCATCCCAGAAAGTAAAAACTTATTTAAAAGATTTAGATAATGTTATTAATGAATATTTAAAAAGAAATCCTGCAATAAAAAAGATTTATTTAATTGGTGAATCATGAGGAAGTAATTTATCATTTTTATATAATAAATATTATCCTAACAAGATCACTGGAGCATTGGGATGAAATATGCCTTATGAAGTCATTGATACATCCAAAGAAGAAGATAATAGTTTGATCCTTAAATTAAAAGTCTTAATTACTTTATTAACTGGCATTGATACTTATGAAAAATCTATTCTAACAGAAGACATGACTAATAATGCTTCATTAAGAAGATTAATTATTAATTCAAGAAGATATTATCTAAGTAATAAAATTATCATTGCTTCATGATTAAGTTTTAAAAGATCTTGAAAATATTTTTTAAAAAACCAAAATAATTTTGATTTTTTATATATTCAATCTGGAGATGATATTTTAGGATCAAAAAAGGTATTTAAAAAAAATATTAATAAAGAGAAAATCATGATCTTAAAAAAAGGAACTCATCTTTTAAGTTTTGACATTGAAATGGCAAATGAACTTTTTGCTATTATTAAAAAATTTATTGAAAAATAATATTAAAATATAAGTAAAGATAATTAAAAATCAAGGGGTGTTTATGAGTTATAGACCAAATACTGATCGATTATGATCTCAATCTGCAAAGTGTGATTGTGGTAAACAAGATTGTAATGAAAAAAATCATCGACTTTGTCCAAGATGCAATAATAAAATGTTATATGGTTCTCATTTTAGTGTTGAAAAATTAAATAAAAGTGATTATGCATGAAATGTTGATTTAATTATTCCTAAAATTGATGGAGGAAATAACAAATTGAATAACCTTGTTGCAGTCCATATTAAATGTAATAATTCAAGGAATAGAAAAGACCAATCAAACGAATATTAATCATTATTTTTAGTTAATCTAATTTATAATTATTTATGAATTGAAAAAAGGAGTCATCGAGATGAAACCAATAAAAATATTAGCCTTATTTTTAATGTTATTCCCTATTATATCAATCGCAGGAATCATTCTATATGTAATGTCTGAAAAACCAACAATGCTAGAATTAATTGTTTGTGTTCTAACAATCCCATTTGGGTTATTAGCTGGAATTTTCCTATGATTGAATGCATTTGGAATTATTAAATTATAAATTTTAAAGCATGAAGGAAATTATCATTATTGGAGCTGGACTTGCTGGTTGTACACTTGCAAGACTCCTAGCTGACCAAGGTTATTTAATTAAGGTTTATGAAGAAAAAAATCATATAGGTGGTAATCTATATGATTTTAAATATCATAATGGAATTCTTGTTCATCAATATGGACCACATATTTTCCATACATCACATGAAGATGTTTGAGCATTTGTTAATCAATTTGCTCAATTTAATAATTATAAAAATGAAGTAACAGTAAAATTAGATGATAAGTCTACAAAACTTCCCATTAATTACCAAAGCATTAAAGAACTTTTCCCAGAACAGTTTCATAATTTTCTAAAAGAAGCTAAAGAAAAAAAACTTGATGGAAAAGTTATTTCTATTATTGATCTTCTTCAAAAATTAGAAGAAAAAGATAATTTAGCAATTATCAATTATCTTTATGAAAATGTTTATGCAAGTTATAGTGCAAAAATGTGGGGAATGGATATTAAAGACATCCCCCAATTTATTTTAGAAAGAGTCAAAATCAATTTAAATAATGATTGAAATTATTTTCCCCATGATAAATATCAGGGACTACCAATTGAAGGTTATACAAAGATGTTAGAAAAGATGGTAAATCATCCCCAAATTAAAATCTTTTATAATACAAACATTTTAGATGAACTAAGATTTGAAAAAGATCATTTGTTATTTGAAAATAAAAATCAAATCATTTTCTATACAGGAATGATTGATCGCTTATTTAAATACAAGTATGGAGAATTAGCATATCGATCTCTCAATATTGTTTTTGAAGAGTATGATCAACCATCTTATCAACCAACTGCTGTTGTTAATTATCCATTACATCCAACAATGACAAGGGTTACTGAATATAAGAAGATGACTTTTCAAGATAGTAACCAAACAACTATCTCAAAAGAATATCCAGGGAAATATGATCAAAATGATCCTGTCTTTAAAACTGCATTTTACCCAATTAATGATTCAGCTAATCAAAAGATCTTAAATCAGTATTTAGCTGAAGCAAAAAAATATCATAATTTACATCTTGTTGGAAGATTAGCAGAATATAAATATTATGATATGGATGATATTATTTATGAATGTATTAAAAAATATAATAGGTTTTAATTAAACACTATTATATTTTTTAATAAAGTTCTTAGTTGATGAAGCGACTTTCCTTCCACTAATTTCATGATGAAATCGACATCTTACTGTATATGATTCAACATTTCCAATTAGGACAATTGGTGAATTATAACTTGCAGGTTCATTATCAATAATCCTTTGTGTGCAAGTCCCATGAGCTCCACATTCAGTACAAATGGCTGAAAGCTTTGTGACTTTTTCTGCCATTGATGCTAAAGCTGCAGTCACTGGGAAGGGAATGTTCCTAAAATCATTATCAAGTCCTGCAACATAAATAATGATTCCCTTATTTGCTAAAGTATCAATCACTTCTAAAATAGCAGGATCTGCAAATTGAACTTCATCAATTGCAACCACTTGAGGATAATGGGGATTTTTTAAAACAGTGTCATAAATTTCATAAGGATTATGAAATTCAATTGCATTCATTTTTTTCCCATTTCTTGATTTAATTAATGACTTGCTTCTACTATCAATTGATGGTTTAAAAATTAAGCAATTAACATCTGCATATTCAAGTCTTTTAATCCTTCTTAAAAGTTCTTCTGATTTTCCTGCAAACATTGGTCCACAAATTAATTCAATTCATCCATGTTCTCGGTTAAATATATTAAACTTTGCCATAAAATATTGATTCTCCTCTTATTTATTAATTTTAAAATGACAAATATCGCCATCTTGGATGATATAGCTTTTCCCAACTAATTTCATCTTTCCCAATTCTTTGATCTTATTCTCATCTTTGTATAAAATCATATCATCATATTTAATGATTTCAGCTTTAATAAAAAGTTTTTCAAAGTCTGAATGGATCACACTCGCACAAACTGGTGCAAACTCACCAAGATGAAAAGGTCAACCCCTCACCTCTTCTTTCCCCATTGTAAAAAATGTTCCTAAATTTAAAATTTTATAAGTTGCCCTAATAATTTCATTCAAACCACTATCTTTTAAATTAAACTCTTTTAAAAATTCTTTTTTCTCTATTTCTTCTAATAATGATATTTCATATTCTATTTTAGAACAAACAGGAATAATTTGTGCATCTTTTAAATAATCTTTTAGGATTTTAAAATGAACATTATCAATTGGGTTTGCAATATGAGATTCATCAATGTTAGCAATGTAAATAAAAGGTTTAATTGTTAATAAATTTAATGATTTAATTAATGCTCTATTATCATCAGTAATTTGATAATCTTTTAATAATTGATCTTTCTCTAAATAAGATAAAAGTTCTTCTAAAATTGCTAATTCCTTGATTGCTTCTAAATATCCAGATTTAGCTTTATTCTTAATTCGATCAATCCGGTTTTTCACAATCTCTAAATCTGAATAAATTAATTCTAGATTAATAATTTCTAAATCAGTGATTGGATCAACAATGTTATTTACATGGGTAATATCTTTATTATCAAAACATCTAATGACATGACAAATTGCATCCACTTCTTTAATATTCTGTAAGAACTTATTTCCTAATCCTTCTCCTTTAGAAGCCCCTTTAACTAAACCAGCAATGTCAACAAATTTAAAAGAAGTGTAAATTGTTCTTTTGGGTAAAATAATTTCTGCAATTTGATCAAGTCTTTCATCTTTAACATCAACTAATGCAACATTTGGTTCAATTGTTGCAAAAGGATAATTAGCAGCTTCTACTTGGGAATTAGTAATTGCATTAAACAATGTTGATTTACCAACATTTGGTAAACCAATGATCCCTGCAGCTAAAATCATAAATTAATGATTAGCTTGGTTTCTTGAACCAAATAAATCAATTTTTTCAATAACAGTTCTTTTAACAGCTTCTGTCCCTGGTTTTAATAATTTTCTTGGATCGAAGCCTTTTTTAACTGTATCAAGATCTTTCTTTTCTTCAATGTATTTTCTTGTTGCTTCAGCAAAAGCAATTTGACATTCAGTATTAACATTAATTTTAGCAACTCCTAAAGAAATTGCTTTTTTAATTTGATCATCAGGAATTCCTGTTCCTCCATGTAAAACTAAAGGCATGTTTTTAGCAGCTTCACCAATTTTTTGTAAAACCGTTAAATTTAGTCCCTTTCAATTTTTTGGATATAAACCATGGATGTTACCAATTCCTGCAGCTAAAATATCAACTCCAAGAGCAGCAATTCTTGCACATTCTTGAGGATCTGCTAATTCTCCATCTCCAACAACACCATCTTCTTCTCCTCCAATAGCACCAACTTCAGCTTCAACTGATGCATTTGTTTTTCTAGCTAGATGTAAAATTTCTTTTGTTTTAAGTAAATTTTCTTCAATTGGAAAATGAGACCCATCAAACATTACAGAAGAAAAACCAGCTTCTAAAGCTTGAACTGCTCCATGATATGTTCCATGATCTAAGTGTAAAGCAACTGGAACTGTAATATTTTTATATTCCATCACATTCCCAACCATGTCAACAATATTCTTAAAACCAAATTGGTATCTTGCAGCTCCTTCAGAAACTCCTAAAATTATTGGTGATTGGCATTCTTGAGCAGCATCTAATGCTGCACCAATTCACTCCAAATTATTAATATTGATATGAGCAACTGCATATTTCTTTGCTCTTGCTTCTTTTGTCATATTAGCTAAATTAACTAATCTTGAATTATTTTTACATTTAAAAATCATTTTATTCTTCCTCTTCTATTTTCATTAGTTCTTCTTCATCGATAACTTCAATTTCTTCATCTTCATCATCATCTTCTTCTTCAACTTCAATCTCAATCTCTTTTTCAATTTCATCAACAAAATCATCAAGGATCTCATCATCCTTATCAATAATTTCATAATCTTCTAGGGGAATTGAAACTGTTTTGACAGGTAGATCATCATCTAAAAGCTCAGGTTCATTTAATTCTTTTTCAAGCCCAAACATGGCAGAAGAGATTTTTTCATATTCTTCATAGTTAAAATATTCTTGTAAAGCTCATTCATCATTTCCTAATGATAAGAACCGAATATCACTAATCATCTCAACATATAAATCCCCACCAAGGTCTTTACATTCACTATGGGTTTTAATAACCTCTGCTAGTAACTCACGAAAAGTAAACTTCCCCTTCTTAAATTTCTTTTTAGCAACTTCATATGCTATATCAATTAAGTCTTTTTTCATTGTTTAATCTCCTTCTATATTTTAATCAATAAAATTATTATTTAGTAAAACAATTTTTGAAATATTCACTTGTTTTTTTAAATTAGGGAATAATTTTGTTTTTTGAAACTCAATAATCTGGTTATCATTGTCATAAAAGACAATTTGTTTCTTCTGATCTTTAGAAAATGCAGACTTATGAGTGATTGCTTTTTTAGCATAAATATACTTTTGATCAGTCCCTTTGCTATTAATTTTAAAAACCTTTGTATTATCATCAAGGTTAATATATGAGAAGTTTTCTCCATTCTCAAATCCCCTTAAAAGTTTTTTTAATAAATCATCCTTTGTGTATTTTGGTAATTCATTAATAAAATCTAAAAGTGATAAATCACTCATCTCTAAATATTGTTCTAGAACAACATCTTCATTTTTATAAATTCATGCATACTTTTTAGATGAAGAGATATATGTTTCATAAATTGGCCATTCAGCTTTTAATTCTGCTAACCTTGCAAAGATTAATTCTAAGATTCATTCATAAACAATTAAATTCTTATTTTCATAAATATCAATGTTCATATAAACTCTTCCTAATAAGAAACTTTCAATCATGTTTAAGCTCTTAATTGAAAAAGCTAATGTATCATCAATTAATTTAACTCTTCTTAATAAAACATATAGATCAATTGTTCCATAATGAGTTCCTGCAAAATAAGAATCTCTTAATAAATAATCAATTCGATCAATATCTAAATCTGATGAAATAATTTGGTTCACCCATTTTTTGGGATGCTGATTTTTATAAATAAGAATTAATTCATTAATATTGACATTGTACTTTCTTAAGATTTTATTAATTTCAGTTTTCTCTGAAGTAATAATTTTCTCTGTTCATGCTTCATGATGAACCCTTCCAAATCTTTCAAAAACATGAGATAAAGGTCCATGACCTAAATCATGTAATAAAGCAGCAACTTGAACTAACCTTCTTGTTTCTAAATCAATGTTATCATCAATTACTTCTAAAAATCGTGATGCGATTTCATAAACTCCTAAGGAGTGGGTTAGGCGGTTATGTCTAGCAACAGGAAAAAGTTTTCAACAAACTCCAAGTTGCATAATATTTTCTAACCTTTTAAATTCTTTTGTAGAAATTAATTCTAAGATAATCGGGTCACGATCTAAATCAATTTCTTTAACAATGGGATCTTTAATAAATTTATTTATCATTTTTTGCCACTTTAGCTTTTCTTGGCATAACTGTTTCAACAAATGCTTTTAAATTTTTAGAAACAACATCTTTTCCTAATGCATAAATAATTTTATATAATTCAGGTCCTTCATCTTTACAAGTTGCAGCCATTCTTAAATAAGGATAAAATTCTTTAGTTTTTAAAGCAGAGCTTTTTGCACTATTTTTAATAATAAATTGGATTGCATCTAGGTTTCAATCATCAATCTTATTAATATCTAATCGAAAAGCATTAATTTCCTTAATTGATTCTTGTCCATAGCTTTCAACAATTTCCATAATCTTTTCTTTTGATAAAGCTTTAGTACTTAACATATTTAAGATGAGGTTGTTTAATTCATCTGCATATGAAATTTGATCTTTAAATAATAATAAACAAAAAGCTTCATTTTTTCGATAAAGTGGGTTATCAATATTAATAAAAGGAGTGACAAAATCTAAATACTCAATTTCATCCATACTTTGGAAATAGTTTTTAGAAATTCATTGCATCTTTTTAAAATCAAAAGTTGAAGGTGAAGAACTGATTCCTTCTAAACTAAATTCATGAATTGCTTTATTCAAAGTGAAAATTTCATTATTATCTGCAGGAGCTCAACCTAATAAACACATGTAGTTCACAATTGCTCTTGAGGGAAAGCCCATGTTTTTATAATCTTCAATAAATTGTTTTAATTCAATATTCCTTTTAGAAAGCTTTTTTCCAGTATCATCAACAATTACAGATAAATGTCCATATTGAACATTAGTATCTAAATCAAGTGCTTCTTTAATTGCAATTTGGTAAGGAGTGTTAGAAATATGTTCTTCTCCTCTTAAAATATGGGTAATATTCATATCATAGTCATCAATTGAAACAGCAAAGTTATATGTTGGAAAACCATTAGATTTTAAAATAACAATATCAGACATCGCAGAACTTGGAATGGTAATCACTCCCTTAACAAGATCATGTCAAGCATAATCTTTTTCAGGAATTTCTAATCTTAAAACAAATTCTTTCCCATTTGATAAATTTTTTTGGATTTCTTCCACACTTAAATATTTACACTTCCCAGAATATTTTGGAGTTGCTTTTGATTTTAAACTATCTTCTCTTTCTTTTTTTAAGTCAGATGATTTACAAAAGCATCTGTATGCTTTATTTTCATACAGAAGTAAATTAGCTAATTCTCGATATCTATTTAATTTTTCGCTTTGAATATATGGTCCATAGATCCCAGGGTTTTTAATTGATTCATCTGGAAAGATCTTTAATCAAGATAAGTTCTTTAATTGTGATTCAATTCCATTATCAACATTTCTATCAATATCTGTATCTTCAATCCGAACAACAAAAGTTCCTCCATATGCTTTTGCAAACATGTAATTAAATAGGGCGGTTCTTGCTCCTCCAATATGGAATAATCCCGTTGGGGAAGGTGCATATCTAGTTCGTACTAAATTGTTCTTCATGATTGTTAATTTCCTAAACATAATTTATATAATTTCAATGAAATATTCTTATATATTGAATATGTAAATTAATTATATATTATTATAATTCCATAATGAAAAATATCAATATGAAAATTATAAATTTTTAAAAAATATACAAGATTTTTATCATCCCTCTAAATCTTTTTCATCAAAATTTCAGATCTCTTTAAAGTTAGCAAGGCCCTTTGCTTTTGATTCTTTAAAAGCAGCAACAGTTTTATAACGAATCATACTTTTTCTTAATTCTCGAATTGATAATTGGTTTCCATAGTTTTCTTTTATTAAGATTTCATTAAGCATTTGAGCAGTTGAATCATCAAATCCTAAATCTAATAAAACACTTAAATAGTTTTGTTTAAAGATAAAAACAGGAATATTTAAATACCTTTGTATTCTTAATTCTTTTAAGTCAACATCATTGTTTTGTAATTTATATGCATTCATTGGCATTACGAAACAGAAGTTGGGAATAATTGCTAGTTTACTAATAAATTTAATAACATCTCATGCTTGAGCATTTAATCTTTCAATGTTATCAATAATAATTAAAATTGGCTCATCAAATAATTTAGCAAAATCATTAATTTTACTTTCTAAACTATCATTGAATTTATCAATGGCTACTTTTAATGTTCCATTGATCATTGGAATAATTACTTTATTAAATGCAGGAACAAAGAAATTATCTAAAGATGTTTTTAAACCTTTATTAATTTTCTTATCAACTTTTCCATCTTTACTTTTTAATAAAACATTATAAAGTTTAGAAATAATAGCCATTGGAATATCATTAGGATTTAAATAATTTAATGCATCAAACATAATAACTTTTTTAAAATATTTACATGTGATCTTTTTATCAATGATATTTTTAGCTAAGGTTTCAATAAAATATGTTTTTCCAGATCCTCAAGGTCCATGAATAATTGTAATGGGTGAAGCAACTGCAACACTTTCAGGTAAAAAGATAATATCTTTATTATCATATTTCTTTTGAAAGTCCTTTCTATTCTTCTTATAATTTTCATTAAAAATCTTAGCTTCTTCTTCTAAAAATTTCAAAAAAGCTTCACATTGAGTATTAAAGTCATCCTTATTACCCTCAACATCTATAAAATAACATCCATTGCTTAATATTTCTTTCATAAATTCCCCAAATTCTATCTCTTTTATAATTATATTAAATTTATATAACTCTTGCTTTAAATAATGGTTTATCATTAATATAATAAACACAAAAATGGGAAATAATATGGATCAAAGAGAAGAATTACATCGAGCAATCTGAAAGATTGCTAATGATTTAAGGGGATCAATCGATGGATGGGATTTTAAACAATATGTTTTAGGTTTTATCTTCTACAAATATATTTCAGATAATTTAACTAATTATATTAATCAAGATGAATGAGATAGTGGTCATAAAGATTTTGATTATGCTAAATTAACTGATAAGGAAGCAATAGTAACTAAAAGCGAGATGGTAAAATATAAAGGCTTTTTCATTCTTCCTAGTCAATTATTTGTTAATGTTGCTAAAAAAGCTCCTCATGATGAAAATTTAAATGAGACTTTATATAAAGTATTTAAAGATATTGAATCTTCTTCTAATGGAACACCAAGTGAACATAATTTCAGCGGATTATTTAATGACATTGATATTAATAGTAATAAATTGGGTGGATCTGTTAAAGAAAGAAATAAAAAGATTATTGCTTTATTAAATGGGATCAATGAAATGAAATTAGGCAATATTAAGGATGGAAATATTGACACCTTTGGAGATGCGTATGAGTTTTTAATGAGTATGTATGCTTCAAATGCAGGAAAATCTGGAGGAGAGTTCTTTACTCCTCAAGAAGTTTCTGAATTATTAACTAGGATTACAATTGTTGGAAAGAAAAAAGTAAATAAAGTGTATGATCCTGCATGTGGATCTGGTTCTTTACTTCTACAATTTTCTAAAATATTAGGTGAAGAAAATATTACAGAAGGATTTTTTGGACAAGAAATTAATCTTACAACATATAATCTTTGTCGAATTAATATGATTCTTCATGATATTAATTATGAAAAATTCAATATCCAACATGGAGATACTTTAATTGATCCAAAACATAATAATTTTGTCCCTTTTGAAGCAATTGTTTCAAATCCTCCATACTCAATTAAATGAGAAGGAAATAATAATCCTAGATTAATAAATGATGAAAGGTATTCTCCTGCAGGAGTTTTAGCTCCACCATCTAAAGCTGACTTTGCATTTATAATGCATGTTCTAGCCTATCTCGCTACTAATGGAACTGCTGCTATTGTTTGTTTTCCTGGAATATTGTATAGAAGTGGAACGGAACAAAAAATCAGAAAATATCTTATTGATAATAATTTTATTGATGCAATTATTCAACTTCCGGAAAATATATTTTTTGGAACAAGCATTGCTACATGCATTATGGTTTTAAAAAAGAACAAGAATCAAAACACAATTTTATTTATTAATGGAAGCACTGAATATATTAAATCAAATAACAATAATAAATTAAATCAGGAAAATATAAATAATATTCTAAAAATTTATAAAAATAGAGAGGAAATAAATGGCATATCAATAAATATAAATAATAATAGTATATCTGATAACCAATATGATCTTTCGATGGGGAATTGAATAAAGAATAAATATAAGAATGAATCAATCGATGTTAATATCCTTAATCAAAAAATAAGAGAATGTGTAAGCAAATCCAATATTTATAGAAAAGAAATAAATGAATTAATTAGAAAATTAGAAATTGACAAATAAGAAATGAGGTATAAATGAAAAAAGCGAATACAAGTTTTTATAAATATAAAGAAGGTGTTATTTATGAGCCGCTTGGAAAAATAACCTTGTGAAACAAGAAATTCAATGGGGCAAATCATTATAATAATGAAAGAATCAACATTATAAGTGTATCAGCAAAATTTTCTAAATCCTTACTCTATAAAGATGGAGATATAAAAATATTAAATTGTGGTAAAGAAATGGGTTTTGCAAGAGAAGACGATGTTAAAGGATTTATAAATGAAGGAGAAGTAATAAGTTTACCAGAAGGAGGAACTGCAAACATAAAATATTGAAATGGAAAATTTGTAAATGCTCTAAATTTAATTGCTATTTCATACAATAAGGAAATTATAAGAACTAAATTTATTTATTACTATTTATTAAATAATATAAATCATTTACAAAATAATTATAGAGGTTCAGGTATTCAACATCCAGATATGAGGAATATATTAAAAATTCAAATCCCTATTCCGCCAATAAATGTACAAGATGAAATAATTGAGTTTTTAGACAAGCTAACGGAGTTAAAAACGGAGTTAAAAACGGAGTATTCACTCCGTCAAAAACAATATGAGTATTATAGGAATAAACTCCTTGAGTTCGGGGATGATGTAGAAAAAGAAGAATTGGGGGGGGGTGATGAGTTGAAATAAGAATTTCAATGGAACAAATCACTTTAATAATAAAAAAATAGACGTAATTAATATCCCTGCAAAATTGGCAATATCCTTAATTAGAGAAAATGGAGATATTAAGATATTAAATGCTGGTAAAGTGGATCAATTTGCTAGTAAAAATGAATCAACAAAATATATAAACAATGATGAAATTATTACTTTACCAAGGGGGTTGCATAAAGGAGGTTATCCAGATGTTAAATACTGAAATGGCGAATTTATTAATTCTATGTCCAACTATGTTTCAAAATCTAATAATATCAATAAAATAAGAACAAAGTTTATATATTATTTTCTAAGAAACAATATAGATTTATTAGGTGATAATTATCGGGGATCAGGAATAAGAATGCCTGATATGAAAAGTATCTTAAAAATTAAAATTCCTGTTCCTCCAATCAGAACCCAAGATAAAATCATTAACATCTTAGACCAATTTGATACTCTAGCAAATAGCATCTCTGAGGGAATCCCTGCAGAAATTAATTTAAGAGAACAACAATATGAATATTACCGAAATAAATTATTAACCTTTGAAGAAATGGAAGAAGATGGAAAAATATAATATCTTAGTTAAAGACAAATATAGCACAATTGTTTCTGAATACATTCCTATTAAGAATCGAAAATCGAGTTATCAAACTGAAAATGATTTAGAAATAGAATTTATTAATGATCTAAAAGAACAAGGTTATGAATATTTAGCAATTAATAATGAAACCCAATTAAAACTTAACCTAAGAGATAAAATTGAAAGGTTAAATAATTTTCAATTCTCAGATGAAGAATGAAATAGTTTTTATAATAGTGAAATTGCAAATTCTGGTCTTAAGATCACAGATAAAAGTGAAAAGATCCAAAGAAATGAAATCATTGCTTTTCTTACAAAAGATAATGTAATTAAAAATATTAAATTAATTGATAAAAGAAATATTAATAATAATTATTTACAAGTTATTAACCAATACCGAAATGATGAAGGAAAATATAAAAATCGTTATGATGTTACAATCTTGGTTAATGGTTTTCCTTTAGTTCATATTGAACTTAAAAGAAGAGGAGTAAGATTAACTGAAGCTTTTAATCAAATCGAAAGGTATCGAAGAGATAGTTTCTGAGCAGAAGATGGTTTATTCGAATATGTTCAACTATATGTTATTTCTAATGGAACAAGAACTAAATATTATTCAAATACTGTTAGAGAAGATAAATTTAAAAGCCAATATCAAATCAATAAAGATCATCAATATAATAATTTTAAGTTCACTTCTTTTTGAACTGATGGTAAAAATAACCACATTTTAGACTTAAAGGATTTTACTAAAACATTTTTTTCTAAACATGTTTTATTAAATCTTTTAACAAAGTATTGTGTCTTTACTTCTGAAAAAAGATTATTAGCAATGCGACCTTATCAGATTTGTGCAACTGAAGCGATTTTAAGAAAAGTTAATACAACAATGATGAACCAGCTTTGATCAAAAGAAAATTCTGGCGGTTATATTTGACATACAACAGGAAGTGGAAAAACTTTAA
>JBOFHZ010000007.1:0-26623 GCA_051649885.1 Mycoplasmoidaceae bacterium | reverse complement strand
ATGTAAAACCCATAATGATGATCCCAATTAGACAAGCAGCTGGGAAAGTATAATTATAACTTTTTTTAAAAATTGCATATGCCATATTTCCTGCAAGAAAACCTAAGAATGAAATATTGCCAACTAAGATATATGCTACCCCTGATAAAATTCCAGTTATTAAAAGCGCTTGTAAATTAATTGCACTAGCATTAATTCCTAAAGATCTAGCTAATGTATAATTTGTTGCACAAACACGGAATTTTTCATAAATGAAGAATAATCATATTGTTGCTAAAATGAAGAAAATAATTGCTACATACATTGATAATTCACTTGCTGAATCAATAAACCCATTAAAGAATTGTTTGACTGCTGCACTTTTTCCAGGAGGTAGAAAACCATTTAATGAAACAGTTAATGAAATAAAAGTAAAATTTAAAATGATTCCAACAATAATGAATTTTTTGCTAATGTTCTGATTTCTTTTAAAGCTAATTAAGTAGATAAATAAACATGCAAGAACTGAAACAATAATGAAGACAAATGGATAAACATTTTTATATCGATTAACTGAGTAATCACTATCAAAATCTAACATGAAGATCAAGATCATTAGTGCAAGTAAATTAACATTTCCTAAACCAAGAATTGAATTATCTGCTAACCGGTTTTTTGATAGTTGCTGCAAAATCAAGGAAGATATAGCTAAACTAGCACTAGCAATTGGAATAACTACTAGGAGGTTTTTATTAATTCTAAAAATGTTTTCATAATCATTAAATCCATTAGAACTTAATGTTAAAACTAAGGTCATTATAAATACACTAATTAAAATTAAGATACCAATGTAAATGATTTTTCTTAAAGATATCATTTCCCTAGCTTGAAAAGTTATTTTATTATATTTTAAATCCATTTAATCCCCTCCTTTCTTTCTTAATACTAGATAAATAAAAATGGGAGCAGATAAAATTGATGTAAAAAAGGTAATCCCAATATTTCAACGACTATTAATTAATAATGCAAAGATAATAACTGTTGAGCAAAATAGACCCGCCATAGGAGTGATAATTTTATAATCCCTTGTTTTAAACATCATTCTAATCAGATGGGGAATAACAATTCCAATCATTGCTAGTGATCCAATTAAAATAACAGATGAAACAGTTATTAATAAAGATGCTAACCCTGTAATTCAATAAATAAGATCAATATTAATTCCTAATGATTTAGCTAAATAAGGATCATTTTCAACAATGTTTAATTTATTACTAAATAAGATAATAATTAATGTTCCAATTAAAATAATTGGTAATGCATATGAGGCTTTTTCCCAATTATAATCTAATCCTATTTGCCCAATTCAAGGAATAATAGTTTGATTTAATTTTGGAACTAATTGGGTGATAACAATTGAAATCGAAGAAACTAAAGCTCCTAAAATAATTCCCATCAAGATTACTTTATGAGATTTATAATCATTCTTAGTGAATTTTGTTGCAAGAAAATTAATTCCTAAAATAATTAATGCAAATAAGAAAGCCATAAAAATCATTAGAGAAATTGAATCATAACCAATTAAATAATAAATTAAGATTCCTAATGTTGCTGCTGGTAGAAAACCTAAAGTGGTGGGTCCAGCTAATTGATTTCTAGTTACAGCTTGCATCCCAGCTCCTGAAACAGCTAAACTAAAACCTGCAGATAAACCTACAAGTGTTCTTAAAACATTTTCTAAATCGTTTTGATTAATTCCCTCAAATCGAAAACCAGAATGGAAAAAGGAAATTAAAATAATGGTACAAAATGATAAAAGGATTGCAAATGCTGAAATTATTCTTATTAATTTAGTATTACTTCTAAATTTAATAAATCGAGTTTGAAGAAAACTATAATTCATTTTTTATCCTGATGGTGCTTAACTTAGTTGGTGGTGATCACAAAGATTGATAATCAGTTATTCCAAGAAGATATTTTTCATTAAACAATTCAATCAAATAAGTTAATAATTCTCTCTTACCAATTATCCCCCAAGCAGATGTATATCATTTTCCAGTCTTTACAAAAGTAATATTTCTTTCTGGATCTTGGGGATCTTTTAACATCATCTTGATTCTTGACTCCATTACTGGTTTTTCAGAATAAGTAGGAACATCAGGCCCAAGATAAATTAGGTGATCAAATTTACCTTCAAACTGATTTAATAATTGATTACTAGTTGCAGCTTCAATTCGATGGGGTTTGTAATTTGTTTGATTTAAAAATTCTTGGTCTTTTGGATGAGGAAATTGTAATCCAATCCCTTTATTAGGATCATTAGAATAGAAAAAAGGATAAACACTTGGAGCAACAAAATAAAATTTTGTATCAATTGTTGTAGCTTCATTAGCTCCCCTAATGATGCCAATTGAGTATTTACTAAAATCTTTTAAATATCTAGTATTTAAAGATTTGACTCTCTGATTTTCTAATCTAGAAATTTCTTTTGCTTTTTGTTGAAAATCATCAGATTGTGTATAAACTTCATCCATTCCCTTTGCTTGCATTAAAAAGGCTTTATTAACATCAACTTGTTCTTTATAATTTCATCCTCCTAAAAGCATTGGATCAGTATAATTAGCAGCACTGCTATCTCCCATTGATGTATAAATAACATTATTGACAATTCCATTAAATTTGTGTTCATCTGCTTTCATTCATTCATTTAGAACTATTGTATTAACCTTCATTTTTTCAATAGGAATTCGATTAACTTCTTGACCATCAAGAATACTAACATTCTCATATTGAGTAATATTATTATTTTCCAAAAAAGGATTTAAATATTCTGCATATTGAATTCTTCCAGCTGCTGAAGTTGTATCATAATCTGGTGCAATTCCAAGAGCAATTGCATGATCTAAAGCATTATCATATGTTGTAAAAAAATTAATTTTAGAATTTGTAGAATAATTAACATTCAAAGCAAGGGGGATAAAAGCAGAAACTGAAATTAAGGGAATTAAAACCATCCCAAAGATTTTGAAGTTAAATTTGCTTTTTTTATCCTTTAATTGCTTTTTAGCCATAATACTCCTTATTTATAATTTTTATAAATTAGATATTTAAATTATCATAACATATTTTTTAGATATTATTTATAATTTTTATAAATTATTTTTATTTTAAATTCATCTGATACAGTTATTCAATAAATTTACTTATTGTTGATTGAAAGTAATTAAAATCATTATTAATAGCTTTTTTGCTATATTATATAGATATGTAATATTATTTGAGGCACTATGAAAAGCGAGAGAGTTAAAACTTTAATTAATAAAATATCATCAAAAGAACTTCATAATGAAGAATCAGTTAGATTTACAATTTTATCAATGTTTGCAGCAGTTCCTAATTTTATTAATTGCATTCCAATTTGTATTGAGGATATTAAATACATGATCAAGGGATGTAATATTTTTTATTATGATATTCAAGAAAATGAAAGCCTTGATATATCAATTAGAGAAATTAAGAAAAATTGAGAAAACATTTTAAATAGCAATATCATTATTATTAATAATTATTTAAGATTCCCAGATATTATCATTCCCTTTCAAGCATTAATTGCAGAAGAAAATAAAAATCTTTTTTCTTTAATTGCTTTAGACGAAGAAGCATTTGATGTAAAAAAGAATTTAAATGTTTTTGAAAAATTTGCTGTTAAAACAAAAATTAATTATTTTTCTTATGCTGATAAAATCACAAGATTAGTTCATGGGCATAATGGAGAAGTTTTATACCTTCCAGTAGATGAAGCGCTTACTAAAGAAGAATTAAGTTATTATGTAAGAGATGTTAAAAAAGTTGTACTTCCCCCAGACATCATGAAATGCTTAAAAGAAATTTTTAGAGAACTTGAAAAATATAATGAATCAATTAGTGAATTTGATTACCAAATTGTCCTTTCAAAAGAAAGATGAATAGAGATCATTGCTTTATTAAAAGCATGCGCTTATTTAAATGAAAGAAAATATGTTAATTTATCTGATTTATTAATTTTGAAGAAATTTCTTTGATCAAGTAAAGATCAAATTAAAAAAGTAACCGAGATTATTCATTTAGCAATTGCAAATATTGTTAATGATAATTGTTCAAACATTACTATGTTTAGTAATGAAATTATGAACTTATTAATTGATATGACTCAAACTTTAAAATTTATCAAAATGGAAAAAGATCATTTCCTTTCAAATACAAGTTTAATTGAGTGAAATTCAAGTTTTAAAAGAATTAAGGATAAGATTGTTGAAATTAAATATTATTCAAGAGAATTCTTTGATGATAAAAATGATTTTTATAATATCTTTATTGATGAAGATGATAAAAGATGATTTATCGATTTATTTAAGATTGACGATAAAATGATTTTTGAGTGATTTAGAAGATTAGAAACAATTATCAAATACATTAATAAAAATCGATCATTCCTTTAAAATAAAAGATAAGAGTGTTAAGTAAAAAACCTTAACACTTTTTATTTTTTTATAATATAATCTTTTTGTTTAAAATCTTAAGGAATATACATGGTTAAAATAAGACTAACAAGAATGGGAAGAAATAAACTTCCATATTATCGAATCATTGTTGCAGATTCAAGAAATCGAAGGGATGGATCTTACATTGAGCTATTAGGTCATTATGAACCTTTTTCAGGGAAAATTGATTTAAAGAAAGATGCTATTATTAAATGATTAAATAGTGGTGCTCAACCAACAGAAACAATCCTAGCAATTTTAAAAAAAGAAGGTATTTGAAAAGAATATCAGGCAACTAAAAAAAGCAATTCTAAAAAATCTACTAAAAAGAGAAAATTATCTGCTAGTCGAAAATTAAAAAAAATAGAAAAACAACTACCGGCTAAAAAAACTAAAAAAGTTGCCGCTCAACCTATTGAGCAAGTAACTCCAGTTCAAGCAACTTTAGAAGAAGTTCCAGTTGCTGAAACAGAAACTAGTTCAGAAGAAAAAACAGAATAATTGTGAAAATAACAATATTAACACTATTTCCAAACATTATTAATGAATATATTAATTCATCAATTATTAAGAAAGCAGTTGATAAAAAAATATGTGAAATTAATATTGTTAATTTTAGAGATTTTTCAAAGGAAAAACATTTGCGAGTTGATGACTATCAATTTGGTGGTGGTCCTGGAATGGTTTTAATGCTTCAACCAATTGTTGATGCAATTAATTTCTATAAAAAAGAAGATACTAAAGTAATTCTTTTAACCCCTTCTGGAAAAACTCTTAATACAACAAGCATTAATGATTTATCAAAGCTAAATGATATTATTCTTATTTGTGGACATTATGAAGGGTTTGATGAAAGAATTATTCATTACATTGATGAAGAAATTTCCATTGGTGATTATGTATTAACTGGAGGAGAATTACCTGCACTAGTTGTTTTAGATTCAATTATAAGAAGAATTCCTAATGCAATAAATGAAGCAAGTTTAATTGATGAATCTTTTAATAATAATTTATTAGATTATCCAGTTTATACAAAACCATTATCCTTTGAAGATTATCAAGTCCCAGATGTTTTATTAAGTGGAAATCACCAAGCAATTAATGAGTTTCGTGAAAAAGCAAGAATTGAAAAAACAATTATCAAAAGAAAAGATTTATATGAGAAATATCTCAATAATAAGAAAGGAAAATAATATGACAAATTTTAAAAATCTTAATAAACAAGAATTAATTAAAGATCTTGAAGCAATGCAATTAAAAAAAGATGTCCCAGATTTTAAATCAGGAGATACAATTGCAGTTTATAATAAAATTCAAGAGGGAGCTAAATCAAGAATTCAAAAATTTGAAGGAGTTGTCCTTAGAAGAAGGGGAAGAGGTCTTTCAGAAAGTTTCATTATTAGAAAAGAAAGTAATGGAATTTGATTAGAAGAGATCCTTCAAGTTCATTCTCCTTTAATTGACCGAATTGAAATTATTAGAAAAGGAAAAGTTAGAAGATCTTATATCACTTATATGCGTGAAAGATCTGGTAAGTCTGCAAGAATTAAAGAGAAAAAATAATAAGAAACATATGAAAAGTAGAAAATTAGACATTGATAAGAAATTTAAAAAATATAAAAGACCACTCAATCCTAAATACATTGTTTCTACTTTTAAACACCCATTAGGACCTTTAACATATGTCTTTTTAAAAAGGGATATGTGATGAAGATATTCCATTGCAGTCCTAGTTGGAATTTTCTTTGCTGTTTCTTCTTTCTTTTTCATTAAAGATATTGGATTATATAGTTATGGATTTTCAGGAATTTTTCAAGGAATTGCAAGAATCATTAAGGTGCTAGCATCTGAAAAAATTACAGATCCAGACACTTTGAATAATATTTATAATGCCCTATTTTATGGTTTATATTTATTAGCCAACATTCCCTTAATAATCTTTTCTTATTTTAAATTAGGAAAGCGTTTTACTTATCTATCAACAATTGTTTTAATTGTTAGTAATGTACTGCCCATTTTAATGGGGTTCATTCCAGGAATTAATGATATTTATATCTTTGGATTTATTGCTCCTAATGAAAGTTTAGTAAAATATGAAGTACAATTATTAACTTTTTTTGGTAGTGATTTAAATTATTTAGGACCACTTTTAATTTATGCAGTTATTGAAGGTCTAATCGGGGGTTTATTTGGTGCTTTAATTTTAGCAGTCAGTGGATCAACGGGTGGATTAGATTTTGTTTCATTCTACTTCTCAATGAAAAAGGGAAAACCGATTGGAACCATTTTAGCTTATTTTAATTTAGCATCAGTTTTTGTCTCCATCTTTATTGGAAGCTATTTAGCAGCAGGAATTACTGATTTTACATGGGTTGGTGCTGATCAGTCTGTTCACACCCCGACTCCATTTTCTTATCAAACCTTTTTCTCACAGAATTTAGTTGCATCAATTTGTATGTCAATTATTGCATCATTAACTTTAAATTTTTTGTTTCCGAAAGATAAAAAAGTTAAATTAACAATTTATAGTAATAAAATTAGTGATCTAAGGGATTATTTTTATGAACAAAATTTTAACCATTCTATTACAATTAATAAAAATATAGGTGGTTATTCATTAGAAGAAAAACAATCAATTGATATTGTTTGTTTATATATGGAAATTCCAATAATTTTAGAGTGGATTAATACAGTGGATGAGAATTCATTAACAACCATATCATCATTATTAGGAATTAATGGACAATTAAATGTGGAAGATTCAATCGATTAGGAGCATAGGAAATGAAAAAAGTAAAAGAATTATTTACCAAGATAATCAATCCAGATAAAATAGATAATAATGAACAAGTGCAATTTGAAAAGAAATTTTTCAAATCATCAACTATTCGATTATCTGAAGTTTATGCAATTTCAAAGGATTGACAAAAATATTTAATTGTAATTGCAATTGGTTTAACAATTGGTTTTTTAACTCTAATTTTTTTAAAAAACACAGGGTTATATTCAATGGGAATTTCAGCAGTTACTCAAGGGATTTCAAGATTAATTACTTCCTTAATGGTTTTTAATAATGTAGATTCAACAGTGACAACATGGATTTCAGAAATCACTTTCTGATTTTCATTATTTCTTGTTAATTTACCCTTATCAATTTTTGCAAGAAAATATATTGGTAATAAATTTACCTTCTTAACCTTAACTTACTTATTAACTTCTTCTATGTTTCCCTTTGCTTTAACATTTATTCCAGGGGTTAATGACATTTTAATTTTTGGAAATGTTAAATCAAATGTTTTAGAAACAGTTACCCAAAATATTTCTATTTTAACTTGAGATAATATTGATCGACCCATGGTAATTTCTTTACTATTCTATGCGATTTTTTATCCCTTTATCATTGTTGCGCTTTATACGATTATTTATGCTTTAGGTGGATCAACTGGCGGAAGTGATATTATTTCAATTTATTATCTAAAAAGAAAATTAAAATCACTAGGAGAAATTTTAATTATTATTAATTTTGTTTGTGTCATTACAGGATCTTTTATTGGTTCATATTTATCAATAGGAATTCTTGAAAAAGCCCCTCATGCTTGATCTTATCAAAATTTCTTTTCTCCTAATCTTTTATGTTCAATTTGTACATTCTCAATCTTTGGAACATTATTACAGGTTTTATATCCAAGATTTAGAGTAGTTTCAATTAAAGTGATTGGAAAAAATGTTGAAAAAATCAATGAGCATTTAAACAAAATTAATTGTGTTCATTCAAGAACTATTTCACGAGCAATTGGTTCTTATTCAAAACAAGAACAACTTGTCTTAGAAATGTACTTAACAATTATTGAGTTAGGACCAATTATTAATGAGATTAGACAAATAGATGATAAAGTATTTATTATCATTAATAAAAAAATTGAAATTGATGGTAATTTAAGTTATCCAGTTTTCTTAAGGTAGAAAATGAAAAACAATTCCCAACAAATCATTAATTGATTTCCTGGACACATGCAAAAAGCATCACGTCTAATCAAAGAACAATTAAAATTAGTTGATTATATTATTGAAATTGTTGATGCAAGGGCTGTTAATATTACTTCAAATGAGAATTTTATTAAAGAAATTGCAGCTCATAAACCCTTATTAAAAATTGCTCTTAAGAATGATCTTGCAGATGCAAATCCAAAAATAAAAAATGTTTTATATGGATCAATCAATGATCAAAATTTTCGTAAAATTGTTTTAAGTGAAATTAATAATGGAACTAAGCCAATAATTACAAAAATGCAAAAAAAGGGAATTGTTAATCCTAAAATTTATTTAATGGTTGTTGGTTTACCAAATGTTGGAAAATCGAGCTTCATTAATTTTTTAGCAAAAAAGAAACAATTAATTATTGCAAATCAACCAGGAGTTACTAAAAAAAATAACTGAATTAAAATTAATGATCAGATTGAAATGATGGATACTCCTGGAATTTTATTTAAAAAAATTAATGATGCAAAAACAGGTTATATTTTAACGCTTTTAAGATGTGTAAAATGAGAGATCACACCAAAATATGAAGTAATTGATTTTGCATATCATTATTATTTTGCAAATTATAAAAAACCCTTATGCGATGCTTTTAAATTTGAACTAGATGATAGTTTTCAAGTATTTCTTGATAATTATTGCAATCACCAAAAATTGCTCTTAATTGGAAATCATTTTGATTATGAAAAAGCATTAGAAAAATTATATAAGCTTTTTTCAACGGGCTTAATTTGTAAAATGACTTTTAATTAAAAGTATTTATGCAATTAAAGATTGGTAATAAAAAGGTTGATTTCAAAATCTTTATTATAATAAAACCAATGGCAATCATTAAATAAATTTAATGTTATAATAATGGTAAAATATTGGCAAGAGGTTTTGGTATGGAAACTAGGGTAAAAAAATATAAATCCTATCGAAAACAGATTAATAAAGAGTCAACTATTTTATGAAAGAAATCAAAGAGTAGTAAAGAACTTAGAAAACTTGAAAACAAGTTATCTAATATTAATAAATCTCTGATCGAAGTTGAAGAAGTTGACTTATTTAGTGTTGATATTGTTTATGATGATGAGTGACAAAATTATTTAAAACCCTTAAAGGAAATTATTTCTTTTTATGATCTTCATGAAATTTCTAAAATCTTATCTTTATCACAAGAACCAACAAAAGAAATTAGTATTGCCAATAAAGAAGATTATGGCAAATTAATTAATTCTTTTATTGAAAGTGATATTAATTATAATGAATTGATGAAAATTAGAGAAAAGATTCAAATTAAAAATAGGAATCAAGAAAACTATAAAAGAGATATTAAGGATTTAAACAATCACATTGATGAAATGTTGGTTGAATGTAAAAAAATTAGATCAGAAGAATCTTTTATTCCTGATATCAGAAATTACAATAATAAAAACCCAAATTCTAAAAAAATAAAAATTATTTTTATAGTTTCATCATTTTTATTTATTTCTCTTGTATTGCTAGCAATTTTATTTATTATTTTAGGTGGAGTTAATCATGCTATATAAAATTGCTGTCGATGGTCCAGCTGGTTCTGGAAAATCAACCATTTCTAAAATTATTGCAAATGATAATAAGATTGCTTTTTTAAATTCTGGAATATTTTATCGAGCATGTGCATATCTTTTAAGTAAGCAAAATGCTAATGATGAAAAAGCCATTGAAGAAGTTTTATCAAATGCAAAAATTATTTTGATTAATGGACAAGTTTCAATCAATGGTCATTTAATTGATAAAGAACTTTTTACAAGTGAAAATGCTTCATTAGCAAGTAAATTTTCTAAACTTGATATTGTGAGATTATTTGTTAATTCCTTGATAAGAGAAGAAGCCAATAATAAAAGCATAATCATGGATGGAAGAGATATTGGAACAGTTGTCTTTCCAGATGCTCAATTAAAATTTTTTTTAACTGCAAGTCTGCATGAAAGAGTAAATCGAAGAAAAAAAGATTTTGAAAATCAACAAGAGACTCCTTCTTATCTAAGTTTAACAAAAGAAATTTTTTTAAGAGATTTACGTGATAAAAAAAGAAAAAATGCTCCTTTGAAGAAAGCTTCAGATGCGATCTTGATTGACACTGATAATAAAACAATTGCACAAGTAGTTAAAGAAATGCAAAAATATATAGATGAGTTTTTAAAATGCAAAGAATAGCTATAGTAGGAAAACCAAATGTTGGTAAATCAACATTATTTAATAGAATCATTAAAAACAATAAGGCAATTGTTGATGACACTCCAGGAGTTACAAGAGATCGAATTTATGCAAATGCAGAATGATTAACAAAACAATTTATTTTGATTGATACAGGAGGACTAACAATTGCTGATTTTGATTTCAAGGAAAATATTCATCTTCATGTTGACTTTGCAATTAAAGAAGCTGACACAATCATTTTTTTAGTTTCTAATAAAGAAGGAATTGATAAAGATGATCTTTATATTGCAAAGCTCTTAAGAAAAGTTAAAAATAAAAATATCATTTTAGTAGTTAATAAAAGTGATGGAAAAAAAGAAAAAAATCTTAATGAATTTTACCAATTAGGATTTGGACAACCCCATTTTATTTCATCTGCTCATGGAATTGGAATTGGAGATTTACTTGATGAAATCATTTCTTCAAAATTTGAAGCGAAATTAGAAGTTAAGAATGATTCTTTTCCAATTGCAATTATTGGAAAGCCTAATGTTGGAAAATCGTCTTTAGTGAATGCTATTTTAAATAAGGAAAGAGTAATTACTTCGCCAATTGCAGGCACTACAAGAGATGCGATTGATTCTGATTTTGAATTTGATAAGCAGAAGTATACAATCATTGACACAGCTGGTATTAGAAGAAAGGGAAAAATCAAAGAAGATATTGAAAAATATTCACTTCAAAGAGTTGATCAATCAATTAAAAGAGCAAAAGCGATCCTTTTAGTATTAGATGCATCACAGGAATTTTCAGAACTTGATGAAGTCATTGGAGGAAAAATTTTTGCAGCTAATATTCCATCAATCATAGTTGTTAATAAATGAGATCTAGTTCAAAAAGATACCTACACAATTAATACATATGAAAAAAAGATTAGAATGCGTTTTAAATTTTTATCTTGATCACCAATTATTTTTGTTAGTGCGAAAAGCAATAAAAGGGTTAAAATTATTTTTAAGGAGATAGAGAAAATAAGAAGTAATTTGAAAAAGAAAATTTCCCCAACTGTCCTAACAGAAATTATTGGTAAATCACAAATGATGAACAATCCCCCATCAAATGAGGGAGGAAGATTGAAGATTAATTATGTGACTCAGGTTGAAGGACAAATTCCCACTTTTGTATTGTTTTGTAATAACCCTAAATTTTTACATTTCAGTTATGCAAGATATCTAGAAAATGTCATTCGGGAAAGTTTTGGATTTGATAACATTCCTATAACACTATACTTCAAAAGTAAAAATTCAAGAATAAGGGAATAAGATCATGGTTAAAAGTATCAATGAAATCAAAAATATTACAATTATTGGAACTGGTGCATGAGGCACTGCCATTGGAAAAGTTCTTTCTGAAAGTGGCAATAATGTGACAATGTATGGAATTGCTAAAAAAGAAATTAATGACATTAATAAAAATGGCATGAATAAAGCTTATTTTGCAAATCGTAAAATAAATACAATCATTAGAGCAACTAATGATTTAGATGTTGCATTAAAAGAGGCTCACTATGTGATCTTAGCAATTCCATCTAATTTTTTAAAAAATGCTTTATATGATATCAAAAAGAAAGTTAAAACTCCAGCTATTTTTATTAACTTAGTAAAAGGACTAGATCCTAATACAAAAAAACCATGATCATTTACTATTAGTAAAATTATGAATAAGAAAGCAATTGGAGTTGCGTCTTTAATTGGCCCATCATTTGCAATTGATGTGTTTCATAATGCACCAACTTCAGTTAATGTTGTTGCTAATGATCCAAAGATTGCTAAAAAAGTCAAGGAAATCTTTGATGTTCCTTATTTTAGAATTGCTTTTTGCGATGATGAATTAGGATCTGAAACAATTGCAGCTTTTAAAAACCTATTAGCAATTGGAATGGGAATTGCATGAGAAGAAAACAAATCTCCCAATACCATTGCTTCGATCTTTGCTCAAGGAGTTAAAGAGATTAGTAAGATTGCAGTTGCTAAAGGAGGTAAACCAGAAACAATTTTAGAATACTGTGGGATTGGAGATATTTACTTAACTTGTACTTCTTCAAAATCAAGGAATTTTACTTATGGAAAAAACTTCTATCGTGTAAGTTTAAATACTGATAAAAAAACGAAAATTCGACAAGCTAAAAAACTACTAAGTGATATTACTGTTGAAGGTTTAACCCTTTATAAAATTGTTAATCAAGATATTATTAAAAGAAATGATTTGCCTGCATTTAAAGCCATTTGTAATGTTTTAAGTGGTTATGTTGAACCAAAGAATTTAATTTCGGCCTTCTTTGAATTATTAAATGATAAAAAATAATAAATTATTTATTTATTATTTTTTTTATACTCTTCATCAATCTTTAAAAAATAACCAAGGGGTTGATTAGTTGCTTTGCAAAGTTTTGCATCAAGTTCTTGATCAACATAGCTTTCATGAGTTTCATTGAGAAATTGCTCCAACTCATCAATTTGGATTCCTGCTTCAATTGCTAATTCTTGAAGATCTCATTCTTGAGCTTCAATAATGTCTTTTAAATAAAATTTTGATGGTCATCCAATTCTTGACATAAATTTCTCTTTTTCTAATTAATTATAATATCTTTTATTATTTAATATAATAAATTATAATAGATTTTAGTATTAATCTTTTAGCTATACTATCATTTAAGATCGAAGGAGAATTTATGCAAAACGGGATTCATAAAACAATTGAAGAATTAGAATCAATTTTATTATCTGCAATATTAAATTCCGATAAAGAATCTGAAACAATATTTTTGACATTAACTCCTAGTGATTTTTCAGTTTATAACAATAAACAGATTTTTGCTGCTTCAATTGAACTACGAAAAGAACAAAAACATTTTGAAACCCTATCATTAATTAGTTTCATAGACTCTAACAAAGATTTTCAATTTGATGACTATGCTAATTACATTATGATTATTTCAAATAAATACACTTATGATCAAGGAATTAAATCATATGTTGAGATAATTCAAAATAGTTCAATTATTAGAAGACTAAAAGCTTTTGGAAAAGAACTCCAAAATGTCAATATGGATGTTATTAATTCTGGAGAAATTCTATGGAATCTAGAAAAGGAATTTTTAAATATCACAAATAGTAGAACTTCTAAAAATATTGAAAACATTGCTAATATTCTTCTTCAATTTCAGCAAAAAATTGAAATTACAAAAGGTAAATCTGGATTAACAGGAACTCCATCAGGTTTTTATAATTTAGATAAAATTACTAATGGTTTTCAACCAGAAGATTTAATTATTTTAGCTGCAAGACCAGGAATTGGTAAAACAGCTATTTGTTTAAATTTCTTATTAAATAGTGCAAAGGATTTATTAAGTTATAATTCTCAAAAAACCCCTGATGAAAAACAAAGAATTGTTTTGATGTTTTCAATGGAAATGGGAAATTTACAACTTTGTGAAAGAATGCTATCTATGGAATCTTCAGTGGATATCTCAGTTATTAAAAGAGGAAAGTGAGATTCAATGCAAGAACTTTCAATTACCCAAGCTATTTCTTCATTAAATTCATACCCAATTTATATTGATGATAGTAGTAGTTTATCAATTATGGATATTCAATCAAAATTAAAGCAAATTTCTAATAATAAGGAAGTTAAATTAATTATTATTGACTATTTACAATTATTAAAAAGTGATCATGCTAAAAATGCTCAGGTTAACCGACAACAAGAAGTTTCAAATATTTCAAGAACATTAAAAAGTTTAGCCAGACAATATAAAGTTCCAATTATTGCAATTTCTCAATTATCAAGGAAAATTGAAGAAAGAAGAAGCGAAAATAAAAGACCTATCTTATCAGACCTTCGAGAATCTGGGGCAATTGAACAGGATGCAGATATTGTTTCTTTTCTAAGTTATAAAGAAGATAATGAATTAGAAAAAAGTTCTACTAATTGAAAAGATTCGGTTGTGGTAGAATATATAATAGCAAAGCATCGAAATGGATCAACTGCTATCATTGATTTACTTTTTGAAAAACCAATTGGTAAATATATGGAAATATTCAAATAGAATTTGGAAAAAATATGAAAAAAAGAATTATTAAAAAATATTTATTAGGACTTGGATTAATTGGAATTGCAGTAATTCCAATGATCTTTTTAAGTTCATGTTCAGGAGCTAATTATTCTCAAACTCCTCCAAAAATTATTTTAGAAAAAACTGGAACAAACACTTTTTTAACAGGTTATTCTCTTTTCCCAACTCCAAAAGGAAAACCAATTTTTTATAAAGATGATAAAGAAGTTGATCCTAAAGAAAATCTAACAATTGATAGATATTGAGCAAATATTCTAGGTCCAGCTTATAGCTTAGCAATTACTGCAATTGATATTGATGCTAAAACAAATCATTCTAATTATTTATCAGAAGGAATAGTTGATCGTGATCCATCATGAAATTATGTAATTTCAAATGCATGAAATTCGGGAGCACCAATTTATAATAATTCAACTCTAAAATTCAAAACCTCTCCATACAAAATGCGAATGGTTCTAAATGGAGATATTCCTAAAATTGAAAAGGATGATTTAATTACAGATATTAATCAAAAAGCTACAGTTTCCATTTCTGGAATTGAATTAGATTTTTCTTATTTTGATATTACAAATGGTAGTAAAACTGATTTAGCTAATGCTAAAAAATTTATTAGAGATTTTTATAAAGATACTTTACCAAAAGATACAGTCTTAAAAGATAATTACACAATCAAATTTAATTTCTATAGTGAAGTGATTTATGAAGTTGTTAAATCTGATGATGATAAAGTTTTAATTGAGATTGGGCAAAAATTTGACCCAAAAACAATGAAGGTAAAAACAACTACAAATTATCATATGGGTAATTCAGCAAGTGGAACAAAATTTGAAATTAAAGATGCTTTAGAAAATTTTAGTAAATGATTAAAAGAAGTTAATCCAGTGATTGCTTCAGACTACAAGAATTTTATTAATGGGATTCAAGGATCAGCTGTTATTTAATGAATCAATATTTTATTAAAACTAATTGAGATCAAGTTGTTGCAGAAATTTGTAGTAAACACCAAGTATTTTTAAATGCTATAGAAAAAGAATATGAGCATAAAATAATTTATCCAAAAAAGGAGTTGATTTTTAATTGCTTTAATTTTTTTAATGTTGAAGATCTTAAGGTAGTTTTTCTTGGTCAAGACCCATATCATGGTGAAAATCAAGCAATGGGATTAGCTTTTTCTGTTCCTACTCATATGAGAACCCCTTCATCACTAAAAAATATTTTTAAAGAATTAGCAAATGATCTTAAAATTGAGAGAACAAATCCTGATCTTTCTGATTGAGCAGGGCAGGGGATTTTATTTTTAAATACTTCATTAACAGTTGAAGCAAGCAAGCCTTTATCACATAGTAAAATAGGTTGAGAAAGTTTAATAAATGATATAATTAAATATGTAAATTTTAATCACCCAAAAACAATTTTTATTTTGTTAGGAAACCATGCTAAAAAATACGAGCAATTCATTTCTAATAAGGATAATATCATCTTTAGTTTTCATCCTTCAGGATTAAGTGCTTATAGAGGATTTTTCGGATCAAAAATATTTTCAAAAACAAATACAAAATTAATTGAGATGAATCAAAAGTTAATTGAATGATAAGAAAGGATAATCACACATATGGACAATTTCAGTGGCATGACTTCATTTGATATGGTAATGATTTTCTTATCTTTTTTATCAGTCATTATTTTTATAACAATCATTAAAAAAGTTTATTATCGTTTTCGATATAAAAAAAGATATTATATTATGCCAAGAACTAATATCAAAGGAATTTCATACATTGCAATGGTGATTGCTTTATCAATTGTTATTTTATTACTTTTGACAATCATTACCTCTAATTTACTTGCGGTAGTTTTCAGAGCCTTTCCAGGAACAAGAATTACCCTTGAAGGGATTTTAATTAAAATTGGAGGTTTGCTATTTGGACCATTTATTGGAATGTTCATTGGAGGAGCAACAGATTTATTAACAATTGCTTTAACAGCTGGTGTTTTTCACTATGGATATTTCATTGGAGCAATCACTTATGGGTTACTTGGAGGATTGATTAGAAGTTTAGTAAATTTTTCAAAAAGAAAAGAATGAAAATTTGCTTTATATTCTTCGCTTTCAATTATTTTAGTTTCTTTTTTCATTAGTATGTATTTTGCCTTCTTTCAAGAAGGGGCATATAATTTTACTTTAACTATTTCACTTTTATCTTATGATATTGAAATTAAAATTTGACATATTATTCTAATGATTTGTGCAACTGCAACACTTGGAATTATTTTAATTATGACTTTATTCTTTGCATCAAAGAGATCAACAAAGAAATTGATTAAGGATCAATTTATGTCATTTTGTCCAGTTGTTTCATTAGTTTTTATTTCAGAAATCTTTGTTAACCTCTTCATGCTTCCAGTTTTTGATGTTGATCTTTCAACTTTAGGTTATCCACAATGAATTGCCATTAGGGGATTATTATTTATTCCTTTAGTCTTTGCAAATACTATCATTGTTTGACCAATTTATAAGATTGTTTATCCGCTGATTGGTTATGAATATGAGAATGATATTGTTGAAGATTTAAAAGTACCATTAATAAATTACTAGGAAAGAATATGAAAATTAGAAATAAATATAATTCAAAGGCTAAAATTGATAATTACGCAAAAAATCTTTTAATTGCTTTAAGTGATGATGAAATTGATATTTTAATTAAAGAATTAGATGAAGTCATTTTAGGACTTAACGATTTTTATAAATTAAATTGTGATCATTTAGAGCCAACTAATTATATTTTTGATAATATCAATAACTTAAGAAATGATGAAGTTAAGGTTGCATCAAAAACTGAAATGGATTTATTTAAAGCAAACGATAAATGAGATCAAAAATATATTAAGGTTAAATAAAATGAAAGTTATTAAATTATTAAACCTACTTGCAATTCCAGTAATGGGAGTAGCAATTACAATTCCATTAGTTAGTTGTAGTGAAACACCTAAACCCAATTATGAGGAATTTAAAGAATTTGTAAATTTAGATAGAAACAAGTATGAATTAGTAGAACAAGATAATATAACTAATTATTATTTTGTATCTTTATCCTTAAGGTCAATAAAGACAATGTCAATGATAACATCAACAGAGATACCTAATATATATGCGGGTAGATTAGAAATTAATGATATTCAAACCAAAATGTATTATGTTGCAAAAACAGGAGACATTATAGCAGTTGATGGAGACAAAACAAATTCATTTTATCAAGATTGATTAAGATTTGAATTTTTAAGAAAGGAATTAGGGATATTAAAATGGAATTAATTAATTCAGTCTATCGTTAAAAAATAAAGAGATTAAAATAATAACTTTTAGTACTATATTATCATTGGTATATCTTGTTAAGAATTTTATCTTTTTTGGAACGATTATTCCTAATTTAATCTTAAGAAAGGATAAATAAAATGAAATTAAGAGAATTATTATTAGCATTTGGTGGAGTTGCTTTAGGAACAATTGTTGTTGGGACTTCTGTAGGAGTTTCGATGTCTAATATCATTAAAGATAAAGAAAATATCATTAAATACGCAGAGAAAGAATACAATAAGGAATTGCAAGCAAAAAAATTAAAAAGATATAATGAATTAGATAGTTTAATTTTAAATGGTAAATATGATAATAATGGTTGAAGTAATCCTAAAATTATAAAGCTCAACCAAGTGGAAAAAATGTATTTTATTACCCCAGAAAACATATGAGTTAATATTAAATTATACGAAGAGTTTGTACCTAACACTGATAATATATGAGATTTTCGATCTACTATGGGTTGAAAAAATAGAACTGTATTTAATTATTATGAAGAATATTTAAAATTAAAGAATGAAATATATGAAAATAATTAGTCAAATTTATCATAATAAGACAAAAAAAGATTAGGATACTAATTTTTAGTGACAGATTATCTTTAATAGATCTTGTTAATTATTTAGATTTATCTTAAATTATATCCTTGATACAATCCTAGGAAAGTGTGAATAAAATGAAATTAAAAGAATCATTATTAGCATTTGGTTGAGTTGTGTCAGGAGCAATTTTAATTGGAACTTATGTTGGAGTTTCTACATTCAGATAATTAATTCTATAAAAGAACAAAATAAATTTTTAATAATGGACATAACCCTCTAATATGACATATTGAAAATTTACAAGATTTACAAAACTATTTTAGTGATTATCAAGATTTAATTATAGAATTAGAAAAATAAAATAGAATTAATTAGTATAATAATCAAAAAGAAATTACAAAGCTTTCAAAATCAAAATTGAGTATATGATTTATTATAATATCATGTGAAAAAGTCTCATATTATAATCATTTAAAAGCTATAACTTATATTTTACAACATAATGATTTTAGAGTGATGAAAATTAATTTTGTTCTTAAATATATATATGAATTTCTTAAAACAAATAATAAATGAGTTCATAAACAAATTAAGGAGAAATAAAATGAAAGAAAGAATTGCTTCATTTAAAGAAGTTATTAAAACTAACAGAGAGTTAAATTTTTATATTTCAGAAATTAATGAAAAACAAATTCAAGTTAATCCAAAAGGAAAATTAGCTCATCTTTGTTATGCAATTAAAGATAACTTTTCAGTGCAAGGAACAATTACAACTGGGGGATCAAAATTTCTTGAGGATTATGTTGCTCCTTATAATGCTACTGTGATTGATCTATTAAATGAAGCTGGAGCAATTCCATTAATTAAAACTAATTTAGATGAATTTGGACTAGGAGGAACTGGAACATATTCATTTAATGGGCTTGTACTTAATCCTTTTGATGCAAAAAGAATTAGTGGAGGATCTTCTTCTGGAAGTGCAGTAGCAGTTGCAATTGATGCATGTGATTTTGCATTAGGGACAGATACTGGTGATTCAATAAGAAGGCCAGCTAGCTTTTTAGGGGTAATTGGTTATAAACCAACATATGGATTAATTAGTCGTTATGGAGTTTTACCTTATGCTCCTTCTTTTGATCATGTGGGACTATTTGCAAAAGATGTTGCAATTATTCAAAATGTGCTGGAAGTAATCGCAAAGAAAGATCATAAAGATTTTAGCTGTCAAGATATTCAACTTGATTTTAAAAAGCCTCAAAAATTTAAGAAAATAAAAGTTGCTATTTTAGAAGATCTTTTAAGTGATCTTGATCAACCTTATATCAAATTATTTTATGATTCATTAGCTAAAATTAAAGATCTTGAAATAACAAAAACAACTTATGGAAAAGAAATCTTAAATTTAATCCCTTCTATTTATAAAATAATTTCATATTCTGAGGCTGTGAGTTGTTATCAAAATATGACAGGAATTACTTTTGGAAAAAATCTTGGTGGAAAGAATTTTGAAGAAATTGCAACTAAAAACAGAACAGAATTTTTTGGTAAAGAACTTAAAAGAAGATTTGTTATTGGAGCTTTTTGTACTTCAGAAGAAAATTATGAAGAGCTTTTTCTTAAATCAAAAAAAGGAAGAACTTTAATTATTAATAAAGCAAATGAAATTCTAAAAAAACAAGATTTTATCATTTCTTTAGGAGCTAGTCATATTGCTCCTTTAGTAGAAGATATTATAAATAAAAAGCAAACAGATAAAAATGCTGATTACTACTTACAAGTTGCTAATTTTGGAGGCTATCCTTCAATTACTTTACCAATGGGGAAAATTAATAGTTTACCAATTGGAATTAATATTATGGGAAAAATTAACAGTGATGTTGAATTATTAGCATTTGCAAAACAAATTTGCTCTGATTTAAAGGAGAAAAACAATGTTTAATTATTTAATCACAATCGGAATTGAAGTTCATGTTGCAATTACGACCCAGTCAAAGATGTTTTCTTCTTCAAAAAATGCAAGAAGTCTAGAGCCAAATATAGATATTAATGAAATTGATTTAGGTCTTCCTGGAATCATGCCTGCGCCAAATGCTGAAGTAGTAAGAAAAGCAATTGTTTTAGCTAAAGCATTAAATATGGAATTAGATAAAGATCTTCGATTTGATCGAAAGAACTATTTCTATCAAGATTTACCAAAGGGTTATCAAATCACACAACATTTTTTTCCAATTGGAAAGAATGGTTTTCTTGAAATTGAAGTTGATCAAGAAATAAAGAGAATTGAAATTGAAAGAATTCACATTGAAGAAGACACTGCTAAACAAATTAAAACAGATGGTGGATTATTTTTAGATTATAACCGAGCAGGGATTCCCCTAATTGAAATTGTGACTAAACCAAATATTAATTCAGGAAAAGAAGCTGCAGAATTTCTTAAAACATTAAGAAGGATCTTACAATTTAATTCAATTTCAGATGGGAAAATGGAAGATGGATCTTTACGGGCAGACATTAATATTTCAATTGCTCCAATTGGATCACAAGCCCTTGGAACAAGAATTGAAATTAAAAATATTAATTCAATTGCTAATGTAGAATTAGCAATTGCTTATGAAGCAAATAGACAGTACCAATCAATTTTAAATAATATTCCATTAGAATATGAAACAAGAAGATTTAATGATAAAAATAATCAAACAGAATTTATGCGTCAAAAAACAACTAATATTGATTATCGTTATATGGTAGAACCAAATATTATTAATATTCGTTTTGACCAAAACTTCATTGATGATGCTATTAAAAAATACTATATTGATTTAGATAGCATTAAAGCCAAACTTTTGAAAGATGGAGCAACACCTAGCATGATTGAGCACCTTTTAAATGAATACTCATTATTTAAAACCTTTAATGATATAAATCAAAAATGTAGAGATGTAAAAGAAGTTTATAAATGATTATTTCTTGAATTTATGGGAGTCTTGAAAAAAACAGAATGCAAAATTGAAGATATTTCTCAATTTTGAATTGATAATCTTACTGCATTAATATTAAAAATTAAAAATGAAGAAATTAATGCAAAGCAGGCAAAAGAAATCATTAAATACTTAATTGAAGAAAATAAAGATATTAATGAAATTATTAAGGAATTAAAATTTGTGCAAATTAATGATCCAAAAATCATTGAAGAAATTCTAGAAAGACATTTAAAAACTAATCAAAAAATGATTGATCAATTTAATGATCGACCTGAAAGAGTTGAAAAATTTTTTATAGGGATGATTATGAAAGATACTAATGGTCAAGCTAATCCAAATATTTGTTCAAAAATCTTTCAGGAAAAAATAAAAAAACTAATTAAATAATTCGAATATTAGGAACTAAGTATTTAATCTTAATTTCATCGATTAGAAATTGAACTTGCTCTAAATTTAAAATATTTAATGTAGTGATTAATTCAATTTTTTCATTTGAGATTTGCTTTGTTTTTAATTCAACAATTTTAAACCCAAAATCAATAATTGAATTTAAGATTTTATTGGAGATGTTTTTATGAATTTCAAATGCCACACTACAATTAAATATCTTGTCATCATTTTTTAATTTCTCCTGATCTCAATGAAGCACAATTTGTTTCCTGTTTTTAGGAATATCAGGACAATTATATTTATGAACTACTAGGAGCATTTTCTCAAGAATTCCAACACATTCAATCCCAGGGGCTTTTGAACAACATTTGGGATAACTTACCCTTTTATAAAAAACCCCATCTAATTCTTTAAAATAAAAATTTGATTTCTTTTGAGATTCTTGATAAAAATCCCGAATTCGTTTTGAGGATTGAGAAATTTTTCATTTATATTTAGTATTTAAACAAAAATTTGTAATATCAGGATTTAAAAAATTAATTTTTTTAGCGACAAGAAAATTAATAAAATCAGATAGGGATTTAAATCCTAAACTAATCACCCTTGCTCTAATTTCATCTTCAGTTGCACATTCATTTTTTAGTTTTAATCTAACCTTCATGATAAAGTCTTCAATGATTTTATCATTTTCATTTTTAATTTCTAAAAAGTATGAATTGATTGTATCTTTTGCTTCAACTAATGAACATCAATCAATTCAATCAGGTGTTGCCTTGATTTTACTTGAATAATTAATTTCAATAATGCTTCCAGGTTTTACTTTTCTTGATAATTCACTTCTTTTATAATCTCTTGTAATTGATGATATTCTTAAAAAATCCCGTGAATTAACCTTATATGCAATATCTAAAATTGATTGAGTCTCATCAGCAATGTATCATTTATTATCATTTAAAACTAAAACATCAAAGAATTTATTTTTTGAAATAGTAGTTAAATTATCTTGTTTTGAACTTTCATCCTTCTTAATCGTTTCAACTTGTTTAACAATAGTAGTAATAACTTCTTGGCTTGATTGTTTATTCTCTTTATATTTTCAGTGAGCAGCAAGTCCATAAATTGCAATATCATCCATTTCTCGATTTCTAATTTGTAATTCAATATAGATTCCTTCATAAAGAATAATTGTGTGTAATGATTGATACAAATTAAGCTTTGGTTTAGAAATGTAATCTTTAAATCTTTTAGGCAAGGATGTGTAATTTAAATGCACAATTCCTAAAATTTTATAGCAATCTAATTCATTTCCCTTAACTATAATTCTTGAAGCATAAATATCATAAATATCTTTAACAGCAATGTTTTCAGACTGCATTTTTTTGTTAGTTGAATAAACCCCCTTAATTCTGGTTTTTAATTCAATGTCAATATTATTATTTTTTAACAATTTGATAAGGTTTATATTAAATTCATCAACCTTCTTTTTTGTTTTTTCTAAGAAATATTCAATGTATTTTTCTGTTTTTAAAAACTCATTTGGATAAAGAATTGAAAAAGATAAATCTAGTAATTTTGTTTTTAAATCATACATCCCAATTCTTCCTGCGATGTTTGCATAAATATCAAAAGTTTCTTTAGCAATGCTTTTTTGCTTATCTGGATTTAAATAACGGATTGTACTCATATTATGTAATCGATCTGCTAACTTAATTGTGATGATTCTAATATCTGATGAAATTGATAAAAGGATTTTCATTAGTGATTCATCATTATCAAAAATTCTTTTTATCTCTCCTGATCGATTTTCATTAGAAATAGTAGAAACCTTTGTTACACCTGAAACCAAACTTAAAACGTCACTTCCAAATAGTTCTTCAATTTCTTTTTCTGAAGTATTAGTATCTTCAAGCACGTCATGTAATAATCCAGCAATAATTGAATTTGCATCCATTTTTCATTCAAAAAGATACTTTGATGTAAGCAAAGGATGGATGATGTACAATTGTCCGCTTTTTCTTAACTGGTTACCATGTTTTAATTTACAAAAGTTTCATGCTTTAATGATTCTTTCTAAATCTCTTCTTGGAAATCTCTGGCCCTTTAAAGAAGATAGGAAATCGTTTCAAACTAATTCAATTGAACTCATATTTTCTTACTCCTATTTAATCAATTATAGTATAATAGTTTTGTTATGAAAATAAAAAATAAGCTTAAGGATAATTTGAAGAATTCTTCTTGAATTAAGAATAGGCGCTTTTTATCAATCTTTTTCAAATTCTTTTTAATAATTGGGATTATAATAACTTCAATTATTTCTATTTTTTTTAGTATAGATTATTTTGTTAAAACAAACAATAATAATGGGGAATTTGGTGATACATATAACATCAAATATGAAGTGGATTTAGAAGTTAATCCAGAAAATAAAAACCTTGCTGGAAGTAATGATAATTCTTTACAATCTAGTGAAGCTAGATTAAAAAAGGTTGCAAGTTCATTTGAAAATTGATTATTCACAAAGAAAATTTACAATAATGGAGTTCAATATTCAATTAAAGAAAAAGAAGTTTTGTCTCCATCATCTCAACCAGCATATGTTGGCTGAATTTTTACAAATTTATACAACATTAAAGATGTTTCTTTTCTTCAGTTTGAAGATGTTAAACAAGATCCAATGCGTGTTATTAATGATAATACTGCTAATAATTTTGTTGAAATTATTCCTTATGACAAAAATTTAACTCCCCAAAATAATCCAAAGAATAATGAGATTTTAATTAATACTTTAGGGTTGAATGTTGAAAATGGAAAAGTTTCAGAAACAATAAAAGAATCTGAAATTAATTCATCACTTGATCTTGAAGGAGTTGAATTTAGAATTGATAATGCTGTTAATATTGAACAGTTTATGGATTATAAAGCAGGATTAAATGACCCTAGTACTTCAGGTTCTAATTACAAATGATTTGTTTTTAATGATTTAGACAAACTTGTTCAAAGATTAAATTATGTTAAATCTGTTGCATATTGAAATAATGCAAAGAACCATCAAGAATATATTCGGTTAGGAAATGAAGGATTATTACCAATTACTTTATATGATCAATCATTATATGAAGGAACAACTCCTCCTGGGGTGAATAATTTAAACCATATTCGTTTTTTATATGAAGCATTATCGGATGATGAAAAAAAATGAGGTGATATTGCAGCAACTTCTGCTGATGCAGCTGTTGCAGTCACTAAGAAGAATGTACTAGATTTCTATAATCAATTTGATAGTACTAGTACTTCAGGATCTAAAGATAAAACAACAGGAAACTTTGATGCTTCTATTCAGCCAATTGTTAAAAATTATATTATTGGTGAAATTACTTATCAAAACTACCACATGTGATTTCCAGAAGCTCATGAACTTTCTGCTATTTCAGAAGAGTCAAGATCAAAGAATTCAAGATTAGCTCCTCCTGGAACAATTGCAGGACCAAAAGAGGTTCGAACATTTAAAATCCCATTTGATGAAAGTATTACTTTACCTAATTTTCTTTTTCTAAATGGGAATAATAAATCTCCTTGGGAGTTATTAACTTTCTTTAAAGATTATTCATCATTTGCACCAATTGTTTCCTTTAATCGAAATAGTATTATTCCCGATAAAACTGAACCATTAAGCTTCTATGGATCTGGAAATATTTTGCCTCCATTAATTAAAGACTCAATTATTGGATTGAGCGCTTATGAATCAATATTCTTAGCAAGTGGAATTATCTTATTAACAATTGGAATCATTGTTTCAATCATTTATCGAGTACCCGGCTTGATTGCAACACTATCAATTGCATTCACTACAACCGTTACAATTGCCTTTTCTGGATTATTAGGATTAACTTTTTCATTTGGAAGTTTTTTAGCAATTATTCTTGGAACAATTTTAACCCTATCATCAGTTATTATCTTTCTAGAACGGATTAGGAAAAATATTATTGATAATAAATCAATCTTTGATTCAAGTTGAATTTCCATTAATAAATCAATTGCAACAATTTTAGATATTCATATTGTTTCTATTATCATTGGTCTTGTTGTTGCTCTTCTTGGAACTTTAGAAATGATTGATTTTGGTTTTGAATTAATTTTAACTTCACTAACCTCTTTAATTTCCGTTTTCTTTATCTTTATTTTTGTCCAATATGGTTTTTCAAAATCAAAATTATTTTGAAATAAAAAATTATATTTTTCCCGAATAGAAAAAAAGATTAGAAATCATAAAGAAGATGAAGCGAAGTTTATTAAAATCATGAATTCTTCATTTGGGTTATCAAAATGATCTTTTATAGTGGTGATTGGAATTTTCATTAGTGTGATCATAACAGTCATTACCTTATTGTTTACAATTGGCATTCCCAATTCCCTAGATTTTAAATCAGGAACTTCTTTATACATTTACCAAGGAGTTAATGTTAATGAAGTGATTAATGCAATTGGAGGAAATTGAACAATTAAAATTAGCACTGATAATT
>JBOFHZ010000006.1:0-101873 GCA_051649885.1 Mycoplasmoidaceae bacterium | reverse complement strand
TTATTGTTTACAATTGGCATTCCCAATTCCCTAGATTTTAAATCAGGAACTTCTTTATACATTTACCAAGGAGTTAATGTTAATGAAGTGATTAATGCAATTGGAGGAAATTGAACAATTAAAATTAGCACTGATAATTTCTTATGAATTCAATCTTCTTCATTTTATTCAGAAAGTGAAATTATTAATGCTTTAGCAGGATTTGGAATTAATAGTAATGATCTATTTGTTGCTGAATCGAATGTATCAATTATGAATAAAATTGCTTCTATTAATACAGTATCTTTACTTGCAGCTTCTGGATTTGTTGCAATCTATGCATTTATTAGATTAGGAGTTTTTGCAGTTCTACCAATTTTCCTTTCAACCATTTTAATTACCCTTTTCTCTGCAGCTTTACAATATATCTTCTTTATTCAAATTGAAAGTTATTTTATTTATGCAATGGCATTTATTTTCGTTTTAACAAACATTTTATCTGTTGCTTTAATTTCAATTATTAAATCAAGATTTACAAGCAGAAAAGTTTTTAATGCAGAAGAAATTAAATTATTCTTGCAAAGAAACATCATGAATTTAAGTCATTTATGATTTTCTTTAATAATCATTATTCCCTTAAGTATCGGGATTTCAATGATCTTTATTTCAACATCGTTAGTATGAACTTTCTTAACAATCTTAATTGCCTCATTAATTTGTATTCCATTAACCCTATTGCTAAATTCATACTTATATTACCAAATATTAATTTTCAGACAAAAATATATTAAAAACATTATCTTTGACAATATTTCAAACACTGCATATAAATTTGATGCAGTTGATGAAGAAATTATTGAGGGGATCAATTATAGGAGTTAAAAATGACAATTGAAGATATAAAAAAAACATTAAGAGACTTTGAAGACTTTCCATCAAAGGGAATTACCTTTAAAGACATTTCACCCATTTTACAAGAACCAGATAAACTAAAATTCATCATTCGAGAAATGGCACGATTTGTAGAGAAATTAGATGCAGATGTAATTGTTGCCCCAGATGCTAGAGGATTCATTTTTGGAATTCCCTTAGCATTAGAGTTAAATAAACCATTTGTGATGATTAGAAAAGATGGTAAATTACCTGGAAAAGTTTTTCGAGAAACTTATGATCTTGAATATGCAACAAGTGCTTTAGAGATGCAAGAGGATTCAATTAAACCAAACCAAAGGGTTGTCATTGTTGATGACATTATAGCAACTGGTGGGACTTCTAAAGCAATCGAGAATTTAGTAAAAAAAGCTAAGGGTAAAATTGTTGGACATGTTTATTTATTATCAATCTTTAATATTAATTTTGCAGAAATTTTAGATGGTGAAATTTATTCAATGTTTCAAATATAATTAAAAAAAATATTTAGGAAATCCTAAATATTTTTTTATTTTATTTAAAGTAAATATCGAAATAAATTCCGCCATCACCTGTATGTACATAAATTGCACTTGGTAATGAATAATCAACATATTCCATTTTAATGTGGGGATATTTTGATTTAATCTCTTTTAGGAAAGATGAGAATTTAGCTTCATCTTCATTCTTATTGTAATAATAAGTAACTTTAAAAATATCTTCAATTTGTTTTTTCTTATGACCTAATTCTAATTTGATTGATTTATCAAATAGCTTAGTCATTGATTTATCTTTTCCAAGAGATTTTAAACCTCCATCAATTCAAAAGATTGAAATAATTAATCCAATTTTTTTTGCAATAAAACCTTTAAAGTTTGAAACCCTTCCGCCTTTGATTAAGAAATCAATGTTTGTTAAGAAGAAGAATAAACCATGTTTAGATTCAAATTCTTTAGTAAAGGCAAGAATTTCATCATTGCTTTTATTATCCTTAATCATTTGAAATAAAGTTTGATTATACATTCAACCTCGATAAGAACAATGTTTTGAATCTAATAGAAGTACTTTGTTATCCTTGTCAACTTCTTTTAGAATTCCTAAGATTGTACTATAAGTACTTGAAATTCCTGAAGCAATTGGATTAATAATGATTCTGTTATATTTTTGATAATCTTTTTCAATTGCATCATAAATGTATGCTAAATTAGGTTGGGAAGTTTTATATGTTTTATTTTCTCTTAAACCATTTTTAATATTATCGATTGATATTGTTTCAACATCATCATAAACAGTTTCAACTCCAGCATTATTTTCAATGATTGCTAGAGGAACAACTGTCACAAATTCAGGTAACCCTTTTGAAGAAGTGATCGTTGAAGTATCTATAATTAATTTTGTTTTCATAATTCTCCTTAAAAACAATATAAACTAATTATATTATTAAAATCATTTATCTTGTATTATTATTTATATGTATAGGTATTTAGAAAAAAATATTTTTGATAATATTTATACATATGGGGATGTCAAGGCTTCGACATGATTAAAGGACTTTAAAAGGCAGTGGGGTTTGCCCCTTATAGCTCTAGGTGTTTAATAAATGCTAACAACAGAAATGAAGACATTGAATTATCAGCTTTTGAAATCAATGCAATTCAAAACCAAAATTTAAATTACGCATATTTAGCTTAATCTAAATTTTAAAATTTTATAAGACTTCTATAATCTTATAATCTTATTCTTGTAGATAGCTTAGTTTAATGTTCTGGAAACTAAGTGAAATTTAAGAACAACGATTTTTATATATTTGTTTTATTCTATATATTAATTTAAGTCCTAATAAAACTAAACTGTAGAATTTTCTATGAATTTAATTGTGGAAATGGGTTCAATTCCCATCATCTCCACCATATATCGAAACTAGTAGTATTAAAATAAGTGCAAATCTTATTTTCGATTTTAAAACATTTTCTTACAAAAACACAAAATGATATAAATAATATTCTATTTTATATTAAAATAAAAATAGTGTGAGAATAAGGGATATTTATGGTAAATCAAGACATTATTTTTATTATATTCTTTATTATCTTACTGTTATTTGTAATAGTAATTTTATTTTTAACTATTAAAAATTATAAAAACTCTTCTGAATATAAAAAAAGAAATATTGGTTCAAAAAACAAAAATGAAAACTATGAATTAATTGAAAGACAAAATTATGATTTTCGAGAATCATTATTAAATACTTTATTACGATTAAGTGAACATAAAATTGGAGCTTTAATTGTAATTGAAAACAATAATGACTTATCATATTATATGCAAAGTGGTTATGAAATTAATGGGACATTCTCACCAGAGTTTTTAATGTCAATTTTTTCTAATAAAAAATCTGCCTTGCATGATGGTGCTGTAATTATTAAAGATCGTAAGATTGTATCCATTTCGAGTTATTTACCAATGACAAAGAATATTGTTGATGTAAAATATGGAGCAAGGCATCGAGCTGCTATTGGCTTAAGTGAAAAAACTGATGCAATTATTTTTGTTGTGAGTGAAACAAATGGAAATATTAGTTATGCAATCAAAGGACAACTCCACATCCTTCCTCATAATAAATCAGATACAAGAGATGCTATTGAAATCATTTTAGCCAAATAAAAATCATTTAAGGAAGCATTATGAATAAATATGAAAAAGAGGTAATTACTCTTTCTAAATTAATTGTTCAAGCTTATAACATTAAAAATTCTCGAAACTTAAAAAGAATTATTAAAAATAAACCAATCAACCTTTTAGTTGATTCAATTGAACACATTAATGATTATGAAGTTTTAAAATACTTTTTATTTTGCTCAATCAATATTAGGTTGGGTGAAATTTTCATTTCCTTATCCTATGAAAACAAAGTTAAAGTAATTAATAGTGATAGTAATAAATTAATTAAAGATATTTTTAATGATATTGAGATTGATGATATTTATGAATTAATTAATGAATTACCAAAACCCGAATTTAAAAAAGTAATTGTTGCAATTTCTTCGACTGTAAGAAAAAAACTAATTTCTTTATCAACTTACGATGAAGGAGAAGTTGGAAGCATTATGAATACTTCACAAGTTAAACTAAATGGAGAATTAACCATCTCAAAGGCTGTGAAGATTATTGAGGAAAAAAAGGATGAGATTGAATTAAACGGAATGATTTATATTATTGATGATCAAGAAAAATTAATTGGCCAAATCCATATTTATGACATTTTACTTGAAAAGAAAAGGTCATTAAAATTAAAGAAAATGATGAACAAAAACTTTGTAACCATCCAAAATAATGATGACATTGAAGATCTGATTGTTCTTTTCCAAAAATATGAATTAAGAATGATCCCAGTTGTTAATAAGGAAGAAGTTTTAGTTGGCTTTGTTAATGATAGTGACATTATTAGTCTAGTAAATGAAGAAGCAACAGAAGATATTTATAAAATGTATGGGATTAATGAATTAGATAAACCATATGTTAGAACAAGGGTTTTAGACATTGTTAAATCAAGGGTTGTATGATTAATTCTTTTAATGATTGTTTCAAGTTTTACTTCAATGGCTCTTGAAGGATTACAAGACTGGGGTGGATCAATTATTTCTTCTGGACTTTCAACTTTTGTTCTAGTACCAATTATTCCTGTTATTTCTGGAACATCAGGAAATGCAGGTTCGCAAGCAGCTGCAACAATTATTCGAAGTTTATCCATAGGAGAAATTAAAACTAAGGACTATCGAAAAGTCTTTTATAAGGAATTTCTTGTTTCATTAGTTATTGGTTTATCTTTAGCTGCAGTAAACTTTGTAAGGTTAATTATTTATTATCAAATTTTTCCAATTCACTTTACAAATGCAGGGGGAGAGAACATCTTAACAAATTATTCAGTTGATGTTGCAACCCTAATTATTTGTGCTGGAATATCTTGCGCTTTATTTCTTGCAATTTTATTGTCAAAATTTGTTGGATCATTTTTACCTTTATTAGCAATGAAAATTAAAATTGATCCAGCAGCAATGGCTTCACCATTATTAACAACAATTATTGATACTTTAACTGTTTCAATTCTTTTTCTTATCGGAACAGGGATTATATATTCGATCTTAAACTAAATCTTTTTAAAGTAATTCATTTTAAATAAAATATAATAAAAGATAGTTATTTATATATTTATATAAAGAATTAGGTATTTATGAGAAAAGAGAAATTAAGCAAAAGGAAATCTGAAAAATATCAAAAAGCTAATCTTGACACAAGGGCGCTACCACCATTAAATGGTTATGAAGAAGATCTTTCATATCAACAAGAATATCCAAATCAAAATGTTGCTTCAGAATATTTAGAGCAACCAGCATTTGAAAATGAAAGTCAAAATTTTTCTCCAGGATCACCACCAAAAATTGATCGTGATTTAAGTGCTATTAAAATTAAGCAAGGTATTTTTAAATTCCATGGAAGAGCTAAAATCATTATCATGATTTTATCATCAATATTATTTTTGTCACTTGCTGCAACGATTGCTGTGCCAATTGTTTTTACATATTACAATCCCATTTATTTAAATCAATTAAAAACAACAATTACCAAATTTGATAAAAAAACAAAAATGATTGAATTAGAATTAAAAATTAAAAACCTTCATACTTTTAATGAAATTGATAATCTAATTAATATTATTAATAGAGATCCTAAAGATAGTTGGGATAATTATTTTAACTTCTTTAATAAAAATAATGAAAGTGTAACAGGGGTGATCAAAGAAGTAAAGGGAGAATTCGTAATTGATTATTCTGGTTTAAAAGTTAGTACAGACTATCAATTAAATTTCATATTCAATTCTGGTTTTACTCCCACTCCTGAGGTTGAAAAATCATTAATTATTTTACAAAAATTTGTTTTTGATGAATTATTATTAAATGAAAATGCAGGACTTATTTTTCAAAATGGAATTAATGCATCAGGAATTGAAAATTCAGCAGCTGCTCTAGAAACTTGAATTAGTCAGCCATCTAGCGAACAACTACTTGCTTCAATGTTTTCTACTAATGATAGAAACCTTACCCTAGAATTTAAAGGGGAAGTAACAAAAGTTAATTCAGGAAAGCCAAATGAATACACTGTTATTTTAGATTTTCGAATTTCTGATCAATGTATTTTTAAAACAAAACCAATTACGAGATATTCATTTGGGCCTGTTACAATTAAAATTCCATCAATTAAATAATCATACTTTCATTAAAATTTATTATTTTTTATGCTATATTTATGAATGTAATGAGGATACTTACTCAAGTGGTTAAGAGGGCACCCTGCTAAGGTGTTAGGTTGATTTATCGGCGCATGAGTTCGAATCTCATAGTATCCGCCATTTTTAAAAAAGAAAAAAACTATTTCATTGAAATAGTTTTTTTATTTACCTCTTAGTTTTTTCTTTTTAATTTCTTCGATGACACTCCCTGCAATAATTCCGGTTGGAATTGAGAAGATAATCACTCCAATGATTGCAACAAGCATTACCACATTTCTTCCCATCTGGGTCACTGGCATGATATCACCATACCCAATGGTTGTAACTGTAATGATTGTGAAATAGAATGCATCTCAGAAATTATTAATGTTAGGATTTTCTGGAGCTTCTACATTATAAATTACAATTGCAAAAATCAAGAATGAAGTAATTGAGAAGAAGAAAGAGTTAATTAATAATACTCTTTGTTCTCCAATAATTTGCCCAAAAATTTTAAAGGCATAGAAAGTATTTAATAATAATAAGATTCTTCCAATTCTAAAAATTAACAAAACATTAACTACATTGATATACTCATCTGAATTATTAATTAAGAAGAAAGCAGATAGGATCACTGGAATGGTTGACAAGATTAAGATGATTGAAACCCCAGTGATAGGAAATTTTAAAATCGATCATCAGACATTTGGCTTTCGATTTCGAAAAGGGAAGGTTAACCATCGAAAACAGTAATCAATGACAAAGACAAAGGATGTCACCCCACTAATTGTGACATATGTTAAATTAACCAAATTTTCTTTCTGTTCTGGAACCAACATAAAATAAGGATAAAAGGTTGCAAAGACAAAAAGCAAATTTAAAAAAATATAAATTATCTTGAAGACTTTTGATATTGTTTTATTTTTTTCAGAAATATATGAGATATCGTTATCACTTACAATTACATAATTTATAATTTTTATTTTTTCATTACTTAAAAGAAAATTACTAATTTTATTTTTCATTTTTTAACTCTCTATATAAATTTTACTTAATTTTTCTATAATATAAAATATATTTCAAAAAAAAGTAGGTCAATTTTGGATTCAATCAAAATCGTTACTAATAAAACTCCAAAGGGAGATCAGCCAGTTGCTATTCAAAAACTATGTGAAAATTTTGCAAAAGGTCAAAAAAGACAGGTGCTTTTAGGAGCAACAGGAACGGGAAAAACCTTTACAATTGCAAATGTGATTAATGAGTTGAAGTGCAAAACATTAGTTTTAGCTCCTAATAAAACTTTAGCTGCTCAATTATATTTAGAGTTCAAAGATTTATTTCCTAATAATCGTGTTGAATATTTTGTTTCCTACTTCGATTTTTATCAACCTGAAGCTTATGTTGTTAAAAGTGATACTTATATTGAAAAATCATCTGTCACTAATAGTGAAATTGAATTATTAAGGGTTTCTACTTTAAATTCACTAGTTGAAAGAGATGATGTAATTGTGGTTGCTTCAGTTGCATCTATTTATGCTTCATCCTCTCCAGAAATTTTTAAAGAAAACAGGATTATAGTTAGTTTACAAGACCAAACTAAATTTTCTGATATTAAGAAGAAGTTAGTTTTATTAAATTATGAAAGAAATGATGTAGATCAAAAATCTGGGACTTTTAAAATTAACGGAGATGTTCTAGAAATTGCTCCTCCATTTACAAATGAATTTTTATATAGGCTATCTTTTTTTGGCGAAGATATTGAAGAGATCACTGAAGTTGATCCATTAACAAAAAAGGTTTTAAAAAGACATGAGCTTCTAAGTCTACCATCTGCAAAAGAGTATGTTTCAGATCATTCAACTCTGAATGATTGTTTAAGTGAAATCAGAAAAGAACTAAAAGAAAGGGTTGCTTTTTTTAAATCCCAAAATCAATTAATCGAAGCTCAAAGAATTGAAGAAAGAACAAACCATGATATGGATTCATTAGAAGAATTAGGTTATTGTTCTGGAATTGAAAATTATGCAATGTATTTAGAGAGAAGAAAACCTGGTGAAACTCCTTATACTTTATTTGACTATTTTGGAAAGGATTGATTATTAATTGTTGATGAATCACATTTAATGATTCCCCAAATCCATGGAATGTATAACACTGATCGATCAAGAAAGCAAAACTTAATTGATTATGGTTTTAGATTACCATCAGCTTTGGATAATAGACCATTGAAGTTTGATGAATTTTACAATAAAACTGATCGAGTAGTTTATGTTTCAGCAACTCCTAATGAATGGGAAATTGAAGATAGCACATCATTAGTTGAACAAATTGTAAGACCAACTGGTTTATTAGATCCAAGAATTGAAATTTTTCCCTCAGAAAACCAAATCATTAAAGTTCTTGAATTAATTAAGAAAGCAAAAGCAAACAATGAGAGGGTTTTAATTACTGTATTAACGATTAGAATGGCAGAGGAATTAACTAATTACTTAAAGGAAAATAATATCAAGTGTCAATTTCTTCATAATGAAATTAAGACAATTGAACGATTTACAATTTTAAACCAATTAAGAAAAGGGGTTTTTGATGTTGTTGTTGGAATTAATCTTCTAAGAGAAGGGTTAGATTTACCTGAAGTTGCTAGTGTGATTATTCTTGATGCAGATAAAGAAGGATTATTTCGAAATCCGAAATCATTAATTCAAACAATTGGAAGAGCATCAAGAAATAAAAATGGATGTGTTTACATGTTTGCAGATGTGATGACTAATTCAATGGACTATGCAATTAAAGAAACTAATCGAAGAAGAAAAATCCAAGAAGAATATAATTTAAAACATCAGATTGAACCAACAACAATCATTAGACCAATTGAAAATATTTCTAAAGTTGATCTTAATATTATTAACTCTTTTGATAAAGATAAAAAAAGGTCAAGTAAGGAAAAAATGAAATTAGTTAATAATTTAAAAAGTCAAATGAAACATGCTGCTAAAAATCAAGAATATGAAAGAGCAGCTTATTTAAGGGACTTAATTTTTGAGATTGAAAATAAGTAAAATCATTTTGAAAAAAAATAATCTTAAAAAAGTATAATTAATTTAAGGACATTTATAAGGAATTATTTATGAATATTTTAACAATTGATATTGGTGGAATGACAACAAAAATTGCAGTTGTTGACACAAATGAAAAAACTCTTATTAAGAAATATGATGCAATTAAATCCCAAAAAGGAAATTCATTAAAGTGATTATTTGATTTTATTGATGATTATATTGATTTTCAATATGATGCAATTTCAATTTGTGTTCCTGGAATTTATTTATCAAAAGAACAAAAAATTGTTTTAGCTGGAAATTTAAATTATAAGGATTTTTATATCATCAAAGAATGTCAAAGGTTTACTGAGAAACCAGTTTTTGTAACAAATGATGCTAATGCTGCAGCAATGGGCGAATTTTGAAAAGCAAAAAACCATTACCAAAATGCTTTGTTCTATACAATTGGAACAGGAATTGGAGGAGCAATCATTATCGATGGAAAAATTTATGAGGGTTCAAATGGATTTGCTGGAGAATTTGGACATGGAAATTTCATGCAAACTGAAACAAAATGTAATTGTGGTAATCGAAATTGTATTGAACCACTTTCATCTGCTACAGGAATTACAAAAAATTTAATTAAATATGCTAAAGCTAAACCAAATAGTAGATTAGGTAGAATATATTTTAAAAATGAAAATCATTTTGCAATCAAAGATCTTTTACCATTAATTAAAAAGCAAGACTCATATGTCATGAAAGCTTTATGTGAATCATTAACTCCTTTAATTAATAATATTTCTGTTATGATCTTTGCTTTTAATCCTGATGTAGTCATTATTGGAGGGGGACCATCACAAATTGGAAGACCTTTATTAAATTTAATTAAAACTTCACTTTATGCTAATAAGAACCCAACCTTTTATAAAAAAGCAGAAATCATTTTATCAAAATATGGAAATGATGCTGCTTGATATGGATGTGCTTATAATGCTTTAGTTAATCTAAAGCCATAAGAATATCTTTTATTTTCTATAAATCATGATATTATTAATAATAGCATGTCAGCATAAATGCATTTTCTTAGAAAGATTATTAACCATTAGGTTTATAAGTAAGTTAGCTGAATTAATTGAAAATATCAGTTAATAATCTTCTTTAAAAGAGCATTTAGTCTTATCATGTCAAAGATATTGAGGATAAAATGTCAAGATATACAGGAAGTATTCATAAAAAATCAAGAAGATTAGGATTTTCATTATTAGAAGATGATAGTGAATTCCAAAAATATAAAAAAAGAAAAAGTGCTCCAGGACAACATGGAAGCAATGTTCGAAAATTATCTGGTTATGGTGAGCAATTACAAGAAAAGCAAAAAATGGCTTTTCTATATGGTTTAAATGACAGACAATTTCGAAGATTATTTAAAATTGCTCAAAGTATGAAAGGTCCTTTAACATTAAATTTATTTATTGTTTTAGAAAGTCGATTAGATAACATGGTTTTTCGAATGGGTTTTGCACCAACTAGAAGATCTGCAAGACAATTAGTTAATCATGGTCATGTTTTAGTTAATAATAAAAAATGTAATATTGCATCAAAAATTGTTGAATTAAATGATGTTGTTTCAATTATTGATAAATCAAAAAATTTAAAATTAATTGAAAACGGTTTAAAAAATCCAAAGTTCGGTTTTGTTGCTGTTGATGAAAAAGCAATCAAAGGGACATATATTCGATTCCCTAACCGAGAAGAATTACCAGCTGATATAAATGAAGCATACGTTGTTGAATGATACAAAAGACTTGTTTAAAAGTCTTTTGTATCTTTTTTTTAAAAAAGAATTAATATAATAAAAATAATATAAAGGAAAGATTATGGTTAAATTTATAGATCACCCGTTAATTTTGGATAAATTAACAAGAATTAGAAGAAAAGACACTGAGTCTACAAAATTTCGGGATAACTTATTTGAGATTACCCAATTAATGGCTTATGAAGTAACAAAAGACTTTGAATTAAATACAATTGAAATTGAAACACCCATTTGTAAAACAAAGGGATATAAATTAAAAAATAATATTGCTATTGTTCCGATTTTAAGAGCTGGTCTTGGAATGTCTGATGGATTAAAGTCATTAATTCCAACTGCTTCAATTGGACATATTGGGATTTATCGTGATGAAGAATCATTAGAAGCTAAAACATATTATTGTAAAATGCCTAAAACAATTGGTTCATCTGTCACATTTTTATTAGATCCAATGTTAGCAACTGCTGGATCTGCAATTGCTGCAATTGATATTTTAAAAGCAAAGTATAAACCTTTAAAGATTATTTTTATATGTCTAGTTGCTTCTCCAGAAGGGGTTGAAAAACTAACATCAATTCACCCTGATGTCGATATTTATGGTGCTTCTTTAGATGAAAAACTAAATGAAAAAGGTTATATTATTCCAGGTCTTGGTGATGCTGGAGATCGAATCTTTGGGACAAAATAGAATTTAATTTATTTTTTATAGCCAAAATCAATAATGAAGTCATTGTTATTTCTTCAATTCTTTTTGACCTTCACATTTAACTCTAAATATATTTTTGAATCAAATATTTCTAATAATTCTTTTCTTGCAAGTGTTCCAATCTTTTTAATCATTGAACCTTGTTTACCAATCACAATTGGTTTTTGTGATTCTTTTTCAACAATGATATTAGCATAAATTCTTGTCATATTTTGTTCTTGATTATAATTAATACTTTCAGTTACCACTGCAATACTATAAGGGATTTCTTGTTTAAAATTTAAAAGGATTTTTTCTCTGATAATTTCATTCACAAGGAAAAGATCACTATATTCAAGTGATTCAATGTCTTCAAGCATTTCATCACTGACATCTTCAAGATAAGGTTTTGCTAAATTAATTAATTCTAAGACTTGCTCTTTATTGATTGAAGCAATTTTCACTATTTGAAAATGGGGAAATTGCTTTTTGATAAATGCTTCTCGATCACTAATCTCTTCGGGTGTTGCAATATCAGTTTTACTAATAATACAAAAAACAGTTTCGATATGAAAACTTTCAATATGATGGGTGATTTCAAAATCTTCTTCATCAAAATCTCTTGTAGGATCTGTAATAAAAAATGCCAGATCACTTTTTTTAAGAGCATGTTTCACTTCTGAATTTAAAAATAAATCAAGTTTGTTTTTTGCTTTATGTAATCCTGGTGTATCAATGAAAACAATTTGTGCTTCATCATCAAGAAAAGTTCCATAAATTTTATTTCTTGTTGTTTGGGGTTTATTTGTAATAATAGAAACCCTTTTATTAACAAGGTTATTAATCAAAGTTGATTTACCAACATTTGGTTTGCCAATAATTGAGATATATCCTGTTTTCATTTTATTTTCCTATCTTTGCTATTTTAAGAATTGCATTTTGTAAATCATTCATTTGCTTTTCTTCTTCTGGATTTTGATGGTCATATTTTAATAAATGTAAAATCCCATGAATGATTAAGTAAAATAATTCTCTCTTATATGAATGCTCATATAATTGTGCTTGAATTTTTACTTGTTCATAATTAACAAAAACTTCTCCAAGGTGAATTGTTTTTTCATCTAATTGAAATTCATTATTAAATGACAAAACATCTGTGGTCTTTTTTGTTTGATAATACTTTAAACAAAGTGCTTGCATTTCCAATTCATTAATAATTGATAATTCAATCATTGTGGGATTAATAATTTTTAATTCTTGAGAAATTATTTTAGTAATTTCCTTAATCTGCTTAACTTCATTTGCTTTTAAATATTTATTTTTACTTATTAATATTTCAATCAATTTTTATATTCCCTCTTTCAATTATATTAACTTAAATATTTATTATTAATATAAAATATATTATAATGTTTATATATTTCTAAGAAATATAGAAGGATTTTTAATGGCAAAAAAAATAATCACAAGTGCTAATCTAAGTGAATTAGAATCTCATCCAAATATTTCAATCTTAAAATTCTCAGCAGAATGATGTGGTCCATGTCAAATGTTCAAACCAATTTATTCAGAAGCTGCAATTAAATATGAAGATATTTTATTTGGTGAAGTTGATATTGATGAAGATGAAGCAAAACCATTAATGGCAAAATTTAATATTAGTAGTGTGCCAACAACAATCATTTTCAAAGATGGAGTTGAAGCTGAAAGATTTTCAGGATATCTTCCGCTAGAAAAATTTGAAGCTCATATTAATAAACATAAATAAGCAATCATAAAAAATAAGTAGCAATACTTATTTTTTTTATCTTTTTTAGTAAAATAAGTTAATTGAAATGTATAATTTATAAGCAATACATAAAGATAAAAACTATGAGCAGGTGTTATGGACAAAACAATTAATTCTCGAGATTATATTATTGTAAAAGGCGCAAAAGAAAATAATTTAAAAAATTTGGATATTAATATCCCAAAAAATAAATTTGTTGTGATTACAGGTCTTTCTGGATCTGGAAAATCTTCTTTAGCATTTGATACTATTTATGCAGAAGGTCAAAGAAGATATTTAGAATCTTTATCATCTTATGCAAGGCAATTTTTAGGAGGAAATGAAAAACCTAATGTTGACTCAATTGAAGGATTATCTCCAGCAATTTCAATTGAGCAAAAAACAACTTCTCATAACCCAAGATCAACTGTTGGAACGACAACTGAAATTTATGATTATTTAAGATTGGTTTATGCAAGAATTGGTAAACCTTTTTGCCCTAATGGACATGGAGAAATTAAAACCTTAACGATCCAATCTCTAACTGATAAAATATTTAAAAATAAAGAAGGTACTAAGCTGCAAATTCTTTCTCCAATTATTCGAAGTGAAAAAGGAAGTTTTGCAAATAAATTTAAAGATCTTCTCATTGCAGGTTATTTAAGAGTTCGAGTTAATGGTAATTCATATTCTTTAACTGAAGAAATTGAATTAGAAAAAAATAAAAAACATAACATTGATATCATTATTGATCGAATCATTATTAATAATGATGTTGAAACAAGATCAAGAGTGTATGAAGCAATTGAAAAAGCAACAAATGAATCAAAGGGGAATGTAACTTTAATTCTTGATGAACAAGAAGAAACTTTATCTTTAAACCATTCGTGCCATAAATGTAGCTTTTCAATTCCAGAACTTGAACCAAGGTTATTTTCTTTTAATTCCCCAATTGGAGCTTGTGAAGAATGTAATGGACTTGGATTTAATTATGAACCAGACATTTCAAAATTAATTCCTAATATGAATTTATCAATTAATGATGGAGCAATTGATTATTTTAAAAACACCCAAGAAACAAGTTCGATTGATTGACAAAGATTTGAAGGAATTTTAAAACATTATAAAATCGATAAAAATAAAAAAATTAAGGATTTTTCTGAAGAGGAATTAAATCATATTTTATACATGTCAGATGAAAAGATCGATTTAAGAATTCGAAGTTCATCTGGGAATAATTTCAATTCTTATGATTATATTGAAGGGATTTATTCATTAATTAAAAGAAGACATATGAGCACGTCTTCTGAGATGTCTAGAGAATATTATTCAAAATATATGTCAAACATTATTTGTAGTAAATGTCATGGTAAAAGATTATCAATTAATGCCTTATGTGTCAAAATTAATAAAACTGATATTATTGATGTTACAGAAAAAACAATTGATGATTGTTTAGATTTTTTCTTAAACCTTGATCTTAATGCAGAACAAAAAGAAATTATTAATCTTGCATTAAATGAAATTGTCAACCGACTATCATTTTTAAAAGATGTTGGATTAGATTATTTAACCTTATCAAGAACTTCTTCAACTTTATCAGGAGGAGAATCTCAACGGATTCGGTTAGCAACCCAAATTGGATCTTCATTAACAGGGGTCTTATATGTTTTAGATGAACCATCAATTGGGTTGCACCAAAAGGATAATCTTAAATTAATTAATACTTTAAAGAAGATGCGAGACTTAGGCAACACCTTATTAGTTGTTGAACATGATGAAGAAACAATGCGGTTATCAGATTATTTAATTGATATTGGTCCAGGAGCTGGTCAATATGGAGGAAGCATTGTCTCTGTTGGTTCTCCCAAAGAAGTTGAAAATGATAAGAAATCTTTAACAGGAAATTATTTATCAGGAAAAAGAAAAATTCCTGTTCCTAAAAAGACACGAATTGGGAATAATAAATTTTTAGTTTTAAAAGGAGCAACAGGTCATAATTTAAAAAATGTTAATTTAAAAATCCCTTTAAATAAACTAGTTGCGATCACTGGAGTTTCTGGAAGTGGTAAATCAACTTTAATTAATGAGACTTTAGTTAAAGCCATTGAAAAAGAAATTACTAATCCCTTTATTAAGCCTTTACCTTATAAATTATTAGAAGGATGAAGAAACATTGATAAGGTAATTAAAATTGCTCAAGATCCAATTGGAAGAACTCCAAGAAGTAACCCCGCAACTTATGTTGGGGTCTTTGATGATATTAGAGATATTTTCACTAACACAAAATTAGCAAAGGAAAGAGGCTATAAAAAGGGAAGATTCTCTTTCAATGTTAAGGGAGGAAGATGTGAAGTTTGTCAGGGAGATGGAGTTAAAAAAATTGAAATGCACTTTTTACCTGATGTTTACATTAAATGTAGCGAATGTAATGGTAAGAAATATAATGCAGAAACTTTAACAGTTTTATGAAAAGGTAAATCAATTTATGACATCTTAGAGATGAGTGTTGATACTGCTTTAGAATTTTTCCAATCAGTTGCAGCTATTAAAAGAAAACTGCAATTAATGCATGAAGTTGGTCTTGGTTATATTAAGCTTGGAGAACAAGCAACAAAATTATCAGGGGGAGAAGCTCAAAGAATTAAAATTGCAAAATTCTTACAAAAACGATCAACAGGTAAAACATTGTATGTTTTAGATGAACCAACAACAGGTTTACATGTACATGATGTTTCTTTATTAATTAATGTTTTAAACCGAATTGTGGATAATGGAGATACTGTTATTGTGATTGAGCATAATTTGGACTTAATCAAAGTCGCAGATTACATTATTGATATTGGTCCAAATGGGGGAATTGGTGGTGGAAAAATTCTTGTTGAAGGTGCACCAAGGGAAATTATGCATGCAGAAAACTCTTTTACAGCTGAATATTTAAGAAAAATTATGTAATTTCTTGAATGAAAACCTAAAAAAAATATTAAAATTATAATAGTATAGAGAATTTAGAAAATAGTTATTATAGGGGAAATAAAATGGCAAATATTGATAAAGATGAAATAGTTTTAGGGATTGACCTTGGAACAACAAACTCAGCAGCAGCTGTTGTTTTTGATGGCGTTCCACAAATCATTGTAAATGAGCAAGGGAAAAGAACTGTTCCTTCAATTGTTGTGATTGAAAATGGAAACTTCATTGTTGGAGATGAAGCGAAAGAATTATTATTAGAAAATAACCGAAATGTTGTTTATTCAATTAAAAGGTTAATGGGAACAAAAGAGACAATTAAAGTTGATGGAGTGGATTATTCTCCTGAAGAAATTTCTTCAAAAATTCTTTTATATATCAAAAATAGAGCAGAGTTTGCTTTAGGTAAAAAAATTACTAAAGTTGTAATTACTGTTCCAGCTTACTTTGATGATGGTCAAAGACAAGCAACTAAAAATGCAGGGAAAATTGCTGGATTAGATGTTCTAAGAATTATTAATGAACCAACTGCAGCAGCTTTAGCTTATGGGGTTCAAAAAGAAGGAAATGATTTAAATATTTTAGTTTATGACCTTGGTGGAGGAACATTTGACGTTACAACATTACACATGTTGGATGGAATTTTCACTGTTTTATCTACCAGTGGTGATAACCATTTAGGTGGGGATGACTGGGATGAAAGAATTGGTGAAAGAATTGTTAAAGATATTGATGAAATTTATGGCATCAAATTAGACATGAAAGACAAAAACATCTCAAATAAGATTAAATCTTACTCTGAGTTTGTGAAAATCCAATTATCAACTTTAGATTGAATTGATTTAGATGTTTCAGTTTATACAGGAATTGCTGGTTCAATTATTAGAATCACAAAAGCTGAATTTGTTGAAATGACTAAAGATTTAATGGAAAGAACAATGAATCCTGTTAGTGATGCAATTCAAGAATCTGGATTAACAAAAGAAAAAATTGATAAAGTTGTGCTTGTTGGTGGTTCAACAAAAATGCCAATGGTAAGAGAATATTTAAATGAAACCTTTGGAGCTCAATTAGATAGTGATGTAAACCCTGATGAAGTGGTTGCACTTGGTGCTGCTATTCAAGGAGCAATCTTAAAGGGAGAAGTTGATATTGAATTCAAAGATGTTATTCCTTTATCACTTGGAATGGAAACATATGATGGGACAATTTTTACAATCATTAAAAGAAATACAAATATTCCAATCACAGTTTCTGATATTTTTGAAACAACTTATGATAATCAAACTAGTATTGATATTAATGTTTATCAAGGTGAAAGACCAATGGCAATCGATAATAAATTACTTGGAGGATTTGAATTTAGGGTTGATCCAGATTTAAAAGGAAGAACAGAAATTGAAGTTTCATATTATGTCGATCCAGATGGTATTTTAAACGTTTCATCAAAAAACTTAAAAACAGGGATTGTTAAATCAGCAGTTATTAAAGATACTTCAGGACTTGATCCAGAAGAAATTAATAAAATGATCAGAGATGCTGAAAAATTCAAATCTGATGATTTACAAAAAGTAAAAGATTCACAATTAATTCAAGTGATTTGGGATTATCTAAATGTGCTAATTGCATATGTTCAAGATCAAGAAACAGATATTCCACCTTTTTATAATCGTCAAAAATCAATTGATTGAATTGAAAAGGTATCAGATTGAATAGAATCTGGTAATACTGAAGAAATTAAGAAAAACATGTTCGCCTTTCAATTACATGTTAATACTTCTTTACATCGAGAGATTAAAAAGGGAGCAAAAATCGGTTTTAAAATGTCTTAAAATTAAGACATTTTTTTATATTAATTCCTTATAAATTATGTTATTATTAATAAGTGTTATGTTTAATGTATTTAAAATAACCATTTTAATAATTTAAACAATAATAGGGAGAGATTCGATGTTTGCAATATTTGAAGTTGGTGGAAAACAATATAAAGTTCAAAAAAATGATATCATTTATGTTGAAAAAATCGACAGTTTAGAAGGCACAAGTACTAATTTTGATAAAGTCTTAATGATTGATGATAAAGTTGGCAAACCATATGTTAAAGGAGCAAGTATCACTTGCAAAATTGAAAAACATGGAAAGCAAAAAAAAATTAATATCATCAAACATAAAAGATATACAAGAATGCTGAAAAGAAAAGGTCATAGACAAAACTATACAAAACTTTCAGTTGTTAGTATTAATGCTAAATAATTATGATCAATATTAAATTATATAATAACGGTTTTGTTATTAATGGCCATGCTAATTATAGTGCACATGGAACTGACATTGTTTGTGCAGGGGTTTCTGCTATTACCCAAGGTTTTATTAATAGCTATGATCAAAAAGATATTTTAGAAGTCAAAGTTGATCATGACCATGGCATTTTACACTTTGCTTTAAAAGAGCAAATGTCATCTGAGGCATTAACAATTATTAAAGGCCAATTAAAAACAATCGCAAGCGCTTATCCAAAAGCAGTCAAAGTGACACTCTTAGAAGCTTTTTTAGAAAATGAAAGGAATATGAAAATGAATGATCTTAGTAAAAAATTAACTTTAAATCTCCAACTTTTTGCATCTAAAAAAGGAGTTGGGTCAACAAAAAATGGTAGGGATTCAAATCCAAAAAACCTTGGGGCAAAATTAGGTGATGGTCAGTATACAAAAGCTGGACAAATCATTTATCGTCAAAGGGGCAATAAGATCTATCCTGGAAAACATGTTGGCCAAGGAAAAGATGATACTTTATTTGCAAAAGTTGAAGGAACAGTTAAATATTCAAACTTTGGAGCAAATAAGAAAAAAGTTTCAATTTTACCCTTAGAAAAATAATTTTTCATAAATATACCTTTTTTATTTAATAAATGTATAATAATAATGATAAGCAAGTGCATATTGTGTGCTTGCTTATATTTTTTATAATTAGGAGAATTAAAACACAAATGGGAATTAAGAAGAATTTTTTTGATTTATTGAATGAAGTTTCAAAAAGCAAAAACATCGCAATTGAAAAGGTTGAAGAATATTTAGCTTTAGCAATTGAAAAAGCATATTATAAGGAAAACCCTGATAATAAGATTAAAATCGATATCAACTCAAAAGAAAATAAATTTGATATTTTAGAAATTAAAACAATTGTTGAGGATGCAAAAAGCGAAGAGCTTGATGAAGATATTGAAATCACTTTAAGTGAAGCTCATAAAATCAAAAAAAATAGTAAAGTTGGAGATATTCTAGAAATCCCTTTAAATATTTCAGATTGAGAAAGAATCATTGCGATTCATATTAAACAAGTTTTTGGTCAAAAATTAAATGAAAGCACAAATGCGAAAATTTATGAAGATTGAATTGATAAAATTGGAATGAACATTCGAGCAGAAATTGACTCAATTAAACCATTTCATGTTGAAGTTAATCTTGGTGATCAAATCAAAGGGGTTGTTCAAAGAAAAGACCAAATCCCAGGAGAAATGTTTACTCCAGGTGATAAAAGCATTTTTTATATTAAAAATGTTGAACAAACAACAAAAACTTGACCAATTATTCTTTCAAGGGGAGATGCTGGATTAGTTGAAAATCTTTTAAGATCAAATATTCCAGAAATTGAAGAAGGCATTATTGAAATTAAAGCCATCGCAAGAATCCCAGGATCTAAAACAAAAGTAGCAGTTAAATCAAACTCACCAGATGTTGATCCAATTGGTACTTGTGTTGGGCAAATGGGAAGTCGAATTAAAGAAATTATGAAATCAGTCAATAATGAATACATTGATATTATTTTATGAGATGATGATCCAAGACAATTTTTAGTAAATGCATGTGCTCCTGAAAAGATTTTAGGACTTGAAATTTCAAATGATGATGATTCAACAGATGGGAAACATAAATTTGTAACGATTGTTGTTAATGATGAATCATTACCAAAAGTAATTGGAAGAAAAGGAATGAATATTAAATTAATTTCAAAATTAACACATTGAAGTATTGATATTCAATCACTAACAATTGCAAAGGAAGATAAAATTCAATATGAAGATGTTTCACATTTATCTCCAACAAGATTTAATCGAAATGCTTCTTGACAAAAATCAGTGAGATCATATGATGATCGAAACAATAGTAATAATAACCGAAATCGAAATAAAGGTCCAAATCGAAGTGGTGGTTATAATAATGATTTTTCTTTTATTAATACTAAATCAAATAAATGAGATTCTCCTAAATCAACATATAATTCTCCAACATATGACATTACTGATGAAGACATTGATGAACTATTAAGTTTTAATTCCCCTCCACAAAAAACTAAACCAATTAACATTGATTTAGATGATAAAAATAATCCTGATGGAAGTAAAGCATCAAACTTTAAATTTAAAAAGAAAAAACCAAAAAAAGATAGTCATGAAGAAGGTAACATATTTGATGAATTTGATGACATTACTAAAGATAGTTTAAAATCAGATGAACCTGAAAATGATCACATTGATTTAGCACACCTTGAGGTTGATGAAGAATAATTAATGATCTTTTTGAAGGGAGGTAGAAGATGAATAAAAAGCCAAAATATAATAAGAAAAAGCATGATCAAAGAATTAATATTGAAATTAAGCAAACTTTAAAACAAGTTGATTCTGGAATTAACAAAGAAGGAATTTTCATATTTTCAAATCTTCTAACCCCTGATCAATTAGCCAAAAAATTAGGAAAATCAACCCAAGATATTATTAAGTTCTTTTTCATGAAGGGAAAAGTCATTAATATTAATACTCAACTATCTGAAGAACAAATGGGTGAGTATACTTTAGAATGTGGTTTTGACTTCAAATGAGAAGAATCAATTGATGAAGAAAATTTCCTTGAAGAAATAATTAATAAATCTAATGAAACAAATAATTTAGAAAGACCACCAATTGTAACAATTATGGGTCATGTTGATCATGGAAAGACAACCTTATTAGATAAAATTAGAAAAGTTAATTCAATTGATAGCGAAGCTGGAGGAATTACCCAAAAGATTGGAGCATATAACATTGTCTTTAAAAATAAGCCAATTACTTTTTTAGACACTCCAGGTCATGAAGCGTTTTCCCAAATGCGTTCAAGAGGAGTTAATGTTACTGATATTGTGATTTTAGTTGTTGCTGCTGATGATGGGGTAAAATTACAAACCCTTGAATCATTAGATCATGCAAGATCTGCTAATTCTCCAATTATTGTTTTTATTAATAAAATGGATAAACCTGGCGTTAATCCAGATCGTGTTATTTCCCAATTAGCAGAACATAATCTTGTTCCAGAAGAATGAGGGGGAGAAAATATTTTCATTAAAGGATCTGCTTTAAAAGAAGATAAAATTACAGATTTATTATCTTCCATTTTAGTTTTAGCAGAGATGCTTGAATTAAAATGTTCAAACCAAACGCTAGCTAATGGAGTTGTGATTGAATCAAACATTGACAAGGGATTAGGTCCAGTTGCTAACATTTTAGTAAGAAATGGAATCTTAATGAAGGGTGACTTCATTGTTGCTGGAAGTTATTATGGGAAAGTTAAGAAAATGATTAACCAAGCTGGGAAAGATATCACAGAAGCTGGAGCATCAATACCCTTATCAATTTCTGGTTTAAATGGAGCACCAGCAGCTGGTGAAAAATTCATTGTTACTAAAAACGAAAAAACTGCAAAACACCTAATTGAAAAAAGAACTCCAACAAAGAATTTATTTGATATTAGTCAATTGATTAGTGAAGAAGATAAAGATAAAAAAATTCTGAAATTAATTTTAAAATCTGAAATGGATGGTTCTTTACAAGCACTAAAAAATATTTTATCTAAGATTGATGTTGAAGGCACAAAATTAGTAATTATTCGAGCTGCTGTTGGTCCAATTACAGAATCTGATGTTTCTTTAGCTAAGGCTTCAAAAGCAGTCATTTACGGTTTTAACATTGAACCATCAACAATTGTGAGTGACTTTGCAAGATCTGAAGATGTTTTTATTAAAAACCATGATGTGATCTTTCATTTAAAAGAAGAAATTGAAGAGTTATTAAAAGGGAAATTAGATCCAATTTATGAAGAAGAGATTATTGGTCATGCAGAAGTTCGACAATTATGAGTCCATTCTGATGTTGGAACAATTGCAGGTTGTCGTGTGCTTGATGGGAAAATTCAAAGATCAGGTTATGCTCGTGTTTTAAGGGACAATAATGTGATCGTTGAAAAAAGAAGAATTTCTTCTTTAAAAACAGGTAAAGAACAAATTAATGAAATTGATCATGGAAAAGATTGTGGCATCACAATCGACCATTTTAATGATATAATTGAAAATGATATTATAGAAGTTTTCAAATTAGTGAGAAAAAAATAATATTGGATTATTAATATGCAATCTTTAAAATTAATTAAGCTTGAAAGATATGAATCAAGCATTTTAGATTTATTAAACCAATTTCTAAAAACAGATGTTTATAATGATCTTTTAAAAAAAGCAACATTTACTTATTGTAAAATGACAAAAGATTATTCTTTAGTTAAGGTTTATGTTGATACATTTAACCGTGATGAATTAGATAAGATTGTTTTTAATCTTAATAAATTCAAAGGATTATTTCGATCAGAAATTGCAAGAAATTATAATTTTCACAAAGCTCCCCAGGTTGAGTTTTTTCGTGATAATACAATTGATCGAGCAAATGAAATTGAAACAATTTTAAAAGATTTAAAAGGAAAATAATAATGAGTGATAAAAAAGAAAAAGTTGTTACAAAAAAGAAGCAAGTAAAACCATCAAAAACTCTTGCTAATTTATTTGGCAAAAAAGACAAATCAAAGAAAGCTAAAACACCTCCTAAGAAAACAACTCCCCTTGCAACAATCAAACCAGATTTAGATGATGATTTACTTGAGCTGCAAGATAATGACTTAGCAATTAATAATGATATTTTCTTTGAGAAATTTGAAAAATCAAAAAAAGATTTCAAAAAAGAAAATAAAAAACGAAAATTATTTGCTCAAAAATTAATGTCAAGTCAATCAAAGATTCAGGGTTTACAAAGAAAATTAGAAGATAATAGTTTTTTATTTAAAGTATATATATTCTTATTTACATCTTTCTTTGTTACAGTTGGGTTTTCAATTGGGGTATTTACTGTTCTTTTACCTTATGCTAATCACCAGGTTTATGATGCAAATAATGTATCTGATATTTGACAAAGAGTTTCGTATGTTCAATATCCTCACTTTGCAATGACAACAGTTGTCTTTTCTGGAATTATCTTTTGCTTATTACCAATGCCTTATTTATATTTAATAGCAACATGATTTGTTGGAATTAATGATGTTAAGAGAAGTAAAATGTTTGTTTTAACTAATTTCTATTTAGCAGTGTTTGCTTTAACATTATTTATAGTAACATTCATCTTATCAACCATTTTCTTTGCAGGAATTGGAGCTCCTTCAATTCAATTTCCAGCAGTTCCCTTACCATAGACCAATTAATATAAAAAAAATGAATATTTCTGATGAAATATTCATTTTTTTAATAATATTTTTGTTTATTAAATTTCCCATATTTTATGTGGGAAACTCATAAATATGCTTTTTAAGGGGTTTTTTTGCAATAAATAAGCAAAAACTATGTGGGAAAGTTTGATTTAAATATTATTTATTAGAATTTTATTGAAATATTTTTTTCTTTTTCAAAATATGGTTTTAATATATTATTGTTGTTTGTTTGTCGTTGTATAAACGATAAATTATTTAATAGCATTTGATATATTTCAGACTTTATCCTTATTGTGATTAACAATATTATTTAAAGTAATTTTTATAAGATTTTTTATTAAAAATTTTTAAATTATTTTAATTTGTTACTAATAATAAGGAGAAAAAGATGTCTAAAATTGTTCAATATAGTTATTTTTATAAAACACAAATCAATTTTTCTCCAAATTTAGTTAATCTAAGTTTGCTTTATAAACCAATTATTGGTAATGACGCATATGTGATGTACTGCGAAATGGTCAATGATAGCAAAACAAATTCTCTTAGAGTTGAAAAGAAAAGATCATTATATGATTTTTTCAAACACTTAGATTTTGATACTACAAAGTTTCATCAAAATAGAAAAATCCTAGAATCTTTGAAATTATTAAAAACATACTTTGATGATTCAAACAAAAATGAACCTCAATATTATTTCATACTAAATCCCCCTTTAGAATTTGAAGCATTCTTTTCTAATTTAAAGTTTAAGAAATTATTATCTTTTAAACTACCTCCCCAAAAATTTAAAGAATTAGAGTTTATTTTTAATGAAACAAAAATATCGAATTATGCAAAAGATATTTCAGTAGAATTTGATGATCTATTTAAAGAAGAAATTAATTTAGAGCATGAATTTAATTTCGAGGAATTATATTCAAGAATTAGTAATTTATCATCAACAAATGTTACTTTTTCAAATGAAGCAAAGAATATTATTAATGCTTTTTTTAAAAATTATCCAATTACCATCAATGACATTGAAGCTTCTGTTTTAAATGCAATTGTAAAAAGGGATAGTGATTATTGTGTTGATGAAATTCTTTTAGATGATGCTTTAACACAATTTATTAATAAACATAATGATCTTAATTTCTATGAAGTGATTAACATTAATCGAAGTAAATTACTTTATACTGATAAAATTGATCAAGAAGAATTAAACAAAATTTTTCTTGATTATAAGAACATTAAGCCAGAGCAATATCTTGTTAGTATTCAAAAACAACAATTAGACTCAAATGAAATAATTGCTTTTAAAACCTTTCGAAGAGATTTATATTTATCAGATCCAATTATTAATGTTATCCTGGATTTTTCATTAAGAAAAACTCATGGAAAAATTAATATGGCATATATTAAAAAAGTAGCTAAAACAATTTCAATAAATAATTTAGATACTGTTGTTGATGTTTATCAACACTTATTAAATTCTACTAATAAAGCAAAAGTTTTAAGTAGCAGTCAATATCAAATTAAGTCAGTTATCAATGAAGATGAATATGATCTTGTTGAAATTGACTTTAATAACTAGGAGGAATAATGAAAGCAAATTTTAAAGAATTCCTTCCTGAGATATTGAAAGATAAGAAAATTGGAGAAGTTACTTTAAGTAAAAGTGAAATTAATTTTTATAAAGACCATGAGCTTTTCAAAGAACTTCATTTAATTGAACAAGAAATTTTAAATAATTCAATTTCATTAAAGAAGATCATTGCAGAGAATGAGGGATGTAAAAATGTTAAAAACAAATGCTTCTCCATTTCAAAGTATCATATGGGAATTAAAAGAGAAGATCAAAAACTTATATTTTATGCATATTATTGCCCAAAAATGGAAGCACTTGATCAAAAATATTATTTCAAAAAAAATTACCTTTACAATTACTATGCAGATTCTGATATTTCTAATACTTTATTAAATAAAGAATATTTTTCTAAATCTGATAGATCATTACAAGTGATTGTCGACATTTACAAAAAAAATCGGGATATTTCTAATTCACACGGACTTTACATATATGGAAATTTTGGAGTTGGAAAAACTCATTTATCATATGCTTTTGCAAATGATTTAATTATCAAAAATAATATTAAAGTATGTTTTGTATTTTTACCAGAATACATTAACTTGATTAAGAAGAGCTTTAATAATGATGATTATAAAGAATATGTTGATCGGATCACTAATGTTTTTAAAGAGGTTGATGTTTTATTCTTTGATGATATTGGAGCTGAATATTCATCTGAATGATTTTATATTGAATATTTTCTTAATATCTTAAATCAACGAATGAATAATCATAAAACAACCTTCTTTAATTCAAACCTTAGTCTTGATCAGTTAGAAGAAAACTTTAAATACAAATTTAAAGACCCTAATTCAAAGACTGCAGTCTTAAGACTAATGGATCGAATTAGAACTTTAGTTAATAATGAAGAATATAAATTAATTGGAGAAAATAAAAGATATAAAAAAAATTAGCTATGAGATTATCTCATCTTTCTAGCTAATTTTTTTAATTTCTTTTCAGCAGCTTTTTCTTTTTCTTTTTTCCTTAAGCCTGGTCTTAAGTAAAATTCATGACGTTTTGAATTTTTTCTTGTTTCTGATGTGATTCTTTTAAAATTACGTAATGCTTGTTCAACATCACCATTTCTAACTTCGATTTTTGGCATCTTAGATTATCACCCAGCTTTCTTCAACTCTTAATATTATATAATAAAAAATTAATAATGAAAAAATTAATATATTTATAAAATTCATTTTATAAAGTTTGCTTTAAAGATATCAATGGTATAATTAAAAAATGGAGAACAAATATTTATGTCACAAGTTGAAAATTCTGAAAAAACTGTTTCTCCTGAATTAAAAAGTTATTATAAATTCTCAAAAGTTATTTTAATTTTAGATCTTATTTCTATAATTTTAGCTTTTATTGGAGCGTTTTTATTACTTGCTGTTCCAGTTAGTGCAGAGTTTGCGATGGTTGCTTTAATAGCCTTCATTCTTTTAGCACTTTTTGGTATTGCAGCTGCAATTTTAATGCTTGTTTGAGTTATTAAAACATTAGTTTTAAAACTAGACAATCAAGATCTAAGAACCCAAGCCATAATTTGGGGTTTATTAGGATTGTTTTTATTAGGATGAATTGCTGTTCTTGTATTTATGATACAGATTAAAAAAGCATATCCTAACATTAATAATTAATTGTAAATTAATTTAGAAGTTAATAAACTTAATGATAAATGATCATTAAGTTTATTTTTTTTAATTTTAATGAAGCTAAAAAGATAAAAGCATTAGAATAATAAGTATATTAATAATTATTGATTTATTGTTTCAAGAGGATGGAAAATGAGCTATTATACAAGAAATAAATATCGAATTTCATCACATGCAATTAAACGATACCAAGAAAGAATTGGCAAAGAACTCTCTTTTGCAGAAGTTGAAAATGCAATTTACTTACACCTTGATAATACTTATGAAGGTGAAAAGTTAAATAATGGCGATATCAAATTAATGTTATTTGATTACAAAGACGCTTATTTCATTTGCTCATCAGATAATTTGATTAAAACTTTTTGAAAGAAGTAAATAAAAATTTATCTCGATAATTTTTGTTATATAATATATATAAATTTTTTGAAAACTAAATAAGATGATTAAAGAAGATAACAAAGCGATTTTAGAAGAATTATACAGTCCTGAAAATCCCCATGTAAAATACTTTTTAGATAAAGTAAATTACAATTTTTGAAAGAAATTTATTTTAGGAATTATGGGAGGAGTTTTTGCTGGACTTGGATATATTGGTTATAACCTTTTAAATGGAGGGTCTTATAATCCTGAAACTCTTGAATTCACAAAACACTTTCCTGAAACAGGATTTTTCTTTGGGGCTTTAATTTTCCCAATTGGGATTTTAATGATTATTTATTTGGGTGGAAGTTTATTTACATCCAATGTTCTAATTGTCATGGGTGTTTTTGCTAAAAAAGTTCGAAAGCGAATGTTTTTATTAGATTTAGTAATTACATTATTTGGAAACATTCTTGGAGGGATATTAATGGCAATCTTGTCCTTCCTTGCAAGTATTTATTGAAGTTATAGTCCAGAAACAGGATTGCAAATTAATGATATCGGTTGGGGAGTTATCTATGTTGCAGATAAAAAGGTTTCAACAGAATGATGATCTAATATCTTCTCAGGAATTATTTGTAATATGATGGTTGCAGGATCTATCTATGCATGAGTTAAAATTGAAAATAAAGGCCAAGCATCATTAGTAGTTTATTTCTTCATTGTGGTTTTTGCAATTTCTGGGTTTCAACACGTTGTTGCTAATACTTATGTCTTTACTGAAGCTGCATTGTTATATACAATTGCTAACATTGCAAATGATGGCCTTGATATTAACTCAATCTATGGAATTACTGAGATGCAAGAAACTTTTTATGTTAATACAATTCCAACCATTATTGGAAACTTCTTAGGAGGATTTCTAATTGCTTGAATTTATATGTTTGTTGAATATGAAAATGCGAGTCGATCTTTTGCTTCTAAAAAAAGTAAAATCAAGATTTTAAAAAGTGATCGAAATTCTAAAATGCTAGGGGCTGCTGATGCAAAAAAAATTCCTCCAATGGGAAAATCAGATCTTCCAGCAAATGATAATGGTGATTATTTAAATTGTGAAATTCAAGAAATTACTACATGTGATCCTAATGATCCAACTAAGTGTGAAACCGAACAAATTATCACTTGTCCAATTGAACCTAATGAATTAGAAAAGAACATTAAAAAAGTTGTTCCTAAAAAAACAACCTCCCCAGCTAGTAAAAAGAAAAAAATGTAATAATTAAATTACATTTTTTTTATTTTTTTTGATCACTAATTTATTTCTGTTTTTGATCATTCAAAATACAGTTGGTACAAAAGCTACTATTAATAAGTAGATTGCTCAGTTACAAAATAAATTTCCTATGATTGCTAAAACAACTAATGTTGCAGCAAATGCTAATGAAGCAATTAATGATTTTTTATTATTTTTCATGTTTTATCCCCTTAATTCAACGACGATCATTTTTACTTTATTTTGTAAAACTTCTCTAATTGCATCATGACTGTGATTATCAGTCTCAATGTCTTTTCTAAAAAAGAAGATAATTAATAATTGCAGAAAATCATTGAATAATTGTTCATCATCCTTTAGAAGGTGAGCAATTTGCTTTCCTTCTAAAACTCTAATTTTCCCAAGTAAGGGACCAAAATGAGCTTGTTGCATTTTCCTCGTTTCAGTTACCCTTGCATTCGCAATTAAGATATTGATACCATCATCAATATCTTTTTTGATTGCTGGATCTAATTTATCTAAGTACTTTTCATCTTCGATGCCTTTTTCAAGAAATTCAATTCTTTGATCATTGTTATGAAAAGCCTTTAAAAATAGCTCCCGAGATAATTTTATGTTTTTGTCAAAGTCCTCTTTCATTATTTTACCTTCCCCCAAATATAAAGAACCCTTTATACTTTGGAAAATTATTATACATTATTTTTAAAAAAATCAACTTTTTTTATATTTTTTTTCTAAATTAATTTTTTTTATCAAGATAATATGATATTTTTAAATAAACTTAGATTAAAATATATAAAAAAGGCATAGGTATGATTGATAAAAAAATTATTGAAGATTTAAAAGATTCATTAAAAAAAATTACAAATGAAAAGAAACTTTTTGAAGAAAAAAATATTTTTAACAAGAAGTTTATTTCTCCATTATATAAAGATATTGCTAAAGTTGAAGGTGAAGCAAAAAAGAAATTGGGGCAAAAAATCAATGATTTTAAAAAGGAGATTGATGATATTTTTGATGCAAGAATAGTTGAAATGAGTAAAGAAATGATTGCATCATTAAAATCTGATTTTGATCCTCTTATTCATATTAATGATAACTTTTCAGGAGGAATTAACCCCATTGAAAATTCAATCATGAAGATTAATCACTTTTTTAGTTCGTTAAACTTTGAAATAGTTGATGGAGATGAGATTGTCTCAACTAAATATAATTTTGATCATTTAAATATTGATGAAAACCACCCTGCAAGAGATTTGCATGATACATTTTTCATTGATAAGAATTTAATTTTAAGAACCCATTGTACTTCAGTTAGCTCAAAAATGATTGAAAATAATCAAAGTGAAGATATTAAAATTATTTCTTATGGAAATGTTTATCGTAAGGATGAAGATGATGCTACTCACTCCCATCAATTTAATCAAGTAGATTTAATATGAATTAAAAAGGGATTAAGCGTGAGTCATTTAAAATGATTAATTGATAGTTTTTTAAAGTACTTTTTTGAAGATGATCAATTAGAAACTAGATACCGTTTATCATATTTTCCTTTTACAGAACCATCATTTGAAGTTGATATGGGATGTTTTAAATGTAATAAGAAGGGGTGTCACGTTTGTAAAAGAACAGGATGAATTGAAGTGTTAGGATCTGGGATTTTTAATCCAAAGGTTATCCAAGCAGCTAATCTAGATTCAACGATGATTGGTCTAGCTGCTGGAATTGGAATTGATCGAATTACCATGATTAAACATGGAATTAGTGATATTCGTCACTTATATAATAATGATTTTCGAATTTTATCACAATTCAAAGGGGGTAAATAATGTATTTATCAAGAAAATTAATTAGTCAATTTTTCCCTAGGTTTAATTATTTAAAAGACCAAGAAATTTTTGAGATCTTCAATGCTTTAGGTATTGAGTTAGAATCTGTTTTTAACTTTGAAAAAACAAAAAATCTAGTTGTTGGAGAAGTTTTGTCTTTTGAAAAAATTGAAGGATCAAATAATCTAAATCTTTGTAAAGTAAAAATTAGTTCAAAAAATAAAGTTAACACAATTATTTGTGGAGCTAATAATTTTCTAGCTGGTGATAAAGTTATTGTTGCTCTAGAAGGTTGTAAATTATTCAATGGAAGAGAAATCAATTATAAAAAAATTAAGGGAATAGAATCACAAGGAATGATTTGTTCTTATGAAGAATTAACTTCAAGAAGCCAATGAATGAATCAAAAAGAAATGGATGATATCATTGTTTTACCATCAATTGCAGAGGTTGGAGATAGAAACCCTTTAAGATTCATTAACTTTGATGATGAAATTTTTGAATTATCAATTCCAAGTAATCGGAATGAATTAAATTCAGTTTTTGGAATTATTTATGAATTACAATCTTTCCTAAATTTGAAAAAAAATCTTGATCATAATGATCTAAAAGATTTTTTAAGTCAAGCAGTTAAAGTTAAAAATGACATTTCTAAAAATCATTTCTTATTGAAAATCGAGAATGAAAATTATCTTCATTCAAATTGAATTACTAAAAGTTATTTAATGAATTCAGGAATAGTTCCATCTAATTCAATTGAAGATATTGCAAAATTAACTCAAGTTTTATGTGGGATTCCAATGATGGTTTTTACTAATTTAAAAAGCCATAAAATTGAAATTAAAAAAGTTGAACGAGATTCTAAAATTGAATTAGCTAATTACGGAAGTGTTGTTCTAAAAAAAGGTGATGTTGTTTTTAGAAATGAAAATCAAATCATTGGTTTAATGAATCTTGATGTTGCTAAAAAATATGCAATTGATGAAAAAGCAAAATCAATTTATTTTTTAGCCGCTCATGTTGACCCATTGGATATTAGAAAAACATCAGGTAGATTGAAAATTATGAATGAAGCCGTTAAAGCCACTAATAAACCAATTGCTCCTTGATGATATAGAAAAACCCTTGATATGTTAGTTAGAAATTTAAAACCAAAATTTAGCAACATCATGCTTGATTTCAAATATAGTGCATCAAAGCCATTAATTATTAATTTAGATTTTAAAAAAGCTAATCAATTATTAGGAACTAATTTATCTAATGATGAAATTACTAAAATTTTAAAAGCCTTTGATTATACAATTGATCATCAAAAAATTACTTGTCCATTGTATCGATCAGACATTGTAAATGATCATGATATTTTAGAAGATATTTTAAAAGTTAAGAAAATCCAAGATGTTCAAGCAACTCAAGTTAATAGTTCAACTATCAATCTAAATCATAATAAAGGAAATGATCTAAAGTCAAAAATTAGTAACCTATTAATTCATGAAGGTTTTTATTTAATTAAAAGTTATAACCTAGTAGCTAAAGATACTATTAAGAACTTTAATTATTTTGGCTATAAAAATCCAATCAAAATTCTAAATCCCATTTCCAGCGAAAAAGAATGAATGAAATTATCTCTTTTTGATAACATTCTAAATTGTTATTCATATAATGAATCATTCAAAAATGACTTAGTTCCAATTTTTGAAATTCAAGATCTTTATTTTGATAAAAATACAAAAAGAAAACACCTAGTTTTAGCAGTTGCTAATAATCTAGAAATTAATAAATTAAATAAATCAATCATCTATGAAGATATCTTTTATTTAAAAAGAGCAGTTAATGCAATTGCAGATTTATTTAATATTAAATTTGATTATGAAAAAGGGATTAAACATGAATGAGGATGCATCCAAGATTCTTTAAAAATTAATTTTAATAAAAAGAATATTGGTTATATTACAAGAATCAATCCCCTAACTTTAAAGAGTTCAAAGATTAAGAATGATAAAATTTATTTAGCAGAAATTGATCTAACAGATTTATTAGCAATGAAAAAAATTCCATCATTTATAACTCCAATTGAAAATAAGCATAAAATTGTAAGAGAGTTAACGATTTCACTACCAGTAGATTTTGATTTAAACAAATTTTATAAAATAACTAATTCTTTAAGCATAATTGAAGAATTAGAAATTAATGATGCCTATTATGAAAATGAATATATTTCTTACACTATTAAATTCAATTTAATCTCTGATGAGAAAGATATTAAAGATAACTTTGCAAAAGTGATTGATTATTTTAAATCTCATAATTTAAAAATTAAAGAATAAGATAAAATTCAAAAATATTTTTTATCATACATATTTATGTTATGGAGCATAACATGAATAAAGTTTTACTATACTTATCTTTTAAGTATAAGGGTGATTGAGAGAATATTTTTCAAGCCCTTAATAATAAGGAAGTAATTGAAAGAAATAAAATAGCTAAATTGAAAAGCAAAATTGATAATGATTTTATAACAATTATCGATAATGAATATCCAACTAACTTAAAATCAGTTTATAAACCGCCTTTTCTATTATTTGCAAAGGGGAATTTACAACTGCTTAATAAAAATCTAGTCTCTTTATTTGGTGAATGAACAATCAATGAAATTTTAAATATTCTTGATGATAAAGTTAATACTTGCTTTATTCTTAACTTTCATCAAAGACACTACCAATTAATGAAAAAAATGGAAGAGCATAAAATTAATTATATGTGCATTAGCAATAGAGCTATTAATGATAAAGTATTTGATATTATCTCAAATCATAATTTAGTTATTTCAGAATTTATCAAAGAAAATAAAGATATTAATCCGGATCAAATTTTAGAAAGAATTTCAATAGGTATTTCTAAAAAGGTACTAATCAAATATAAAGAATGAGACATTGATATGATTACAGGATTAGAAATTGGAAGAATTGAAGAGGCTAATTTATATTACTATAAATCATGCAATCAACTATTATTAGATAATTTTAATTTAAATAAGATTGAAAGAATTTCAAAAATTTTTCTAAATAAAAATTAATTTTCATATAATAGATATATGAATTATTATCATATAATTATTTTTGAAAGAAAAGTGGTACAAAATGGGTCATAAATTGTTAATTATCGAGTCTCCGAACAAGATTAAAACATTAACAAAATTTTTAGGAAAGGATTTTGAAATCCTTGCAACAGTGGGTCATATTAGAGATCTTTCAAAGTTTGGATTAGGATTTGATAGTAAAACATTTGAACCTAATTGAGTATGAATGAAAGAAAAAAAAGATGTCATTCAAGAAATTAAAGATCATGCAAAAAATGCTGATGAAATTTATATAGCAACAGATCCGGATCGTGAAGGAGAAGCTATTGCTTGACATATTTTTAATATCATCCCAAAAGAGAATCAATCAAGATGTTTTCGAATTACTTTTAATGAAATTAGTCAAAAAGCCATTTTAAAATCATTTGATAATAAAAGATCAATCAATCAAGAATGAGTTAATTCTCAATTTGCAAGAAGAATTATTGATCGATTAATCGGTTTTAAATTATCCCAATTATTACAAAATAAGTTAAAAGCAGAATCTGCAGGAAGAGTACAATCTGTTGCTTTAAAATTTATTGCAGATCGTGAAAAAGAAATTGAGAAGTTTGTTTCAATTCCTTGATTTAATATCGATATTTTATTAAAAGGAAAAACTCAATTAATTTTAAAAAAATTAAATAGCATATATGAAATTAAATCAAATCCTGAAATTAAAAAATCAGATTTTAATTTTTATAATCTAAAAGATGCTCAAAAAGTTTTTGATGATTTAGAAGAGCATTTTGAAGTTGATAGTGTTGGAGAACCTAGCTATCAATCATCTTCGTCTAAGCCGCCATATAAAACATCTACTTTACAACAAGATGCTATTAATAAGCTTAATATGTCTTCAAAGCAAACAACATCAATTGCTCAAAGATTATATGAAGGAATTGAAATTAATGGAAGTCAAACTGCTTTGATTACTTATCCAAGAACAGATAGCTTAAGATTATCTGATGACTTTGTAAAATCGACTTTAAAATATATTGAAAAAGAATATGGAAAAGAATATGTTGGAAGCATTAAAGTTTCTGAAAGTAATAAAAATGTCCAAGATGCTCATGAAGCAATTCGTCCTGTAGATATTTTAACAACACCAAGTTATTTAAAGGGAACAATTCCTAAAAGGGAATGAGACTTATATAACTTAATATGAATTAGAACAGTTGCAAGTTTAATGGCAAATGCTAAATTTAAAAAAATTAGTATTGCTTTTAGTAATAATAAAAATGTTTTTGAAGCAACTTCAAGAATTTGTGAATTTGAAGGATTTAGGAAAGTTTATGCATCTAAAAAGGATGATGAGCAAGAAATTAAAATTAATCTTGATGATTTTAAAATTAAATCAAAACATAAAGCAATTTCAAAAGAAATTTCTGAGCATGCTACTAGTCCTCCACCAAGATACAACCAAGCCTCATTAATTGCTTCATTAGAAAATGCAGGTGTTGGAAGACCTTCTACTTATAATACAATGGCTAACATTGTCATTGATCGGGGATATTCAACATTAGATAATAAAATTTTTAATATTACTCCTATTGGAAAATCAGTCATTAAGGAACTTGATGAATTTTTTCCAATTGAAATCAATCCTGAATTTACAAAGCAAATGGAAGAAAGATTAGATAATATTGCTTCTGGAAAAGAACAATGAAAAAAATGACTAGAAGAATTTGCTCCATCTTTTGACACAAAAATGAAAAATGCTTGGGATAATATTGAAAAAGTTAAAGATGAAGAAGTTGGAAGAAAATGTCCTGATTGTGGTCATGAATTAGTTTATAAAAAAGCTAAAAGAGGCAATTCAAGATTTATTGGATGTTCTAATTATCCTGAATGTAAACATTTAGAACCATTAGAAAAACCAAAAATTTTAGATATCACTTGTCCTTTATGCAAGGATAATCAATTAATTATTCGAAAGAATAGAAAAGGTAGCGAATTTATTGCATGTACTGGTTTTCCAAAATGTAAATACCTTTTATCAATGAAAGATTATGAAGCTCATATGAAGAAGGATGATGGATCGCCGCTTCCTATTATTGATAGAACAGTTAAAAAGGATTTTAGTAAAACAAAAAAACCAAAAGGAAAATAATTTTCCTTTTGGTTTTTTTTAATAAGAGGTGACACTACACATTTTTAAAAACTTATTGCTGCTTCATTTCTGACCTGACAAGGTTCATTATAAAAACTATAGTGTCAAATATATTATATAACTTAAATACCTTAAATGAAATCAATTTTTTGATCCTTACAATTTCTGATAATAGATTGTTTGAAAGAATAAAGATGATAATTAATTTGGTTACTACTAAGTTTTAAGATCCTAGAGATTTCATTAATCTTATAATCTTTCAATTTTAAATCAATGATTGCATTTAATTTACTTTTAGGAAATTTCTTATTATAAATCCTTGCATGATGATTGATTAAAGCTAATTTAAATTGATTATCAAAATCATTAAGATATTTAGTTTCAAGTGAATCAGTTGAGAGGGAACGATCACATTGATCTTGAGGGATATAATTATTTAAAATGCTTTGCTTTCTGGTGATAAATTTTTTAACATACCTACCAGCATCACTTTTTGTAGCAACGTAAGCATATTGAATAAAAGGATATAGAGATTTTTGATGATCATATGCCAAAATGGCTTTTTGGAAGGAGATGAAAATAATTGATAAAAGATCTTCCTTTTCAAGTGGCATATTGAATCACCTAGAATAAAAATGTTTGAGAAAATTTGCATAAAGTCTTTCGCCATACTCATTTCATAAAACTGTAATTGATTCATGATCATTTTGATTCTTTTGAATTTTTTTAATAAGGAAATTAACTTCTTTTTGATCCATTCTATTCCTTTGTGTGATTTTTTTTAATACTATTTAAAATAATTCCTGTAGCAACTGCAACATTTAAAGATTGGACAGTTCCATACATTTTAATTGCTACTTTAAAATCTGCATGATTGATAATGTTCTGAGATATTCCTTGATCTTCATTGCCAATTACTAAGCAGGTATTGAAATCGAATTTCATTTCATTGAGATCTTGATCACCATCAATGGTAGTTACAACAGTTCAAAAGTTAAGAGATTTTAGTTTCTGTATAATATGAACAAGATTTGAGACTTTTAAAATGTTGCTACTATAGATTGCTCCAATGCTTGTTTTAATAACAAATTCATTAATTTCTGCCTGATTATTTCTCTTAATAATGATTCCATCAATATTAAAAGCATTTGCAGTTCTAATGATAGATCCAAAATTTCTAGTGTCAGAAATTTGATCTAAAACAAGAATAATTTTTCTCTTATTTAAGCTTTGATTAACTTTATCAAAAAATTCATCAAAGTTCTCTGTTAGAAAATCATTATTTTTAATATAGGCAATAATTCCTTGGTGGTTTGAATCAAAGTTCTTAAAATAATCTTTCGATTCAATTTTATAAATAATCTTATTTTTATCACATATTTTTTTGATTTCAGGGATGAAAGTTAAACTATGAACAGATAAAACTTGATTGTGTTTTAATCCTTCAATGATTGCTTTCTTCCCTATTAATAAATTTATCATTTCAATTCCCACTTTTATAATTAAATTACAACTAAATTAAAGCAATTTCATTTCAATCAATTCAATTCTTAATTGATCAGCTGTTTTATAATCATTGCTTTTTAAGGCATGATCTCACTCTTTTAATAATTTAATATTTTTTTCTGTAAAAAGATTTTCAAAATCAATTCCAATTAATTTTAATGTGTTTTTAACACAATTGAAATTTTGATTCAATTCTTTAAAATTCTTTTGACTAATATTTTTTGAAAACATTTTAATTTGATCATAAATAAATGTTACTAAATTAGGAAGATCTAAATTATGATCAAGGATTTCAAAAACAGTTGGATCAATTGTTTTGAATTCAAGATAATGATCATTTAATAATAGATAACTAAATGCCCGATTTAACTCCCTTTCAATTTTTTCAACTGCTTTTTTACTTTCAATTAATATTTCATCAAAATAATTTAATGGTCTTTCATATTTAGTTTGATAAAACATTCATCTAATTGCATTTCCATCTGCTTGTTTTAAAACATCTTTTGCAAGGATAAAATTATTTAAAGACTTTGACATCTTTTGATTTCAGATTGTCAAATGACCCACATGACATCAAACTTTTGCAAGTTCTTTATTGTACATTGCAATATTTTGAATATTCTCATTTTCATGATGAGGGAATCTTAAATCAATTCCCCCCCCATGAATGTCAACTTGTTCTCCAAGGAATTTATTAATCAGAACACAACACTCAGTGTGTCATCCTGGTCTTCCCTTACCCATCTTACTATCCCAGTTAATTCCTTCTTTATTATGTTTTCACAAAACAAAATCATTTGGGGTATTTTTTCCTAATTCAATGGCAATTCTTTCACCAAGATTTAATTCTTCAACTCCCATATTAGAAACCACACCATAATCTTTTAATCCAAGTAAAGAAAAATAAACATCCTCATTTAAATAATAAGCATGGTTTTTTTCAATTAATTTTTCAATGTATTCAATCATGGCATCAATATTTTCAGACACTCTTGGCATTACCATTGGTAAGATATTTAAATCTGCTAGAATTTTTTCATAAGCTTTTAAGTAATGATCTGCAATTTCTTTTTCACTTTTTTTAGCCTTAATTGCTTTTTTAACAATTCTGTCATCAATATCAGTGATGTTTTGAACAAAATCAACTTGGTGTCCTTTAGCTAATAAATAACGATGCAGAACATCAAAAGTTATAATTGGTCGAAGATTACCAATATGGACATGATTATAAACAGTTGGCCCACATAAGTAAATTGTAATTTTTTCTTTACTAATGGTTGCTAACTGTTTGCTTGATGAGTTTCATAATTTTAATTTGTTCTTCATATTATTTCTTATCTTCAGTGATTTCTAGTTCTTCAATTCAATCTTGAAATTCTTTTTTTAAAGCTTCAAGATCATTAGCATTAATTTCAAGCATTAATGGTTTGTTTAATGATCTTAATAAATAAAAAAGGTATGCAATGTTTGTATAAACAAATGCAAGAATTTCATTTTGATCATTATAAATTAAATAAGCATTAGGGTTTCATAAATGATGAAAATCATTTATGAATGTTCTTTTAAAATCTAAGGGACTAAGACATTCATTTTTAATATCTTCAAATGCTTGAAGATTATGATCATTAAAAACAACTAGCATGGGAGTTGGTCTAATTCCTGGAAGATATTTTAATTTAAAACTTTTTTTCATTTTATCAACTTTTAACAATGTAAATGACATTGTCATGCTGTCTTAAAGTTTTAATTGAAGCAGTTGTACTATTTTCTAAATCATCATTTGTTAAAAATTGTAATGCTTCAGCTTCAATTAGAGCAATAATTTTATGACTTTTAGTTAAACAACGATTACCACAGTTAATTGTTTGTTCTGGAGCTATTTTAATTCGATATTCATTTTTCAATTCTTCAATTTGAATTTCATCTAATGATGTTAAATTTGTCCCAATATTTTCAACATAGTTTTCGATGTAAGGAATTTCTCCTGCTCTATTAATATAAACAATTGCTAAACCAATTCTGCCATTAGTAAATGATTTAATTGTTCGATCAAAGTTAGAAGGATTGATTAATAATTCACTATTAATTTTTTCAAGATCTGGAGATCTGAAAGAAGCAAACTCGATTTCTCTATCTAAAACCATTTTAAATTTTCTGTATGTTGAAAGTTCTAATAATTCAATATTATCAGTTCCAATAAAATCATACATGTTAATGACTTTAATTTTTCGATACTCATGAGCAAGTTTTTTTCTTGTTCCTCTTGTTAAATTTTTTCGATATTCCTTCGAGATGTAATTTAAATTAAAGATTGTACTGTAAATATCTTCAAATAAGGCATATCAAGAGCAAATAATAGAAGCTGAATTCGAAATATTAATTTCTTTAAGAATTTCAACTGCTAATAATTCAATTGTTTCAGCTTTAATATCGTGATTAATTATTTTGTATTTCATTTTTTCACCACAGAGTTTTTATTTAGAATATTGTTTATAGAATGTCAAGTTTCAATTAAATCTTCGTTAATCATTCCCTTTTTTGTATATTCTTCATTCTGATTATCTTGATAATTTTGAATACCATTTATAATTATATATGAATTCATGGGCCTTTTCCCTAAAAATTCATGAATTAATTCACAAAGGTACTTGTAATCATTGACTTGGTTCTTATATAATAAGATCTTTTTGTCCTTGATTGTTCATGTTAATCTTCTTAAAGCAACAATTAGAAAATGTTGGTGTTCAAAATATTTTTTATTATGAATATACTTTGAAATGTCCTCACTTCAATTTTCGACAATTTCTCCTTTAAAAAATGAAATGGCTCTAATTCCTAAAACAACCCTTCTTTTTTTAATCCCCTCTTCTAGAGTGATCTTCTTTGCATTGATGCTAAATAGAACATAGCCATCAATTTTTGAAATGTTATCTTGAACACTAAGATTTTTCATTGAAATTTTAATTGTAGGATCAATGATTGCAGAAAGCTTCTCTCGATCTTTAATGATCTTTTCAATGATTTGCTCATTGCTATATTTTCTTCATTCCTTATAAATCTTAAACATAACTTCAGCATCATAAAAAGCATTATGTAAATGTTTTTCATCGTACTTAACATTAAAAAAAGTGGCTAAAGAAGTTAGCGATGTCGCTTGGTTATCACAAGTTAGTTTTTTTCATTCATCTTGTAAATCAACAAATTTGATATCAGGAACCTTATTTAGTTCTTTTAGAAATAATTTAACTAGAAAATTGTAATCAAAATTCCCAAAGCTGACAAAATAGCTTTTATCAATAAATTTATAAATTCTTTCTAGAACTTCTAGATTAGGGGGAGCATTATTAATTAATTCTAGAACATCCTTACCGATAATCTTAATCACACTGTGAGAAATTGGTCTTTCAGGATTGGAATATCAATTGACTTGAAAAGCTTTTCCACTTTGGATCTTGATGGCTCCAAATTGCAAAAGTTTGTCTCATTTATGATCAGCTTCAATATCTAAGAAGATGATGTCTGAATTAATTGGAATGTTAAACATTGATTTTTTCTTTTAATTTTCTATATTATATAATTATAAAATAAAAACAAGATAACCTTTTAACTTTTATCTCTTTTTCAATTTCTAACTTTTTTAATTTATTTTTATTTTTAAAAAGATAATAACATCTCTTGTTTGTCCAAGGTCTTGATTAGATGGAATAACACTAACTAATTCTCATCCTTTAGTTCCTCAATGATTCAGTTCTTTTTCAATAGTTTCTTCATTAAACTTACCACCCATAAAAGAAGCTTGGGGTTTAATTTTTAATACTTTATAGTTGTATTGGCTCATATTTATCCTTAATAATTTTGTCTATCAATTAATTATAAAAATAAAAAAAAGAATATAAATTAATTTTTATATTCTTTCATAATTTTTTCAACAATTGCTTCAGGTGTCATTTGTAATTTCTTAATGACATCATTAGGTTTTCCTGAATATCCAAATTGATCAATTCCAATTGCAATATCTGCATATTTGTATCATGGAGTAGTTACTCCAAATTCAATTGATACAACAGTCTTATCTCCTAAAACACTTGCTTGATAAGCAGGAGTTTGTTTTTTAAATAATTCCACACAAGGCATTGAAACAATGTTTGTTTGGATCATATAATCTTTTTCTAGAGTTTCACTAACTTTAATTGCAACTTCAATTTCACTTCCAGTTGCAATAATTGTCATTTTGTAATTTTCTGCAGTTTTTAAAAGATAACCACCTTTTGATGCTTTAGCAATTGATGATTCAATCTGCATAAAATTTGATCTTGAAGTAATAATACTAGTTGGAGCATGATTATTTTCTAAAGCAAATTTAAAAGCCACAATCATTTCTGCTTTATTAATTGGTCTAAATAGGAAATGGTTAGGAATTAGTCTTAAAGCTCAAATTTGCTCAATTGGTTGATGGGTTGGACCATCTTCTCCCACTGTAATTGAATCGTGACTATAGATTGTAATTAGAGGGATTTCAGAAATAGCAGCTAGTCTGATTGCTGCTTTATTATAATCAGAGAATGAAAGAAAGGTTGAACCAATTGCTTTTAACTCTTTGTATGAAGCCATTCCAGCATTAATTGCATTCATTGCAAATTCTCTTACTCCATAATTAATGTTTCTTCCCATTCGATTTTCACTTGAGTAAGTTTTTCCAAGGTTATGTTTAACTTTAGTTGAAGAAGATAAATCTGCATTACCTATTAAGATGAATGGATTTGCATCAGCAATAATATTTAAAACTTCTCCACATAAGTTTCTTGTAGCTAAATTACTTTCTTTTTTAATTTGATCAAACATTTTTTCTTCAATTTGATATTTTCCAGCTTGGGCTGCTTTTAATAATTGATGCAATTTTTTATTTAATTTAATTTCAGCTAAAATACTTTGGTATTTATCATTAATTTTATTTCCTCTTTGATGAAGAATTTGAAAATCTTCTATAGCATTTTTAGGAATTTCAAATGCTTCATTATGATAATTTAATTTATCTTTTAAATCGATGATTTCTTCCTTGCTTAAAGGAGAACCATGAGCAGCATTTTTATTTTCCTTTTTACTACCATGACCAATCTTAGTTTTAATTTCAATAATTGATGGTTTGTTTTTTTCTGCTTTAGCTTGTTCAATTGCTAATGAAATTGCAATTTCATCATTACCATTTTTAACAAAGATGTAATTAAACCCCTTTGCAATAAAATATTTTTTGACATCAACAACAGTTGAATCTTTAACTTCACCATCTAATTGGATGTCATTTGAATCATATAATAAAATTAATTTATTTAACTCATACTTACTAGCAATACTAATTGCTTCATCAAAGATTCCCTCTTGCATACATCCATCCCCAAATAAGCAATAAGTATAATGATCATATAAACTTCCTTTTTTAGTTTTAAAAGTCTTATTTAAATATGTTTCTCCAAGAGCCATTCCCACAGCTGCTGCAACTCCTTGTCCTAAAGGCCCTGTTGAAATTTCCACTCCAGGCAATAAATGTTTCTCAGGATGACCAGGAGTAATTGACCCAAGTTGTCTGAAATTCATTAAATCTTCTAGTTTTAAGTTCTTATATCCACTTAAAAACATTGTGGCATATAGCAAAGCACTTCCATGTCCAGCACTTAAAACAAACCGATCCCGATTTGCAAAGTCAGGATTTGTGGGAATCACATTTAAGTGGTTTCGAAATAATGAGTAAATGATTGGTGCAGCACCTAAAACAATTCCAGGGTGACCTGAATTTGCTTTATCAACCATCGAAACTCCTAATAATCGGATTGTATCGATTGCTAATTTAGCATATTTTGATTCATATTTTTTCATAATTATTGTTCCTTAATCTTCTTCAGGCATACCAGAATTAATCATTTCGTAATATAGCCCTTTTTTAGATAATAAACCATTATGTGTTCCTTGCTCTATTAATTCACCATTTTTTAAGACAATAATGTTGTCTGATTTTTTAATGGTAGATAATCGATGAGCAATTACAAATGAAGTTCTTCCTTCCATTAGTTTTGACATTGCTTGTTGGATGTCTTTTTCAGTTTTAGTATCAACATATGATGTTGCTTCATCAAGAATAATAATTTTTGCTTTTGATAAAAAAGCTCTTGCAATGGCAATTAATTGTTTTTCCCCTTCAGAAATAATACTATTATCTGATGCTAAAATTGTATCTAATCCCTTTGGTAATTGTTGGATGAAGTGTCATGCATTTGCAGCTTTTGCTGCATGGATAATATCTTCTTCAGTTGCATGCATATTCCCATAAGAAATGTTTTCTCTAATTGTTACAGAGAATAAGAAAGTATCTTGAAGAACAATAGTAATATTGTTTCGAATATCATGTTTGTCAAAGTCAGCTACATTTTGGTTGTCAATCATGATTGTTCCAGAATTGATATCATAAAACCTTGTTAATAAACTTATCAGGGTTGTTTTTCCAGAGCCAGTCGCTCCAACAATAGCATTAATTGTTCCTGGTTTTGCACTAAAAGATAAATTCTTAATAATAGGTTTATTTTGAACATAACTAAAATCAATGTTTTTAAAATCAACACTTGTATGTTCAATATTAATTTTTTTTCCTCAGTTATCATTTAATTCATCAGGTTGGTTTAAAATCTCAAAGAATCTATGAGCTCCCGCAAATGCTAATTGGAATTGGTTCATCATTGCCATAAAGTTTGAAATTGGCATTGTAAATTGTCTCTGTAATAAAATGAAAGAGAAAATTAATCCTACTCCTTCTAAGCCAATTGCTGAGTTAAAAGAAATTCCATTAACAATAAAGATAATTGAGATTAAAGTCATATACATTAACATGAAGTTATTAATGAAATTGTTATAAGGAAAAATCGAACTTGAAATTAATTGTGATTTGAAAGTTGCTTCTGCTAAATTTCCACTAATTTTTTGAAATTCTTGATTGACTTTATTTTGGTATGAAAATAAATTAACAACTTTTTGTGAAGAAACATATTCTTCAACATAGCCATTTAATTTTCCTGTATATTTTTGTTTTTTAATAAAATAAGGTTGTGATTTTTTAATGATTAAAACAACAACAATATATAAAATTGGAAATGTTCCAATAAAAATCAATGTTAAATATGGACTTAAAATAAACATTCCAATTCCCATTCCAATCATGGTAATAACTCCCATGAATAATTCCCGAGACTGTTGTTGAATTGTTAAAGTAACAACTTCAATATCATTTGTTAATCGACTCATAATGTCCCCAGTTGATTGGATGTCTAATCATGAGAAGGGTAATTTTTGTAATTTCTGAAATAAATCTTTTCGAATATGGAAATCAGTGTTATTAGCAACAACAACAACTAAGGCAGCTACTCCATAAGTACAAGTAAATGATAAGAAATATGCAAGTCCTAATAATAAGGTAAAGTTTAACATGTTTGCTAAGTTATCAGCTGAAGCATTAACAATAAAATTTTCTAGTCCAATTCCTACCATTAATGTTCCCATAGTGTTTCCTATCACTGCAAAAAATGATAAGAATAAAACAATTAAAAGTTTATATTTACTTTTAATTAAATAAACTCACAATCGTTTAATATTTTTCTTTTTAGTTTTTGGCATTGTTAATCCTTTGAAGTATCTTGTGATCGATAGATACTTTGATATATTTCATTATTTTTCATTAACTGGCTATGACTACCCATTCCAATTAATTTTCCATCACTTAGAACAATAATTTTATCTGCATCTTTAATTGAATTAATTCTTTGAGCAATAATGATTAATGTGCTTCCTTTTAATCCCTTTTTAATGTTACCTAATAATTTCTTTTCTGTAATGTTATCAAGCGCACTTGTTGAATCATCAAAGATTAAAATTTCTGGTCTTGCAATTAAAGCCCTAGCAATTGAAACCCTTTGCTTTTGACCTCCAGATAAATTTCTTCCACGTTCTTCAATTTTTGATTGGAATTGTCCTTCTTTTTCTTGAATGAAATCATAAGCTTCTGCCATAATAGCAGCTGCTTTGACTTCTTCAAAAGTTGCATCTTGTTTTCCAACTTTAATATTATCTTCAATTGATTTTGAGAAAAGGATTTTTTCTTGTAAAGAAACTGCAATTTTTTTTCTTAACTCTTCAATTTTAATTTCTTTAATATTGCTATCACCAATAATAATTTCACCCTTAGAAACATCATAAAGTCTTGTAATTAAATTAACAATTGTTGATTTTCCACACCCTGTTTGACCAATTACACCAATTGTCTCACCTTCTTTAATATCGAATGATAAATCTTCTAATGCTCAATCTTCACTATCTTCAAAATATTTGAATCAAACATTTTTAAAAGAAATATTATTTTTTGTAATTGCTTTAGGATTAGTAATTTCTTTAATCGATGATTCTGTTGCATAGATTTCATTAATTCTTCTTGCAGAGATTCTTGTTGTTGAATAAGTTGCTAAAACAAACCCCGAAAGAAAGAAAGCTACCATTAAAATATTGAAATATTGAATGATTGAAGTAACAACTGGCAAAATGTCTTCTTTTTGAACTTCACCTGTTGGATCTAATTTACTAGCAATATCTCCTGAATAGGCAATGATAAATAAAATTGAAAAATTCATACATAATGTAAAAACAGGTAATAAGATATTAACAATATTCTCTGCTTTAATAGTGTTCTTCCTTAAAGTTGAAATTTTTCCTTCATACCTACTTATTTGATTTTTTTCTAAGTTGAATGCTCGAACAACCCTTGAACCAATTAAATTTTCGCTCATCACAGCATTGTTTTCATCAAGGTTAATTTTGATTTTGTCAAAGATGGGAAATGTTTTATATAAAACAAATGCAGTAAAAACAGATAGCACTGGGAAAAGAATATATATATAAGCAATATTATGAGAACCTGGGAATTCATTTTCTCCAGCTAATGGAACAAATAAAGAAATAATTGATAGGGTTAATCCTCCAACAAAATAGGCTGGAGCTTTTACTGACATTGTAAAAAGAATAAATAGGAATTGTTCGATCCTATTTACATCATTATTAATTCGGTTGATGATTGAAGATGTTGAAATTTTATCAATATCGCATGAAGCTAAATATTGCACATGATTAAACATATCATTTCGTAAACGGTTAGATAGATGCACTGTTGTTCTAATTGCTAAGAAGATGGCTAATAAGTTAGTTGCAACTCCCATAATAGCAGCTCCTGCCATAATTCCAATAATAATGCTATAAGAATCGTTTCATGCTTGATCTTGTGTTAGTAAAACAGAAAGTCTTCCAAACAGGATTGGTTGGAATAAATCAAAGCCAACAGAGGTAATCATTGATAAGATTGAAATTGAGATTAAAATAACATCTTTTCTTGTAAATCTTTTAACAATTTTTCACATATGTTAACACTTTCTTTTTTTAATGTAAATTTAATCAAATTACTAAATAATATAGTAATATAAAAATGGTATTTTTCTATTATAATATATTTTTAAAAAATAATTATATTTAAAAATCTTTTGAGAAGAGGATTAAAAAATGAAAGTAATGAAATCACTAAATGAAGTAGTTGATACGTCATTATTGGAGAAGTTCTCATTTATTTATAATGATGATGACAAAAAACCTAACATAGTTTATATTCATGGATATGCTGCTAATCGTTTTAGCAATTTATCTTTTGAAGAGCGTAATAAGAAATTTAACTACTATACCTTTAACTTACCTGGTTCTTGAGAAACTTATAAACAGTTCTCAAGGAATGATTTAAAAATTAAACTCCATGTAAAATTAGTGGTGAAATTTTTAATTGAACAAAATTTAAGAAATGTCATTTTAATTGGTCATTCTTTAGGTGCAGGAATTGCTGCTATGGTTTTTAAAGAATTAAAGAAGGATAAAAGAATTATTAAATTAGTTTTAATTGCTCCTTTAAATATTACTTCAATTCCAAAAATCATCACAAAATTTAATTTCTTTTTTCCAACAAAATTTAATGGCCTATTAAGGCTACAAAAAATTGCTTTTAAAAACCCTAATATGGTTGTTCCTAAGTTAGATGCTAAATATAATTTTACAAATAAATATTGATCATTTATTAATATGAACAACAAGTATATTAGAGGGGTTCAATGAGAATTAATGAAACCATCTTTATTCATGCAAATTGAAAAGGGTTATAAATCAATTGATGTTCCAACTTTACTAATTGTTGGAGATAGTGATAAACTGGTTGATCATAATAATACAATCTATCATTTTAAAAATACAATTGAAGATCTTGAATATCATAAATTCAAAGATGCAGGACATGGATTATTGGTTGAAAACGATAAAGTTTATTATAGAACCATTATGGACTTTATTAAAAAATAGTATATAATTAAGTATGTATATATTAAATAAGGAAAATAAAATGAATAAAAAAATTAAGTTAAGTTTATTAGGAGCTTTATTTGCAGGAACAGTAGCCGCTGTTGCTATTCCAATTGTTTCTTGTTCAGCTAGTGATGTAACAACTGTTAAATTTGCTTGAACTGAAACTCCAGAAGCTGGTAAAGCTGCTATTGCAACTGCTGTTAGAACTAAAGCAGGAACTGAAAGTGTTGAAGTAACTGCTGTTATTACTAAAGCTCAATACGAATCTATTATTGGTGATGTAACTGATGCAACATTAAAATCTGCGATTTTAGCAACACTTAAATTTACTAATGGTGATAAAACTGTTCCAACTACTGATGTAGTTGATACAGTTAAAATTGAAGGAACTTATCCAGAAGCTGCAGGAAATGCTGTTATTAAAGTTTCTTATACAGTTAAAAAAGGATTTAAAGTTGATGGTGCTACATCATTTGCTGACATTGTAGTTGGTATTTATGAAGCTCCAGCTCCAGCAATTAAATAATTATATTAATTTATGATTTATTTCAAAAAATACAAAACTAGGTTTTGTATTTTTTTTATTTTATTTAGACTTATTATTCATTATCTAAATATTTTTTAGCATTTAAAGCTGCTATTGTACCATCTGAAACTGCAGTTGAAATTTGTCTAAATCTTTTTTTGTTAACATCTCCAATTGAGAATAAACCTTCAATGTTTGTCTCCATGTTTTCATTAGTAACAATAAAACCATCTTCTTTCTTGACAAATTTTTCATTTACAAAATCAGTAATGGGAGTAAAACCAACAAAGATGAATCCTCCAGCAACCTTAATTTCATTTTTCTTATTTGTTTTAGTATTTAATAACGAAACAGATGTTAAGCAATCTTTTCCATTAAATGATTCGACAATTGTATTTGTAATAATTCGAATTCTTTTATTTTCCTTCACTTTTTTAATAATAGCTTCTTCAGCACGAAAGTTTTCACTTCTATGCACAAGATAAATTTTCTTAACAATTTCTGCTAAATATAATGATTCTTCAAAAGCAGAATTTCCTCCGCCAACAACAATAATGTCTTTTTGTTTAAATAAAGCACCATCACAAATTGCACAGTAAGATATCCCCTTATTAAAAAGTTCTTCTTCACCAGGAACTTCTAATTTTCTTTCTTTCATTCCTGTTGCAATAATCACAGTTTTAGCAAAATATTGTTTTTCTTCTTTTGTTGTTAAAATAAAGGTTTTATTTTTTTTAGCAATATCTATAACATCTGCATAAATAAATTCAGATCCAGAATTGATTGCTTGGTTTAACATTTTTAATGAGATCTCAAAACCTTTAATGCTTTCAAAACCAGGATAGTTTTCAATGATTGATGTTTTTGACATCTTTCCTCCTGGTGTTTCCTTCTCAAAAAAAGCAGTTTTCATTCCAGCTCTTTGACAATAGATTGCAGCAGTTAATCCAGCTGGCCCTGCACCAATAATTAAACAGTCATAGATTGTTTGTTTTTCTTTCATAAAATTTTTCTCTTCTTCTTTTACTAATTATAATATTGTAATAGAAATTATTTAAGCAAAATGATTTTTTTAACAAAAACAGTAAAAGAAAAACCTAATGATGATCCATTAGGTTTTTTTAAATTAGATTAAATCCCATTATAAAAGAAGATCTCATTTGCTTCTTTATGAATTTTTAAAGGTTTTTTATTTCCCCAATTTTTTCAATTAGGATCGTATTTATTAATCATTGATTTAAAATCAGTACTTAAATTATAATATAACTTTTTAAAAGGGACTTGGAATTTTTTATAACATTTATAAAGAATAAAAGTATCTCGATGTTTTACTAAATATAAATGATTATATAGAATGAATGCTACTCCACCAATTAGCATTAAAATGGCAATCACTAAGGAAGTTTCAAATTTAAAATCTCCAAATCTTAATGGCTCCATAATTGCTCTTACAATTCCATAAAAAACAAAGTATAAAGCACCAATATCTCCTGCTTTTCTTTTTGGAACAAATTCCATTCCAATAAATAAGAAGATAAAGACTCAGAAGTTTGCAAATGATTCATATAAGAATAATGGTTGGTATAAAACACCATTAATAATCATTCCTTGATAAACTAAAGGCATAACATTTTTTAGTCACTCTAGTTCTTCAGGAGTTGCAACTGCTCCAAAAACTTCACCATTAACTCAATTTCCCCATCTACCAATTACCTGCCCAATTAAAATTGCAGGAAGAATACAATCTGCATAAACATAAGAAGAAACCCTTCTAACTTGTTCTTTGCCATCTAAAGATGTTCTTACTTGATATGCAGGGAGTTTTAGAACTAATGGGAAAAAGATTAATCCAAAGGTAAAGGTTGCAAAAATCCCCCCATGAATGGCTAATCCTCCATTTTCAAAACTAAAGAAATTTAAAAAGAAATTACCTTCAGCATCCCCAATAGCAAATGATCATGCTCTTGCTCCTAGAATAGCTAGAGGAATAGCTATAACTGCACAATATAACATTGGTTCAATAGGAATTTTGTATCATCAATGGGCTTTAGCAAAAGCACATCCTGCAGCAACCATAAAGCCAATAAAAATAATAACTCCATATCATGCAATTGGAGCACCAAAGATTTCAAAAGCAATATTAGGAATTCCATTAGAAGATCTAGTAATAAAAAAATCCATCTTTATTTCTTTCCTTCATTATTAAATTTCTTTAGAAACTCATCCGTTGAAATATAACCTGATTGCCTTAATTTAAAATCACCAACAATAACTTCAATGATATCACCAATTTGTCTTCCAGAAGAAACAGGAATTTTATAATGGGGTAATTGGACTTCTAATAATTTTTGATAAGAATGTTCTTTGCCTAATCTTTCAAAATTTTCATTCTTATTAAATTGTTTTAATTCAATAATGATATCAATTTTACAACTACTTTTAATAAATTGCACCCCATATAATTTAGCAATATTTAAAATTCCTAAACCCCTAACCTCAATGAAGTTAGCAGTTTTCTCATTTGCTCTTCCAACTATTTCATTAAATAGTTGAGTATATTCAACTACATCATCAGCAATAAATAAATGGCCTTTTTTAATTAACTCAAGGGAAATTTCAGATTTTCCTAATCCTGATTCTCCGATTAGTAAAACACCAACTCCATAAACCTCTAATAAGTTTCCGTGAGCAGTGTGGTATTTGCTTAATAAGTTTAATAATAAAATATTAGTAGCAGTATTAACATAACTACTAGATTTGTCTGATTTTAAAATTGTTACATCATATTTTTTAGCATATTCTAAAATCATTTTCTGATCAAATGATCTTGAAAGGATAATAACGGGGGGTTTTAAACTAAAGAAATTATTTAGCTTAGTTTTTCTATCTTCTTCTTTTAAAGTTTTTAAATAATTATATTCTTCTCTTCCAAATAGAATAGCAGCAAATGATTCTTTTCTACTTATATAACCTGAAAGTTCAAGTCCAGATAAAGATAACCTTGTTGATTTAATTTCTTTTTCTTGCCCACTATTAACAACCTTATAATCTCTAAAATTAAGATGGATATCTTTTCAAGTAGTTTTTTTATCTTGTGATTTTTTAGTCATATGTTATACCAAGATTAAAATACAAATAGAGAAAGCCATTAATAAGCCAGCTCAAATCATTTCATCAGAATTAATCCCACCAAATGCTCCAGTTGCTCACAAAATGCCACAAACAAATAATGTGATACTAACAAGTAGTGCAAAAATGATTAATGAAAATAATAAATAAAATGATTTTTTATCTTCTAAATAATATTTATTCTTAATTTTCACAATTGAAGAATAAATTGGAATTCTCATTCCTTTATAAAAAGGTTCTTTACCATCAATGGTTGCTTTAACCTTTACTGATTCATTTTTTTCTTCACTTGCAATTGGTTTTGTTTCACTCACATCAATTGAATTTGCTTTTTTATTTTTTTTTGCCATAAATATCAATTCTCTAAAATTAAAATATTAATAATTATAACACCTTATTTTATGAAAATACTATATTACAAATTAATATTCATTCTTAGCAAATAGCTCCCTTAATTCTTTTTCTTCATTTGGATATGGAGTATTAATTAAATTATTAATTACCTTATTAACAATTTCTGTTTTCATATTTTCAAAGAAACGATTTCCATCTTCAATGTAAAGGTTTAATGGACTTCTTTGTTCATATGCTCTTAGATTAACTGCTTCTTTTAATTTACTCATTCTATCTAAATGATCAGTTCATGATGAATCAATGCTTGAGATTAAAATACGGTTAATATTTTTAAGAGCTTGGTTATCTTCAAGAATTTTCAGTTTTGCTTTAATATATAAACTAAAAATTTTATTAAGACGAATTTGAGCATGGATTCTTTCATCCTTATCAAATTCTTCTGCCTTAAAAAATTCAAATCTGAATAATTGGTGATTTAATCAATGTGCCATTTCTTGTCCATCAATAATTGCACTATTTTCTTTACTTAAAAATTTTCTAATTAATGCTTCAGCATATTCTTTTGCCATATTTATTAAAATTTGATTACAGTTTTCATTTAATAAGATTTGGTCTCTTTGTTTATAAATTAATTCTCTTTGTAAAGAAACCACATGTTCATAATCCATTAGGTTTTTTCTGATATCAAAATTAACCCCCTCAACTTTCTTTTGGGTTTTATCTAATAACCTTGAGAAGAATCTTGAGTCAAAGAATTCTTCTTCTTCTAATTTTGTACTTGCTTTTTCAAATCGATCAGTTGCAAATCTTTTGAAAAGCATATCTTCTAAAGAAGTAAAAAACCTTGATTCTCCAGGATCACCTTGTCTTCCAGATCTTCCCCTTAATTGGTTATCAATCCTTCTTGATTCATGTCTTTCAGTTCCAATGACATAAAGCCCACCAAGTTTTTTAACTTCATCATTAATTTTGATATCAGTTCCTCTTCCAGCCATATTAGTTGAAATAATAATAGAATTTTTCATTCCTCCATTTTTAATAATTTCAGATTCTCTTTCATCATTCTTTGCATTTAGAATTTCATGAGGAATTTTCAATTCTTTTAATCTTCTATGAATTAGTTCTGAATCATTAACTGATGCAGTTCCCACAAGAATTGGTTGACCTGTTTCATGAATTCTTAAAATCTCAGCAATTACATGGTTTCACTTAGCTCTTTTATTTGAGAAGATATAATCAGGATAATCATTTCTTACAATTGGTTTATTTGTTGGAACTCGAATTACAATCATGTTATAGATTTTTAAAAACTCTTCCGCTTCAGTTAAAGCAGTTCCTGAAACTGCTGAAATCTTTTTATATAATCGAAAGAATGATTGATAAGTGATGGTTGCTAAAATTTGATTTTCAGGTTCAATCGTCACTCGCTCTTTTGCTTGGATTGCTTGGTGTAAACCAGCATTATAACTTCTTCCCTCTAAAACTCTTCCTGTGAAAATATCAATTAGGAAAAGTTTATCATCTTTAACCATGTATTCTCTTCCTAATTTAAAGGTGTAATTAGCCATTAAGGCATTAGTGATTTTATGAACAATATTTGAAGATTCAATTGAGTATAGATTATCTAATTTGAAATATGTTTCTGCTTTATCAGCTCCTTGTTCGGTTAGAGCAATTGTATTAGATTCAGCATCAATCATATAATCATCACTTTTTAATGTTTTAACAAAGTCATCAGCATCTAAATAAAACTTTGATTCATCCTTTGGAAAACCAGCAATGATTAATGGAGTTCTTGCCTCATCAATTAAAATTGAATCCCCCTCATCAATGATTCCAAAGTTTAATGATCTAATAACTTTATCATTAATATCAGTCACCATATTATCTCTTAAATAATCAAATCCTAGTTCAGAGTTAGTTGTATAAGTGATATCCTTGGCAAACATTTGCCTTTTTGTATCAGCATTTAATTCTGAAGTATTATAACCAATTGTAATACCATAAGGCTCAAATGCTTCTTTTGCAAATTGTGCATCCCTTTTTACTAGGTATTCATTAACAGTTACAATATGCACACCATCTTTTCCTAAGGCATTTAAAAAGGCTGCAATTAAAATGGTTAGGGTTTTTCCTTCACCAGTGAACATTTCAGCAAAATCGCCAGTTTGAATAATATATGCTCCCATAATTTGAACATCATGGGCAAATAATCCTTGTCTTCGAAAAAGAATTTCCCGAGCAATTGCAAAAGCATCAACAATGATATCATCACTGGTGATTTTATTTTCTTTCAATTTTTGCGATAAAAAATCAACTCGCTTTTTAATTTGTTCATCAGTTAATTTTCTATATTCTTTTTTATATGTATTAACTTCAGCAGCAATTAGTTTAGCTTTGTTTAATAAATTTGGAGATCTTGCTTTAAAAAAACCCTTTTTTTTCTTGTTATCCATAAAATTACCTTTTTAATTATAATATATAAAAATTTATTTGCTTATTATCTCAAACATTAATTTTTATTTTCAATTATTCCATCTCTTAAACGAATAACTCTTGTGGCAAAATCAACTTGTTTATCATTATGAGTGATCATAATGATTGTCGCTTGAAACTCTTGATTAATTTGTTTTAGAATTTCAATAATATTTTCTGAATTTTCTTCATCAAGTGATGAAGTTGGTTCATCTGCAAATATAATTGGAGTTTTCTTTGCTAATGTTCTTCCAATTGAAACTCTTTGTTTTTGTCCACCAGATAATTGGTATGGCATTTGATCTTTATAATCAGTTAAATATAGAATTTTTAATATTCTTTCAACTTCTTTTTGGTTGAAATAATTATCATATTTAATTCCTTTTTTTTCTTTTCTTGACAAATATCCCATATAACCACCAATGGCAATATTCTCTTCAACAGTTAAATTTGGAATTAAACCATAATTTTGAAAAACGTAACCAATATTTTCTAATCGAAACCTTGTTAATTCAGATTCACCCATCTTTGAAATATTGATATTATTAACAACAATTTCTCCAGCTGTTAGTGAATCAATCCCAGACATTAAATTCATCAGAGTTGTCTTTCCACTTCCAGAAGGGCCAATTAGAGCTACAATCTCGCCCTTTTTAATTGAGAGATTAATATCATTTAAAACAAAGTTATTATTTTTTCTAGATTCATAAACTTTATAAAGGTTTTTAATATCAATGATGCAGTCATCAGAATTTTTTCTTAGTAATAAAGATCTTTTAATTGATTTTAATTTATGGATTTTATAGAAAATCTTTTTTTCTTTTAAATTATCTAGATATTTTAATTTTCTTTTAGGATTTTGAAAGCTATTAAAAATCCTTTTTTCAAAATCATTAAAGATGATATCGTGGTATTGTTGAACATTTTCAAGATTAATCTTTCTTAGAATAAGTAATTCTTCAAGGGTTTTTTGATATGACAAATTATTTTTATCCTCATGGTATTCCACTTCAGATAAAACTGCTTCATTAAAACTTTCACTAAATGTTTCAGCTTCATTTAATTTTTCTTCCAACTCTAATAAAAATTTTTCATCTTCATCAGTTAATTTTACTTGATCCATAATTTCAGCTTGTTTATTTTTTAATTCTTTAATTGCTTGTTTATTTTTCTCTTGTTTATTTTTATTGGGATTAGCCTTTGTAAACAACTTATCAAAATTAGAAGTATTTTTTTGCAACTCCAATTCCTTTCTATTTGAATTTATTTCTCAATTACGTTTAATAATTTTTGGTTTATTTAGATTGCTCATAGTATAAAAAATTATACTTTAAATATTGAAAAATTGCGAGGAATTATTAAAAATTTCTTTTTTTGTTTCTTCTAAATCTAAATTCTTAATTTTTGCAATTTCCATCACAACATATTTTGTATATAGGGAAGAGTTTTTTTTACCTCTAAAAGGAATTGGAGCTAGATATGGACAATCTGTTTCAACAAATAAATCCTTTAAGTTAATTTCTCTAACAACCTCTTTTAATTCTATAGCTTTTGGAAAAGTAACAATTCCTGAAATTGAAATTTTGCAATTCATTGCAACATAAGCTTTTGCGTGTTCTAAATTATCAGAATAGCAATGTATTAAAATTCTTTTATGGTTAATTGTTTTCAAATATTTAATCATGTCTTCATGAGCATCACGAACATGAAGGATTAATGGCAAATCATATTTTTGAGCAAGGGCTAAATGTTTATTTAAGGAGTAAAATTGCAATTCATGGTGCTGCTCTTTATTTGAACGAAAATAATCTAGACCAGTTTCACCAATTCCTTTGATTCAAGTTCTATTTTCCTTGATCAAATTTTCTAGTTCATCAATAGCTTTATCGATTTCCTTATAAGACAATTCAGCAGCTGTGTTGGGGTGAATTCCAACAGTGGCAAAAAAGTATTTGGAATTTTGTTTAGCAATATTAATTGCTCTTTTTGATGATTTTACATCAACTCCAATAATATTAATAAATAATTGCTCTGCTTGAGTTTTTTCAATTATTTCTAAAATCTCTTCTTCAGAATAATCAAGGTTTAAATGGGCATGTGTATCGTATATCATTTTATTTTCCTAAACAAAAATTTTTAAATAATTCATCTAATAAATCAAGATTTTTATCATCACCTAAAAACCGTTTCATTAAATGATAAGCATGTTCTAAATAACTTAAAATTAGATCAGGAGAAACTCCTTCTTTAATTAGATCAATCCCTGCTAAAATATTTTTATCAATTTCAAGAATTAAATCTTTTTCGTAATTAGAAACAATGAAACAGTCATCTTCATTTTTATATTTAAAAATAGTTGCAATTTTCTTTTTTAATTTCGTAATATCATTATTTTTAATTGAAATTTCAATCCCCTTCATTTCAGGATTTAAATCTCCAAGATCAATTTTATTTTTAACAATCAAGAAATTCTTTTTTAAATTATTTTTAATTCAGTTTAATTCAGATTGACTAATTTTTTTTGAAGTGTCAATTAAGTATAAAATCAGATCAGCTTGTTCATAAATCTTTGTTGTTTTTTCAATTCCTTTTTTTTCAATAGCATTTTTTGCTAATCTTATTCCTGCTGTATCTATTAGATTAAAATTGATTCCACTAATATTAATTGTTTCCTTAATGTAATCCCTTGTTGTTCCTAATTTATCAGAAACAATTGATCTTTCATAATTTAATAATTTATTTAGCAAACTTGATTTTCCACTATTTGGTTTTCCAATGATTGCTAAATTGATTGTATTAAAGAGATGAAAATTATTTTTGTAGTTATTAATAATTTTTTCAAGTTCATGATGAAGATGATTAATAGTTTTAAAAATAAGGTCATTATTAATATCAACCATATCATCATATTCTGGATAATCGATATTAACTTTTAGATTACCAATAATATTAAATAATTGATCTTTTAATTCAATGATTTTATTTTTAGATTTTCCTAAAACAATATTTAAAGAAACATCAGCTTGAAAATTAGTTTTTGCATTAATTAAATAATTAATTGCATGAGCTTGAGAAACATCTAATTTATGGTTAATAAATGCTTGTTTTGTAAATTCTCCAGGTAGAGCCATTAATGCACCATGTGCTAAAATTAAATTAATAATCTCATCAACAATAATCATATTTCCATGACAATTAATTTCAATCATGTCTTCTCCAGTAAACGATTTTGGTTGGACAAATTTCATTAATAAAACATTATCAATCACTTTTTTAGATGAGGGATCAAAAAGATTTGTATTCTGAATTGCATAATCTTTTTTCTCAATTTTATTTTTAGAAATTTTATTAATGATTGAATAAGTTTTAGGGCCTGATAATCTAATAATATGAATTGTTGATTTAATGGGTGGAGTTGCTAGGGCAACAATTGTGTTCATGATGCTTCCTTAAATAAGAGTAATAATTTCATTGAAAATTAATGTCTTAGATAAATTATATTTAAGATTATTTAATAATTCTAATAGTTTTTGTTTCTTGCTAAAAGGCAAAATACTCATTAAACCATTTATCAAGATTGCAATTTCCTTTGTTGAAAGTTTTTTAAATTGATTAGCAAATTCCATTAATTTCAATTCATCATCTTTAGCACCTTGCAATTGGTGGTAAAGATCAATGATTAAATTTTTATTTTTTGAAGTCTGAAAAAGAATAATTTCATTTAAAGAATAAAAAGCATTTAAGTAAAAATTTTTAAGGTCACTAAGATGGTGATCTTTTAAATATCTTTTAACCTCTTCTAAATTAGATTGGGATTTAATTTCTTCGCATCGACTATAAATTGTTGGAAGAACTTTATTAGGATTTTTAGTTGTGAAAATAGCAATAGTATTAGCAGCTGGTTCTTCAATAAATTTTAATAAAGAATTAGCTACTTTTTTAGAAAGCAACTCGATGTTTCTAATCACATAGAATTTAAATCCAGCACTTTCTAATGAAACTGAAAAAAATCTTTTTTTCATTTCCTTAATTGTTTCTATTTTTAATTCATCTAAATACAAATTAAATTCTAAATAATCATAATAATTTTTATTTGCAATTTTTCTTTTAAATAATTCACTATGATCGACATTATCTAAAAATGCTTTACAAATCATCTCAATAATCTCATTTGTATTAGAAAATTTCATCTCTGAAATTAAAAAGACATGGTTGTTTTGATTGATCATTTTTATCCCTTTAAAATATTTCTTAATTTTATTAAAACTTCTTCATAAACTTCATCAAATGATAAATTAGCATTAATCATAATGATTCTTTTAGAATGGTTTTCAATGAGTTTTTTATATCCATCATCGATTTTATCTAGGAAATCTTTTTTCTCTAAATCTAAACGGTTAACTTCCCTTTGAGGATTGTTTAAAATTCGCTTAATTGATTCTTCAGATTCAATTTGAAAAAAGAAAGTGTAATCAGGATTAAAGTCTCCGATTCCAAATCGATTAATTGCTTCTACTTTTTCACCCCCAATTTCTCTTCCATATCCTTGAAAGACAATCGAAGAATCTAAAAATCGATCACAAATAATATGAACTCCTTCATTTAGTTTAGGAATAATATAATCATTAACATGTTGCGATCTTGATGCTGCAAATAATAAGGCTTCTGTGTATTTATTGATATGACCAAATTCTCCAAGAACAAGTTTTCTAATTTCTTCGCAAATTAAATCTTTACCACCTGGTTCTCTAGTAATTTCTAAATTTATTTTTTCAGCTTTTAAGGTTTGAAAAACCCTATTTAAAATGCTTGTTTTTCCAGAACCATCAGCCCCTTCAAAAGTAATAAAATATCCTTTTTGTTTCATCTTAAATTTTCTCAAAATCTAAATATTTTTTTAAAGCTTTTGGAATGAAGATTTCCCCATTTGCTTGTTGATTATTTTCAATGATTGCTGCTCATAAACGATCCATTGACACCCCTGTTCCATTTAAAGTATGTACAAGGATTTTTTCATTTGTTTTGGCATCATTATATCTAATTAATCCCCTTCTAGCTTGAAAGTCTTCACAATTAGAACATGAAGAAATTTCTCGATAAGCTTGGTAAGAAGGCATTCAAACTTCAATATCATAAGTAAAGGTTGCTCCAAAACCAATATCACCACTACATAATTTTACAACACGATAAGGAATCTCTAAAAGATCTAAGATTGAACAAGCTTGCTTTTTCATAGCTTCTAGGAGAGGGTATGAATCTTTTGGTTTACATAAATTAACTAACTCTGTTTTGATAAATTGGTGTTGTCTTAAAACACCTTTAAGATCTCTTCCGGCAGCTCCAGCTTCTGATCTAAAGTTATATGATGAACTTGTAATTTTGATTGGTAAAAGTTTTTCATCAATAATTTCATTCCGAAAAAGGTTAACCAATTGAACCTCAAGGGTTGGTGATAAATAATAATCCCGAAATTTTAATTGAAAAAAATCATCCTGGAATTTTGGTAATTGTCCTGTTGTTAATAAACTTTTTTCATTTAGCATCAGGGGTAAAATATATTCTTCATATCCAGCTAATTGATGTTGATCTAAAGTAAATGATTGCAAAGCTCGAATTAATTTTGCTCCCTTATTTTTGTAAATTGAAAATCTGCTCCCTGCTAAAGTTGATGATTTTTCTAGATCTAAAATATTTTTTATTTTTCCTAAATCCCAATGTGATTTTGGAGCAAAATTAAACTTTGGAGGATCAAATCTCTTTTCAACTTCCACATTGTCATTTTCGTCAACACCAAGTGGGACCTTCTCATTTAAAATATTTGGAATAGTTAATAAAAGTTGATCAAGTTCATCTTTTAATTCAGTCATAATCTTTGTTTCTAATGTAATTGTCTTATTAAGCTTTGTAACTTCAACTTTAATTTCTTCAGCTTCTTTTAACTTTTTGGCAATAATAAAATTTTGAATTTCCTTTGATAATTCATTTCGTTTTTTATTAAGTTTTTCAATTCCTAAATTGATCTTTCGATATTCAGCATCAATTTTTAATAAATGGTCAAGATCAAACTGAAAATTTCTTTTTGCTAAAGAATTTTTTAAAAGGTCTGGATTTTCTTTTACTAATTTTAAATTAATCATTTTAAATTCACCTTGTATATAGTTTATAACAATAAAAAAATAATAGATATTTTATCCTATTATTTTTTTATTATAATTTAAATAATGCATCTCTATATTTTTTTTGTTCTTTTTCATATTCTTTATATTTAGCTTCATATTCTTCTTTAGCTAATTTAAGATTACTAATTTCAGCATTTAAGTTTTCATCTAACCTTGCTTCTAACTCTTGGTTATATTTAATTGCTTTTCTTCTCTTAAAAAATCCCATTTTCTGAGAAAGGTCAATTGGTCTTTCTTCACTAAATAATCAGTGGTTCATTTCATGCATATAAGAAAGTTCTTGTAGATCTGAATGGGCTAATTTATTTGTTAATGAATAACCATTATCACTTTGTTCTTCTTGTTGCATTTGATTGTTATTGATTTCTTGATCGTCAGTCATTTCAGCTTGGGGTGCTTTTTCAAACTGCTGGTCTTGCTGATTTTCTCAATCGATTAAATCATCTGAATCATAAACTACTTCATCTTCATTAATTTCAATGATTTCAGTTTCTTCTGGTTCGAATGAAAATTCTTGCTCAAGTTCATTTTCAATTTGGTATTCAACTATTTCTGGCATTGTTACATCTTTTTCTACTTCAATAACATTTTCTAAGATTTGATTATCATCAACCCCATCAATTAATGTTTCTGTTTCAAAGTTTAATCCACTGGGATCTTCTTCAACAACTTCAATCAAATGATCAATCTCATCTAATGTAACTGATGGATTTTCAATTTCTTCATTACTTAATTTGTACGATTCACTCACTGCTTCATTTTCAGCATCATTAGAATATAAATTAGTTTCATTGATGATCATTAAATCATCTTCACCATGCTTTTTATTATTTTTAAATCCCATTTGAGCTCCTTTATCTTTTCAATTTATTAAGTGTTATAAGTTTTTAATATATTAAATTATACAATAATTGCTTGGAAAAATGAATTCCTATAGCTAAAAAATAATATAATAATTAGAAAAGAGGATATAGTATGAATATTTTTAATGAAATAAATAGTGTTTTAAAAGAGAAAAACATTAAAATTGTCTTAAACGAATCAAATGTTAAAAAAACCTTTAAGGAAATTGGAATTGATTCATTAGCTTCAATGACTGTCATTATTGCTCTTGAAGAAAAATTGAAAATTACAATTGATGATGAAGTGTTAATGGGAATTAAAACCCCAGCAGACTTAATTAAAATTATTGAGGATTTAAAAAAATAAAATTGCAGTGATTGCAATTTTATTTTTCATAAATTAAAACTCTTTCAATTTTAATGACTTCATTTTCATGAAATTCTAAAATGACAGCTGAGAATTGGTATTTATCTAAATTAGGTAATAATTTAAAAAATTGTACCTCTTCTTTAAACATCTGAATAATTGTTTCAGGTTTTGCTCCAATAATTCCAGATTCACTTCCTGTCATTCCCACATCAGAAATATAAGCAGTTTTGTCCCGAATTTTCTCATCAGCAGTTTGCACATGGGTATGGGTACATAAAATTGCATTAACTTTTCCTTTAAAATTTAAGAAGAAGGCATTTTTTTCACTTGTTGTTTCACTATGAAAATCCACAATATGAAGATCTGCTTCATTATCCTTTAGAATTTCATCCAATGCATGAAAAGGGTTTGCTTGCATTTCCTTAAAGGGAATTGATTTACCAATTAAATTAGTGATTCTGATTTTTTTATTTTGAAAATCAATAACTTTTGAACCAACTCCAACATCATAAAAATCACATTCTGGTTTTAAATTTGCTGGTCTGACAATATCATCTTGTTCTAAAACAATTTTATAATCCCTTTGCTTTCAAGTATGATTACCCATTGTAAAGAAGTTAATTCCAGTTTTTTTTAACTTCTGATAATCACTAAAGTTTAACCCCCTACCATCTGTGACATTTTCAGCATTAGCAATGACATAATCAATTTTTTGCTTCTGAACAAGTGGTTTAATATTTTCCTGACAGGCTCTTATCCCATCTTCACCTGAGATATCTCCAATAAATAATATTCTCATCAATTACCTTTCTAAATATTATTTTTTCTTATAATAATTTGATTGATTTAAAGTAAAACTTGTTTTTAAAAATTATATAATATTAAATAGGAATTGTTTAATATTTACATTGCAAACAACTAAAAAAGGAAAAAATTATGAAAATATTAGTGACTGGTGGGCTTGGATATATTGGTTCTCATGCTGTCAATGCTTTAATTAAAAAAGGTTATGAAGTTGTTGTGATTGATGATTTATCACAAGGAAATGAAGCAAATCAAGTTGCAAAAGCAAAGTACTATTACTTTGATATTAAAGATGAAAAAAAATTATCAAAGGTTTTTGAAACTGAAGCAACAATTGCAGCCATTATGCATTTTGCAGGATCAATTTCAGTCGAAGAAAGTGTTAAAGATCCTGAAAAATATTTTCAAAACAATGTTCATGCTTTTCAAACTTTTTTAAATACAATTGCAAAATATCAAATTAAAAATTTAATTTTTTCTTCAACTGCTGCAGTTTATGGAGAACCAAAAACTGTTCCTATCCTTGAAGATGATGATAAAGCTCCTGTTAATCCATATGGACAAACTAAATTAGAAGGAGAAAAATTATTAGCAGCATGAGCAAACAAAGGTAATGCTAATTATGTGATCTTTCGTTACTTTAATGTTGCAGGAGCTGATGAATCTAAGAAACTAGGGATTCGAACAAAGAAGTTAACTCACCTTGTTCCTTGTGTGATTCAAAGTGTCTTAGATCCATCAGTTATTTTTAAAGTTTTTGGAACAGATTATAAAACAAGAGATGGATCTGCCATTCGGGATTTTGTTCATGTTAATGATTTAGTAGAAGCTCATATTTTAGGCCTTGAATGGGCAATTAAAAATAATCAATCAAACATTTTTAATTTAGGATCAAACCATGGTTATTCTGTTTTAGAAGTATTAAATGAAGCTCAAAAGGTTCTAGCAACTAACATTGTTTATGAATTAAAACCAAGAAGAGCAGGTGATCCTGCCATTTTAACTGCTAGTAATCAAAAAGCTCTTGCAGTTTTAAATTGAAAGCCAAAATATAGTTTAGCTGAAATTATTAAAACTGAATATGAGTTTCGAAAGCAATTAAAAAACTAGATTAATTAATCTAGTTTTTTAACCCTTAAATTATACTTTTTATTACACTTTGAGAAAAGTGGTATCTTCCATCTCTTTTTACACCCATTTTTTCCCAATCAATTTCATTAAGTTTATTTAATATTTCTGTAGTTTTTTTAAAACTACAGAATGTGAATATACAAATAACAGATGCATCATAATTTAAAAATACATTCTTATTATCCATTATATAAAATGGCTTATTTTTTCTAGTTTTACAATTTACAAATATTTGGTATTTAAAATTGATTGGAGGTTTTGGTGTTGGTCTGATTCATTTACTAGGTTCATATACAATGTAATTTAATTTATTAGTTCTTTCTGTATGAGATACTACAAAAGGAGTCTCTCCAACAAGTAATTTTGAGTTAAAGCCAGATGCACCTCCTACTTTTGCTATTAGTTTTTCATTAAAAACTGGTTTTTCTCCAAATAATATTTTCCCATTATTTAAAAAATATTTAAGTTTTTCTTGATGATTTCTTTGTTTTACAATTTTAATTATACTAGTTGGAACAGACGCATTTTCTCATATGTTTTCTGACATCTGCTCCCAATAATTTATTGAAAAATTTTCAAAAATAATTTCATTAATTTTTCTTGAACTTGATGTAGTAAAAATTGAAGAAGGAATAATTCATATTAATTCCCCATTAGGTTTTAAATCCATTAGAGCTTTTTCTAAAAAGAATAAGTAAAGATTTGGCTTATGATATAAAAGATGAGATGTAGGTTTATTTTTAATATCTTTAAAATCTACATATGGAGGATTTCCTATAATTACATCAGGTTTAAAATTTGTATTAAAATATGAATCAATGATTGCTTCTTGATGAGCTATTTTCTTATCAATTTCAATTCCTATTACATTATCAAAAATATTTTTTAACAGAAAATAAAAATTTCCTGTTCCTGAGCTTGTTTCTAAAACTAATTCAGGATTTTTAATTGAAATTAAGTTTATCATTCTTCCTACAATAGCATTGGGAGTAAATACTTGACCTAATATTTTCTTTTTTACATATTTTGCCATATATACCCTTATATTCTATTTAAATTATTATATATATTTTGTTACTTAATGAATATTAAATTTTTCTGTTAACTTGAAAAAACCAAGATATAGTTTATTTGAAATTATTAAAACTGAATATGAGTTTCGTAAGCAATTAAAAAACTAGATTGATTGATCTAGTTTTTTAATTAGTATTTAAATATTAAGGTTTTCTAATTCTTTATTTTTTCCAAACTTAGTGAATCTTGTGATTGTTCAAATAGCAAGCATTTGAACAAATGCTCCTAAAAGGACTGCTGTAAAGAATAAAGTAATTCCTAATCCTAGACTCATTCCAGCATCATCAAATAATTGACATCTTAATAATGGGGCTGCAAAGATTCCTCCATGAGGTGCTAATAAACCAACTTGCAAAGCTCCAATGGCAATTCCAGAAACTGCTCCACCAATTAGATTAGCAATAATCATTTTTCGTGGCTGTTCTGCAGTGAAAGGAATTGCACCTTCAGAGATAAATGACAATCCCATTACATAATTTGTATAACCTTGTTTTCTTTGATCATTGGTTCAAAGATTTTTATTAAAGGTACAACTTAAAGCAATTGCTAATGGAGGCACCATTCCACTTCCCATAGCAATTGCCATTGGAATTGAACCATTAATCCCACTTGATGCTAAAGTAATTGTTCCAAAGACATAAGCAGCTTTATTAATTGGCCCTCCTAAATCAGAACACATCATTAATCCCATAATTAATCCTAATAGAGGATATAGTTCTGGAGTTTTTTCAAAAATGTTTAAGAACATTCCAAAACCTAAATTAATAAATTGTAAAGGAATATTTAAAAAGAAGAAGACAACGACAATAATTAATGTTCCAAATAATGGCATGATTAAAATGTTTTTAATTGCATTTAATGATTTTGGTAAGTAATCTAAAATGTATTTTGTTATTAAAATGAATAAACTAGCAGAAATTAATGCTCCTCCAATTGCTCCAAAAAATCCACTTCCTGAAGCTAATTGGGCAGGATCAACTCCTAAATCTGCTGCACTTGGCATTAATCAAGGAATACCATTATTTGTAAATTTTCCTGTGGAGATTAACCCACATATAAATCCAGGAAGCAATCCTCCTTTACCAACCATCGCAAAGGCCATATAAGCTGCTAGAATTGGAACAAATAAACCAAATGCTAAATCTCCCACTCCTTTAAATCATCTTGATGGTAATAAGATTGAGCCTAAATTCCCAGAATTATCTTCGGTAATTTTAACTCCAAATGAATCGATCATGAAAGCAATGGCAATCATGATTCCTCCAAAAATTACAAATGGTAGCATATGGCTTACTCCATTCATGATTGCTTGATAAGTTCTTTTTCATCAATTATCAAAGGAAATTAAATTAGCATTTGTACTAAATTCAGTTTGTCCATTAATTTTAGTTAAACCCTTAATGGTTTTCCCTTCGTGATTTAAGATCTTATTAATCTCTTTTTGAGCATCTTTAATAACTGCTCTTGTTGAAATATCAAGAACATTATTTTTACCAATAAACCTTGATTGATCAATTGCTCGGTCTAATGCCAAAATTACTCCCTTTGCATTTTTAATCTCATTAGCTGTTAGAACATTTCTTGCTCCTTCAGTTCCTTGAGTTTCTACTTTAATTTTTAAATTCATTTCTTTAGCAATTTTTTCTAACTTTTCTGCAGCTAGAAAAGTGTGAGCTACTCCTGTTGGGCAAGCAGTTACTGCTACTAAATCATAAGTCTGATCACCGCTTAGAATTTCTTTTTCTTTAATCTCATCACATTTTTCAATTAGCAAAATTAAATCATCATAATCCTTAATATTTTTTAAACCATTTAGAAATTTATGATTTAAAAATAATCTTGATAAACTAGCAATGACATTAAGATGATCGCTCTGTCCATCTTTTTCATTCATACAAATGAAAAAAACATATTTAACTTTTTGATGATCAACTGCATCTCATGGAATGTTATTAACTCTACTAAAAACAATAACAGGAGCTTTCATTACATTATTTCTAATATGAGGAATTGCAATCTGATCACCAATTCCTGTGCTAAATTCTTTCTCTCTTTTAATTGCTTCATCAAAAATCTTTTCAGCATTTTTCCCATATCCCTTTTTTTCTAGGATTTTTGCAAGATGTCTAATGACACTATTCTTATCTTTTGATTTAGAATCAATAATTACTAAATCTTTTTTAAAATATCTTTGATCCATGATCTTCCTTTCTTTTTGCATTTACAAATGCAAGTTGTTTAGCTTTTAAATCTTTTGATGTAATCACTTTAATTTTTTTAAGATCTTCAGGAGTAAAATCATAAAATGTTTCTACCCCAATTTTTTTAGCTTCACATAAAACAATAATTAAGTTACTTTGATTACAAATTGAATTTTTAAAAATCCCCTCAAGGATGTCTGGGGTTGTTAATCTTTCATTTGCTGAAATCCCATTGACTCCCATAAAAGCAATGGGAAATTTAATTTTTTGTAATCAATTATGATCAACTTCAACAATAGATCTTGTTTTCTTTTTGATTTTTCCACCAATGATATTGACCTGAAAACCTAAATTAATTGCTTTTTCAGCATTAATTAATGAATTTGTATAAATGATCGTTTCCTTTTTTAAATAATCTAATAAGTAATAACAAGTTGATCCTGCATCTAAATAAATTAACTGATGATCTTTTGCAAAATTAGCTGCATTTTTTGCAATTAACTTTTTTTCTTCAATATTTTTGTGAATGGCTTCTTTAGCAATTACATCAAGAACATTGTCTTCAATGTAAATGATTTCTCCAAATTTTCTTTTAATAAGTTTTTGTTCTTCAAGAGCTATCAAATACCTTCTAGTAGTTGATTGCGTTAATTGAAATCGATCTTCAATTTCTTTTGTTTTTGTAATCTTATTTTCTTTAAGAAAATCTCTAATCTTGTTTTCAATAATAACTGACATATTCCTCCTTACTTATATCATAAGGGATTTTGAATAAAATTGAACAATTTTAAATAATTTTGAATAAATTTCCGTACTTCTTATTTTACAAAATAAGAAGTACTAAATTACATCATGTAATTTAGTACTTCTCTGGTCATTTTTTAATATTTAAATAAAATTAAAAATCAGTAGATGGAATAAAAAACACTTCCATGAACCTTAATTAAAAGACAGGAAGCGGGCGATTGCTGGGATGGTATTGCTACTTTCACTCTCATTAAGAGAAACCGTTACAACCTTTACACTTATATTTTATCAATATATTTAAAAAATAAATAAAAAAAAAGAAAACCCTTTCTAAATACTCGAGGTATAGAAAGGGCAATTGCTGGGGAAGAAAAACTTTTGACTATCAATGTAAAACAAAGATTAACCATACAATCTTTACACTTTTATTTTACATCATATTTAAAAAAAAAGGATAAAAAAAGCCCTACCATGAGATAGGGGGTTGAATGCAGGGGAAGTATTAGATACTTGCGCTCTCATCAAGAGAAACCGTGCAAACCTTACATTTATATTATAGCTAATATTTTTTTAAATTCACTTTTATTTTATGTTCATCACTTTTTTTATTCTAGACATTGATTCTTTAGCTATATAATTATCATTATTAAGTTTTTCAAATTTTTGATTGAAAAGTTTTAAAACTCTTGGATTGTTATTTATTAAGGAAATTAATCTGATAACGTCATATAACCTAATTGAACTTGACTCAATTTTTAGATTTCTAAAAAGAAATCCTTTAAAATCTTTATCACTTATTTTAATTTTAAAATTGTATAGAACATCATGATGACAAATAATGTTTCTAATTTTTTTAAGATTTTTAAAAACAATTTTAAATTCAGAATAATTTTCAAATAACTTTGAAAAGTGAATCTTTATAATTTCATTTTTTATTTCCATATTTAACATATCTATTAAAGTTAATAGATTTCCAAAACTTCAGAAGATTGCATATGTTCAAATTGGAACATCAAGATATCCATTATTAAATGTATCTCATTCTATTTTTCTAAAATCTAATTTTTCACCTGGTTTTAATTTGTCTCCACAATAATAGTCTCTTAATAATTTTGTTGATCTATGATTCATAAAAATTTTTAGAAAGAAAAGTTTAACTTGATAATTATTATTATATTCACACATAAAAATATTATTTCATTCATTCTCATTTAATTCATGAAATAATCCGTGATTATATCCAACTTTTGATATCTCTTTTGCTATAACATAAGCACAAGAAGTAGTTATTTTTCTTTCCATTTCTATAATATCTGAAAATAATAATCTAGAGATATCTCTATCAAAATTAAATAAGGAAATAATAGCAGTAGAAGTTGCAGAATCTAAGTATTTATTATTCGATCTTCTAAAACCAATAATAAATGGATCATTATAACCATTTATAAAATGTTGATAGTTGTATTTTTTTAAATAGTTAATTAAAAGTGATTTTTCAGTAATTTTTAAATTCCTACTTACTAATAAATCAATTTGCTGCTCAAAAGTCCTGAATTTCTTTTTTTCTTTCATACTTATTTTATTTCCATTCTTTCTATTTTTTATATTTTAATCTCATTTCATAGAAATTCAATATTAAGAAAGCAATATTTCTCATATACTTAATATAGTTATATTATCAAAGGTATTTATGATTAATAAAAATGTCAATGCAACTGCTGCATTAATTGTCCAATATGTTTTAGAAAAAGACTATGAGGAATATCAATTATATAAAGTTCATGAAGCTGAATATGGTTTTTATTTAGATTTTTATACAGCAGAAAAAATCTCTTTTAATGACTTTAATAAGATTACTAAAGCAATTAATAAGGTGATTGCTGGGGCTTATAAAGTAGAATCGATTAATAAAAAAGATCCTTTTTATCAAAAAGCAATTAAAATGAATCCTCATTTCAAAACTTATCAATTATTTAAATTAAATAATATGGTTTTTGCTTCATATGATGAACCATTAGAAAATACGAACAAAGTTAAAGCAATTTTATTAACCCAAATTGGAGGAATTGAATTTGTAGAAAATAAAAAGAAAATTCAGTTAACAAGAATTTATGTAAGTGCATTTAATAACCAAGATGACTTATTAAATTTTAATAAATTAATGGAAGAATTATCAGCAAGAGATCACAGAAAAATTGGTGAGGATTTAAAGATTTTCACTTTTCATGAAAATGCTGGTTTAGGATTTCCAATTTGATTACCCAATGGGAATTATATTAAAGAAAGAATTAGTTCATATTTAAAAACGACTTTTACTAATAAGGGTTTTGATTTAATTACAACTCCGATTCTTGGAAATAAAGAATTATATGTAATTTCTGGACACTGGGATTTATATAAGGAAAATAATTTTCCTCCAATTAAAATTGATAGTGAAGCATTCATGTTAAGACCAATGACTTGCCCACATCACATGTTAGTTTTTAATGCCATTCCAAAATCTTATCGGGATTTACCATATAAAATTTCTGAAGATTCTAAGTTACACCGTTATGAATCAAGTGGAGGTTTATTAGGACTTGAAAGGGTTCGTGCAATGGAATTATTTGATTCTCATATTTTTTGTAGTCAAGAAATGATTGAAGAAATTATTTTAGAATTAAATGCTATCATTCTTGAAACTCATCAAAAACTTGACATTAAAATTGATCGGATTGATTTATCTTTAAAAGATGATCAAAAAGATAAATATTATGATGATCCTAAAATGTGAAAAAGTGCAGAAACCCAATTAAGAAATATTTTAAATAAAATGCAATACCAATATGTGGAAATGAAGGGTGAAGCAGCTTTTTATGGTCCTAAAATTGATTATCAATTTAAAACAACCCTTGGAAAATGAATTACAATTTCGACAATTCAATTAGACTTTTTACTACCAAAGAAATTTAATTGTCAATACAAAGATAAAGATGGCAAAATGAAAACTCCAATTTTAATTCATTTTGGAGTAATTGGAACATATGAAAGATTTATTTCTGCTCTATTAAGCCAAACAAAAGGGGTTTTACCTTTTTGATTAGCTCCTATTCAATTGGTTGTTTTACCTGTTAATAATAAATTTCATTTAGCTTATGCTCAAAATATTGTTACAGAATTAAAAGCTAAAGGTTATCAAGTTAAGCTTGATGATAGTGATGAGAGATTATCTAAAAAAATTAGGGATGCACAAACTTCAAAAATCCCTTATCAAATTATTATTGGTGATCAAGAAGTTCAAAGTAATGATTTAATTTCTTTTAGAAAATATGGTGAACAAGCTACAAGTTCTATACTTTTTAAGGATTTTCTTAAAATAATTAAAAAAGATTAGCAATTAATTTATTTAATAATATAATATATTAATATTGTTTTAATTTGAGATGAAAGGTAAACAAAATGGCTGTACAACAAAGACGAGTAACGAAAAGTAGAAAAGGAATGCGAAGAAGCCATCATGCTTTAGCTGCTCCTAATTTAACAACATGTAAAAAGTGTGGAACAAAAATTCCCACACATCGAGTTTGCTCAAATTGTGGATATTATCGAGATAAAAAAGTTCTAGACACTGCTAAAGTTTAATTTAAAGATGAAAAAAACAAATAAAAAACCCCCAATGAAACAAGAACAAGAATCAGCTCTTACAAAGAAAAAAATTGATAAAAAAACCCTTGATTTAATTGGGATTTTATTATTTAGTATTTTCTTCATCTTTCTTGGTGTAATCGTTGGTGGTTTAATCTTTATTTTTGTTTAAAGATCAAAGATAGGAATTTCCATGAATTATCAATGTATTGTAATCGGAGCGGGTCATGCAGGAATTGAAGCTGCTTTTGCTTTTGCTAATAAAAAAATGGATGTTGCTTTAGTTTTAATGGATGAAAAATTAATTGGGAACATGCCATGTAATCCATCAATTGGCGGTCCTGCTAAAGGGATTGTTACTAGAGAAATTGATGCTCTAGGAGGTATGCAAGCAATTGCTGCAGATGCAACCCAATTGCAAATGAAACTTTTAAATAGTTCTAAAGGAGCTGGGGTTCGAGCTTTAAGAGCACAAATTGATAAAATTGCTTATGGTAAATATTTTCAAAACTTAATTAAAGCTAATCCCTATATTCATTTAATTATCGGTGAAGCCCAAGAGATTTTAGTTAACAATAAAACTGCATTTGGAGTTAAGATTAATCAAAAAGATTATTATGCTCAAACTGTCATTATAGCGACTGGGACCTTTTTGGATTCAAAGGTCTTTATTGGTCATGAAAATAAACAAGAAGGCCCAGATGGTTTTGCTAATTCGACTGCTCTTGCTAAAAATATTCAAGCTCTTGGTTTTCAAACAATTCGATTAAAAACAGGAACTCCTCCAAGAATTTTAAAAAGTTCATTGGACTATTCACAATTTCAAGTTGAACCAGGAACAAATGCTAAATTAGCCTTTGCACACTTTGATCCTGTTTATTTAGATTATGATCATCAAGAATTATGTTATTTAGCTCATACTAATGCAAAGACCCATCAAATTATCCAAGATCATTTAAAAGAGTCTGCTATGTTTAGTGGAGCAATTTTTGGAACTGGACCAAGATATTGTCCTAGCATTGAAGATAAGGTTGTAAGATTTAATGATAAAGAAAGACACCAAATTTTTGTTGAACCTGAATCAAAAGATTTAGAGACAATGTATTTAGCAGGAATTTCAACATCTTTACCAAAAGAGGTTCAAGAAGAAATGGTTCATTCAATCAAAGGAATGGAAAATGCAAAGATTGTTAAATATGCATATGCAATTGAATATGATGCAATTAAACCAGAACAATTATATCCAACATTAGAAAGTAAATTAATTGCTAACTTATTTTTTGCTGGGCAAATCAATGGAACAAGTGGTTATGAAGAAGCGGCAGGTCAAGGATTAATTGCTGGGATTAATGCTTTTTTAAAAGTTGAAAATAAACCGCCTTTAATTTTGAAAAGATCAGAAGCTTATATTGGATTAATGATTGATGATATTGTTACAAAAGAAATTATTGATCCATATCGGTTATTAACTAGTAGAGCAGAACACCGGTTAGAATTAAGAAATGATAATGCTGATGAAAGATTAATTCAGTATGGTTATGAAATCGGATTAGTTAGTCAAGAGCATTACAATTTATTTCAAACAAACCTAAAAAAATTAGAAAAAAATATTGAGCTACTAAGAAAAACTTTTGTGGTGGATATTAAAGCTCTTAAATCTCCCTATAAGAAATCAAACATGTCTTTATATGATTTAATTAAAAGACCTGAATATAGTTTTCATGATCTAAAAAAATATTTAGCTTTTGAAGAGCTTGATGATTTTTGAATTGAAAAGATTGATATTAAAATTAAATATGATGGCTATATTAAAAAACAAAAGAATTTAATTAGGGATTATGATAAATTATCAAGAACAAAATTAGATGTTAATTTAGATTATCAAAAAGTTAAAAACCTGTCTTTAGAAGCAATTGAAAAATTAAATAAATTTAAACCAATTGATCTTGCTCAAGCTTCTAGAATCTCTGGGATTAATTTAAATGATTTAATTAATATCAAATTATTTTTAGAAGGAAGCAATCATGAATAAACAAGATTTTGAAATTGAAATTAAAAAAGCTTTTGTTACTAATGATGAGACGTTTCTTAAAATTGATCAATACAAAAAGTTTTTAATTACAAATAATAAAAAATTTAATTTAACAAAATTAAGTGATAATGAAAAAATTTACTTAAATTATTTTTTTGAATCAATCATTGTATATAAAGATATTTTAAAAAATCAAAAATGCCGATTATTAGATATTGGTTCAGGTTCTGGAATTCCTGGGATTTTAATTAAAATCATTTTTCCTAAAATTGCAGTGACAATCATTGAATCAAATAGTAAAAAATGCCAATTTATGAATCAATTAATTGAACTTCTAGATTTAAAAAATATTGAAATCATTTGTAAAAGAGCAGAAGATATTTTTACATCAGAAAGGGAAACATTTGATTATGTAACTTCAAGAGCTGTAGCAGATTTAAAAATCTTAATTGAGATTTCAACTCCCTATTTAAAAATTAATGGTTTATTAATTGAACCAAAATCAATTAATGTTAATCAGGAATTAGAAGATGCTTTTGAAATGATTCATTTACTATCGTTAAGAGAAGAAAAAATTATTAATTATAATTTATGAAACCGAGTTCATAATGTGGTTGTTTTTAAAAAAACTAGTTTAACTCCTTTATATTTTCCAAGATCATGAAAGGAAATTATTAGCTAATGAAGAAAAAAATTGTATTAGTAGAATCACAAGAAGAATATGCAAGATATATTTTTGCTCTTCATTTAGCTAAAAATTTAGCATCAATGAAGATGAATATTTTAATTCTTGACACAAATCAAATTAGTAATTTTCTAGATTTTCCTAAAATTGTTTGTAGTATGAAAAACATTTTATCTGAAGAGCCATATAAAATCAAAATTAGTACAATTACTAATCGAACTGATTTATTGAAATTACCAAATGAATTATTTTTAGATTCAATTGATGATAAGTTGATCTTAAATAAATTTCAAATTCTCTTAGATTATTTTATTGAAAAATATGATTTCATTATTTGCCCCTCTTTTATTACAGATAATCATTTAATTAAATTGTTAATTGATAATGCCACTTTCATTTTTGATATAAAAAAAATTACAGAAATCAATGAAAAAGAGATTATCCAAAAAAGCAAGATCATTGCAAACCCTGCAATTGAATATAAGATTTTATTAGAAGCATATGATAAACAAGATCATTTAAATATGAAAAACTTCTTAAAATATAAAAAGATCTTTGAAAATAGTTTAATTAATCAGACAGTTTTTCTTGAGAAAAATAATGAAGGGATTTCATTTATTAATCAAAAAGTTTATAATAAACAAACCTTAAATGAAATCAATGAAATTATATTAGATATTAATTTCTACAAGAATCGAATTTAAATTTATAATATAAAGATAGAGGTAACAATGTTAAAAAGTATGATGTCTTCAATCGTTGCTAAAAAGATGCAAAGAAAATTAATTAATGCAACAATTTCAGAAGAAAATATTATTGATGTCATTAGAGAAATTAGGATCACTCTTTTAGATGCTGATGTTAATATTTTTGTTGTTAAAACCTTAATTAAAAATATTAAAGAAGCTGCAATTGGAACAATTGTTGGTCCTGATGAAAATATTGATGATGTTATCCTGCTAATTATTAAGGAAGAATTATTAAAAATTTTAGGAAAAGAAGTTTCTTTCATTGATTATAAAAGAAACCCATTAAAAATTATGATGGTCGGATTGCAAGGTTCAGGAAAAACAACAACTTGTGGAAAGATTGCTAACTTGTTAATTGAAAAGGAAAAGAAAAAACCTTTAATTGTTGCTCTAGATATTTACCGACCAGCAGCCATTGAACAATTAAGAACAGTTGCTAAAACTGCAAAAGCTGACTTTTTTGAAAAAGGAAATAATGATCCAATTAAAACTGCAAAAGAATCATTAAAGATTGCAGATGAGAAGAAAAACAATTTAATTATTTATGATACAGCAGGAAGATTACAAACTAATGAAGCTTTAATGCAAGAATTAATTAACATTAAAAAAACTGTTAAACCTGATGAAATTTTATTAGTTGTTGATGGGATGTCTGGACAAGATGTTATTAATGTTGCTAAAGAATTTAATGATAAATTAAAAATTACAGGGATTGTAATTACTAAATTAGATTCAGATGCTCGTGCTGGAGCAGCTTTATCATTAACTTCATTATTATCTGTCCCAATTAAATTTACTGGAATTGGAGAAAGAATTAATCAAATTGATATTTTCTATCCTGAAAGGATTGTAGATCGAATCTTAGGTTATGGTGATATGATGACCTTAGCAGAAAAAGCTGCATCTGCCATAGATGAAACTTCTGCAAGAAAATCAATTCAAAAAATGTTATCTGGAAAAATGGATCTTGAAGATTTAATGCGTCAAATGGATCAATTAAAAAATATGGGATCAATGAATTCATTATTTTCAATGTTACCGACCGGAGCTAATATTTCTGAAGATAAAATTCATCTAATGGAATCACAATTAGTTGTTTGAAAAGTTTTATTATCCTCAATGACAATTGAAGAAAGAAGAAACCCTTCATTGATTAGAAGAAATAATAATCGAAGAATTAGAATTATTAAAGGATCTGGAAGAAAACCTGATGAATTAAATAAATTATTAAGTCGGTGAGAAAAATCAAGCAAACAAATGTTTGAAATTGGAAAACAAATTAAAAAAGGAAATAATCCATTAGCAGCTGGTGGACTTGATAAGATTAAATTCTAATCTTCTTTTTGATAATCACTTTTAATTAAACCAACAATGTCTTTAAAGTTGTTGGTTTTTTTATTTTCATTAGTAAATCAAAGATCACATTCTTTGCCATTCATTAATGCTCCTAAGAAATTTCGATAAGCAATGTTTCATTTCTTATTTTTATAAAATTGTTCTTCAAGAAAAATTTTCATTGAATCTCTTTGTGTATATCCTTCCATTGGACAACCGCATGGAATGATTGGAATTTGAAGTTGATTTGTGACTTTTCTAATATCTTTTTCCCTTGCTAAAATTAAAGGTCTAATAAACCAAATATCATTTCGATCTAAATACATTTTTGGTTTAAAGGTTGCAATTCGCCCTTCATTGACTAAATTCATAAAAAAGGTTTCGATAGCATCGTCAGCATGATGACCCATAGCAACTTTATTACAACCATGTTTTCTTGCTTCTTCAATTAAGATTGCCTTTTTCATTTTTGAACATAATGAACATTGTAATTTGCCCTTTTTCATTTGATTTTTTAAAATTTCTCCCATATGGGTTTCTGCAATGACAAATTTAATATTTTTTGCTTTTCAGTATTGAGTGATCTCATCATAATTAATTGCACATAAACTCATTCTTAAATGAATTCCCACAACATCAATTTCCCAATTTAATTTTTCTTTAACAATTTCTTTATAAATTGCTAAGCTCTCTAATAAAAGCATTGAGTCTTTTCCACCAGACACACCCACACAAATGACGTCTTTATCAACAATCATTTCAAATGCTTTATTAGCTTGTATAATATTTCCAATTATTGTTCTCATAGTATTATTGATTATATTTTAAAATGATGATTTGCTAAAATTATGTAATTAATTTTGTATAATATCATTATAAATAAAATGAAAACACAGATTACCATTTATAAACCCAAAGGCTTATCAACTGCTGCTTTAGCTAATTTAGTTCAATCAAAATTAGCCTGAAAAGAAATCTTTTATCATTCTAATCTTTGCATTAACAGAAAAGGAATTGTTGTATTTAGTAATAATTTAGCAAAATTAGAAACATTAAAAAAGAAACCAGCTAATAATGTGATTGCAATTACTGATTTATGAAAATACCAAAAAAATGTGGTTTTATTAAATGGACTTAAAAAAATTAATTTCAAGATTACTAATTTATTAATTGGAGAATTTGATTTAATTCACAAGGGACACCTGCAATTATTATTAAATGATGATTTAACAATTTTAACATTTCTTAATAATCCAGGGAAACAAGATTTAGTTTTAGATATAAATGCTAAAATTGATCAATTACAAAAGTTTCAACCTAAAAAAATTATTGTTTATGACATTAAAGAAGAAAATTTAGAAGCAGAAACTTTCTTAAAAAAATATTTAAAAATGCTTAATCCTAAACAAATTTATGTGGGATCACATTTTCATTTTGGTAAAAATGGGCTTGGTGATATTTCATTATTAGCTTCAGCTTTTAATGTTACTGTTATTCCAAGAAATCAAGCTTATGCAACTTCAAATGTAAAACAATTAATCAAAGCTAATAATTTTCAAGCGGCTAACAAGATTTTATATCAAGAATTTTCCTTTGAAGGTATAATAATTAAAGGAAAGCAACTTGGCCGAAAATTAGGATATCCAACTGCAAATGTCTTAATTAAAACAAACTATGATTTCAATTTAGGATCTTATGGAACAAAATGTTTAGTTAATAATCAATGGTATGATTCAATTAGTTTTTTTACAACAAGCAATGATCAATTATTAATGGAAACACATATCTTTAATTTTAACAAAAACATTTATGGCCAAAGAATTAAGGTCATTCCTTTATTCTTTATTAGAAAACCCGAGCAGTTTATTAATACAAATGAATTAATTAAAAATATTAAAAAAGATGTTGCATATGCAATGAAGGAAAGAGAAAAATATGGCAAATAAAAAGATCATTCAAAAAGAGCATGATTTTGCTAAATGATATACATCAGTCATTCATGAGGCTGATTTAGTTGATTATGGTTTAGTTAAAGGAACAATTATTTTTAAACCATATGCTTGAGCAATCTGAAATAAAATTCAAAAAATCCTAGATGCTTATTTTTGGGATTTAGAAATTCAAAATTGTTATATGCCTGCTTTAATTCCTTATAGTGACTTTATTAAAGAAGCTCAACATGTTGAAGGTTTTGCTCCTGAATTATTTAAGGTGAGTGAAATTGGAAATAAGAAATTAAGTGATCCATTAGTTTTAAGACCAACTTCAGAAATTATGTTTTGTCATTACTTTGCTAAGAACATTATGAGCTATAATGACCTTCCTCTGATTTTAAACCAATGAGCAAATGCTTTTCGAGTAGAAAAAAACACCAAACCATTTTTAAGAAATTCTGAATTTCTATGACAAGAGCAACATGGAGCATTTGCTTCAGAAAAAGATGCAAGAAGATTTGCTAAAAGAATGATTGAACTATATCAAAATTTTGTTGAAAAATATTTATGTATTCCAGTTTTAGTTGGTGAAAAAACTGCTTATGAGAGATTTGCTGGATCACAAAACACATATACAATTGAAGCGATCATGCAAGATGGTCAAGCTTTACAATGTGGAACTTCGCATTATTTAGGGCAAAATTTTTCAAAGAATTTTCAGATTAAATTCCAAAACCAAGATAATCAACAAGCTTATGTTTATCAAACATCAGCAGGAGTATCAACAAGACTAATTGGGGGAATTATTATGGCCCATGCTGATAATAATGGATTAGTATTGCCTCCCAAAATTGCTCCTATTCAAGTTAAATTAAATACAATTTTTGCAGATAAGGATTTAAATGTTTTAAAAACTGCTAAGAAATTATACTTAGCATTAAAGGATGAATTTAATGTGGAAATTGATAATTCTCATAAATCGATTGGTTTTAAATTAGCAGATGGTGAAGTTAAGGGAATTCCAATTCAAATTAATATTGGACCAAATGATCTAAAAGAGGGGTTTTTAACATATGTTTGTCGAAATTCTTACCAAAAAGCAAGCATTAAACTTTCAAAATTAAGTTGCAAGTTTATTAGAACTCAATTAGATCGAATTTCAAGTGAACTTTATCAAAAGGCCTTTAAAAATCTTCATGACCGAATTGTTGTGGTTGATAGCCTTGAAGCTTTTCAAATTAATATTAGCCATGGAAAGATCGTCCTAGCTTATTGAGATGGTGATCAAAATGAAGAGAAAAAGCTAAAGGATTTAACTGGTGCTTCATCAAGATGTATCAAAGAAGAAGTAGCAGGAAGTTCTGAAGGGGTTTGTTTTTACACAAAAAGAAAAACTAAAAACCAAGTATATTTTGCAAGGGCATATTAATTATAAGGAATTTGAGCAATTTTAAAATTTGCTGATATTTCTTAAGCTTTTAAAAATATTTTTAGACCTTTTTTGATATTTATCATGAACTTTTCAAGAATTAATAAAAATCCTTGAATACTTGAAAATTACAAAAAACACTTTATACTTACCTTGTAGCAATATATATTATAGGAAGTATATGATGAATAAAAAAATTAAATATGGATTATTAACGTCCCTTTTAGCTGGAATGACAATTGCAACTGTATTACCAATTGTAAGTTGTTCTAATTCCATTGATGAACCAAATTCAAAACCTGAACTTTCAGTTTTTGAAGGAGATGTTTCTGAAATTTCTAAACTTGCATTACTTTTTGCAAAAATTGGAAATCCAAGAGCAACAGATATTAATAGCCCTTTAAAACAAGAAGATTATAATAAAGTCTTAAATGCACAATACACACAAGCAGATCAAAGTGAAATTTATAATCAATTTAAGACAATTTATAAGTTTACTGATAAAGTAAGCCAGGATGTTAGAAATTTTGAAGAAGTTGTTGATAAAATTTCAGTTTCAGGAACTTATCCCAATGATGGTGGTAATGTGATGTTAACTTATAAATTAGAAATTAATAGTAAATTTCATATTCCATTTAATTTAAGCAAAACTATTAAAATTGGAATAGCAAGTGAACAACTAACTGTGATAAAAGGTAGCGCAACTGTTTTAGCACAATTAGGTTTAGCAATTGCTAAAGTAGGAAATTCAAGTGCTAGTTCAATTAATGGGAATATTACACAACCCCAACTAAATACAATTATTAGTACAACATATACAAAAACATCACAACCAAATGTTTGAACTAACTTACAAAATTACTTTAAATTTAAAGATTCATTTACAAATGATGTTAGTTTTGATGATGCTGTTGAAAAAGTTGCAGTAACGGGAACTTATCCAACAACTGGAAATGTTAATGTGACAGTTACTGTTACATTAAAAGACTTTTATAGTTCATCAAATTCACTAACTCAATTAGTTCAAGTGGGTGTTCGTGAAAGAAATATTATTATAACTAGAGGGACAAGTCAACAACAACAAGCTCTTGGTTTAGAAATTGCGAAATCAGTAAACCCAAGTGCTGTGACTATCCAAGAACGAATTTCTCCATCAAACTTTCTTAAAATTATTAATAAAGTTTATACACCAGATAGTGCACCAACAGTTTGAGCTAAAGCTTCAGATTACTTTATCCTTAGAGAAGGACAAGCATTTTTAACATTAACAGATGTTGCTGAAAGCTTTACTTTAAGTGGTAATTATAGTGATGATGGACCAATTAGAGTTATCTTAACATTAAAATTAAGAAATTTATATCAAACAAATTCATCATTAACTGATGAATTCCAAATTGGAGCTGTAAGAACTGCTTTAACAATTACTAAAGGAAACCAAGCACAAATTGATGCAGTTGGAACTTCACTAATAAAAGTAGCTATCCCAAGTGCTCTATCAAATAACCAACAAATTGGTAAATCCCATTTTGATCGAGTAGTTGATGCTGTTTATAATTTAAATTCAAATGGTCATGTTTTTACTGCTTTAGGAAACTACTATACTTTCAATAAACCAGGAACAACAGGTGATAATGGAAAAGTTCCATTTGCTGATGCTGTTGATTCAATCCATGTTAAAGGAACCTTTGTATATGGAACTCCAATTGCTGATCAATATGTTACTTTAACAACTTCTTTAAAATCAGGAATGTATACAACAAATCAACCATCTGAATTAAAACAAACATTTAAGATTGGAAGAAATAACAGAACAAAAGTGACACTTCATACTAACCCAGATCACTTTGAAAGAGGTAAGGGAGATATTGGAGCATACTGGGGAAGAATTGGAATGAATAATAATACCCATTTTAACTACTCTACCATTACAAGAGATGCTTTTAACATCGTTTTAAATACAACTGTTTCTGCTCAATCAACAGGTCATGGAAGAAATGCATGAAATTCAATTGGAAATACTTTATCAGGAATATCATTTAGACAACCAGGATCAAACCAAACAATTCAATTAAGTTCTGTGATTAGTTCAATTACAGCTGTTGGAAGTTATCCTCATGGACCTAATTTACCAGTTGTTGTAACATTATTACTTCATCCAAAAGAAGATGATTACTACATTATTAGTGAAATTGGTAGAAACCCAGTCATCTTGAGAAATGAGCCCCAAGTTCGATTAGTTGATTTACAAATTGGTGTAACATCATTTACAGATTAAATAAAATAAGAAAAAAGGGTTTTCAATAAGACAAACCCTTTTCTTTTGCTAAAACAAAATAAAATTCTATGATGATGAAATTTCTTAATATATTACTAAAAACTTTAAAGGAGATTAAATGAAAAAGAAATTAAAAATAAGTTTAGTAGCAGCTTTATTAGCTGGAACAACTTTAGCAATAACTTTGCCACTTGTAAGTTGTGCTTCTAATGATGTTAATCCTGAACCTCCCATTAATCCCGATGAAACAACCATTAGTTTAAATGTTGAAAAGGGAAATCAAAATACTTTTGATGAACTAGGATTACTATTTACTCGTCAAGGAAATATTTCTGCACCAACAAATAAGAATTTGTTAACTGAAGCAGCATTTAATAAGATTATTGGAATCGATTATACAAAAAATAGTCATCCCCAAATATGAAATAAATTAAAAGAAGCTTTTATATTTCAACAAGCAAGTGATGCTAAAATTGTTGATTTTGATTTGGTAGTAAATAAAATTATTATTTCAGGAACATATCCAAGTGCAAGAATGACTCCAGTTAATTTAAATTTAAAATTAGAATTAAATTCAATTTATCAAACATTACCTAGTGCTTTAAATGAAGTTGTTCAAATTGGGATCACAGGAATGCCATTAACAATTCAAACAGGAAGTGCACTTGCTTTAGAAAATTTAGCAACAGAATTTGCAACCTTTGGAAGATCAGATGCTAAACATTCAAGACAATTACTAACTAGAGCCCAATTTCAAACAATCATAAATAGAACATATGATGCTGATCTTGATCGAAATCTTTGAACAAAATTCCAAAGTTATTTTATTATTAAAAATGCTTCAAATGATGAAATACCTTTCATTGATGCAGTTAAAGATATTAATGTTTCTGGAACTTTCCAAAATAGTGGTCCTGCTATGATTCAACTGCAATTAGAACTCTACAGTCATTTATTTCCTGAAAGCAGTTTATCATTTAATTTACAAATTGGAGTTTTTGAATTAGGCTTGATTGTTACAAGAAGCAGCCAAGCTAATTTAAATAATATTGGAAGAGAACTTGCTAAGCTTGGTAATCCCTCAGCTTTTAGTAATGAAGAACGATTAACAAGACAGCAATACAATCAAATTATTGATATTATTTACAATGCTAATACTCATGCTTCAGTTTTTAATGCCTTAGCTAATTATTTCTCATTTGCAACAGTTGAAGGAGAAGCAATTCCTTTTAATCATGTTGTTAGAGGAATTGGAGTTGAAGGAACTTATCCTTTTGGATCAGAAGATGCTGCTATTAATGTTAAAGTTAGATTAATTTTTAATAATGGATATCTTGCTAATAATGTAACATTCATTGATCAAAATGTCCAAATTGGAAATTTAAAAACTCCTTTAATATCATCGTTTGGTAATCAAGCAAATTTAGAAAATCTAGGAATTGCTTTCCAAAAAGTTGGAAAACCATCTGGATCAAGCATTTATAGCAAAATTATTAGAAGTGAGTATGATCAAATTATTAATGCTCCTTACTCTCCAACAATTAATACCCATGTTTGAGATGCAATGGGCCAATACTTTTTATTCAATAAACCAAATACATCTGGAACAACTGGAAGAGTTTCATTTTCAGAAGCTGTTCAATCTGTTAAAATTTCTGGATCATTTGTGGATGGAACTCCCCAAGCTGATCAAGTTGTTAAAATTGAACTAACATTAAAAAGTATATTTTCATCAAGAGAGCCCCAACTTTTAACAAGAGAAATAAAAGTTGGAGAAGCTAAAAGAACAGCTGTGATAGTTGTTGAAGGTGAAGCATTTAATCGAGGATTACTTGCTGAAGCATGAGCTAAAATTGGTACCTTAGGAAATCCTTGATCACATAATACTCCTTTTATTGAACAAGATTTTAATCGGGTGATCAATTCAAATGTTTCTGCATCAAGTACATCATTTGAACAGCAAGCTTGAATGAGCTTCTTTAATCCAACAACAGGGCATCGATTACAAGGAAAAGATGCGGGAGGAGTTTTAGCACCTAACCAAGTTATTGAAAGAATTTCTGTTAGTGGAACTTACCCAGCAACTGCTAATCAACCAATTAAGATTAGTCTAATAGCTCATTTTAGAAGTGATGATTTTTATAACTTTAATAATAATCCTTTTATAATTCCTGATTTAACTATTGGAATTAGTGTTAAATAACAATTTAAAAAAAGATTTGTAGTAACATTACAAGTCTTTTTTTATTTATTGTAGCCATATTTTAAATTAAATATGCTTATGCTATAATAGAAACGTATTTTTAATAGATAATAAAGGAAAAATATGAATAAAAAAATAAAATTAGGTTTGATTTCAGCTTTAATGCTTGGATCAACAATTAGTATTGTGTTACCTGTTGTTAGTTGTTCATCTAGTGAACAAGATGTTCCTCTGACAGTTAAAAAGGCAGAAGCACCAGTTTTTAAAGAACTTGCAACTTTATTTACAAAAGTTGGTAACCCAGATGCAACTGATAATACTGCTGCTATGACAAGAACTCATTATAATACAATTGTTAATACAAATTACCAAAGCACAACTCATCCTGAAATTTTTGATAAAGTAAAAGAAGCATTTCAATTTTCAAAAGGAAGTGCAACAACACCTGAAGATTTTGATACAGTTATTGATAAAGTTACTGTTAAAGGAACATATAAAAATCCAGATAATTTAAATGTGAATTTAACAATCACTTTAACTTTAAAAAAAGGTTATAGTGCAAATGCAAGTGATTTATCTGAAACCTTTCAAATTGGAACGATGTTTGAAACACTAACTGTTACAAATGGGGATGCTGCAGCATTAGATGCTTTAGGATATGAACTAACAAAACTTGGTAATCCAAATGCAACTAGTAATAATGAAAGAATCACAAAGACACAATTTGATGCAATTATGGATAAAACAATCACTGCTGAAGCTTATCCAGCTGTGTGAGAAAAATTAACAGGATATTTCATCTTTAAAGATGGAGTAGATGCAGTTTTAAAATTTGAAGATGTTGTTTCACAAGTAAGATTAGTTGCTTCTTATCCAACAACAGGAAATGTGAATATTGAAATTAATTTAGATGTTCATAGCTACTACAATTTTACTTCTCCAATTAAGAGAAATGTTAAAGTGGGAGTAGTTATTGCGCTAACTGTGACAAAAGCAAGTGCAACAGTCTTAAATAATTTAGCAAGAGAATTTGCAAGAATCGTTAACCCTGGAACATATACAAATCAAGAACAAATCACTGAAGCTCAATTAGGCACTTTAATTGGGACTTATACATCATCATCAAGACCAGCAGTTTGAAATTTATTAGGGCAATATTTTCAATTTAAAGGTCCAGATAATGCATCGGTTCCATTTAATCAAGCAGTTTCGCATGCAGTTGCAGGTGGGGCATATCCATCAGGAAATGATATTTATCTAACTGTTGTGCTTCATTTGAATTCAGGATATTCAACAACTAACCCAAATGATATAACATTAATTACACAAAATATGAAAATTGGTGAAAAAACAACAGCTATATCAATTAGAAAAGATCCAGAAAAGCTTAGTGCTGTGCAAAATGAATTAAGAGCAATTGCAACCGCAATTGGTAATCCTAACCACCAAATTAGCAAAGCAGACTTTGATAAAATTGTTGGTACTAATTTTAATGGAGCACTTGGAACTAGTTTGCGAAGAGAGTTAAATGAATATTACATTTTTAACAGACCAGGATCAAGCGGGCTAACAACTGATACAGGAAGATTATCATTATCAACTGTTTTTGCTTCAATTACAGTTACTGGTACTTATCCAGAAGGACAACCTGCTGGAACAAATGTTAATGTGGAATTAACAATTACTTTAAATAATAATTACCGTGCTGAAACAGTTGGTTTATTAACTTCAACATTTAAGGTTGGAATCATTTAATTAATTTTTTAAAGATTTTAAAAATAGAAGGACTTTTGTACTTCTATTTTTTTATGTTTATGCATTATGAAGATATTTTATTACTTGCGCTATAATAAAGGTGCAAAGATAAATATAAGGATAATTAATGAATAAAAAAATTAAATGATGTGGCATTGGAACATTATTTTTAGGATCAATCATCGCAACTACTTTACCAATTGTAAGTTGTTCTGCAAATGGTAATTCTTCAAAAACTGAATTAACAATTAAAGTAGGTGATGCACTTGATTTAGGATTAGTTGGTTCATCATTTGCAAAAATTGCAAATCCCATTTTTAATAATAATTCTGCTTTAACAAAAGATCATTTTAATACAATTATGACAACAACATATAATGTAAAAAATACTCCTGGAGTTTGAAGTGCATTAGGATTTTATTATGAAATTACAAAAACAGGAACAACTGAAGTTGAAAAGGTTCAATTTAGTCAAGCTGTTGATGGAATTGCTATTAGTGGAGCATACCCAACTAGTGATGGAAGTGAAACAGACCCAATTGATATTAAATTAACTATTTATGTTAATTTAAAAAATACTTTTACAACAAAAGATACTGCAGTTTTAAAATTTGAAACAAAAATTGGAGTTCTTCCAGCTTAATCTTTAAAAGTTTTTTATCTTAAAAATTTAATAAAAAAAGGTCATTGCACATGCAATTGATCTTTTTTCTTTGCCTATAAATTTGAAATGTTATTTTATTCATATATAATGATAAGGAAAAAAAATAATCTATAAGGGATGAAAATGAGAAAAAAATTAAAAATTAGTTTGTTATCAACTTTAATGATTGGAATGGCATTATCAATTGCTTTACCAATTGTTAGTTGTTCACAAAGTGAAAGTAGTTCAAAAACTCAATTGACTGTTGTAAAAGCAAACCAGTCTGTAATCGATGATACAGCTTTATTATTTACTAAAATTGGTAATAGTAATGCATCAGATAATAAAAGCCCTTTAACAAGAGCACAATTTGATACTGTGGTAAATGCAGATTATAGTTCAACTGCTGCTAGTACAATTTGAAAAAAATTAGCTGAGGTCTTCAATTTTAGTTCTTCAATTGGAAACCATGAATTTAATGATGTAGTTAAAAGATTAGCAATTCAAGGAATTTATCCTGAAAACAGAACAACTCCTGCTAATCTTAATTTAACATTAATTTTAAATGATGAATTTAGTGCTAAATCAAATGATTTAAAAATTACTTTTCAATTAGGAATAAGATCAGATGAAGTTAGTTTATCAAGAGGGAATCAAAGTCAGTTAAATGCAATTGGGGTTGCTTTTGCAAAAACTGTTAAGCCTGGTGTTCTTACTAATGAAGGAATCATTAGTGCTTCTGAATATAATGAATTAATTAGAACAACATTTACAATGGCTTCAAATAGTGAATTATGAAATGATTTAGGAAAATATTTCACTTTTAGAAATATTAATAATCAACCATTCCAATTTCCATCAGTTGTTGAAAGTGTAACCTTAAATGGATCTTATCCACCAAGTGGAGCTGTTAAAACAATGATTAAATTAAATTTAAAACCAGGTTTTCAAACTACTTCTAATTTAGAACAAGAAGTTCAAATAGGGGTTGTAAATTTTCCATTGACAGTTACAAAAGGAAATGCTAGTCAGTTAAATGCATTAGGATTAGCCTTTATGAAAATTGGAAAACCAAGTGCTAGTGTTATAACAGAAGGAATTAGTCAAGGACAATTAACAACAATTATTAATACTAATTATTCAAGTAGTACAACTCCAGCAGTTTGAAGTGCATTAGGAAGTTATTTTACCTTAAGAAATAGTGCTAACCAACAAATGGCTTTTAATGAAGTTGTTGAAAGGATTATCATTTCTGGAACTTATCCAACAGGTAATAATGAAGATGTAAATATTAATCTTACTCTAAATTTAAAACCCCAATACATTGTAAATAACCAAGATTCATTAAGACAAAATATTAAAGTTGGTGCAAGAATTCACCCACTAACAACTTTCATTGATTCTTTTGCGTCAATTGATGAAGTTGGAAAACAATTAGCAAGGGTTGTTAATCCAACAACTTTTAGTAATCAAGAAAGAATTACAGAAGCACAGTTTAATACAATTAAAGGAATTACATATAATCAAACATCACACCCTGAAGTTTGAAATGCTTTAGGTGAAGCTTATTCATTTAGAAAACAAGGAAATCAAGTAGTTCCATTTATGCAAGCAGTTTCATATATGACAATTTCAGGTAATTATCCAGCTGGTGAAGATGTTACTCTTAAAGTTAATTTTATTTTAAATAGTACTTTTTCAGCTCCTGCTAATCAATTAACCCAAGATATTAGAGTTGGAAAGAAAATAACTATTTTAACACACTCGTTTGCAGGAGAAACTGAATTAAATAGTGTTGCAACTGCTTTTCATAAAATTGTTAATCCAGCTGGGAATTATAATAGTCCATTATCAAGAGCACAATTTGATGAATTAAAAAGATTAGATATTAATACATCAATTGGAATTAATGTTAATCGAGCTTTTGACTCATATTATTTCTTTAACAGACCAACAACAACAGGAAGTACATCAAATACTGGACGATTATTTTATCAAAATGTTGTCGATTCAATTACACTTGGATATGATTATCCAAATGGGGGAGCTGGAACAAATGTAAATTTACAAGTTAGATTTACATTAAAAACAGGATATGCATTAGCTGATAATTTAGGTTTAGAAATGATCATTAAAATTGGAGTTGTTCCAGCATAGTAGGATCTAATTAAATTAATCTCAAGAATAGACTAGAGATTAATTTTTTTAATATGTTATGCTTTACAAAAAAAAAAAAAAAGATTATAATTTAAAAGCAAATAATAAGGATTAAAAATGAATAAAAAAATAAAATGAAGTCTTTTATCGACTTTAATAATTGGTTCATCTCTAGCTATTGTTTTACCAATCGTTAGTTGCTCATCAAATGAAACACCAGTTAATAAAGAAACTGTTAAAGTAACTAAGGGAACAGCTGAACAAGCTAGTGAAATTGGAACGGCTTTTGCAAAACTTGTAAATCCTGGACTTGCTAGCAATCAAGAAAGAATTGTTGCTAGTCAATATGATACAATTTTAAAAACTCAATACTCAAAGGCAAAAACTCCAGAAGTTTGAGAAAAAGCTACAAACTTCTTTTCATTTAAAAAAGAAAATGGGGAATTACTTCCTTTTGATAATGCTGTTGAGACAATTAAACCAACAGGAACTTATCCAAGTGCAGATGATAATGATGTTAAACTTGGTTTTAGTTTAGTTCTTAAAAAAGAATTTAGTGCAACTACTGAAGAACTTACTCATGAAGCAATTAAAATTGGAGAAAAAATTTCAATATTAATTAATCAAAGACCAACAGGTGAAGTTCTAGAAGCTATAAGAAAGTTAGTACGTGAAGTTGTTGATCCAAATGGTACAGTTAATGATGTTTTAACACTTGCTCAGTTTAATCAGCTAAAACAAACAAATTTATTAACTAACCCTGCATTGTTAAATGGTTTAAATGAATTATATATTTTTAATCGTCCTGGAACTACTGGAGAGAATGGAAGAATTCTTTTCTCAGAAATTGTAGAAAAAATAGAAATTACTAATGAATATAATGATCAAGGAGATAATAGTGTTTCTGCTGTGACATTATCGACTTTAAAAGAAGGTTATTTATATAGAAATACTTTAGATGAATTGCGATCTACAATCAGATCTGAATTTATTATTGGCAGAGCCCAAGGAACAAATTAATTTCAAATATTAAAACAAAAAATAGATAACCATTATTGGCTATCTATTTTTTTTTAAGTTAATATTTATTTAAAAGTTACTCGAATATAGCTAAATGTTTCACTAATTGCAACATAGTTAGTGTCATTAGGAATAGTTGGATGAGTGTTATAAATAATCATTGGAACAATTTCTCTTTTTAAAAGATTTGCTGGTTTCCCTTGATAGTTTTTTCCAGGATCAATAATTGTTTCTTTTGTTGGATTTAAAATTACTCTTACCTTTCCAAAATGGTTTTGAGGTAATTTAATTTCTCCATTTAAAACTTTATGTTCAACTGCAACGGCCATTGCATTTAAGAAACTATTTTCTTCAAATAATGTTTCGAAGTATTTCATGTTTTCATCAATTACATGATCTTCAACAGGATCTGGAACTACACCTTTAAATGTTACTCTAACATAACTGAAGATTTCTTGATTTAAATCTAATCTTTTAGCAGATGAAAGGTTAGGAGTATTGTAATATAAAACAATTGGCAAGAATTCTTTTTTAATAATTTCAGCTTCTCGACCTTCATATGTTTTTCCAGCATCTAAAACAATGTTATTTCTTTGAATTAACTCTAATTGTAATTCACCATAATATTGTTCAGGAATTTTAATGATTCCATCATCAATTTTTCTTCGAACTAAATTTAATACAATATTTTTATAATGATTTTCTTGAGCATTAGTATGAAAATAATTTAATGTTGGATCTTTAATATGATCAGTTTCAGATACTTCAATAAATTCAACAAAGACACAATTAGTTTTATTATTGTTTAAACTATGTTGGGCAGAAGATCCAAGATCTGAACTATCAAAATAAATCACAAGAGGTGTATATTCTCGTTTTAAAATTTTAGCCGGTTTACCTTCATAGTATTTTCCAGGATCTAATTCTATTTCACCTGTTTTCACTAATGAAACAATCACATTAGGTCCATAATTTTGTGATGGAAGAGTAATTTCACCATTTAATACTTTTTGTTGAATTAATCTTGCATAATTATTTTTAAAGACATTTTCACTTACTTGATCAGTAAAATAAGATAAGTTAGGATCTTTAATATGTTCATTAGTTGGAATTTCCGGTTCAGGTTCTGGTTCTGGCTCAGGTTCTGGCTCAGGTTCTGGCTCAGGTTCTGGCTCAGGTTCTGGCTCAGGTTCTGGTTCTGGCTCAGGTTCTGGTTCTGGCTCAGGTTCTGGTTCTGGTTCAGGTTCAGGTTCTGGTTCTGGTTCAGGTTCTGGCTCAGGTTCTGGCTCAGGTTCTGGCTCTGGTTCTGGTTCTGGTCCTGGAGGATCAACTGGAGGATCAACTGTAATATGTGTGATAGAACAGCTTACTAATGGAATAGTTGTTAATATTGTAACTAGTGAAAATGCTAAAATATTAAATAGTCATTTCTTTTTCATATTAATTCCTTTCATATCTATAACCTACCTTATTTTACCAAAATATAATGAAATAGGGAATAAGATATTAAATTAATACTAACAACCCTTTTTAAATATTAGTAATTTTCTAATATAAATTTATCCATAATTATTAAGGAAATAGGGATTTTTACTATCCTGGAGTTAATCAAAAACCATTTAAAAACCCTTTTATTAAATATTTTTTAAAAATAATAATATTTGTAATATTTTTCTTTTTTAATATAATAAAAGTCAAAATGTCTTTAAGGAAGAGAAATGAATAAAAAAATAAAAATTGGTATTTTATCAATGATGATCATGGGAATAAGTCTTTCTGCATCCTTACCAATTGTGAGTTGTTCACAAAATGAAGAGCAACCGATTGTTAAACAACCTTTAACAGTTATTAAAGCTGATGAACCAGTATTTAATGACTTAGCATTACTTTTTGCAAAGGTTGGAAATCCTGAACAACAAGTTCTAACTAATTTGATAACGCAACCACAATTCAATAAAATACTTAATGAAGAATTTGTTAAAACAAGCCATCCAGCAGTCTGATCGAAAGCTTCAGAAGCATTTATACTAAAACTATGAGATGAAGAAGTCCTTGTTCCATTTGATGATGCAGCAGCAAAAATTAATGTAACAGGAACATATGACAACAAGACAGATAATTTAGTAACCCTTGAAATTAAAGTCCAATTAAAGCCTGAATATGCAGGTGATGAGAGATTACTAACTGAGGTTTTAACAATTGGAACTAATGTTGAAGCAATTGCAATTGCAAGGGGGAATGCAAATGCTTTAGATGCTTTAGGTCATGAATTTGTAAAATTAATTAACCCAAGTGTTCTTAATAATAAATGAATTATGAAAAAAGCTCAATATGATGAAATCATTGGAAAATCATATTCATCAACAGATAATCCTGAAATATGGGGTAAGTTAGTAAATTATTTTTCATTTTATGATAGCGGAGGTCAACCAATTGCTTTTAATAGAATTGTTAAAGGAATTACAGTCACTGGAACTTTTCCAACTAGTGGAGTGATCAATATTAATCTAAAATTAATTATTAATGAAGAATATAAGGTTATTGGAAAATTAGATCAAGAAATCCAAGTTGGAGTTGTTAGTTTACTATTAACTCCTTCTAAAGGAGGATTTAACCTTTTAAGTGCTTTAGGAACAGCTCTAACAAAAGTTGGTAATCAAAATGCTAATGATAATTTACAAGGTTTAGCAATTAGCCATTATAACCAAATTATAAATAAAACTTACACTCAAACTTCATATCCAGCAGTTTGAAATGCTTTAGTATCATATTACACATTTACAAATCCTTTTGGAGGAGTAATGCCTTTTAATGAAGTTGTTGATAAAGTAACAGTTACTGGAGCTTATTCACAAGTAGGAGTTGTTAATGTTTTAGTTAATTTAACCCTAAAACCTGACTATTATGCAAATGATAGTGCAATCTTAAGTCAAATTGTTCAAGTTGGAACTGCAATGATCTCAGTTTCTTTATCAAAAGGAAACCAAGAAGCATTAAATACTTTAGGAATGCAGTTTGCTAAAGTTGGTAGACCTGAAGTTAATAATAATAAGGCTTCACTATTACCTCAACAATATAATACAATTGTAACAACGACTTATACCAAAGCATCACACCCATCAGTTTGACAAGCATTATCTTCATACTTTACATTTATTAATTCATCATTAGAGAATGAATCATTTGATACCATTGTAGCTAACATTGAAGTTTCAGGAACTTTTGCAATGGGAGAGCCAACATCAATCAATGTTAAGTTAAATTTAAAACCTAATGTATTTTTTACAAGTGATGAAAATACTTTAAATACCATTATCCAAGTAGGAGTTGGTTCAACATTATTTACAACAACTAAAGGAAATGACACACTTTTAAATAATCTTGGAAAAGAGTTTGCAAGAATTGGAAACCCATCTGTAAATAACAATAATAGTGTGATATCAATTGCCCAATTAGAAATAATCACTAGTACAAATTATAATGATCCATATGCTCATGGGTCTCTTTGAAGAGCGATGATTGATTATTTTATTTTTAGAGATAGTAAAAATCAAAGAATTAGCTTTACAAATGCTGTTGGTCGTGTTTCTGCTCGTCAAAACCCTCCTTCATCAAATGATCGAACAATTACCATTACTTTACACCTTAAAAATGAATATTATACAAATGATACTGGTGCATTAAGCCAATTTGTTAAAGTCGGAATTAGATAATTACCATTAATAAAAAGAATAATTCTTTCAAACAGGAATTATTTTTTTATCCCTGTTAAGCTTTAATACCATTAAAATTAGTAATTAAAAGTGGCTTTCATAGTTTTAATCAAACATAGAATAATCTTTTTAATTGATTTTCCTTAAATTCCCATAAACTTTATTATTTATTTAAAATATGTATAATAAAAGGGAAATATAAGGTAGAAAAATGAAGAAACAGATTAAAAAATATTTTTTAATAGCATTATTAATAGGAGTAACAACAAGCATTGTATTGCCAATTGTTAGTTGTTCTTCTAATAATAAAGTTGAAAAACAAGAAGTAACAGTTAATAAAGCTGAAGCTCCTGTATTTAATGATTTAGGATTATTACTCCTAAAAGTTGCAAACCCTGTAGCAAATGATCTAAATAGTTCTTTAACCCATGAACAATTTACGAAGATTGTTAATACAAAATATACAGAAGAAAGACATCCTGAAATTTTTGCAAAATTTAAAGAAGCATTTAAATTTGGAAGCATAGCTTCAAAAAATGAAGAAAATTTTAATCAATTTGTTAAAGATGTTTTAATTAGTGGAACATATAAGAACCAAGGAACAAAGAATGTTACTTTAGCAATTACAATTGAATTAAAAGAACAATATCAAGCCCCTTTAGAAAATTTATCACAAACAATTATTATTGGAACAACTTATGAACCATTAACAATTGAAAAAGGTGATGCTACTGCATTAAATGAACTGGGATTAGAATTTGCTAAAATTGCTAATCCTAGTGCAACATCAAATAATGAGCAAATGACTTCTATTCAATTTGATGTTATCCCTAAAACCCAATATGATCAAGATTCTAATCCAGTAATTTGGGAAAAATTTAATGCATATTTATCATTTCGATTACCAGATGATAGTTCTGTTAGCTTTCTTGATGCAGTTACAAATGTTAATATTACAGGAACATATCCGAAAAAGGGAGTTGTTAATTTAGAAGCAAGTTTAACTTTAAACAGCCACTTCTATACAAATACAACATTTAAAGAAATTATTCCAATTGCAGTAATTACCCAAGTAAATATTGCTAGAGGAACAACTGAGCAAGCAATGGCCATTGGAACAGCAATTGCCAAGATTATTAATCCAACAACATTTAGTAATCAAGAAAGAATTACTTCAGATCAATTTAATCAACTTGTTAATAAAATTTATCGTCAAACAACTCATCCAGCAATCTTTCAAACTTTAAAGCAATATTTTGTTTTAAAAGATAATGCTAATACAATTCTTAATTTTGATGATGTTATTGATGGGATTCATCTATCTGGAACTTATCCATCAACTTCACAAGAAGTTGTTGTGAGTTTGTTATTAATTTTAAATGATGGATACTCAACAAGTAATCCAGATGATAGTTCTCTTTTAAGCCAAACAATCCAAATTGGTAATCAATTAACAACTGTCGGAGTAAGCACAGGAAATGAAGCTGCTTTAAATGCTCTTGGAACTGCTTTTGCAAAAATTGCTATGCCATCAATTAATTCAAACACTAGTCCATTATTTAAGCATCAATATGAACAAATCATTAATACAGATATTACTTCTTCAGCTGGAGTGGGAGTAAGAACTGCTTTAGATAATTATTTGATGTTTAATCGACCTAATACTAATGGAACAACAATTGAAACAGGAAGAATTGCCTTTACTGATGTTTTTCTTAATTTAACAATTGATGGAGTTTATTTAGAAACTCCAGGAACTTCATTTCCGATTCCCCTTGATTTAACAGTCATTTTAAAAGAAGGATTTACAACTGTTAAGACAATTAAAATTGGGGTTCAAATTGGTTTTACAATTGCTTAATTAAGCTTTGTTTATTACCCAAGTAATTCAAAAATAATTTTCAAATCAAAAACCATAATTAATTAATAAATTTGTATTCCAAATTTATTAAAATATAATAAAAGGGAAAAATAATTTTAAGGAATAAATAATGAATAAAAAAATGAAAATTAGTTTTTTATCAATGATGGTGATGGGAGTTGCATTGACTACTGCTCTTCCAATTGTGAGTTGCTCGCAGAATGAAGAAACTCCAGTTGAAAAAAAACCTCTAACAGTTGTTAAAGCAAATGCTCAAGTCTTTAATGATCTAGCATTACTTTTTGCAAAGGTTGCAAGTCCAGAACATCAAGCACCAACTAATCTAATCACAAAGCCACAGTTTGACAAAATTCTTCAAACAGAATTTTCCAAAGCTGCCCAACCAACAATTTGAACAAAAACTTCAGAAGCTTTCACTCTTAAATTGTGAAATGAAGAAGTGGTTGTTCCTTTTGATGATGCAGTGGCAAAAATCAATGTTTCTGGGAATTACTCAGATCCAGAAGATAATTTAGTTAAATTAGTAATTGAAGTTCAATTAAAGAATGAATATGCTGCTGATGTTAAGTTATTAACTGAAACTTTAATTCTTGGAACAAAAAAAGAAGCAATCATCTTATCGAGAGGAAATACAGCAGCTTTAGATGCAATTGGACACGAATTTGCTAAAACAGTTAATAGTGGTGTTATTAATAATAAATGAATCATGAACATTAGTCAGTTTGATTGAATCACTTCAAGAACATATACAGAAGCTACTTACCCTGAAGTATGAACAAGCTTAGTTAACTACTACTCTTTTAAAGATAGTTCAGACCGAGCAATTGCTTTTAATACCATTGTTAGTGGAATTAAAGTTACTGGAACTTTTCCAGCTAATGGGAATATTAATATCAATTTAACATTAGAAATTAATGAACTTTATGCTGTTGATGCAGAAGTTGAAGATGTAATCCAAGTGGGAGTTGTGAAATTATTATTAACTCCATTAAAAGGAAATAATACCCTTTTAAATTACTTAGGAACAGCATTAACAAAAGTGGGTAATCCTGGTGCTTTTAATAATGATCAAGGTTTAGCAATTAGCCAATACAATGAAATCATTAGTAAAACTTATACACAAAGTTCTTATCCTGAAGTTTGAAATTCATTAGTGACTTATTACACATTTAGAAACCCATTTGGTTCATTAATGCCATTTAATGATGTTGTTGATAAAGTAAGTGTTTCAGGAACTTATTCTCAAGCAGGAATTGTTGAAGTTGAAGTTGCTTTAACATTAAAAAAAGATTATGTTGCAACTGATCAAAATGCTTTAAAACAAATTGTGCAAGTTGGAAAATCAATGATCTCTGTTTCTTTATCAAAGGGAAACCAAGAAGCACTTAATGCTTTAGGAACACAATTTGCTAAAATAGCAAGACCTGGAGTAAATAATAACAGTGCTTCATTATTACCAGGACAATATAATGCAATTGTTTCAACAACATATACAAAAGCATCACATCCAACTGTGTGAGCAGCAATGGCCTTTTACTTCACATTTATTAATTCATATACTGAAGTTGAATCATTTGATGACATTGTTTCAACAGTTGAAGTTTCAGGAAATTTTAGACAAGGTGCTACAAATTATGTAACTGTTAAATTAAACTTAAAACCAGTTGTTTTCTTTACAAGTGATCAATCAATCTTATCTCAAGAAGTTCCAGTAGGGATGGGTTCATCAATCTTTACAACACAAAAAGGTAATGCTACAGCATTAAATACTTTAGGAAGAGAATTTGCAAGGGTTGCAAATCCATCTGCTACTGATAATAATGGGGTAATTTCTATTAGTGATTGAGATACAATTACAAATGCAACTTATAATGTATCAACTCATACAGGGGTTTGATTTGCTCTTAAACAATACTTTACATTTAGAGATGATCAAAATAGGGTAATTGATTTTAGTAGGGTTGTTGATAATGTAGTTGCAAGAAAAAACCCTCCATCAGGAAATCAAAGATCAATTACAATCACTTTAAACCTTAAAAACGAATATTATACAAATGATACAGGACTTTTAAGTCAACATGTTGTGATTGGTAGAACATCATAATTATTATTTAAAGATCAAAATAAAAAATAATTCTTTCTACTAAGAATTATTTTTTTTTATAACAAAGATGATAATTAATTTCTATATAAAAAAGGTATCATTATTGTTTTAGTTTACACAATAATGATACCGTGGCAAAATGTGGTTTGCTTCCACATATTAATAATAACAGTTTTAGTTTACACAATAATGATACCGTGGCAAAATCATTTATGTAATCAATAAACTCATTTAGTTGTTTTAGTTTACACAATAATGATACCGTGGCAAAATTACTTCTTCATATGCTTTATTTAGTTTGCTGTTTTAGTTTACACAATAATGATACCGTGGCAAAATAACAAGTTTAGAAATTGATAAAATAAATGAGTTTTAGTTTACACAATAATGATACCGTGGCAAAATTTCCTTACAATAATCATTAATTAACTCATTGTTTTAGTTTACACAATAATGATACCGTGGCAAAATGGTTATGATATCAACGACATATGCTTTAATGTTTTAGTTTACACAATAATGATACCGTGGCAAAATCGTTATCTTCTTTTGCAATATCATAATCTCGTTTTAGTTTACACAATAATGATACCGTGGCAAAATCTTGGTGACTGAACTCAAAAAAGGGGGTCTGTTTTAGTTTACACAATAATGATACCGTGGCAAAATGTATTATTTTATAGTATATATATATTTTTAGTTTTAGTTTACACAATAATGATACCGTGGCAAAATATAAATACGGGATAGGTGGAGTTTCAAGAAGTTTTAGTTTACACAATAATGATACCGTGGCAAAATATTCCAATGAGACTTGTATTTAGTGATTTTGTTTTAGTTTACACAATAATGATACCGTGGCAAAATCCAACCTTTAGCAATATTGGAGAACAACCAGTTTTAGTTTACACAATAATGATACCGTGGCAAAATCTCTTTGATTATCTAAAACAATACAAGTAAGTTTTAGTTTACACAATAATGATACCGTGGCAAAATTCACTCCATATTTTCTCTCCTTCACAATAAGTTTTAGTTTACACAATAATGATACCGTGGCAAAATTTTACCTCTTACATTTATTAGGGGACTAGTGTTTTAGTTTACACAATAATGATACCGTGGCAAAATCACTGCTTGAATAGCAAACAACACTCCATTGTTTTAGTTTACACAATAATGATACCGTGGCAAAATAATTTATTCTGATACTGGATCTTGGATACCGTTTTAGTTTACACAATAATGATACCGTGGCAAAATGGATATATGTGTATTGTTTTCCTAATGCAAGTTTTAGTTTACACAATAATGATACCGTGGCAAAATAAAATTGATAATAAAATAAAACCAACTTTAGTTTTAGTTTACACAATAATGATACCGTGGCAAAATAAACAAGTTAAGTGAGTTTCTCCATATTGTAGTTTTAGTTTACACAATAATGATACCGTGGCAAAATTTACTTGTATTGTTTTAGATAATCAAAGGGGTTTTAGTTTACACAATAATGATACCGTGGCAAAATACTCTTCTTTAAGCTCTTTAGTCATTTTAAGTTTTAGTTTACACAATAATGATACCGTGGCAAAATGAGATAGAAACAATAGAACAACTCAACAACGTTTTAGTTTACACAATAATGATACCGTGGCAAAATTATTATTTATATTGCTATATTTGTTGAAATGTTTTAGTTTACACAATAATGATACCGTGGCAAAATCCAGTGTATGATTATCTTTTGTTAGCTGTGGTTTTAGTTTACACAATAATGATACCGTGGCAAAATAAACAATATTATTAATGTATATAAATATATTTGTTTTAGTTTACACAATAATGATACCGTGGCAAAATACAATATCTTGCTACATATGCTGCTGTCTTGTTTTAGTTTACACAATAATGATACCGTGGCAAAATTGATGCTTTCAATTTCGCAAACTCAATTAAGTTTTAGTTTACACAATAATGATACCGTGGCAAAATATCTTTTATAAGCTGAGTTATTTTGTTTATGTTTTAGTTTACACAATAATGATACCGTGGCAAAATGTCATTATAATTCCTCGTTATAATTGGTTTGTTTTAGTTTACACAATAATGATACCGTGGCAAAATGATTAAACGTGATCATGATAAAATACATTGGTTTTAGTTTACACAATAATGATACCGTGGCAAAATTGAAGGTGTTGGAATTAATGAAACCTTTATGTTTTAGTTTACACAATAATGATACCGTGGCAAAATGTAGTTTATAAATTTTAACTGAATAGAATAGTTTTAGTTTACACAATAATGATACCGTGGCAAAATCAGACTTTAAAAGTGTAGAATTGATCTTTAGTTTTAGTTTACACAATAATGATACCGTGGCAAAATATCCCTCTTTAGCAGAAATATTTATTCTTAGTTTTAGTTTACACAATAATGATACCGTGGCAAAATAAAATAACTGGGTATGTCTTAATTTAATTTGTTTTAGTTTACACAATAATGATACCGTGGCAAAATCGTGTAATAACAATATTATCGCCAGCTGCTGTTTTAGTTTACACAATAATGATACCGTGGCAAAATAATTGATAATAATTTTATAATTTCGTCGTGGTTTTAGTTTACACAATAATGATACCGTGGCAAAATCTGAGGTAGATCCTGTATTAGTAGATTGTGGTTTTAGTTTACACAATAATGATACCGTGGCAAAATAATAGAGCGGTAAAAATGGGAGGAAATAAGGTTTTAGTTTACACAATAATGATACCGTGGCAAAATACTAGTTCTATTTATCATAATGTTAGTCCTGTTTTAGTTTACACAATAATGATACCGTGGCAAAATCCTTGTAGGTTCTCCCTACATTATTATTATGTTTTAGTTTACACAATAATGATACCGTGGCAAAATTCACTCTTTATATTCGTTTAAGTCTATTCCGTTTTAGTTTACACAATAATGATACCGTGGCAAAATATCCTCAGCTGTATCGAAATTATGAATTGAGTTTTAGTTTACACAATAATGATACCGTGGCAAAATTTATTATTAACATCTACTGATTTGATTAATGTTTTAGTTTACACAATAATGATACCGTGGCAAAATAAACAAACATAATTATTAAAATGATGTTTGGTTTTAGTTTACACAATAATGATACCGTGGCAAAATAGGTGGTGTCTTTTTTGGCACTCATTTTTTGTTTTAGTTTACACAATAATGATACCGTGGCAAAATCCTCAATTAATACAAATGAGGATTATATAGGTTTTAGTTTACACAATAATGATACCGTGGCAAAATAAAAGAGAATGTTATGTTGTTTTTGAATATCGTTTTAGTTTACACAATAATGATACCGTGGCAAAATAACAAATTAAGTGAGTTTCTCCATATTGTTGTTTTAGTTTACACAATAATGATACCGTGGCAAAATTACATATAAATTTAGATACCACGGACGAAAGTTTTAGTTTACACAATAATGATACCGTGGCAAAATTTCCCATTTTTGGACTCCTTACAATTTATTGTTTTAGTTTACACAATAATGATACCGTGGCAAAATAACATCCGGCTGATTATATTGGTCTTTTTGGTTTTAGTTTACACAATAATGATACCGTGGCAAAATATGAGGACAACCCTTTATTTCTAAAATTGTGTTTTAGTTTACACAATAATGATACCGTGGCAAAATTACTAACATCTAAAGATTTGATTAATCATTGTTTTAGTTTACACAATAATGATACCGTGGCAAAATATGGTAATCTCTGTGCCATTATCTTTTATGGTTTTAGTTTACACAATAATGATACCGTGGCAAAATAGGGTCTCCCCCTTCTGCTCCCTTGAATGAGTTTTAGTTTACACAATAATGATACCGTGGCAAAATTGTTATATTTATTCTTGGTATTTGTGTTCTGTTTTAGTTTACACAATAATGATACCGTGGCAAAATCTATTGTTTATTTTTGTATATCTATCAAAAGTTTTAGTTTACACAATAATGATACCGTGGCAAAATATACAAGTGAAGATAAAGAGGGTAAAAGCAGTTTTAGTTTACACAATAATGATACCGTGGCAAAATCTCACACTTGATAACCATATCAATTATTCCGTTTTAGTTTACACAATAATGATACCGTGGCAAAATATAAAGCAACATTATTTTTATACAACTAACGTTTTAGTTTACACAATAATGATACCGTGGCAAAATAGAAGTTCAATATGTAAATAAGTATGATACGTTTTAGTTTACACAATAATGATACCGTGGCAAAATACTCAATATTATCATTAGATTTAATTAATCGTTTTAGTTTACACAATAATGATACCGTGGCAAAATCAATGTTTCTAAAAGTGGTTTAACACAAATGTTTTAGTTTACACAATAATGATACCGTGGCAAAATTATATTTATTTCTCATTTGCTAACTCCAAAGTTTTAGTTTACACAATAATGATACCGTGGCAAAATTATCTTATTTTATCATTATGTTTATACAACGTTTTAGTTTACACAATAATGATACCGTGGCAAAATATTTTGAAGGTTTGCCCTCAATTTTTTCTAGTTTTAGTTTACACAATAATGATACCGTGGCAAAA
>JBOFHZ010000005.1:0-35205 GCA_051649885.1 Mycoplasmoidaceae bacterium | reverse complement strand
TTGAAATTTTAAAAATTTTATTCTTTGATTCAGAAATCTTAATCTTTGATGAACCAACAGCAATTTTATCTCAGTATGAAATTAAAAACTTTTTAAAGATGGTTAAAAATTTCAAAGCTGAAGGTAAAACAATTATCTTCATTAGTCATAAACTTGATGAAGTATTTGAAGTAGCTGATCGTGGGGCAGTAATTAGAAAAGGTGAATTCATTGAAGAATTTGATATCAAATCAATTACCCCTAAGAAAATTAGTTCATTAATGGTTGGTAGAGAAATTAAAGAACTTGTTAATAAACATGATAGTAAATTTGGTGAAGTGGTTTTAGATGTTAAAGATTTAACAATCGATGACAAATCTATATCATTTCAAGTTAAACGTGGTGAAGTATTTGCAATTGCTGGAATTTCAGGAAATGGACAGTCAGAATTAGCAATGCTAGTAACTGGAATTCTAAAACCAAAAAATGGAACAGTTCATATCTTAAATTCAAATCAAAAATTACAAGGTAATTTAGTTGATACTACAAAATATTCTTTAGCAAAAAAATATGATGTTGGTTTAGGATTTGTTCCTGAAGATCGACAAAAATATGGATTAATCCTTGAAGAAAGTATTGCATTTAATTCAGTCTTAAATCGATTAACTGAATCGGATAATAAAAATCAATTTTATAAAGGGTTTCCATTCTTGTCAGTCTTTAAATTTATGAATTGAAAAGCAATTAATCATAATGCATTAAATATTGTGAAAAACTTCGACGTTCAAGGTTATAGTTCAATCACAGATGAAGCAGGAGTTTTATCAGGAGGAAATCAACAAAAAGTAATTGTTGGAAGAGAAATGGTAAAAGATGCTAATCTAATTGTTTTATATCAACCAACAAGAGGTTTAGATATTGGATCAATTGAATTGATTCATCAAAAAATAATTGATGCTAAAAAAGCAGGTAAGGCAATTCTATTATTCTCATATGAGTTATCTGAAATTTTTGCCTTAGCTGATACAATTGGTGTTATGAATAGAAAAGAAATAGTAGAAATAGCACCAGCAAAATCTCTAACTATTCAAAAAGTTGGAGAACTTATGACTATTTCAAAGAAAGGAGTAAGCAATGAGTAATACAAACAAATTTGATTTAAAATCATTTGGACTATCACTTGTATACAATGAAAAAAATAGAGCCTCATATCGTAAAATCTTTTTTATTATCTTATTAATATTAATTTCTTTATTTGTTTCATTATTAATCATACAAATGATTGGTTATAACATGGGTGAAGCATTAGGTTCGCTATTTGTAAAACCTTTCCAAGAACTATTTGTAAAGGATTTTATGACTAACATCTCAATTCTAGGACTTTCTGCATTAGCTTTTACAGCCTCTTATAAAGCAGGGGTATTCAATATTGGAGTTAGTGGACAAATGATGGCAGCTGGATTAGCAGTTGTATCTTTAGGGCAGATTAAATCCTTACAAGATGCAGGAGAAGGTGCAATTATTTTAGTAGTGCTTGTAGCAATGTTAACAGGAATGTTTGTTTCATTAATTGCCGGAGTTTTAAAAACCTTTTTAAAAGTTCATGAAGTTGTTACAACAATATTATTAAATTGAATTATTTTCTTTTTAATGAAATATTTAATTACTTTAGGGCCATTAGGAAATCCATTAGATTCATTAAACTCGCTAACAATTCCTGATCATCTTGCATTTTATGATCCAAGTATCCTTTCAGGATTTGTTGGAGGGATTGTTTCATTAATTCTAGTAGCACTAGCTTTATGAGCAATCCTAAAATATACAGTTTATGGAAAACAAGTTATTTCAGTTGGTCAATCACTAACTGCAAGTCACTATGCAGGATATAACATTAAACTTTTACAATTATCATCTTTTGCAATTACTGGAGCAATTTCAGGATTACTAGCATGCGTGGTTTATACAGCTAATGCTACAAAAGCAATTCCTGTTCCACTTGTAAATTTAGTGCCACCAGAAGGTTTTAATGGAATTGCAATTGCTTTAATTGCCTTTGCAAATCCAATTGCAATTCTTCCAGTAGCATTCATAATGGGAATGTTCATTACAGGATCTGTTGCAGCTGCACCATTTCCAAATTCAATGGGATCATTAATCATTGGATTAGTAATGTATGGTACAGCAATCATTGCTTTACTATATAGATTAGATTTCTTAAATAGATTAAGAAAATTCTTAACACATAATACTAAATGGGGCTTTGTTCATCAATGAAATGAAGCTCATGAAGCTAAAAAAGCGAAAATTAAAAAAGTTTCAGGAACTAAATATCAAGTTAGTTTCCTTGAAGAAAAAGAGATTCAAGCTGAAGAAGATACAAGTGATCTCTCGCTTGAATCCAAAGAGGGAGGTAAATAATGACATTTGATAGTATATTTAACTTAACATTATTATTCTCCTTAGTCCTTGGATTAGGAGCATTAAGTGGGTACTTCTCTGAAAGAGTTGGTATTGTTAATATTGGAATTAATGGAATGATGATCTTTGGAGCTTTATTCTATTGTATCTATGGTGGATTAATGAATGGATCTTCTGTTGGTGATCCTGAAATTGGAGGAAATGCTGGAAATTGATCATTCTTTATACCAATGATTCTAGCAGCAGCCTCAACCATTCTAGTTGGATTATTATTTGGTTTAGCAACCATAAAATTACATGCAAACCATGTTGTTGTGGGAACAGCTATTAACTTATTAGGAACTTCATTTGGAATTTTCTTAACAAACTCTCTTGGTTATTCTATAATTGGAGCAGAAGAATTAAGAAATCCATATGATCCATTCTTAAAAATTGGTGATACAGTTTTATTTGGAAGTTCAATCTTATTATTTGTTTTAATTGGTCTTGGAGTACTAGTTCTATGATTTATGATGAATTACACAAGATTTGGATTAAGACTTAAATCAATTGGTGAAAATCCATATGCTGCAGATGCTCAAGGGATTAATGTAAACAAATATAAATGAATTGGTTTAATTATCTCTTCTGTGTTAGCAGGATTAGCTGGGGCAATCTTCATGTACAACACTACTTCCTTCAGGGGTGATGTTGATTCATTAGGATTTCTATCACTAGCAATTATGATTGCAGCATCTTGACGAATTAGACTTATATGTTTAATCTCATTTGTGTTTGCATTACTAGTTGCAATTTCAAAACAACAAATTCCAGACTTTAGTTCAGACATCTTATTATTAATTCCTTATGCATTCAGTTTAGTTACATTAATTGTCTTCTCCTTCTTCAAATTTGGATCCGCTCCAAAATTTGCAGGAAAGCACTTTATACTCGAACGAACATAAATTATTAATTAGTGTTTAAAAAAAACTAGCTTATTATAGGCTAGTTTTTTTATTGTAATTACCATAATATAAATTTAAAGTACTATAATATTGATAGATAAATAATAATTTTAAATTATAAATTATTCCGGAAGGAAATTTATGAATAAAAAAATTTTTTTGACCAAAATAAAAGGTAATTTAATTGTTTCTTGTCAGGCAGTTGATAATGAGCCATTGAATAATGTTACTGCTATTACATTAATGGCAAAAGCAGTAATTGAGGGTGGGGCTAAGGTTTTAAGATTAAGTCAATTTAACCATATCAAATCAATTAAAAATAAATTTCCTCAAATTCCTATAATAGGATTAATAAAAAAGAAATATGAAAATAGTGATGTTTTTATCACGCCAACAAAAAAAGAAATTAATCAACTATTAAAATTAGAAGTAGATTGTATTGCTTTGGATGCCACATTAAGAACAAGACCAAAAGAAAGTCTTAATGAGTTAATAAAATATATTAGAGCAAAAAATAAAAATGTTGCAATTATGGCAGATTGTTCTGATGAGGAAGATGTTCTTAATGCAAATCAATATCAATTTGATTTAATAGGAACAACTCTTAGAGGTTATACAAAAAAATCTCAAGGTAAAAATAATATTGATAACAATTATAAATTTATAAAATGATGTGTTAAAAATAGCAAAATTCCAATTATTGCAGAAGGGGGAATATGAACTCCCATTCAAGCAAAAGAAATATTAAGCTTAAATGTTCATGCAGTTGTTATTGGGTCTGCTATTACAAGGCCCAAAGAAATTACTCAGTATTTTCTTAAGGAGGTATATAATGGACAAATCAAGCAGAAATGTTAAACAAGTTATTACAAGTAATTCTGCTTACATTAAATTAAAGTGAAGTTTAAATAATCGTCCAAAGGGAAGGGCAAAACAGTTTTTTGCAAAACTTTCTAGAGGGCTTATGCTTCCCATTGCAATTTTACCGATTGCAGGATTATTACTAGGGATTGGAGGTGCAATTGGAGCAAACATTGGAGCTGATCCAACAGGGCAAGTTTTTGCAAATATTTTTAAATCTATGTCAGAAGTAGTATTTGCCAATCTTCCAATTTTGTTTGCTATTGCAATCACCATTACTTTTTCAAAGGATAAAGGAGCATCAGGATTTTGTTCCTTACTAGGATTCTTGGTATTTTGTAGTACACAGATCCCTTTTATCCAAAAAGATGCAACAGGAAATGTTATATCAATATTATGATTTCATACTCAAGGGATACAGGGAATTACGACATTAACTCTTGGAATGACAACTTTACAAACAAGTATATTTGGAGGAATTGTTGTTGGTGCTTTAACATCAGTTATTTACAATAAAATATCAACAGTTAGACTTCCACAAATTTTAGATTTCTTTTCAGGGATTAGATTAGTTCCTATTGTTTTAATCCCAACAATGTTTTGTTTATCTCTTGTGTTTTTACTATTCTGACCATGAATAGGAATGGCAATAAATTGAATGGGGCAAGGAATTCAAGGAACATCTTATGGTTTTGGAGGATTTCTTTATGGAATTCTAGGAAGATCATTAATGCCTTTTGGATTACACCATATTCCAATAGTTTTAGCATTTCAGACAGAACTAGGAGGAATTTTAAATAAAGCAGATTTAGAAGCAGCATTAGCTGCAGCAAATGTAGGACAAGATGTTGCAAATAATGTAATAGAATCTTTCAATAATTTCTCTAAAGGTGCAACAGTCATCTATGGAGATCAAAATATTTGAAATTTCATCAATTCATTAAATTACAATACATTATTTAATGGAACAGAACAAATCCCAGTTTTTGATTGATTTTATCAAAGAATGGGAATATATGCAGGAAGATTTACTCAAGATTATCCAACATATTTAGGAGTATGTATGGGAATTGGTGCTGCTTTAATTTTCACTTCAGAAAAGTCTAATTGAAGAAATGTATCTATAGTAATTGGATCATCAATGTTAGTAGCATTCTTTACAGGGATAACTGAACCATTAGAATTTACTTTCTTATTTAGTGCTCCTTGACTTTATTATTTAGTTTATGTTCCATTTTCTGGTTTTAGCTATATGTTTATGGAATTACTAAATGCACATGTTGGAGTTGGTTTTGCAAGAGGATTTATTGATCTTCTAATTTATGGTGCATTACCTGTATTAAAAGGTACTAATTTCTATTGAGCATTTTTATTAGCAGCTTTAGAAGGTTCTGCAATCTTTGGAATATTTTATTTCTTCATCAAAAAATTTGATTTATCAACTCCTGGAAGAAAAGGAAATCCTATAAACTTAATCACTAAGAAAGAGTATCATGAATTGAAAAATAAAGGCCAAACTGATAAAAGAATATTAAATATTATTAATCTTCTTGGTGGTAAAGAAAATATAGTTGATGTTTCAGCGTGTGCAACAAGACTTCGAGTAAGTATTAAAGATAATAATAATATTTCTAGTAAGGATTTTGACCAGTATGGGTCAAAAGGCGGAATAATAAAAGATCGTGGAATTCAATTGATTTTCGGAGGTGAAGCTTCTATTATCGCAGATAATATTAATGAATATCTTAATGATAATCCTATTGCAAATTCAAAAAGTGAATTGGGTGAGGATGAGATTAAATTCGAAATTGACAAATCTGTTAAAAAAGTTAATGTTTATGCACCTTTTGATGGCAAAATTATCTCATTAGATCAAGTAGAAGATGAATTATTTAGTTCAGGACAAATTGGTGCAGGAATTGCTATCAAACCCACTTCATTTGATGTTTATTCAATCATTGAAGAAGGATATTTGACTAATATATTTGATACAAAGCATGCATACACCTTTAAATCCATTAATGATATAGACATTTTATTACATTTAGGATTAGATACTATGAATATTCAAAAGGGTACATTTAAAGTTAAAACTGAAATTGGTAAGATTAATAGGAATTTAGAGATTCTTAAAATTAATTCTGATAAATTTAAAAAATGTAAATCAATTATTTCACCAATAGTTGTTCCTGATCTTAATGGTAAAAAAATAGTGATGCATGTTAAAAATAATCAATTATGTAAAAAAGGAGATTTGTTGTTCACTATTCAATAATCAATCTTTAATAAAAAACTAGCTTATTAAAAGCTAGTTTTTTATTCTTCTTCATCAATCGATTTTTTCAAATCTCTTTCTCTTTTTTCACCATATGATTTATGTTCATTGGGATGTTTTTTTCTAAATTTCCGATTAACAATTTCTTTCATCTTTATTCCTATTTTAGAAAACTTATTACATTTATATTATAAATTAGATTCAGAATAATTAAAATCATCCAGAAACTTATTTAAAAAGCAAAAAATGATTTTTCCTATGAAAAAATCTTTTTTAGGCTATAATTTAAATGTTAAGAGCATACCTTGGGGTGATTTTCTCTAAATGTATGGTTTAAAGATAATATGTTGAACAAACATGATGTCATAAGTATGTTTTATAAGCATTAATAAATTAAATTATAAATTGGTCAAACTTCTTTGCTTATCAAGATGTAGTTATCCATTATGTTTGGATTGATGATATTATTTACTTAAATCATGAATTTAGATAAAACCTTCAAGACATGCTCTTATTCATTATTCTCAAATATGAATAAATAGAGACCCCACCTCAGTTTATGAGGTGGGGTCTTTTAATATAAATTCATTATAAGGATATTATTGCAGCTTCTGCTTAATTAAAACTATTTCATTTTCTACTATTGAAAGACGATCATTAATTCTTTTTAATTCATCCCATACTTCTTTTAATGCTTCAGCAATGAGTTGTTTGGTGCTTTTTCTTTTCTTAGGAGAAGGTTCTTCTTGATCTTTTTTATTCTTCTTATTTTTTGAAGAAGCATTAGGTTGTTTTTTTCTTTTTGGAGATCCTTCTAATTTTGATAATCTTGTGTTTGTCTTCTCATTAAAAGACTCTTGATTCTTATTAAAAGTTTCTTGATTATTATTAAAAGACTCTTGATTTTTATTAAAAATTTCTTGATTCTTATTAAAAATTTCCTGGTTTTTTATAAAAGTTCTAACTTCATGATTAAATGTTTCTTGATTTTTTATAAAGGTTCTAACTTCATTATTAAATGATTTTTGCTCGTTAATAAATTCAAGCATTACTTTTTCTAAACTGCTAGCCATTTCTAAATCTTCCTTAAAAAATCTCTCAAATATATTATTAATATTATTATAACATTAATTAAGATTGACTTTTAACCTTTAAAGATGAATTTAATAATAAATAAAAAACCTACTTTCATTAATAGAAAGTAGGTTTTTTAAATGGTGCACTTAAAGGGACTTGAACCCCCACGCCGTAAGGCATTAGATCCTAAGTCTAACGCGTCTGCCAATTCCGCCATAAGTGCAAGTGGTACTTCTTAAGTCCTTGGACCTAATTAGTATAAATAATGGTGCCGACTATAGGAGTTGAACCTACAACCTACTGATTACAAGTCAGTTGCTCTGCCAATTGAGCTAAGTCGGCAATGGTGGAGTGTGAGGGGCTCGAACCCCCGACCCTATGCTTGTAAGGCATACGCTCTCCCAGCTGAGCTAACACTCCATTACAAACATGTGTTTGTAAAATAGATAATATTGGTGACCCGTACGGGATTCAAACCCGTGAATGCACGCGTGAAAGGCGTGTGTGTTAAGTCACTTCACCAACGGGCCATTATGGCGGCTACAGTAGGGATCGAACCTACGACCAATTGATTAACAGTCAACTGCTCTACCGCTGAGCTATGTAGCCATATATTATAAAGGTAAAGTGCATAAAACACACATTACAATTATATAATAATTTATCTTGTTTTGGAAATTATTTTAACCTAATTTAATTTCAATATCTGCATATGAGATATTATTTTGTTTTTGTTTGTTGTTTGTAAACATCTGAATTGAGTTAATAATTCCTAATTGACCAAAGAACATTAAGATAATTAATGGGAAATATGATCATCCATTTAGATTAGAAGTAATTCCTGTTGAAAACCCAGTTGTTCCAAATGCAGATGAGGTCTCAAAGAAGAAATCTGTAACATCATTATTTGCTAATGCAACATCATTAATTGATAACATCTTAACTAAAATAGTAATAGCAACCACCGATAAAATTGATAAGGCAAAGATATTTGTAGAATCAACAATTGTTCTTTTTGAAATTCTTCTTTTGAAAATATTAATATCTGATGTTCCCTTTATTCTTCCAAAAATTGATCTAATTAAAACAACAAAGGTAGTTGTTCTTACCCCTCCTCCAGTTGAAGCTGGAGAAGTTCCAATGAACATAAATATAATAAAGAGTCATTTTGTAATATCTGTTAACCAATTCATATTGATAGTAGCAAATCCTGCAGATCTTGAAGCTAGGGTATTGAAGATGACTGATCAATTTGAATTTAAAGGATTGTTATTAAAATATTCACTAAACTTATCATGAAATAAAGAATCAGTAAAATCAACATATTCAACAATATAAACAAGCCCAATTGATAAAACTCCAATAATTAAAGCTGCTCATAAACAAATTTTAGAGAAGATTGAAATTGTAGGTTTTTCAGAGATATATGATTGATGATTAGTCTTAAATCATTTTTGAAAAAATTGGGGATTTTGTAAATAAATATAGTATTCAATTTTTCTTCAAACATCATAAATTACAATATATCCAATTCCTCCAAGAATAAATAAGAACATTGTAAAGAATTGAACCAAGATCCCAAGATCATTTCTAAAAGGAGCAAGAGATGTTGCGCCAAATAAATCAAACCCAGCATTGTTCATTGCAGATCCTGTTAGAAATAAACCATTTCATAAAGCAAGTCCAAAATTATTATACATTGGTAGGACATTTGCTGTTTGTTCTCAAACTCCATTAATATCTGAATCATGAGGAATTACTTCATAGAATTTTACATTGAAAAAGATTGAAGTGAAAACAACTGTGAAAAAAGTTTGAATTAAAATACTTAAAAGAAAGATTGAGAAAAGAACTTTTCCTGTATCTGAAATTTTTGTTCCTCCTCTTTCTGCATAACAAACTAAGGAATTGCTCATTACTTTTTTATGAATTGTTTTATTAATAAATTTTCCCACCAAATAGAAAGCAGATAATAAACCAAAACCCCCTAATTGAATTCAAATATAAATAATGGCTTGACCAAAACCTGAAAAAGTTTGTGATATATCAGTTACAGTTAAACCTGTATTTGAAAAAGCAGAAGAAGAAATAAAAATTGCATCAATAAAATGAAATCCATGACCATTTGATTTTAAATACATTGAATCACTTTGAAAAGATATTGGAAGGAATAATAAACCAGCTCCAACTAACACAAAGATGACATAAGCAATTAGAATTTTAAAAGAATCAGTATAGTGTCTTTTAACGAAATTACTAAAGTCAGTAAACCGGCTTTTAATCTTCTTTTTAAGAATGTTAGAATAAATCCTACCACCGATCTTATCATTATTTTTTTTCTTCATATTATCTCATTTGTTATTATATAATATTAAATAATAAGAGAAGTTTAAAAATAAATTATTTTAGAAGTTCAATTCAATATCATATAATTTTATTATGTCTTCCAATTAGAGGTGCTAGTGTTGAAAAATAATCAAAGAACTAAATATTTAATCATTGGTTATGGAAAATTTGGGAAAGGTTTTGTGACAAGATTATTAAAAGAAGGTATCAAGAAAAGTGATATTTTTATTAATGATCTTGATGGTGAAGTCATTTCAAAATTAAGTGCAGATGGTTTTAATAATGTTGTTAAAGCAAAAATCACTGAATTAAAACAATTAGAAAGTCACTTTCCTTTAGATGATATGGATATAATTTTAATTGGGACTGCTGACTTAGAAATTTCAATTTCTTTAGCTTATTCATGAGCTAATCACCCTGAATATGAAGAAAAAACGATTTATGCAAAAGCTGGAGATGAATTACATAAGAAGCTTTTAAAGATTGTTGGAATTAATGCAAATAACATCGTCATTCCAGAAGAAGAAGTTGGAAGTAAAATGGCTTTAAAATCTTTCTTCAATTCATCAACAAATATTGAAGATATTACTGAAGATTTCTCAATTGTCCATTTAGTTCTAGCAAATAAACGTTTAAATGGAGTAACCATTAATGAATTAGGTGCTTTATGAAAAGAAAAATATGAGAACCGAAATTGAAACATTATAATCATTCTAGGAATTGATGGTAAATCAAGAATGGCTTTACCAAATGAAAAGATTTATGTTGGTGACAAATTATCAATTGGATCATCAAAAGTAGACAGAAGAAAACTTTATTCGTTTTTAACAAAAAACAAATAAAGTTTTTTTTAATCTTTTAATGGCAAGGGTGACAGGACTCGAACCCGCAACAAATAGATTTGAAGTCTACTGCTCTACCAATTGAACTACACCCCTATTACATTATTATTATATTTAATTTAAGAAATTTTCATAAATAAAATAAACTTATTTGTTTATAAATTGTTTCAGTAGTATAATTTAAATGCATTATTTTAAGATATGCACTCTTTGCCGAGTTAAGGCTTATATCCAAAAAGGGGACTAAAAAACATATGTCAAAATATGAAACAATGATTGTTGTTAAAGGTTCATTAAGAGAACCTGAAGCAAAAAAAGTTTTAGACGAAGTTAAAAAAATTATTAAAGATATTAAAACAATTGATGTAACTGAAATGGGTCATAAAAAATTATCATATGAAATTGATAATGAAACAATGGGTTATTATTTTGTTTTAAATTTTGAAACTGAAGATGCTAGTTTAATTGCAGAGTTAAGAAGATTAATTTTATTAAACAGAAGTGTTATTCGTCATTTAATTATTAACTTAGAAAAAGATTATGGTTATAAAGCAACCATTAATCCTAAAAAAGTTGCTAAATCAAATTACAGAGCAAAAATCTATAAAGATGTTCAAGAAAAAATTAAAAAAGAACAGGAATCTCAAGAAGTTAGAAAACGTGATTCAACTCCTGTTAAATTAACGGATATTTAAGTATGAATAAAATATTTTTAGCAGGAAGACTTGCAGCTGATCCCCAACCATTTGTAACTCAAACAGGAAAATTAATTTCAAACATTAGTATTGCATGTCAAGATAATATTAATAAAAATGAGGTTTACTTTTTCCCATGTATTGCTTGACAATCAAATGCAAAGTTTATTAACACTTATATGAAAAAAGGTGATTTAGTTGTTGTTGATGGCAAACTTGTAAGAAGAAGTTATGTTAATAAAGAAGGTAGAAATACTTATATTACAGAAATTGTAATTGATACGATTAAGCCATTAGGTGGTAAAAGACCAACAGAAGATCTATATGGAAATCCTAATCAAAATTACAATATGGGAAATATGAATAATCAAGAAATTCATTTTCAAGATAATAGTGCAAGAACAAATGCTTATAATGTTCCACCAACACCAATGACTAACAATCCTAATCCAGCACAAACTAAAAATGCATTTAATGAAGAATTAATAAGTCAAGCAGAGAGCTACATTTTTAATGAACCATTAACTCAAACCACTAGTTCAGAAGGATTTGAAGACATTACAGACCTTGACTGATTAGAAGAAATTGATAAATAAGGAAAGGAGTAATAATTATGACAGAAAAAAGAGAAAGAACATATTCTGGAAATCCAAAATATCGTCAAAATAAATTTTATAAAAGAAAGAAATTTTGTAAATTCTGTGCTCAAGGAATTGAACATGTTGATTATAAAGATGTTGATACTTTAGTTAATTACATTAATTTCAATAAAAAAATAATTCCTGCAAAACAATCTTTTAATTGTACATCTCATCAAAGAAGAGTTTCAACTGCTATTAAAAGAGCAAGAATTGTTGCATTGCTGCCTTATATTGCAGAATAAAACTACCAAGGGGTAAAAATGAAAAAAATATTATTAATCAGATGTTCAGTAAATAACAAATCACCAAGAGGATCAATTAGTGGTTGCGCATTGGATTTCTTTAAAAAAGAATACATGAAACAATATCCAGAAGATCAAATCATTGAAAAAGATTTAAATGAAGTTGAATTTCTTCATCAAAGCATGACAGATAAAACTTTAGATGGTTGATTTGATGAAAATGCAAAAGCTTTAATTGCTGAATTAAAAAATATTGATAAATTAGTCATTGCAACTTCAACAATGAATTATAGTTATCCTGCTTTATTAAAAAACTATGTCGATAAAATTTGTTTAGCTGGAGAAACATTTAAATATAAATATGATAAAGGTAAAAGTGGAAGCGTTGGTTTATTAACTAATATAAAATCTGCAATTATCTTTGCTCAAGGTTCTCCATTAGACTGATATCAATTCTCTTCTTTACCAACTAACCTAGAAGGTTTATTACATTTCCTAGGAACAAAATATGCTGGATGTGTTATGATGCAAGGAACAAAAATTCCTGAAAATGCTAATAAAACAAAAGAGGAAATTGTTCATCAGTTTGAAGATCAATTAATTGATTTAGTAAAAAAAATGGATTAAAGATAAAAATAACTTTTTTAAAGTTATTTTTTTTATTCTTAATTTGATTAGAGAGATTATTTAAAATAGGGTATTATTTTTATACTTATATTGAAAATTCACAAAGGATTATTTTATGAAAAAAATATTATTGATTAGTTGCTCTGTTAACAAGCACTCACCAAGAGGTTCAATTAGTGGTTGTGGATTAGATTTTTTTAAGAAGGAACATTTAAAAAAATATCCTGATGACCAAATCATTGAAAGGGATTTAAATGATCATGAATTTTTAAAAGAAAGTTTAACTGCTCATTCATTAGCAAATTGGTATGACAAACATTCAGATTTATTAATTGATGAATTAAAAGCAGCAGATAAATTAATTATTGCAACATCAACAATTAATTATAATTACCCTGGTTTATTAAAAAATTACCTTGATAAAATTTGTGTTGCTGGAAAAACATTCAGTTATAAATTAAGTAAAGATCCTCAAAAACCTGGTTTATTAAATCATTTAAAGGCTGGTTTTATAATTGCTCAGGGTTCACCATATGAAAAAGATTCTGCATGTGCATTAGATAAAAATTTAGCAGCTGTTCTTAATTTCTTAGGAATGAATGTAGTTGGGACTGTAATGATTGATGGGACTTCACTACCTGATCATGCTAAAAAAACAAGGGAAGAAATGGTTGCTTTATTCCATGATGAAATCATTGATTTAGTAAAGAAAATGAATTAAAAAATGACTTTAAGAAAAGTCATTTTTTTTCATTAATTTTAAAAAATGATTGTCAAACTTACCTATATATATAAGCTATAATATAAATGTACCAAATATTAAAAAGAGGTTGATGATGTTAAATTTTAAAAATGTGATTACAAAAACACCTGGAAAATCTATTACTAAAGGGATTGCTTCAGGAGACTACCCAGGAACTCCAGATTATGAATTAGCTTTAAAGCAGCATGACGCTTATAAGAAGATCTTAAGAAATTGTGGGGTTGAAGTAAAAAATCTTGAAGCTGATGAAGCCTTTCCTGATTCTTGCTTTGTTGAGGACACTGCAGTTTTCATTCCAGGAGCTGGAGTTATTCTTGCAAATCCTGGTGCAGCAGCAAGAAATAAAGAAATTGTGGTAATGGAAAAAGTGATCAAAGAACATTTCTATAATAAAGAAGATGAAAATTTCTTTAAAATTAAAGCTCCTGGGACATTAGATGCGGGAGATGTGATGATGGTTGGAGATACTTATTACATAGGAGAATCAAATCGAACTAACAAGGCTGGCATTGAACAGTTTAAAGAATATGCAGCAAAATTAGGAAAAAAAACAATTCTAGCCCATATGGATAAAGGATTACATTTAAAATCAGGAGTTAATTATCTTGAAATAAGTCCAAAAACAAACAAACCAGTTTTATTAATTAATAGTGATTTTGTTGGGCATGAATTATTTGATAATGATCATTTTGATCGAATTTATATTCCAGATGATGAAAAATATGCTGCTAATTGTGTATGAATGAACAATGTTGTTATTGTTCCTCAAGGCTTTAATAATACCCTTGCTTCAATTAAAGCTCACGGTTATCAAACTGTAGAATGCGACACTTCAGAGTATCGTAAATTAGATGGTGGATTAAGCTGTTTATCATTAAGATTCTAAAATAATTAAGATTAAAAAAAATAACTTTCAAATAGTTATTTTTTTTAATATAATAATAATCAATGGAGAACTAAATGGAAGTTATTGAAATTATCTTTTATGTTTTAGCTGCTATTTCTTTAGTGATTGCCTTACTCTTATCAGGAAGTGGTTCATCAAATGGACTAAATTCAATGGCTGCTGCTGATTTAGAAATTTTTAAGAAGACAAAAGATCGGGGAGCAACAAAGATTTTACAGATCATTTTATTTATCATTGTCTTTGTCCTAGTTGCACTAGCCTTAATTTTTCGTTTCTTAATTAAGTAGTTTTATGAATAAATTAGATAAAACAATTTTAACCATTTTAGAAGATCAAAAAGAAAAACCAATTCCAAGAAAAATCTTAATTGACAAAGTTCTTTTAACAAATAAGGAAATTATTGTTAAAAATATTTTTCATTCTTTTCGTTATTTAGAAAAAATTAAAAAGATTAAAATCCTTCCTAATGGAAAAGTTGTTTTAAGTTTTAATATTGGTAATGAAATTCCAGATACAAAAGCTGAAGGAACAATTTCAATTAATTCCTATGGTGATGGTTTTATAAAGCCAACCAATGATCCTCAAAATGAAGTTTATATTAATATCGATTATACTAATGGAGCATTAAATGAAGATTTAGTAGAATTTGTTAAAACTGATGGTCCATCAAAAAAGAACCTAGCAATTGGAAAAGTTCTTAAAGTTATTAAAAGAGCAAAAGACATTTTTGTTGGAGAATTTAAAAAAACTGCAACAGGTTATGAAGTTATTTTAAATGACTTTAAAATTAACAAAAAAATTATTATTGAGAATCTTTCAGGAATAGTAGATGGTCATAAATTATTAATGAAAGCAATTGAATACCACCCAGATAGTATCAACGTTGAAGTTATTAAAATTATTGGTCATAAGAATGATGTTGGAATTGATATTTTATCAATTGTCTATGACTATAATATTGAACCAGAATTTCCCCAAGCAGTAATTGATGCTGCTAATCTTTGTGATAAAACTGTCACTCTAGATGAAAGACAAAAAAGAAAAGATTTAACAAACTTACCTTTTATTACTATTGACCCTGAAACCTCAAAAGATTTAGATGATGCAATTTGTGTAAAAAAAGAAAATGAAAATTATCGATTATGAGTTTCAATTGCAGATGTTTCACATTTCATCACAATGAATTCAGTTCTAGATCAAGAGGCTTTTAATCGAGGAACATCAATTTATCTAGTTAACAAAGTTATTCCAATGATCCCTCATCTACTTTCAAATGATATTTGTTCATTAAACCCAAATGAAGAGAGATTAACTTTAACTTGTGAAATGTTAATTAACCCTAATGGAGAATTTAAATCAATTGATGTTTATCCTTCTGTTTTTATTAATAAAAGAAGATTTGCATATAATGAGGTGAATCAATATTATGCTAAAGAAAATTTATTAGTTGATGATACTGATGAAATTAGAGATGTTTTAGATATTTCTTATGAGCTATTTAAAATTTTAAGAAGGAATTTTAAAAAGAGAGGTTATATTGATTTTGAAATCAATGAGCCAAAAATTGTTTTAGATGAAAATGAAAAGCCAATTGACATTGTAATGTATGAAAGAGGTGATGCTCAAATGATGATTGAAAATTTCATGGTTGCAGCAAATGAAGCTGTTACAATTAATTTTCAAAAAAATCATCTACCTTTTATTTATCGAGTTCATGATAAACCCAATGAGACTAAATTAAAAAACTTTGCCATTGAAGCTAAAAAGTTAAATTTTAAAATTGATAACAATATTAATGATATTAAACCTAATACAATCGCTAAGTGAATTGATGATAATCGAGAAACATCATCATCTCAATTAATTAATAAACTTCTTTTAAGAGTGATGGCAAAAGCAGAATACTCAACAAATAACATTGCCCATTTTGGTTTAGCGAGTAAATTTTATACTCATTTTACTTCTCCAATTAGAAGATATCCAGATTTAATTGTTCATCGTTTATATCGAATGTTTACTTTTGAAAAGCATTTGTATAGCAATGAACAAAGATCATTTTTATTATCAAAGTTAAATGAAATCTGTCAACAATCATCTAAAAAAGAAGAAATTGCAGTTGCGATTGAAAGAGAAGTAAATGCTTTAAAATTTGCAGAATATATGGAAAAACATGTTGGAGATATTTTTGAAGGAATTATCTCTCATATTACAGGTTTTGGTATTTTTATTGAATTAAAAAATTCTGTTGAGGGCCTATGTAAAATTAGCAACATTAAAATTAATGATTTCTTTAATTATATTGTTGAAAATAATACCTTTGTTGGAAATAAAACAAAGATTGTTTTATCATTTGGAACATTAGTGAAAGTTCGGGTTGTAAGTGTTAATTTACTTACAAAGAAAATTGACTTAGAATTAATTGAATTAATAAAATAATTAAAAGGTAGATTTATGAAGATTATTTTAAAAAATAAAAAAGCTAGTTTTAATTATTTTATTTTGGATAAATATGAAGCAGGAATTGAATTAAAAGGGGTTGAAGTTAAATCCATCTATTTAAAGAAATTAAGCCTAGATGAAGCTTATATCATTATTAAAAAGGGCGAGATGTTTATTGTTAACATGCATATTAGTCCTTATGAACATGGGAATCGTTATAACCAAGATCCCATTAGAAGAAGAAAACTTTTAATGCATAAAAAAGAAATTCTAAAAATTCAAACTAAAATTAAAAAAGAAGATTTAACTTTAGTTCCTACAATGATTTATTGAAATAATAAGAAAATTAAAATTGAAATTGGTCTTGCTAAAGGAAAAAAACTTCATGATAAAAGAGAAGCGATTAAAAATAAAGATATTAAAAGAAGTATGAATAAAAATCATCTTTACTAAAAAGATTGGATCAGATAATGGATTATTTAAGATTATTTAAAATTTTATTATATGCAGTTGCAATTTTCATTTCGATGATCTTAGGTTTATCATTTTTTATTTCATATTTTCCTGAATGAAAAACCTACGGATATGAATACTTAATTTACAATCAAGAAGCTAATAATATTATGCCTCTTGAAATTCAAACTGCTAGAGCTTGATCTTATATTGCTTTGATCATCTTTATTTTTAGTGCAATTTTCTCTTATCGACAAATTCTTAAAATTGAGGATCAAAAAGTTAAAAAAGTATTAATGTGATCAATGGGTGTTTTTTCATGAGCATTAATCCACTATGTTGTTTATCAAATTTATAAAAATAGATATTATGAAAGAATTTATTATTATTTTAACCAGGATCGAAAAGAAAGTATCAACATCTTGATTAAAAAAGATTTTTATAAAAATTCATCAAATCTTTCATATACTTTTTTTTCCTATTTGGCTTTATTAATTAGTTTCTGTGCTTTCATTTTTATTATCTTGCCGTTATTTAATATACCAAATAGTAGGTTTAATGAGGAAGACCCCCAAAGAACTTATTTATTTGGAGAATTATCATTTTTAACAAAACAAGTTAATTTAATTATTTTCTTTTTCATGGCTATTTTTATTTTCTTTAATCAAAAAACAATTTTTAAGAATAATAGTATTCTAATTTCCATTTGTTCATATACTTTAATAGTTGTAATCGTGTATTGAACAATTTTATTTCCTTCAAGTTCAAAAGTAGGATTAAGTAATCGTTATCCCAATCCTTATTTTCTAATGACAACAATTTGATATCATGCTGTTAACCCATTAATCTTTATTAGTTTTGCAATATGAACAATGTTTAGAAATAAAATGGCACCAAAATCTTTCTTACAACTTAGTCTTCAAGACATAGTTTATCCATCAATTTATGGGATCTATATTTATGGATTACCATTTTTTAGCCAATTTAGTCCTTATGGGAGTTTAACAAATATTAACCCCCATTCAATAAGTTATTACAAACCAACAGACAACCCAGCAATTGAAATAGCACAAGAATCTGGAAGTTTATGAAACATCTTATTAATTGTTATATTTGGTTTATTTTTCTTATTATCACTATTTATTTTTTGATTTGCTAATAAGACCATTTTTAAAATTTGCGAAAAAAAATCATTAAAAACTCAATAAATATATTATGATAAAAAGAAATAAAAAAAAGGAAAAGAATGGATTTTTTAAGATTATCAAAAATATCTATTTATTCAATATTAGCAATGATCCTATTTGGTTTAGGATTATATGGCTTTATTGGAACAATGGGATATTGACATTTAATGGATTTAAGCTATGACCATACAGCAAATGGCGGAGCAGGAAATGTACTTGATTTAGAAGTGCAGTTTAGAAGAATATTAGCTTGGGGATGTTTAGTCCTATCAATCTTAATATGAGTTTTAACCTTCATGAATATTATGAAGATTGAAGATGACAAAATTAAAAAAATATATATGTTCTCTGGTGGAATTTTTACATGATTAATGTTTCCCTTTACTTTCTTAGAATGTACAAGAAATAATTATTATCAAAAATACCTTGAATATATTTCACAAGACTATACTGAAGTTAGAACAATCTCATTTGAAAAAACAATGAATCGAAACTTATTATTAAATACAATATTTGGAGTTTTTGTTTGGGTTGTCTCAATTGTTGGATTTCTTTTCATCTTTCTAACAGAATATGATTATGATGCTGTTAACCCTAAAACTAATTTCCTAATTGGAGAATTATCTTACTTTACTAATTTAAACAACTGATGAGTCACAATTTTTATGACTGGTTATTTATTCTTCAATCGAAAATTAGTGTTTAAAAATAATACAGTAATGATTGGAACTGCAGTTTATATATTTGTTGTATGTGTGATCTTTTGAGGATTATTATTCCCATGAACACCAGAAGGAATTGAATTAGATTATAAATTATCAACTGAAGGACCAACAAGATTAATTTCAACAATTTGAGTTCATGCAATTACTCCAATATTATTTGTGATCTTTGCAATTACAAGTATGTTTATTTCAAGAGAAGCTCCTAAAAGTTTCTTACAAACAATTTCTAAGTTAATTGTTTTCCCAATTGTTTATGGAGTTTATGTTTTCATTATTCCATTCTTTGCACAATTTAGCGTTTATGGAAATACTACAAATTTAAATCCAAATTGTATTCCATACTATGACAAAATTTATAATGATGTTCCAGGAGAAAGAGCTGGAGCAGGAAGTGTTGCTAACATTGGAATATTAATTGGGCTTGTATGTTTATTTATCATCTTAATTTTAGTCTTCTGATTAATCTCAATGAAAATTAGCAAACAAAGTTTAAAAACTAACTGAAAATAATTATTTATATTTTTTAATAAATAAATATGCAGAAATTGGAAAGCATACCATTCCAATTACAGCTGGACCATAGAAATTAAAGATTCTTCAGATGAAGACAATATTTACTAATTCCATATCAAGTTTTAAATCATTATTTGGAATTAAAGTATTAAAAAAGGTCAATAAAGAAAATTGTAATGTTCCTTCTGCACCAGCAATTGGAATTCAATTATTAGCAGTCACTGCAATATTTGTATAATTAAATCAATCATTATAACTAATAAACTCTGGAGGAATGCTTGATAATCCAGATGCAAAATACATTGAACTATAATAAACAACATTCCATAAAACATTAATTACGATTAATGTTCCATAAAATTTATAATCACTAAGCTCTTCTAAAAATTCTTTTTTAAAAGTAGCTTTTTCAATATATTTATTTCTAATTTCTGCAGTTGTTTTATAGCTTAATCGAACTTTTTTTCGAATTCAATAATAAGCACTGTTAAGAATAAAATGAATTCTTCTGCTATAAGATAAAGCAAAGAATGAAGAAAAAGCTATTAAATCAAATAATAATCCAGCAAATGAAATTCAATAAATTGCAATTCATCCAGGACTACCTGAATATTCTCCATATCATGAACTAATGATAAAGAATGAAGGTCAAGTCACAATAATTTGTGATAATGGATTTCATATTCCAATTGTTGATAAAATTAATAGTGCTTTTCTTGTTTCTAATCCTTTAGATTTTAATCAGAAAAATGTATAAGGTTCATTTCCAACTGCAAAGGGAGTAATCGCATTTAAGAAAGATCCAATGAAAGTGAAAAACAATCAATCCCATCATTTAGCATAAATTTTTTCTTTTCTAATTCGAATATAAAAAACAAAGAATCTAGTAAAACTCATATAAATTGGAAATAGAAATAATAATGAGATTCACATTGCAAACCCTGGTTTTTGGAATGCTTCATTCATAAAACGACTAAATTCATTAAAATTGATTTTTAATCCAAATACAGAAATGATGACAGCAAAAATAATTGTAAAAATTGTTAAGATAAAAAAAGTAATGATTCTTTTTCTAGTAAAGAAATCATTAGATGCTGCTTCCATTCTATTTGCATTTTCAATTTGAGACATATTTCCAACTTCTTTATATTATATAAGTAAATTTACTTTTTTGGAATTTATCAGATAAAGATTCGATATAGAAAAAAGAATCAAAATTTTCAAATACATATGGGATATTTGATTCGCCCATGTTTTTTTTCAAGTCTTCTGACCATTTTTAAATATTTGATTTTATTGATTCTTCAAGTTAGAAATAAAATTGCATTAATTAAAACACTAAGATCTAGTGCAATGATATCATTGATATACCTTGGGAAATTTTTACCATATTCTTTATTTAAAAGAATGTACAAATTCTCTACCTGTTTGTATAAATTATATACTTTGGCTTCATTGTAATTTGATCTTGATAATGATTTTGGATTATGGATGTAATGATAAGTGATTTCAGTCATGAAACCAACATTGGTAGCTTTTGATAAAATATATCCAAAAACACCAATGTCTTCAAAAGCTGGATAATCATCATAAAATCTTAAATGGAATTTATTTCAAAATTCCCTTGAAAATAAAATGTTTCAAATGTAGGTACAATTATATAGACAATAAGATTCTTTTGTAGTATCTGGATAAATATTAGAATTGAATTTATTAACAACGCTTCCTAAATAACATCTTGCAAAAATCATTTCATATGGACTTTGATCTAATTTTTTCAAGAAGCTTTCAATACAGTTGCTTTCAATTCAATCATCTGAATCTAGAAAATAAAAATAATCACCTGTTGAATTATCAATTAAAATATTTCTTGTTTTTGCTAAACCCATATTTTTTTGATCAATGACTTTAATATTATTATGTTGAGCTTGAAGTTCTTTAATAATGCTTAATGATTGATCAGATGAGCCATCATTAACAACTAAAATCTCATCAACCTTAACAGTTTGATCTAAAACACTTTTAATACATTTATAAATAAATTTCTGGCAGTTATAGCAAGGAATTAAAACACTGATCTTAATTTTTTTCATAATTTATAGGTACATTTTAAGTATATCAACAAATATAATATTAATAGTTTTTTTATATATATGTTATACTATTTTAGATATCTTTAAAGTGCTTTCAAAAAACTTTATAAAAATCGAAAAATAATTAATTGTGATTTTCTATTTAAATTTTTAATAATATGTTTCACAAAATAAATAAAAGGAAATAAAATGGAATTTAAAGATTTAAAATTAAGCAGTAAAATCTTAGACAATGTTAAAAATAGTGGATATATTAAACCCACGCAAATTCAAATGCAAGTGATCCCTTTATGTCTTGATAAAAAAGATATATTTGGTTTAGCACAAACAGGAACAGGAAAGACTGCATCTTTTGCTTTGCCCCTAATCCAAATGTTATCAGAGCATAAACATGATAGGAGAAATGGTTGCATTAAATATTTAGTTTTAACACCAACAAGAGAACTTGCAATGCAGGTTTATGAAAACTTTAAAAAATATAGTTATGGATTAAATCAAAAATATGTTTGTTTATATGGTGGATTTTCAAAGAAAAGACAAATTGACATTATTAAAATGGGTGTTGATATTGCAATTTGTACACCAGGAAGATTACTTGATATTTTAAATATGCGAAAAATTGACATCTCAAAAGTTGAAACAATTGTTTTAGATGAAGCAGATATTATGTTAGACATGGGTTTTATTGGAGATGTTAAAACAATCATTAGTAAATTACCAACTGAGCACCAAACATTATTTTTCTCAGCAACTTTTCCTACAAGCATTAAAAAACTAGTTCAAGAAATTATGAGATATGACTATGTAAATATCACTGTCGCCCCTTCATTAACAACAATTGATTCAATTGAACAATTAGGTTATTGTATCAATAAAAAAAATAAAAAAGAAATTCTACTTCATTTAATTAAAGAACATCATGTTAAATCTGCCATTGTTTTCGCAAGAACAAAAGTTGAAGTTGATGCATTAACAAGATATTTAAAAAATGAAAGAATTAATGCTAATTCAATTCATGGTGATAAAGAACAAAGACAAAGAGATCGTATCATTAATGATTTTAGAAATCACAGAATCAGAATTTTAGTAGCAACAGATGTTGCTTCAAGAGGAATTCATGTCGATGATATTTCACATATCTTTAATTATGATCTTCCAGATTCAGTTGAAACATATGTTCATCGAATTGGAAGAACTGGAAGAGCAAATAAAAAAGGAGTGGCAATTTCCTTATTTGGAAATTCTGAAAAAGAAAAAATTGCTAAAATTCAAAAAGTAACAAATAAAGACATTAGTTTACAATATGTTGATTTTGATACAATGCAATATTCTCCAATGTTCATTGAAAGATATGAAAATAAGGGTGATAAAAGTGATGCTTATTCTCAAAAAAGAAGAAGAAGTGGTTCAAGAAATAGATCCTTTGGAAATAATCGAAATAGAAATTTTGACAGGGGCGATCGTTATAATACTAACCGTTCTTATGAAAAAAGATCTGATGGAGAACAAAATGGTCAAGATCGTAGAAGATCAAGAAATTCTCAAGGTAGAAATTTTAGTAACAAAAACCCAAGAAATAATTACAACAAATAATATTTTTTTTATATAATTAAAATAATAATGGAGAGTATCATGAAATTATTTAATCTTAAAAAGAAAGATTCGACAATTACAGAAGAAGAAAAAACTGCTTCTGAAACAAAAATTATTAATTTAAATAATATTGACATTTCTGAAACTGAAGAAGATTTAAAGAAATATTGCAATACATTATCAATTGATGAAATTAAATATAAATTAAAAAATGAAAAATTAGATAAAAATTTAAAATCTGTAATGGAAAAATCACTAGAAGAAAGAAAATAATAAGAATGTATATTAATATTAATACGCATTCTTATTATTCTTTATTAGAATCAACTTTATCAATTGAAGCGATCATTGCTTTTGCAAAAAAAGAAAATCAGCAATATGTTTTTTTAACTGATAGTAATTTATATGGATCAATTGAATTTAGTAATCAGTGTGAAAAAGCCGGTTTAATTCCAATTATTGGTTTAGATATTTTTTATCAAGAGCAAAAATTACTTATTTTTCCTTGCAGTGATTTAGGGTATAAGAACTTAATTAAGATTTCATCAAATTATTTGCAAAGAAAAAACTTTGATATTAATAATTATTCAAAGGATTTGCTTTTCATTTTTGATGGTAATAAACCTGCTAATATTAATACTGAAAATTATTTTACTACTAGAACAAATCTTGCATCAGATCTCGCTGTTAATGAAGTAAGACATCTTAGTGAAGTTGATGATAAATTATTAACAATTATGTATCACATCAAAAATGATTTAAAGGTTGATACTAATAATTTTTTAGTGAATAACTTAGGATTGCTTGATTGCCAAACCTTTCAAAAGAAATTCTCAAAGGCTAATCAAGGAAACTATGAGACATTTATTAAAAAAGTTAGCTGAACAAAAAAGGCAAAGGTTTCTGAAATTATTGCTTTTCCCATTAAAGAAAAAATCAGTGCAAGTGCTTACTTAAGAAAATTATGTCAAATTGGTCTTTTAGAAAAATTTGCGAATCATCAAGATTTTCATATATACGAAGCAAGAATGAACCATGAATTAGATATTATTGATTCAATGGGATTTAATGACTATTTTCTAATTGTTCATGATTTTATTGCAGAAGCTAAAAATAGAGATATTCTAGTTGGCCCAGGAAGAGGATCATCTTCTGGATCATTAGTTTCCTTTCTTTTATCAATCACAAAAATTGATCCAATTAAATATGATTTAATCTTTGAAAGATTTTTGAATCCAAATCGAAAATCACTACCAGATATTGATATTGATATCATGGATAATAGAAGAGAAGAAATTATTGATTATATTTTTGATAAATATGGTTATGACCATGTAGCTCACATTGTTACCTTTCAAAGAATTAAAGCAAAGATGGCCATTAGAGATGTTGGACGTGTTTTAGATATTGATTTAAAAATTATTAATCGGATTTCAAAATTAATTGCAAGTGATTATGATTATGATCTATTAGCAGCAGTTGCTAAAAGTAAAGAGCTAAAAGATTTCTACCATTCTTACCAAGAGTTATTTGATTTTGCTCATCAGTTAATTGGAGCACCAAGACAAACAGGAATTCATGCTGCTGGAATTGTTTTATCTAAGGATGAATTAACAGATGTTATTCCAATTCAATATAGTGCAAATGATATTACAACAACCCAAATTTCAATGGATTATTTAGAACCATTAGGACTATTAAAAATGGATTTATTAGGATTGAGCAATTTAACTATCATTCATAATGTTTTAAGATTAATTGCTATTAAACAAAAGATGCAATTAAATTTAGATCAGCTTCCTTTAGATGATCATCAAGTATATGAAGAAATTTCAAAAGCAAATACTTTAGGAATTTTTCAATTAGAATCTCCTGGAATGCGAGCAACTTTAAAAAAAATCAGACCAAGAAGCCTAGAAGATATTTCATTAGTATCTGCTTTATTTCGACCAGGACCTCAAAAAAATATTCCCACTTTTGTTGAACGAAGATTTTCAAACCAACCTTTTGATCCAATTGATGAAAGAATTAAAGACATTTTAGTTCCCACAAATGGAATCATTGTCTATCAAGAACAAGTAATTCAAATTGTCCAAAGAGTAGCAAACTTTTCACCTGCAGATGCTGATATTTTTAGAAAGATCATTTCTAAAAAAGAACCAAAGGAAATGGAATTAATTAAGGAGAAATTTATTAATTCTTCAATTGCTAATAATTATTCAGCAAAGTTAGCAGAAAAGATTTTTGATTATATTGAGAAATTTGCAAGTTATGGTTTTAATCACTGTCATTCGATTTCTTATGCCCTAATTAGTTATTGAATGGTATATTTAAAAATTAAATTCCCATTAATTTTTATGAGCGTTTTATTAAAATCAGCACAAAACTCCCATGATAAAATTTATCAATATTGCCTTGAAGCTTTAAGAATGAATTTATTAATTCATAAGCCTAGTATTAATTTATCTTCAAGAAGTTTTAAAATAATTAACCAAACAATCTTTTTTGGTTTAACAACAATTAAGGGGATTGGATTTGAAACTGCAAAGAAAATCATCGATATAAGAGATCTCCAACCAAAAAAGAAATTTGTCTCTTATGAAAGTTGCATTGCTAATTTAACAAATGGAGGGATTGGAGAATCAACTTTAGAAACATTAATATGTGCTGGAACATTTGATGAATTCGAGTTATCAAAAAAATATATGGTTGATAATTTAAAAGAAGCAATTGATGCTTCAAAAAATATGACTAAAGATAACGAATACTTATTTGCTCCACATTGAAAAAGTGTTGAAGAGACTTCATTAGATCAAGAAGAATTTATTAAAAAAGAGATTAGTCTAATTGGTTTTGATTTTTCCAAAACTAATAATGACGATTTTAATAAAATTAAAGAACAATTTAGGCAATATCAATTAAGCAGCTTAAGTGATGTTCAAGAAGGTAATGTTGGGCAAACCTTTCATGTTTTAGTTAAGATTGTTAAAGTTACTCCAACTTTTACTAAACAAGGAAAAGAAATGGCTTTTGTACAGGTGATGGATAATTTTACTAAAAGCCGATTTGCAACTTTTAATTATAATAATTTAAAAGATCGTTTAATTGAAGATAAATTAGTTATTATTTATTTAAGATATAGTGAACGTGGCAGTCAAATCATTGGAATTGATGAAGTTGTTAATTAAGGAGAATTTATGCAAAAGAAAGCAATTGTAATTGATGGGAATGCTTTACTGTTTAGAGCATTTTATGCAACTTATAAACAACTGGAGTTTTATAAAAATAATAATTTAAAGCCAACTAATGCTTTAAAGTTGATGATGCAAATTTTCTTTAAAATTTTATATTTAGATAAATATGATTATGCTGTCATTGCTTATGATCATAAGGATAAGAACTTTCGAACAGAGCAATTTGAAGATTACAAAAAGAATCGAAAAAAAATTCCTGAAGAGCTAGTAGATCAAATCCCTTTAATTCATGATGTATCAAAATTATTTGGTTTTAATTATGAATGCGTTTCAGGAATTGAAGCTGATGATGTTGTTGGATCAACTGCAAAATTATTTTCAAAAAATGGAATTAAGGTTGATATTTATTCTTCTGATAAGGATATTCTTCAATTAGTTGATGCAAACATCAATGTAATTTTATTTAAAAAAGGGATTTCAGATACAGTCATTAATACCCTTGAGAATTTTGAGAATTTAAATGAAGGATTAAAACCAGAGCAAATTAATGAATACAAAGGATTAGCGGGAGATCCTTCAGATAATTTAATGGGGGTTAAAGGAATTGGTAAAACAACTGCTTTGAATTTATTATTGCAATTTGGGTCAATTGAAAAAATTTATCAAAACATTGAACAGATTAAAAGTAAAAGTGTCCAAGAGAAATTATTAAATGACAAAGACAATGCTTTTAGATTTAAAGAATTAGCAACAATTAAAACCGATTATTTTGACAAATCATCAATTGAAGATTTTGCAATTAAAGCAATTGATCTTGATGGACTTAAAAAAATTATTGAAGAATACCATTTAAATGGTTTTAGCAAATACTTAGGAGAATAATATGCCAGAAATGCCAGAAGTCCAAACCCTAATTGACTCTCTTATTGAAGATGGGGTTTTAAATAAGAAAATTCTTGATGTTGAAGTTTTTATGGATAAGTTATTAAAAAACTGTTCTCCAGAAGAGTTTAAGAATTTTATTATCAATGAAAAAATTATTAAATTAGATCGAATTGGAAAATACTTAATTTTTCATTTATCGCATCAAAAGGTTTTAGTCATCCATTTAAGAATGGAAGGAAAAATTTTCTATGCAAAGCATAATGATTGATATGATCCTAAACATACCTTAGTAATTATTAAATTTAAGAATTATGAAATGCGGTACCATGACACAAGAAGATTTGGAACATTTCATATTTACCATGAAGCTGATTATCAAGAATCTAAAGAATTGAAAAAGATTGCTTTAGATCCTTTGCAAAAAGGATTTGATTGAAAATATGTTAAAAAACAAATTGGTAAATCTAATAAACATGTTAAAACTGCTATTCTTGATCAAACAAATATTGCAGGGATTGGGAACATTTATGCTGATGAAATTTTATTTGCATCAAAAATTCACCCCGAAACAAAGGCAAATAAATTAGATGATCTTGAGTTTAAAAATATTGCAAAGCATGCTCAAAAAGTTATGATAAAAGCAATTGCTAATAAAGGAACCACAATCTTCACTTATATGTTTAAAGAAAATTCTAAAGGTGAATTTCAAAAATACTTAAAAGTTCATTTAAAGAAAGATGAATTATGTTTAGATTGCAAGACAGTGATCACAAAAATGAAAGTTAATGGGAGAGGAACTTATCTTTGTGAATCTTGCCAAAAAATTAAATAAATTAATTGAGATAATTTTATCTATAATTTAAGTATGATTTTTATTTAATGTTTCAATGATTTAAGAAGCATTTATAAAATTTAATAAAATAAAAGGAAAACATTAAAAATGAAAAAAATTAAATTGAAAAAATTTCTAATAAGTTTAGGAGCTGTTGCAATTACTGCAGCATCAGTAGGATCAATTGTTTCTTGTTCAAATTCAGAAACTCCTCCTCCAGTTAAACCTGAAAGGGGTGTAATAATCGAAAAACAATTCGATGCTAATTTCTTGTCTTCTCCTCAATTACTTGAAGGGGTTTCTCCAAGAGCCTCAATGAGATTATTTGATGCTAAATTTAACTCAAATGCTCAAAAATTAATTAGGGAATATGAAAGCAGCCTAACTGTTGAAAACCTACAAAAAGATTTTGATGAAGTACTAACTGAATTTTATGAAATTTATGAAGTTGAAACAAATGAGACTGAAATTGAACTAAGTAAAATTATTGTTAAATCATTTGATCAATCAAAAAACGAATTTCTTCTAGAAGTTCAATATGAAGTTGAAACTGAAGAATCTGTTAAAGAAGATGTTGTTAAAAAAATAGAAATTAGATGATCGCCAAATATGACAGCACTTAATAAAAATGATATTGAAGAAATTAGAAAAGCAATTACATCTTCAACTACAACAAATCCTAATGTGGATCTTAAAGATTTAAAAGAATTATTTTTAGGAGAAAATGAAGGCGATGACGATGATGATGATATTGGAATCTTTGATCGAATCAATAAAATTAATAAAAAATCAAAAGATATGGCTCAAATGATTGCTTATGATTTAAAACTGAAAGATATTTTTGGTCCAATCATTGAACATGAAACACCAGCAGCTAATGATGTAAAATTAAAAAGTAGAAGAGCAGGAACAGTTGTTGATTTAAATACAAGATTTAAAATTCCTTCACTAGTATTAAATGCTCAACCAACAGCATTAGTTCCAAATGTTGATCCACCAATCAACTATACTCTTAAACAAGAAACAGTAAATGCATTACTAGATGAATATACTAAAACAACACCTCCAGTGTCAGAAGATATGTGAATGATTCTTAACATTCCTGGAGGAGAAGTTGCATTTACTACAATATGAAATAATATCTTTCAAACTCCATTTGATGCAACAAATACAGCATATTCACAAATTCTTAGTCTAATGATTCAAAAAACTGGAAATTCTCCAAATGATAAGGATTTTGTAAGTTATACACTAGCGATACAATATAGTTCAGCAGATATTGATATAATTATGGTAACTGCTCCATTTCCTGAAGTTAGAAAAGTCATTTTAACTAAAAAAGGAAGTCCAGAAAGAATTTCAGCAGCTTTAATTAATGAAGCAAAAGGAATTTCTGGATCACTTGAAGCAAAAGAAATGTTATTTAATTTATTATTCACGTCAGATCAAGTTCTAACATCAAATGATTTTAAATATTTAACTTTTAGACAATCAGGAGAAACAAATATAGTTTCTGTTTTCTCTAACCCATTATTTATTGAAATATTAGGAGATCAAGCATCAAATAGTTTTACAGTTGATTTGGAAAGAACTTTTACATTAACTCCAATAACACCTCCAGTAGATGGTATTTTACAAAGTGTTATTGATGCAGGAATAAAAGCAAATGCAACACCTGAAGAGAAATTAACCTTATTTAATTTATTATTCACTTCAGATACACCAATTAAAGCCGAAGATGCATTATTTCTTAAATTAACTAAATCAACTGCTAACAATACAATTAGAGTTACTACATTAGTTAATGAAATTCATGTTGAAGGAACAACTACATCTAATATTTACACAATAAAATAGTTATTTTTCAAATAAAAATTACAATCATGCATTGTAATTTTTTTCACCTCCTATTAATATTTTGAAAAAATCATAGAATATAAAAAAAATAAAATAATGGTAATATGATTTATAATTATTATGCATATAAAGAAAGTTTTTTAATTAATTTAAGAAACTGATTTATAGAAAAAAATATTGATTTATGAAAGGTAAAAAAAATGAATATAAATAAAATTAGAATTAAGAAATTACTTATTGGACTTAGTGTAATTGCAATTACTGGAGTTTCAGTTGGAACAATGGTTTCTTGTTCAGGATCAACTGCAGCAAGAGGTTCGATTATCGAGAAGAAATTTGGAGCTTCTCAAAGACTTAATTTAGGACTTACTAAAAATCCTGTAATTCCAGGAATTCCAACAACTGCTAATCTATATGACGCAAAATTTAATGCTAATGCAATAAAAATCATTAATGATTATCAAAATCAAATCACAGTTGCAAGCCTTCAAAAAGATTTCAATGAAGTTTTAACAGAATTTTATGAAATCTATGAAGTGGAAACTGAAGAAACAGAAATTGAGCTTTCAAAAATTGTTGTTAAATCATTAAACACTCAAACAAAAGCTTTCACTTTAGAAGTTGAATATGAAGTGGAAAATGAAACTGATAGTAGAGAAGAAGTTAAGAAAAAATTAGATATTTTATGAACTCCTAATATGACTGCTATTTCAAAAGCTGATATTGAGAGCCTTAAAACTGCAATTCTTGGATATAGCTCAACTGATACTAATGTTGATATTGAAGATTTAAGAGAATTATTTTTAGGAGAAAAAGATGATGATGACGATGATGACATTGGAATCTTTGATCGAATTGCTAGAATTAATAAATCTTATAAAGACATGGCTCAAATGATTGCTTATAATTTAACACTTAAAGATGTCTTTGGTCCAATCATTGAACATGAAAAACCAAAATCAGATTTAGATGGTGCTGTAGCAAGAATGAAAAGAGCAGGAACAGTTGTTGATTTAAATACAAATTTTAAAGTTCCTTCGCTTGTATTAAATTCTCAACCAACAGCTCTAATTCCAGATGTACAACCTAAAATTAATTTTACAGTTAATGATGCTACAGCAAATGCAGCTATTAATGCTTATGTAGCAACTACTCCACCTCTTTTTGGTCAACCTGCATGAGAATTAAAACCAGCAAATGCACAATTTAAAACAACTTGAGACAAAATTTTTGTAAATCCTTTTGATGCTACAAATCCTGATTATCAAGCAATTACAAATCTTGTAATGATAAAAATTGATAATTCTCCTAACCAAGGGAAAGATTTTGTAAGTTATATGTTATTAATTGAATCAGGAGGAATTGGAGGGACTTATGATGCTGTAATGGTTACAGCTCCATTCCCAACTCCAAAAACTATAACCCTAACTAAAAAAGCACTTCCTGTAGGATTCAAAGTGCCAGTTGCAATTCTTGACGGTGCAACAGGTCCTTTAGCTCCTTTAGAAATGAAAAAAGGCTTATTTGATCTGTTATTTACTGCAACACCTGCAATAGCTCCGGCAGATTGAATGCATCTTATTTTATCAAAAGTTGGTCCTGGTCCAGATAAACATCAATTATCTATTTCATCAATCAACCCATATGTGATAGCATTTGCAGGCCAACCAGCTGATTTAATATCAAATGAATTTGAAGTAAAACAGTCAGTAAGTGCAGCATTAACAAAAAAAACTCCACCAGCTGATGGGATTTTACAATCTGTAATTGATAATGCTGTTTCTGGTGATCCTTCAGGAATTATGGATAGAATAGCCCTATTTAATATGTTATTTACTTCTAGCCCAGAATTACAACCTGAAGATCTTGGTTTTATAGTATTAGAAAAAACAGCTGGGAAAAATACAATTACAGTTAGTTCTCAAGTTCCGCAAATACTATCTTTCACAGGAGATCTTGAATCGAATCCTTATACAATTAAAGCTCCTCCAGTTGGTTTAACTGAATATGCAATTGAGGCAAAAACTTTTGATCCAGGTTCTGTTCCAGAAGCTGTATTAACAGCTGGAAGCAAATTTGATTCTACACCAGCAGAGAAAAAAGCTTTATTTGATCTATTATTTACATCAGACAAAATTATAACTGATGAAGATTGAGCAGTGATTATCTTAAATTTTAGTCCACCTACAAACAAAGTAATGATGATGTCACTTGATCCAGAAACTGTTAAATTAAATGGAACTATTATATCAAATGATATTAATCTTCCTGCTCTATCAGTAAGATAAATATTAATAAAAATAATATAAAAAATACAATTATTAATTGTATTTTTTTTATTTATATATTAGAAATTATTTTTTTAATAAATATTAAATATTAGGAACCAGATGGACAAACAATATTAATAATAATCATTAATATAATCTATAATTATAAAAGAACTATTTTTTTCTATTACTTTGGTTAATTAATTTATAGAAAAAAATAATATTAATGCATAAGGAGAAGAAATGAATAAAAACAAGATAAGAGCTAAAAGATTATTTATTGGACTTAGTATAATTGGAATTACTAGCGCTTCTGTTGGAGCAATAGTTTCTTGTTCAGGATCAACTGCTGCAAGAGGTTCAATCATTGAGAAAAAATTTAGAACTAATCAATCATTTAATTTAGGATTAAAGAAAAGTCTTCAAATTCCAGAAAATGCAAATATTTATGATGCAAAATTTAATTCTAGTGCAATTGAAATTATTAATGATTACCAAAATCAAATTACTGTTGGTAGTCTTCAAAAAGATTTTAATGAAGTTTTAACTGAATTTTATGAAATCTATGAAGTTGAAGCTAATGAAACAGAAATTGAACTTTCAAAGATTATTGTTAAATCTTTAGATACCGAGACAAAAGTTTTCACTTTAGAAGTTGAATATGAAGTAGAAAATGAAAATGAAAATAGAGAAGAAGTTAAGAAGAAATTAGATATTTCATGAACTCCTAATATTACAACACTCTCAAAAGGAGATATTGAAAATATTAAAAAAGCTATCCTTGGGTATACTTCAAGTGATACTAATGTTGACATTGGAGATCTAAAAGAATTATTTTTTGGCGAAAAAGATGATGATGAAGATGATGATATTGGAATCTTCGATCGAATTGCTAAAATTAATAAATCTTATAAAGACATGGCTCAAATGATTGCTTATAATTTAACCCTTAAAGATGTTTTTGGTCCAATCATTGAACATGAAAAACCAAAATCAAATTTAAATGATGCTATAGCAAGAATAAGAAAAACAAGAACTGTTGTTGACTTAAACACAAGTTTTAAAGTTCCTTCACTTGTATTAAATTCACAACCAACAGCTTTAATTCCAGATATCCAACCAAAAATTAATTTTACAGTCAATGATGCAACTGCAATCAATGCTATCAACACTTACATAGCAACTACTCCTCCTCTTTTTAATCAACCTGCATGAGAATTAAAACCAAGTAGTGCACAATTCAAAACAACTTGAGATCAAATTTTTATAAATCCTTATGATACATCAAATCCGGATTATCAAGCAATTACTAATCTTGTAATGTTAAGAATTTATAATTCACCTAATCAAGGAAAAGATTTTGTAGCTTATATGTTACTAGTTGAATCTTGAGGTATTGGAGGAAATTATGATTCTATAATGGTTACAACTCCTTTTCCAACCCCTAAGATGATTACTCTAACAAAAAGGCCAATTAATCCAGATGCACTTGTCCCAGTTTCTGCACTTGATGCTGCAATGGGTCCCTTTGCTTCAGCTCAAGCAAAACAGCAGATGTTTAATGGATTATTTTCAGCAAGTCCTTCAATTTCATCTTTTGATTGAAACAGTATTGTATTAACTAAAGTTGGTCCTGGACCAAATAAACACCAAGTGTCTGTTTCATCAATCAATCCATACACAATTGTATTTGCAGGTGAACCAACTGATTTGGTTTCAAATGAATTTAATGTCCAACCTGCAGTCAATGCAGTGATTAAAAGGAAGGTGGCTCCTGTGGGAGGGATTTTACAATCTGATATTGATGAAGGAACTTCAGTTGGAGTATATCCAAATCTTCCAGCTATCAAAACACTATATAATCAGTTATTTACATCAACTCCTGAATTAACAGATTTGGACTTAATTTCATTAAGACTTGAAAAAACTTCCGGAAAAAATACAGTTATGCTTAGATCTATTTCTCCCCAACAATTAATTTTATCTGGAGAATTAGAATCAAATATTTATACAATTAAAGACACTCCTACTCCAACATCATATGCAATTGAGCCAAAAGTACTTACTCCAGGAGATGTTCCTCAAGCAATTTTAGAAGCAGGGACTAGTCTTACAGCAACTAATGCAGATAAGAAAGCTTTATTTAATTATATATTTATTGCAACTCCATTAATTGCAGAAGAAGATTGATCATATCTTGACTTATATTTTTGAGAGCAAAGTCAAGTAGTATCCATTTCTTCATACGCTCCTCAATTAGTTGGTCTAACAGGAGAAACATTTTCAAATCCAATTAATCCAGTTACTCCTCCTGCAAAATAATTATTAATATTTAAACAATTAAAATACAATCGCATGATTGTATTTTTTTATTCAATAAGAGAAATAATTATCTTATGATATAAATATGAAAATATGTATTACTGGAAAAAATAATAGTGGAAAATCAACCATCATTGATTATTTAATTTTTAATCATCAAAAAGCTTATAAAGCAGATGATTTTATTACAAGGATGTATTTAAAAGATCAACCTGGTTATAATTT
>JBOFHZ010000004.1:0-12938 GCA_051649885.1 Mycoplasmoidaceae bacterium | reverse complement strand
AAACTTATATATTAACAAATGAGATATTTAATATGACAATAAAAGATTATTAATATCAAAATATTTATATTAATTTTGTAAATCAATTAGTAGGTGATTTAATATGGATCATATTGTTCCTTTTTTATTAATAACTGGGGAATATAATGTTCCTTGAATAGATAATGAAAAAAATATAATTTATATTGATGGTAAGAGTCACAACAAAAAAAACTCAGTCATGCAATAAACAAATTATTTTAGATTATGATGGAAATAATACAATATTTTTGAAAGATCCTGCAGATATTAAAGAAAAAATTGATGTAGTAGCTAAAATAAATATTTTAATTGATCCAAAAAATATTGATACTTATCTTGAATATAATAAGAGAGTTTTAGAACGAATGGAAAAAAACAATAGCTAATTAAATATTATTAAAAATATCTAATTAATCCAAATAACTAATCGTTTTCTTAAAAGTATTTAATTCAATTTTGCTACCAATTTTAATAACATTCATTGGATGAGTATGCCCACAATCATATCTAGATAACACAGGACAAATTGGTTTAATAATCTTCATAAATAAGCTTTCATATGTTTCATTAGTATTCATTGAATCAAACCCTTCACATTTGCCAATAATAATGCCACCTAATAAATCAATGATTTTATTATTTAATAAGAAAACAAACTCTCTTTCACATTCATCAATTGCTTTAAATGAATCTTCAATGAATAAAATATCTCCCTTTAAAATTTTTGGCGTATATTCAGTATGATAAATTGAAATAATGGTATTTAAATTTCCTCCAATAATTCTTCTAGCAACAATTCCATCATTAAAGGAAATCAATTCATTTTTCGTTATTATTTTTCATAATTTTAGATATTCGATATAAAAATTCTGATAATATTCTAGTTCAGTCTTCTACTCCATATTCTAGTATTTTTCTTTTTGATTCAATAATATCAATAGCAATAAATATTAAATTTAATCTAATTATTTGATTATCAGGAATTTTATTAATACTTTTTATTTTTTCCTTATTCATAAATTTATTTTTTATATGTTCTTGTATTTCTTTTTTTATAATATATTTAATATAAATTAATAATTTTAATATTGTGAGTTAAAAATGCAAAATAATAATATAAAAAATCAGAGAGAGAGAGAGAGAGAGAGAGAGAGAGTCTTAAATCATTAGATCAATTTTATACTAATCCATTAGTTTCTGATGAATTAGTTAAAATTGTTATGGATTTATTTCCTAATAGCTTTAGTATTGCAAAATTTCTAGAACCTTCAGCAGGAACTGGAAATTTTTTAGTATCCTTAAATAAATTTGGAGTTGATTATAAAAGAATAGAAGGATATGATTTAGATCCAAAACATGAATCAATAAAAAATGAAAACTATTTATTACTTAAAAAAAATAAAAGCAAGAAACGAATTATCATTGGAAACCCTCCATTTGGTAAAAGAGGTAAAGTAGCTTTAGAATTCCTTAATAAAGGATTAAAAGAAGCTAATATTGTATGTTTTATTCTTCCTAATATTTTTAATCGTTATTCAATTCAAAAACTTATAGACCAGGATGCTAAGTTAATTTATATAAAAAGTTTAAATGCAAATAGTTTTATCTTAAATGATAGAGAATATAAAGTTAATTGTGTTTTTCAAATATGGGCGAAAGAAATTATTTTAGAAGATGATTATAGAATAAAATCAATTCCAAAAATAAAACACGATGATTTTATTACTTACATTCACAATAATACTGAAGAAACCTTAAAATATTTTAATAAAAAAATATATAAATGAGATTTTGCAGTGCATCGACAAGGGTATTATGATTATTCTATTAAAATAAGTGATCCAAAAAAACTTATTAAAAATAGACAATATTTTTTTATTAAGGCAAAGAATAATGATGTATTAAAAATAATTAAAGAAATTGATTTTGTAAAACTATCTAAAACAAATACTCAAGTATGAGGATTCTCAACATCTGATTTTGTTAAGGAGTATGAGAAAATTAAAGGAAAGACAGATGGATAATTTTTTACACAGAGTATTCTTAGAAATAAAAGAAAATAAACAAAAATATTGCATTGCAATAAATGGTGAATCATTTGAAGACTCTTTTAAAAAATTGTTAAGAGAATATGAGTTTACTGCTATTTTAAAACAAGATCAATTAAAAGAAATAATTGAAAGAGAAATGTTGAGTCAAAAAGAAGCTAAAGCAATATGAAAAGATTTAAAAATAAAAATTCTAGAAAAAAATTCAAGTGATTTAATTAGCAATCCTTTTAAAAAAATTCAATGTGATTATATTCATCAACCCAATGGAAGTCAAAATTATCCTGATTTCATTGTATTTTTTAAAAGTAAGGTTATTCCAATAGAAATTAAATATTCAAAAAGTTCAAAAAGAATAGTAAATTTAAATAGTAAAAAACCAATGTGAAATTCTAACTTGCCAAAACCTAATGGAATATATATTTATGGAGTCTCTAATTTTGATGTAACATTTTTTAAAGGAGAAGATGTCCTTAATTATGATACAAGAAATTTATTAATAAATTTCTTTAATGAACTAAATGCAGGCGAAAAAATATTTGAAGAGAAACTTTCAAAATTAGATAACCCTTTTGGTTTTTACCCTTACATAAGAAGAGCTTATCAACAAAATAATAAATTTTCAACTTTTAAGAATGAAAAAAAAATAAAAAGAGTTCAATCATTTTTTTCAGACGAAAGAGAAATAAGAGAAGAAAATGTTTTGAAACTAATAAAAAAAATAGATGAATAATATTTAATTTTCTATTCTACTTTTTTAAATTATGTAATTCATATTCTAGCATCAAATCTGGTTGACTATATTCATAAGGGAAACTTTTATTGTTTGAATCAATTGATCATATGACATGATTTAAATTGAATAATTCTTCACATATTTTCCCTATTTTAATTCCTTTATGTTTTTCAAGAATTGTGATTTTAGAGTCACAAGAATGATTTGTTTCTTCACAAAAAAAATTTAAATTATATGTTTTATAATTTAGTTTTGTAAGTTGAACTTTATACTTATATATTTTTAACATAATATATTTCCATTTACTTTATAGCATATTTTTATAAAAAAATCTATTTGACAAATTAAATGATATAGAGTATCTTAATAAAAATATCTAATTGTTTTCTTAAAAGTATTTAATTCAATTTTACTACCAATTTTAATAATATTCATTGGATGAGTGTGTCCACAATCATATTTAGCTAGCACAGGACATGTTGGTTTAATAATCTTCATAAATAAGCTTTCATATGTTTCATTAGTATTCATTGAATCAAACCCTTCACATTTGCCAATAATAATGCCACCTAATAAATCAATGATTTTATTATTTAATAAGAAAGCAAACTCTCTTTCACATTCATCAATTGCTTTAAAAGAATCTTCAATAAATAAAATATCTCCTTTTAAAATTTTTGGCATATATTCAGTATGATAAATGGAAATGATGGTATTTAAATTTCCCCCAATAATTCTTCCAACAACAATTCCATCATTAAAGGAAATCAATTCATTTTTCATTAACTTCTTCTTAAAAATATCTTTTGAAGCTCAATCAATTTTCTCTTCTGTATAAAATAAGGGATTTTGTAATTCAAAATCCCAGTGATCATTTAGAACAACATTTTTTAAACCATTTAAATTTCAGTTTCTAATATATTCATTTTCATAAAATGAAGCCAAAAATGATGGTCCATAATAAACTGGTAAATTTGTCTTTTGATAAATTGCTAATAATAAAGCTGTTGTATCAGAATATCCCATGACTTTAGGTTGATGAACTTTTAATGTTTGATAATCAATTAAACTTAAAATTGAACTTGAATTATAGCCTCCAATCATTGACATTAAAAGATCATGATCTTGGATAAGAGCATTAAATTCTTGAGCTCTTGCACTAATGGTTCCAGAAGTATAACCAATTGATTTGTTATGTAATTTACCCAAAGTAATTTCATATCCTTCTGCTTCTAATAAAGCCTTTGTTGCTTTAACTCTTTTTAGATATTTAGATCCTAAATCTGATGAAGATGAAAAAACTCCAATTTTAATTTTTTTAGATATGTTTTGTTCCATAAGATTTTTCCTTTATCTTATTTTACATAAAATAAAATAATGTGAGTTGATTAAATATGAACTTCACATTATTTTTTTAATTAATTAAATTTTTTAATTTTATCTTTGGATCAACTTGCTTATTTGTTTGCTCAAGATTAAAGATTTCTTTTTCCATTCAAGCTAACTTTTTTTCTGTTTGAGCTAAGCGAATTTCTAATTGTTCAATCCGTTTAGCAAGTTGTTCAATCCTTTTTTTAATAATTTTGCTTTCTTCTTTTGATAGACAGTTGTGATGATCAAGCATAGTCTTCCTTTCTTTAAATGCTTTTGGGAAATTTTCTTCCCTACATTAATAAATGTATAGGTGAATTAAAAATTATAAAAAATCTTAATAAATCTGATTAATCTTAATATATGATTTATTAATGTAGAAAATAAAAATGAAAAAGGATCAAAGATGATGAAGAAAATTAAGGGATTTATATTAATTTTAGCAGGGATTGCTCTTGGAGGAGTTGTTGTAGGAACTGCAGTTGGAGTTTCAATGCAAAGTCAAGCAGAAGCGAAAACAAATGATTTTAAACTATATTTTTCGCTTTCAGAAAAAAAATATCAAGGAGTAATCGATGCAGAAGGTGGTGCAACAATTGATGTTATCATTCGATTTCCACTAGTTAAAGAAATTGTTCCAGAAATTGTTAATGAAAGAATTGTTAAATTAAAATTAGCTTATAAAGATCATGAGATAATTGATCAAGTTAATTTTGATAATGATAATAATACTAATCAAAATGTTTTAAATGATTGAAATTTATATTTATCATTAGAAAAAACATTAAGGAAATAAAATGAAGAAGGATTTCATAATAAATTTAAAATAAGTAATATAGAACTATAATAAGCTTAAATTAAATTGATCAAGGAATCATCATGAAAAAAAGTGAATTATTATTAGCATTTGGAGGAGTTACATTAGCTGCAGTGATTGTTGGAACTTCAATTGGAGTTTCTGCAATGAATATGATTAATGTTCTTCAAGCAAAAGATGATGCTATTAAAAATCAAAACAATATTTTGCAAGAACAAAACCAATTAATTAAAGATCATAATCGGTGAGTTAGTCTTAGTCAAAAACAATGAATGTTTGCAGATCAAAATGGAGCTGGAAGAATTATTTATTTTTATTTTCCTAATGTTTCTCAAGTAGAAGAAAGTGAAGATCAAACAGCTTTTATTGTGTGATGTCGATACATTAATGTTAATAATGTGCAATTAATTGGACAACCTAAAATTGCTAAAGATGCTCAATCAGAAAACTTTAAAAAAGATTGGGATTTTTGAAGTGGATATCAAGAAAAATAAAAACAAATGATAGTTTCTTCAATCATCTAATAATTTAGATGTTTAAAATATTAAAACAATTACAAATATTCAATAACTAGTTTTGTCTTAAACTTTCTTTTCTTTTATTAGAAAAGTAATGTATGATTTAATAGAATTTATATAAAAAATATTTCATCATAGGAGTGAATATGAAAATTAATAAATTTTTATTAGCAATCTCAATTACCACACTAGGAGCAGTTACCTTAGTTGCAACAACCATTGGGCTTGGAGTTGTCAGTTACCAAAAAGCTCAATTACAATCTTATAAAAATGATTATGATCGTTACCAAAAATTATTACCAAAAACTTTTAAAGTTGTTTCAATCAATGCAGCTGGAGCTGAAGATAAAGTTATTGAGGGTGTTAAATTTAGTTACATTGAAAATTGTCAAATTAATGGAACATTTTTAAATATTATTAAATGAGATCCAATTATCCATGATCAGTTGATTCATGATTTTCCGACTGGAAAATTTAAATTACTTGATGGGAAATTATCAGTTTTTTATGATGATTGAAAATTTTTTAATAATTATGGAAAATAATTAATCTATAGAAAACCATTAAAAATAATTCTTCGTGAATTTTTTTTTTTTAAAATTTCTAGAATTCAATACATATTCAATAATGAAGGAAAATGAATAAAAATATCTTTAAAAACTCAAAATCAATTTATTGCTTAATGTTATAATTATATTAATGATAGATTGAGAAAAAATAAAATAAATAAGGATTTAAATAATAATGAATTTAGAAAAAATTTTACTTAAATTTATAGAAAGGCAAGAAGCATTTAATAAGAATCAAGAAGCTTTTAACCAAACTGTTAGTGAGAGATTAAAAAATCAAGAAGCTTTCAATAAGAATCAAGAAGCATTCAATAATAATTTTATGGTCTTTATAAGAAATCAAGAAGCATTTAATCAAACTGTTAGTGAAAGATTAAAAAATCAAGAAGCATTTAATCAAACTATTAATGAAAGATTAACAAATCTTGAGGTCAAAAAAGTTAAAAAATCTACTCATTCTAAATCAAAAACAGATTTAAAAATTGATGATGCAATTGAAAAGAATAATGAAATTGTTTTTAAGAAAATTAATAATTTAGAAACTAGGGTTATAAAATTAGAAAAAAAGTAATTCACTATGAATTACTTTTTATTTTTAACAGATCACTTTTCTACATCTAAAACATCAGTTACAATATCTTTATAAAATTCAGGTTCATGACTTACTAAAATAATTGACCCATTATATGCTTGTAAAGCTCTTTTAAGCTCTTTCTTAGCTAATTTATCCAAATGGTTAGTTGGTTCATCTAAAACAAGCAAATTTGTGGGATTATTGATTAATTTACATAATTTGGCTTTTGCTTGCTCTCCTCCACTTAATAAATTTAAAGGAGCTTCAATATGATCTCTTGTTAAACCGCACCTTGCAAGTGCTGTTCTTACAATTTGATGGGTTCTTTCTTTTTCATCAAAAGCTCTTCAAACATTTTCTAAACAACTTTCATCAGTATGAATTGATTCTTGTTCAAAATAACCAAGTTCAATATAATTTCCCATTTCGATTGAACCAGCTAAAGGATTCATTAAGGCAATCAAACTTTTTAATAAGGTTGTTTTTCCTAACCCATTTGTTCCAATGATGGCAATCTTTTGGTTTTTTTCTAAAGTAAAATTAATTGGTAAAGATAAGGGATTGTTTTGGTCATAGCCAATGACTAAGTTTTTTACATCAAAAATAAGTTTTGATGGGTCTCTTGCTTCTTTAAAAACAAACTTTGGTTCAATTGGTTTTTTATTTAATTCAATTTTATCAATCTTATCTAAAGCTTTTTGTCGTGATTGAGCCATTGCAGCAGTTGATGCTCTTGCTTTATTTTTAGCAATAAATGTTTGCATTTTTGAAATTTGCTTTTGTTGTCTCTCAAAAGCCGCTTCCATTTTCTCTTGATTTAATTCATAAACTTTAATAAAGTTTTGATAATCACCAACATACCGATGAATTTGGTAATTTTCAATGTGACAAATCACATTTGTTACTGCATTTAAAAATTCAAGATCATGTGATATCAATATAAAAGCATTAGGATAGTTTTGTAAATATCCTTGTAATCATCGAATGTGTTCTTCATCTAAATAGTTAGTTGGTTCATCTAATAATAAGATGTCTGGAGATTCTAATAAAAGTTTAACTAGTAAAACCTTTGTTCTTTGTCCTCCTGATAATTCTGAAACATCTTTTTCTCATCCAAGATGACTTACTCCAAGTCCTTCACACACTTGGTTAATTTTACTATCAATCTCATAAAATCCACTGTGATCTAATTGGTCTTGGATCACCCCTGCTCGTTTCATGTACTCATCAACTTCAACATCACTTGCATTTTCCATTTTAGTATAAAGCTCAATCATCTCTGTTTCTAATTGGTACATGTGATCAAAAGCTTTTCTTAAGTAGTTTCTTAAAGTGATGTTTTTTCCAAGGTCAGTATATTGATCCATATAACCAACATAAAGCTTATTGTTTCATTCAACCACCCCTTCAGATGGTTCTTCTTTTTTAGCAATGATCTTCATGAAGGTTGATTTTCCCCTTCCATTAGGACCAACAATTCCTAAATGATCATTTTTGTACAGAGTAAAATTTGCATCGTCGAAGATGATTTTGGGACCAAAATTTTGTGATAAATGTTTGACTTTTAATATACTCATTATATTTCCTAATAAGAAACACACTAGATATATGATAACAAAATTTAAAGCTTTTTACAAAATTAAAAATAAAAATATGATTTTAGATTATAAATGATTTTAATCTGAATCATATTTTTTCAAGAAGGATTGCACAATATGGAGCACTTAGCATCTTTTCAGCATTATACATAATTCCTAGTTTGCTTGATAATTGCTCTAATGTTAAATCTGTATCAAAGCCAATAATTTGCTTTGAAAGTTTTAATGCATCAATTGTTGACAATTCTAATGAGTAGCCATTTTCTTTAAAAATTCTTTCTAATAGGGGATATGCAAATTCATCACCATTGTATGTGAACAAAATTGCATCTTGAAATACATTAGAAATATTATCCAATGCTTCAATTCTAGCTACTCCCTCACTTTCTAATTTCTTAGAAGTGATTCTATTTTTTCTAGTAACATGACCTGGGATTGGTTTTGAATTTTTAATGAAAAAATTTTCTTTACTTATCATCTCATTATTTATGTAAGTTCTTGCTGCAAAATAAAGTATTTCCGAATTTAAACCTTCTTCTGTCGTTTTAATATCAAAAATAACTATTTTTCTATCCTTAAATAAATCTTTTTTCATCTTTTCTCCAACTTTTAACTCTTCTTTTTTTCTCTATTCTTTTCATTGAAACAATCAATATAAATATATTATAATATATAAAGTTAAAAAAATAGTTATAATATGGTAAAAAAAATATTAATTTTTTCAGATACCCATGGAAAAAATGATGAAATGTTGCAGGTCATAAACACAATTAAACCTGATCTTGTGATCCATGCTGGTGATTATTGTTGCGATTTAAGAGAAATTGAAAACAAGATTGATTATTTAGTAAGTGGTAATAATGACTTTGATGAAGTCCCAGATGATCTATCTTTTTCAATTGATGGAATTAACTTTCATTTAACCCATGGTCATAAATTCATCCATCCTTTTAATTCGTGTTTAAAAAACTCCCAATTGGTTTATGAAGGGGTTAATAACCCCAAGCTGGATGTTTTGATTTATGGCCATTCACATATTGAAACTGTTGATAAAATTAATCATACCTTAGTAATTAATCCAGGATCTTTAACTTGACCAAGAAATCGCCCTCACAGAAAAGCTTATGCTTATTTGGAAATTACTGATCAAAAACTCTTAAATACTGACTTTGAAACAATTATTAAGTACCTTTAATAAACAAGGGCTAAATAAAGTGTTAAAATTAAGATATTATGAAGTCCTTCCAAACAGAATTAAAGAAAATTAAGCCTTATTTTACTAAGCTTTATACAAAAAGAAAAATCATTGAAAAAGTGATAATTTTTTTAGTAAGTGCTTGCATCTTAATTTTACCTTTTTTTGTAGTTCGGGATGTAATGCTAAAGATGGAAAATCAACAATATTTCTTTATGGGAAATTTTGTTGAGGGCTTTATTATTAGTAATACTGGTCTTGGATTAAGTTCTTTTGATAATAATGTTGCATCTGCATATGCTTTACAAGCAATCTTTTCATTAGTTCCATTAACCATCTTTATTATTTCTCCTAGTCGTTATTTAGACATTGGAGCAAGTCTCATGTTTTTTGGGGGATTTTGTAATTTAGTTGATCGAATGACTCCGGACCACTTTGTTTATTTAAGTAATGCTAGTGGAATTGTAATTAATAATGCAGTTGTTGATTATTGACGGTTTGGATTTGTTAATAATAGCTTCATTTTCAATTATGCAGATGTATGAGTTATTTTTGGAGTAATAATAATAGGAATAAGCTTATTAATCATGATTATTAAAGCATTTAAAGAAGAAGAGCAAAATGAAAAAAATAAAATATAAAAAAACTGAACCTGAAAGAATTGATAAATTTTTAAAAGAAGAATTAACTTGATCAAGAAATAAGATTATTACTTTAATTAAAGATCTAAGGGTTTTAGTTAATGATGAATGGGTTTTAAAGCCAGGTACAATGCTAAATGAAAATGATTTAGTGACAATTTTAGATCAAATTGAAAAGATTAAAATTCCTGCAGTTAATTTTCCTTTAAAAATTGTTTATGAAACTGATCATTATTTAGTTGTTAATAAACCGAGTGGTTTATTAGTACATGCATCCAACTTTGATGAAGAAGATACTTTAGCAAGTAGAGTTAAAAATTATTTTGAAAGTAAAAATATTGTTTTCCCATCAGATGATCAAAGATGGGGAATTTGCCACCGGTTAGATAAAAATACTAGTGGTTTAGTTTTAGTTGCAAAAAGCTTAAATGATCAAGAAATATTAATGAATATGATTAAAGATCATAAAATTCACAAGGAATATTTAGCATTAATTCATGGTCATTTATCACATAAAAAAATTAAGGTTGATGTGCCAATTAAAAGAGATCATAAAATTGGAACAAAAATGGTTACTTCAACAAGCCCTGATGCTAAATATGCTATTTCTTATTTTGAAGTGATTAAGGAATATGAAAATTTTTCTTTAATTAAATGTATTTTAGAAACTGGAAGAACTCATCAAATAAGGGTTCACTTATTATATTTAAATAATCCTATTATTAATGATCCCTTATATTCAAAAACAAAAAGAACAACAAAGTATGGGCAATATTTATTTGCTAATCGAATGAGCTTTATTGACCCTTTTAATAAAATGAAAATTGATATTAATATTCCAATAGATAAACACTTTGAAGATTATATTAAGGAGCATAAATAATGAATCATATTTTATTCATTGACACTTCAAATAAAAGACTTGTTTTAAGTTTTATTTTTGATGATCACATCATTGCTTATAAATATATTGAAACAAGTCAAAATATGACTGAATTATTCAATCCTGAAATTGAACAATTTTTTTTAGAAAATAAAATTGATAAAAAAAAGATTGAAAAAATTTATTTAATCAATGGCCCTGGAAGTTTTGTTGGGATTAAAATTGGGATTGTTTTTGCTAACCTTTATGCTTTATTAAATCGATGTGAAATTTATTATTTAGATAGTTGTAGTTTTCAAAGTACAAGCGCTCAGCAAATTTCCATCATTGATGCTAGAAGTCATTTATATTATGCAAAAATTATGAATGAAGATCATGAAATTGAATTACTTAATTATGATCAAATTAAAGAACTTGCTAAAAAGAAAAATTTAGAAATTATTGATCAATATGATAATTATGATTTTCAAAGATGTTGAAATCATAATTATGATAAATTTATAAAAACAACTGAAATCATTGGAAATTATGTTAAAAAAGCCATTTAAAATTAAAACTAAAAGCAATCTTGATGAATCAAAGTTAAAACAAATTGCAGTTATTGAAGAAAATGCATTTAAAGATTCTTATTATTATTGATCAAGTTTAAAAGAATTATATGATTCTTCAAGTCATGAAATTTTCTTTATTGAAGTTAATGCAGAAGTTATTGCTTATTGTATTTTTGCTTTAGTTATTGATGAAATTGAAATTTATAAGATCTATGTTGCTACAAAATACCGAAGAATGCAATTAGGAACAGCATTAATTAAGCAAATAGAAGCAAATCAAGCGATTAGCAAGATCTTTGTTGATGTTAATGAAAATAATCTCAAGGCAAGAAAATTCTATGAGCATTTGGGTTTTAAAATGCTTAAAATCAGAAAGCATTATTATCAAAATCAAGATGATGCAATAAATTTGTTGAAAATTTTAAAATAATACTATAATAAAAGTAATTTATTAAAATATTTATGCAAAGTATTCGTATAAACGATAAGATGACTCAATGTCATCTTATTTTTTATAGTATTTCTTTTTATGATTACTTTTGCTTTTCTTTTCTGCAGCTTCATTAAATTTTTTGATTCTTGTTTTCTCTGCACTCGCTTTTTTATATTTAATAATTAAAACATCTTTAACAGATTGATCAATTTTTTTTCTTTTAGCTTTTTGTTTAACCTTTTTAATTTCTTGTTTTAATTTCTTTTTATATCCTGGTTTAACTTTTTTATCTGCTGTGTTTAAAATAAATTGGATTTGTTTGTCAACTTCTGTAACTTCTTTTTTTCTTCTTGATTTAATGACATATTTAATAGGAACTAAATTCCCTTTATTTAATTTAAAATGGTTTCAGTCAATCCCCTTATTTTTTAAACGGTTAATATTAGCTAAATATTTTTGATCAAAAAAGACATAAGAAGTTCCAGAATATTTTCCCCTCCCTGATCTTCCTGCTCGGTGAATGTATCAAAAATCTTCTTTTGGTAAATCAAAAGAAATAATATGACTAGCTCCATCAATATCAAGTCCTCTTGATGCTAAATCAGTTGCTACTAAATATTGGTAATTAAAATTTAAAATTGCTTTATAAACATTTTTTCTTTGTCTTGACTCTAATTTTCCATGAAGTAAAGCAACATTTAATTGCTTATCAAATAAATGTTTATAAATTAATTCTGCTTCTTTAATTGTGTTACAAAAGATCATACAAAAATAAGGATTAATATTAACAATTAATTCATCTAAGGCTTTTTGTTTGTCATAATTTATTTGCATATGAATTAAATTATGAACAATTTTTTTATTTGTTCAGATGTTTTCTGACACGTTAATAATTTTTGTATTTTTAAAGAAAATTGAAATTTGGTTTAATAGCATTTCATGAAGGGTTGCTGAAAATGCAATTTTTTGTAATTCTTTATTAT
>JBOFHZ010000003.1:0-24882 GCA_051649885.1 Mycoplasmoidaceae bacterium | reverse complement strand
ATGAAAAATAATTATTAATAAAAATATAAAATTTACATGTATGAAGGTGATTGATCTCAAAAAAGAAATTATGTTATACATTTTAACATATTGTTTTTAATATATTTTCTTTATAACAAATATTAGAATTAATTCAGAAAGTATTATAAATTCTAGAGCAGCATTTTTAATTCTCTATTAAGAATAAATTAAAATAAGATAAAATACATAATGATGTATTGGAAATAAAAAAATGCAAATAAAATCGTACTCAAAAATTAACTTATTCTTATTAGTAGGAAAAAAAGATAATCATCTTCATCAAATTAAATCAGTTATTTTATTACATAAAGATTTATATGATGAAATAGAAATTAAAGATGCAAGCGTTTTAGAGATTGAATATTTTGATCATGAAAAAAAAATTATTATTCAAGATTGTAATGTTGCTAGAATGTTGGATTTCATTAATAAAAAATATAAAGTTAATATTCATTATAAAATTTCTATTAAGAAGAATATTCCCATTGCTTCAGGATTAGGTGGTTCATCTTCAAATGCTGCATATGTTGCAAAATATATTTTAGATAAAAATAAAATAGATTATCAGAAAGATTATTTTGATTTTACTAAAATAGGATCAGATATTCCTTTCTTTTTATCTGGATATAATTCTGCGATTGTTAAAGGTGTGGGTCAGAAAATTAAGGAAATTAAGCTTGCTGATATTAATTATCGAATTTCAATCCCTAATATTAAGATGAATTCAAAAGATGCTTATGAACTTCTTGATCATAATAAGCATCATTCATTATTAAATAATTATTATCTTCAAATTCTATTTTTAAAAATTAGAAATTATAAAAAATTATATAATGCTTTTGAAAATGTTATTCTAAATGAAATTCCAGAACTTAAAGAAAATTTTAATGAGAAAACAAAAACTAATAAAAAAGTTTTGCTTAATGGATCTGGAGCTAGTTTGATTATTATTAATTAATAATTTGTTTGATTATCTCTTATGAGGGAAAAATAAAAATAATTAGCGTTATAATTTAAATAATATGTAATATTAATAAAATTGTGGTGATGAAGTATGGCGAATAATATTGAAAAATTACTTACTGGTTTTATAGAAGCACAAGAAGGTTTTAATAAAGATGTAAGAATCTTTATGAAGAATCAAGAAAAGTTTAATGAGAGACAAGAAAAGTTTAATGAGAGACAAGAAAAGTTTAATGAGAGACAAGAAGATTTTAATAAAGATGTAAGAATCTTTATGAAAGAGCAAAAGGAATTTAATAAAAATATCGAAAAGAAAGTTTCTAAATTAGATAGTAAGGTTTCTAAATTAGATATTAGGGTTTCTAAATTAGATATTAGGGTTTCTAAATTAGAAGAAGGACAATCAACAAGAACTAAAAGAAAACCTAAAACTAATAAAAAAGATGATATTGAAAAAGAGGATTTGATTCAAGATTCCAAAAACTCTAAATTAAATAAAGAAAAAACTAATAAGAATCTAGAAAAGAAAAATAATAAGAAAAATATGCAATTATCAATTGATGATCATGAGAAAAGAATAACTAAGATTGAATATCATCTTTGAGAAAAGAAATAACTATCTCTTTAATAATAAATACATTTTTTTATACAAACTGACTGAAATATTTTCAGGTCTCAAATTCTTATCAATTTCCAATTCTTTTAGGACTTCATTAATTTCATGAGAAGAATAATAATCTTTTAAATTATTAAAGATTGTTTTTCTTTTTTTATTAAAGCATTTTCTAATAAATTGCTCCATTTGATTAATATCAAAATCTAAGTCATGCTTGTGTGTTAATTTTATAATTGAAGAAGTAACTATTGGTTGTGGATAAAAAACAGTGTTTGGAACATCAAACATAATTTCTGGAAGAGCTACTAATTGAACAAAGACAGAAAAACCATTATAATTTCTAGAATTTTCCTTTGCGATGATTCTTTGAGCTACTTCTTTTTGGATCATTAATATTGATTCATCAATTAGTAGGCATTTTAAAATTTTAATAATTGCTTTAGAAGATACTGAATAAGGTAAATTAGAAATCACTTTATTAACTTTATCTTTTGCACAATAATCTAATAAATTTAATTTAAGAATATCATTATTAATAATTTCAATTCCAGGATATTGGTTTTGTAAGTATTCATGAATTCTTTTATCCAATTCAATTAATTTAAGATTTTTTGTTTGACCATAGATTAATGAAGTTAAAGCTCCAAAACCTGGTCCAATTTCAATAATTTGATCATTATCATTAATCTTTAATAAATCAACAATTGCTTTTTTATAGTTATTACATATTAAAAAATTTTGTCCCATCTTCTTAGATGGAATAAAATTATTTTTTTTTAAGTAGTTAATTAGTTCTTTGTTATTCATAGATATAGCAAAAGTTTTACTCTATTCCAATTTCTGCTAATAGCTTATTAGTTTTTTTACCCTTTTTTCTTCTAGTCATAATTAAATGGTGAATGAATAAGGTTTGGATAATACTAAATAGGGAACTTAGGAATCAATATAAACCAATTCCAGTTGGAGATGTAACAACTACAAATCCCATAATTACCATGAAGATTAATTGCATGTTTTTCATTTTCTTCATTTGTTCATTACCTTGACTACTTACTGCTTTTGCATTTAAACTTCGCTTTTTACTTAGAAGTTGAGGAAGTTTTTGAGATAAGAATTGTACAGGTAGTACAATTAATAAGAAGAAAATATATACTCATCCTCCGCCAGTTAAATTATTCAGAATCTGATCTAGAGGTTGTTCTGATAGGTTTCATACATTAAATAGGTTTGTATCTTTTAAAGGCCTTAAAATTGTTACAACCCTATATACGATTAGGAAAATCGGCATTGTAATAAAGATTTGTTCAAAAGCTGCAAAAGGTTTTACCTTATGTTTTTTATAAATTGCAGACATTTCAATTTGTTTCTTCTGCCTTGATTCATTATCCTTAAGATCTTTATATTTAGCATTAATCTCGGCGATCTTCCCTTGAATCTCTTGCATCTTCTCACCCTGGATGGTTGATCTAATCGAAATTAAAAGGGTAATCACCCTCACTATTAATAGTAGGGTAAAGATTGCTAGCAAGGCATTCATTCCTCCTCAAGCATCTTTTCCCGCATACATTATTTCTAATACTAATGATGCTCCAGGAAAGACAAAGAAAGCATAAAATGGTCCATAATTAAAGTTAAAGTCATTAATCGAATATATGTAATAATCAACATTAACTCTTCCTGCTAAGTCATATCTCACATCACCGGTTGTTCCAAATAAATAACCAAATTCAAGACCTTCTCCTAAAAGAGTACTTGTTTTTGTTTCAGTTTCTGCCATAGTCTGAAAACAACCTCATAAACCCATTAAAGTTAAAAATGCATAAATTGTAAATTTAAGGATTTTAAAAAGGGTTTTTAAGTGCTTCTTTGAATCTCTTTTAAATTTGTCTTTATCATTAATTGATCGAGATCAAATTGGAGAGGATACAAAGACTGAGCTATTGCCATTAGTTAAATCTTCTTTTTTAACTATATACTCTCTCATAGATGTCCTTAAATTTGTAAAATTTTATTTTTTTTTAATAAAGTAATTAGTTCTTTTTCTAATTCTTTATACATAGTAATATTATATTTCTTTTTGATAATTATTATTAAATCAAAATTTTGAATTTGGGGTAAAACCTGATTTAAGATTGATCGAACTTGTCTTTTAATTTTATTTCTTAATGTAGATTTTTTAAAATTTTTTTTTGATACTGAAATACCTATTCTTTTTCCATTAGGATTTTTTTTAAATTTAATAATAAAATTTGGAGAATATGAAATTTTACCTTCATGAAAAACTACATTAAATAAGACCTTATTTAATTTGTGATTTTTATTCATCAGAAACAGTTAGATTATGTCTTCCTTTTTTTCTTCTTCGACTGATAACTGCTTTACCATTAGAAGATTTACTTCTTGACAAAAATCCATGTTTTTTAAATTTCCTTCTTTTATTAGGTTGGTATGTTCTTTTCATTTTTTCCTCATGATTTCATGCAAAATTAAATATAATGAAATTATTAATTTATAATAATAGCAATAAATATTTTACCACATAAATAGGTTATAATAAAGACAATTGTTTAAAAATATTAGGTTGGACATGCAAAATAAGGATTTTCTTAAAAAAATTTGGTTAAATATCCAAATTAAAATGCAAAATTTCATGAATAATAAAAATTTTTATGAAAACTTTTTTTTAAAAACTACTCTAGTTAAAGTGGATGGAAAAACTATTATTTTAGAAGCACCAACAGAATATGCAAGAGAAATAATTGAAAAAGAATATTTAGAAAAAATTGAACAATACTTCTTAGAAGCTATTAATGAAAATCTTAAAGTGAGAATATTTTCAAAGGAAAATAAATTTGAAGATATTTGAAATGAGGATCTAAAAATAGATCAAGAAGAAGATAATTTTGACTACCGATTAACATTTAAAAATTACGTTGTTGGTGAATTTAATAAAACAGTCTATAAGGCTGCTCAAAACATATTAATTAATAAAAATAATATTTATAATCCATTCTTAATATATGGAGATACAGGGCTTGGAAAAACCCATATCATTAATGCGATGGGAATTAAATTCAAAGAACAAGGTTTAAAAGTAAAATTTATAAATTCTGAGGATTTTATTAGAGAAGCTTGCAAATATTTACCAGATGATAGCAAGGGAGTGGAAAATTTTAAAGATGAATTTGATAAATATGATGTTTTAATAATTGATGATATCCAATTTATTTCTAATAAAAATAAAATTAATGAATTATTTTTTACAATTTTTAATCGATATATGAAAAGTAATAAGAGAATTATTATGAGTTCGGATAAGTTACCAAATGAATTAAAAATTGATAATAGAATGATTTCAAGATTGAATTCAGGATTAACTATCCAAATAAAAAAAGTTGATATGAAAACAATTTATGAAATTATTAAATTAAAAATAGCTGAAAATATTAATAATATTAAATTTACTGATAATGCAATTTCTTATATTGCAAACAGATTTAATTCTGATATTCGTTCGTTAGAAGGAGTAATTAATAAAATAATATTTCAGGTAAGCTTGATGGATGAACAAGATATTGTTGTTGATCAAGAAAAAATTAAATTAATTTTAGAAGTTGATTTAGATAATAATTTACTAAATAAAGGATATTATACTTTAAGTCCAAATACTGTTATTGAAAATATTTGTATTGCTTACTCAATTAATAAGAATCTTGTTACTTCTAAAAAAAGAAAAAAGGATATAACTTTTGTAAGAAAAATTTGTATTTATGTTTTAAGAGAGAAAATGGATTTATCATATGCTGAAATTGGGACATATTTTTCTAACCGTGACCATTCAACTGTTCTTGAAGCATATAAAAGTATTAAAGAACAAATAAATCAGGATGAAGATCTTAAAAAATTTATAGATAGTTTAATTAAAAATATTTAGTTTCCCACTAATTCCAACAATATAAACATACCTATTAATATTTTAAAATTAAATATAATAATAAAATAAACATAAAGAGGCTTAAATGAAAATAATTATTAATAAAAATGAACTTTTAAATGGATTAAAATTTTCTAATAATATAATTGGACAAAATATTATTTATCCTATTTTACAATCTGTATTAATAGATGTAGAAGAAAATTATATATCTTTGATAAGTTCAAATGGAATTTCTTCATCTAAATATATTATTAATAAAAATTTTAAATTAATTAATAAAGGTAAAATTTTAATAAAATTAAGAACAATCTTAAATATTATTTCTAAACTAGACGGAGATGATGTTTTATTAGAACAAACTGATAATTCTTTATTAAAAATTAATTGCAATAAATTTGAATCTAATTTGAATATTTTAAATGTAGAAGAATATCCAAATATTAAATTTGAATATGATCAATGAACTTATTTAAAAATTAATAAAGATCACTTAATTAAAATTAATCGAAAAGTAGCTCCTTCAGTTAATAATAATTTAGAAAAAAATTCAGTTTTTAATGGAATTTATTTTGATAGTGAATCACAAGAAAATTGTTTAAAAGTAATAGCATCAGATACTTATAAAATGTCATATTTAAATTTTAGTTATAGTGGAAGTAAAATAAAATTATTATTAGATCCATTAATATTAAGAAGTATTTTAGATTTTATAAATCAAGATGTTTATTTTTATTGTAAGGAAAATAAAATAATTATTATTTTTGATAATATTATTATTTCAACAAGAAACATTGAAGGAAGTTATCCTAATGTTCAAAAAATAATTAATCAAGAGTGTTTATATTCTTTTAAAGTTGATCGAGTTAATTTAATTAACTTATTAAATAGAGGACATTCTTTAATAATTAATGAAAATAAACCAATTGCAAATTTTAAAATTAATATGAATGATATTTTAATTTCTTTTAGAAGTAATGAAATTGGATTTGCTAGTGAAAGTATAGAAATTAAATCAGAAAATTTAAATCGAATTGAATTTAATATTAATATTTTATTTTTAAATTCATTATTAAAATCATTTGATAATAATGAGATAATTTTTTCAATTCTTGATGATAATAAACCTATCCTAATTAATGATTTAAAAGAACCTGAATTTTTACAAATTTTAGTTCCTTTAAGAAAAAGTTAAAAATTAATTTATTAAATATTTATATGTGAAAATATATTATCTAATTGTGGTAAAATTAGGTAGTATTTATGAATAAGAAAAGCATAATTCCAATCTCAACAGAATATATTAAATTAGGACAATTTCTAAAGTTTAATGGAAATATTTCTTCTGGTTCTGAAGCAAGTATTTTTTTAATTAATAATGAAGTTTTAGTTAACAATGAAGTTGAGAAAAGAAGAGGAAGAAAACTCTATAAAAATTATGAAATTAAGATCAATAACACAATATTTATTATTGGTTAGTGTAGGAGTAGAAGATGAGTAAAGAATATAATTCAGATAGTATTATTCAGTTAGAAGGTTTAGAACCTGTTAGATTAAGACCTGGAATGTATATTGGTTCAGTTGATTCACGAGGATTACATCATCTAATTTGGGAATTAGTTGATAATTCAATTGATGAAGCAATGGGACATCATGCCACTCAAATTGTTGTTAAAATACATAAAGATGGATCTTTTTCTGTTAAAGATAATGGAAGAGGTATTCCTGTTGGAATGAATTCTAAAACTAAAAAATCAGCAGTGGAAATGGTTTTCTCTGAACTTCATGCTGGAGGAAAATTTAATAATGATTCTTATAGTGTATCTGGAGGATTACATGGAGTTGGTGCTTCAGTAGTTAATGCCTTATCTTCATGATTAGAAGTTAATGTTTGAATTAATTCAAAAAAACATAATGTTCGTTTTGAAAATGGAGGAACTAAAACATTTCCATTAAAAGAAGTACCAAATACTGAAAATATTAAAAGTGGAACAGAAGTTAGTTTTTACCCAGATTTTTCAATTATGGAAAAACATGATTGAGATGAAACAATTATTACTACAAGATTAAAACAATTAGCTTATCTAAATAAAGGTTTAGAGATTGTTTTTATTAATGAGATGAATGAAACTGAAAAAATTTATAAAAATGATGGTGGCTTAAAAAATTGAATTAATGAATTAAATAGTAAAAAAGAACCTTTAGTACCTAATGTTGTTTATGGAGAAATTGAGAAGAAAATTAGAATTCAAGCTAGACAGGCAGATATGAATGTTTCTGTTGAGGTTGCATTCCAATATAACAAAACATATAACATGTCTATCTTTTCATTCTGTAATAATATTAATACAACAGAGGGTGGATGTCATGAAGATGGATTTAAATTTGCTGTTCAGAAAATCATTAATAAATATGCTGTTAATAAAAAATATTTAAAAGATAAAGATGACAAAATTTCGAAAGAAGATGTTTGTGAGGGGTTAACTGCAATTATTTCAATTAAACATCCCAATCCCATTTATGAAGGACAAACTAAAAGAAAATTAGGTGGAAATGATATTCGACCAACTGTGAGTGATTTAACTCAAGAAATTTTTGAAAAATATTTAGTTGAGAACCCTGATGAAGCAGATTTAATTATTAAAAAATGTATGCTAGCAAAGGAAGCTCGAAAAAAATCACAAGAGGTAAGAGAAGCTACAAGAAGAAAATCTCCTTTTGAATCTAATTCACTTCCTGGTAAATTAGCTGACTGTTCAACTAAAGATCAAGATATCTCTGAAATCTACATTGTCGAAGGAGATTCAGCAGGAGGATCTGCTAAAATTGGAAGGGATAGAATTTTTCAAGCTATTTTACCCTTAAAGGGAAAAATTATTAATGTTGAAAAAGCTCAAACTTCTACTATTTTTAATAATAATGAAATTATTGATTTAATTACTGCAATTGGAGCAGGAGTTGGGAATGATTTTAATATTGAGAAGTTAAGATATAACAAGATTATTATTATGACAGATGCAGATGTGGATGGTTCTCATATTAGAATTTTATTACTAACATTCTTTTTTAGATATATGCTACCTCTAATTGAAAGAGGAAATGTTTTTATTGCTCAACCCCCTTTATATAAGTTTTCTGCTGGTAAAAATGTGCAATATGCATATGATGAAGCAACAATGACTGAATTAAAAGAAACTCATAAAAATCAAAAATTTAATATTCAAAGATATAAAGGTTTAGGGGAAATGAATCCAAACCAATTATGAGAAACAACAATGGATCCAAAAAATAGATTACTTCTAAAAGTAAGTATTGAAGATGCAATTGCTGCAGATCAAAAATTTTCAGAATTAATGGGTGATGATGTGAAACCAAGAAAAGAATTTATCGAAGCAAATGCTCGATATGTAAAAAACTTAGATACTTAAGATTTTTTAAGAAAAGAAAGGGAGAAATATGTCAAAAAGAGATAATGATTCAATTGAGAAGATTAAAGAATCCTTAACTGAAACAAGAATTAATGATATTTCAATTGTTAATGAATTAGAAAATTCATTTTTAGATTATGCAATGTCTGTTATTATTTCAAGAGCTTTACCAGATATTAGAGATGGACTAAAACCAGTTCATCGAAGAATTTTATATGCTGCTTATAAGCTAGGAATGACACATGATAAACCTTATAAGAAATCTGCAAGATTAGTTGGAGAAGTGATTGGTAAGTACCACCCTCATGGTGATAATGCAGTTTATGAAGCAACAGTTAGAATGGCTCAAGATTTCAGTCTAAGATACCCTTTAGTTGATGGTCATGGAAATTTCGGATCAATTGATGGTGATTCTGCTGCAGCAATGCGATATACAGAAGCAAGACTTTCTAAAATTTCAGCAGAACTTCTAGATAATATTGAAAAAGACACAATTGATTTTGTGGAGAACTATGATGGGAGTGAACTTGAACCATCAGTTTTACCTGCAGCATTTCCAAATTTACTTGTAAATGGAAGTACTGGAATTGCAGTTGGAATGTCAACTGTGATTCCCCCTCATAATATTTCTGAAGTAATTGATGCTGCTATTTTTGTAGCAAAAAATGAGAATGCATCAATTGAGGAAATTAAAGAGTATATTAAAGGTCCTGATTTCCCTACTTATGGAGAAATTGTTGGTGAAAAAGGAATTAATGATTATTTCCACACTGGAAGAGGTTCAATAACTGTTCGTTCAAAATATGAAATTGAGGAATTACCTAATGGGAAATCTGCCATTATTATTAATGAATTACCTTACATGGTTAATAAATCTAATTTAATTGAAAAAATTGTTCGATTAGTTCGAGATGAAGTTATTACTAGTATTTCAGATTTGAGAGATGAAACTTCAAGAGAAGGAATTCGAATTGTAATTGAAACTAAACGAGATGTTATTCCTGAAATTCTATTAAATAAAATTTTTAAAATGACAGATTTACAAACAAATGTTAGTGTTAACTTTATTGCATTAGTTAATGGTGCTCCTAAGCAACTAAATATTAAAGAAGCTTTAGTTCATTATTTAAGTCATCAAATTGAAGTTTTAATTCGAAAATCTAATTTTGAACTTAAAAAAGCAAAAGCAAGAGAACATCTGCTTGAAGGTTTATTAATTGCTATTAACAATATTGAAGAGGTAATTAAAATTATTAGAAATTCTGCAAGTAATGAAATTGCAGAAGAAAAATTAATTAGTAAATTTAAATTATCTAAAGATCAATCTAAAGCAATTTTAGACATGCGATTAAGAAGTTTATCAAGTTTAGAAATTAATAAAATTGAAGAAGAACTTAAAACACTAAAAGTTTTAATTGCTGATTTAAATTCAATTTTAAATTCAAAAGCAAGACAAATTGAAGTTATTTCAAATAATATGCTAAGAATTAAAGAGAAATTTGGAGATAAGAGAAGAACAGAGATCTTATATGGAGTTTCTTCTGATATTAAAGATGAGGACTTAATACCTAAAGAAAACATTGTAATTACAATGTCAGAAAATGGTTATTTAAAAAGAATTCCAATTGATACTTATAGAACACAAAACCGTGGAGGAGTTGGAGTAAAAGGTTTAAGCACTCATAGTGATGATGGTGTAAAACTAATTCTTAACACTAATACTCATATTGATTTATTATTTTTCTCTGATAAGGGAAAGGCATATCGAATTAGAGCTCATGAAATTCCAATTGGAAGTAGACAAGGTAAAGGTTTACCAGCTTTAAATTTAATTAATATTGAAAAAACTGAAAGAATATTAACAATCTTACCAATTGATAATTATGATGAGAGTCATTTATTCTTTGTGACTCTTAATGGAGTTATAAAACGGACAAAATTAGAAGATTTCTCTTCAATTAGATCAAATGGGAAAATTGCTTTATCACTGAAAGATAATGACATCCTAAAATATGTATTCAAGACAAATGGTAATGAAGAAATCTTTATTGGTTCAACAAGTGGCCATTTAGTTCGATTTAATGAAAAAGACGCAAGAGTTATGGGAAGAACAGCTGCAGGTGTTCGAGGGATTAGATTAATGCCAGATCACCATGTAACAGGAGCTTCTTCATCATCTTTAGGAGGGCTTGTCCTTTCAATTGGTGAAAACGGATTTGGGAAACTATCTGAAATTCCAACATACCGATTAACTAAAAGGGGATCAAAGGGAGTTATCTCTTTAAAAATCACAAATAAAACAGGAAAAATGATTTTTAACAACATTGTAAAAGGTGATGAAGATTTACTAATGCTGACTTCAAGTGGTAAAATTAATAGAATATCATTAGCTAAAATTAGAGTAATTGGAAGATCAACTTCAGGGGTAAAAATGATTAATCTTGAAGATAATCAAACTTTATTGTCAGGTTCAGTTTTTGGTAAAGAAGACTAATTATCTTCTTCAATTTTTCCTAGTGCAATTTCAATTAATTTATTAATTATTGATGAACGACTATTTCCTGTATTTTTATATATTTGTTCAATTTTTTGGTAATTATCTTTTTTTAAGTAAATATTAGTTTTAATATCTAATTTTTCTTTTTCCTTAAAGAACATATCTGATGTTTTTGTTGATTTAAGTGAAAATTCCTTTTTAGGTTGTTTTGGAATTTCTGTAGGTGGTATAATAGGTTCTTTAATTTTAGTTTCACTGGTTTCTATTTTTATTTCTTGAATTGGAGGAAGTTGTGGTTTAATTTCAACAACTTCTTCCTTTTTCTGCTCTTCTAAGAGAAAATCTTCATGATTTACAACATTTTCTTCAATATATAGATCATCTGATAAATCAATAAAATTAAATTTTTTCTTACTCATTTTTTTCCCTTTTAATTATTTCTAAAATTTCTCTTGTTAGCTCTAAATATTCCAGTTGGAATTTACTTCTATAAATACTTAATGTAATTGGCACACGCTCATACCCGACTGAAGCAGTAGATTTCGTCGATTGTGAAATATAATTTTTAGTTATTGGGATCTTTTGAGATTCTAGACGTGGTTTTATAGATTTTTCAATGATTTCGTTGTGAATTGTGACTCTAGTATTAACTTTTGATGGAATAGCAATTATTATAAGATTATTATTAACTTTTTGCTTAATTTGTAACGATGCATCAATTATTCTTCTTAATCCTAAAATAGCATATTGATCAGGTTCAAAAGGAATTAATACAACATTAGTTATTGATAGGACAATTGAAACAATTGTAGACATCATTGGAGGTGTGTCAATAATAATATAATCATAAATACTTGATAAGGCATGAATCAATTTCTTTAATGAGTCTGTCTTGATCATTCCCTTTGAGATGTACATATCAAAATAATTTAGCTCATCATTACTTGGTAAAATATGAAGGAATTCTCTTTCTTTTATTATTGCTTCATCAACTTTAGTTTCTTCTTTTAAAACACTTAAAACAGTCTTTTTAATAACATAGGGATTTTTTCCAAATGTAGCAACAACATTTCCCTGACCATCTAAATCAATAATCAATGTCTTCTTTTTATTAAGTGAAAAAGCAGCTGCAATATTAGTTGCAAGAGTTGTTTTTAACACGCCCCCTTTGTTGTTTACTATGCTTATTATCATTTATATCCCTACATAATTAATTACGTAATTAATTATATCATTAGTTAGATAATTAAAGATACATATTTTTTTACTGAAACAGAAAAGATGTGTTGCTCTATATATTTTAATTACGTAATTAGTTATATAATCTTTAATTAATCTAATATGGAATAATTACGTAATTAATTCTATAACCTTAATAATATTATTAATCAATGATTTACATAACTAATTACGTAATTAATTATATAATTTTAAGGAAATATTTAATATTTACCTCTGAAAATAGGCCATTGGATTGCCAGTTTATACATACTTAAAAATAATAATGTTTACCTATTACATAGTAATAGGTAAAAAATAAACTTTTTTTATGAATTTTAAGAAATATAATATAATCTAAATATTTTAGAGTAGGTCATGAATAGAAAATTAATAATTTTAAAATCAATACTAGGATTTTTTGCAAAAAACATTTTTTCAATATTCGGAATAATAATGTTAGTTTTATTTTCGTCAATGACATTTGTTACACTTAATAATGCAACTAGTAATTTAAATGCATCTTATAGTAAAGTTGTTAAAAATGGAAATTTACATGACTTTGTTATAAATGAAAGATTTATACTAGGTAATTCAGAATATAGTTACATTCTAAATTCAGGTTCTTATGATCCTGAAACAAAAGAATATACTTTTTCGGTTGGACCAACAATTAATCCTGAGAATGGCAAAGTGAAGTGAACAAACTCTTATGAAAAAATTTACAATGAATATTCTTTATGAAAAGCAAATGGAGAACAACCACATTCTGTTTTTTCTCAAAACAAAAATTTATTTGAAAACACTGAATATTTTATCTCCCTTGAAATAGCCCCAACTGATCTAACTGATAATGAGTATATTAATGATGTTATTTTTCAGAATTTAGATCGTTTAGAAACAATAACTGGGAATTATGTTCCCACTCAATATATTAAAGACATTCAAAGTGAAGCCCCAGTTACTTTAAGAAGATTTAATGCAATTGATGTTCAAACAAGTAATTTCTTCTACAAAGTAATTGAAAATGATCCAAATTCAGATATTGATAAAATTGTTTTATTTGAAGGGAATAAAATTTCAGACTATGATGTCTCTTTTACTAATCTCTTTTCAACCTATGCTGCTTTAACAGGAGATAAGGCAAATGGGATTGAAATGGGACATCAAATTGTCAAACTTCTAACTGAAACATCATGAAGTGGGGATGGGCCACCAAAATACTTTAATGCCTTTTATGACTTTATTAAAGAAAAACCAGACACAAATCCTTGAAGTGTAAGAGTTCCTGTAACAAACTTCAATGCAAGAGTTGGTCAAAGTGATTTCAAACTAATAATTAATAAGGGTTATTACATAGAAAAAGGCTTCTCAATTACTTTTGATGTTAAAAAGCTATTTCCTTTTACTGGTGTAATTGAAGATAAAAGCTCCTATGAAGCGATTGTGACACCTGAATACTTATCTACCCATAAAAAGAAAATCTTTCCTTACAATGAGTGATTTGCTAATATGAAACTCAGTCAGAATGCATTTGAAGAATGATTTGAGTCAATCTCTGAAGAATATAAAATAAAAATTGATAATATAAATTACATCATTATTGGAAGTGGTATTTCACCAGATTTCATGTATCCAGTTATTTCGAATGAAAGAATAATTCCCAATTTAAATACTGAAGCAATTTTCTACACTAATAAATCAGGCTTTTCAAAAGTTCATGATTCATTTAGAAATTCTAACATCGAAACAATGATCCTAGGTAAATTTAATCCTGGAATATCAAACCAAAGTGCTGTGCTTGATAAAATTAATTTTTTATCTAAATCTTTAATGGATTGACCAAATAATATGCAAGCTGCATTTTTTGCTGATGATTTAAGTAATATTATTACTCCAACAGCATTGAGAGTAACTTTTATTCCAAATGTAATGGATTTAGTTACTTTAGTATCTTTATTCTTGACATCTTTCATTGTTGTAGTGTCATTAATAATTATGGTTTTATTTATTAAAAGATTTATTGAGTTAAATAAAGTAAATTTAGCAATCTTCCAAGCAAATGGATATAAAAAATCAGACATTATTATTCCAATGATCCTTTCATTGTCTTTGCTTGTTTTTATTGGATCAATGGTTGGGTATTTCCTTGGTTTTATTTTACAAATCCCTGCAATGGGTTTATTCACCAATTTCTGAACCTTACCCCTAACACTATCTTCATTTAATGGGGTAACTTTCTTTATCTTTGTTATCTTATTAGTTGGTTTTTATGGATTGGTTGCTTTATTTATAATTGTTATCTTACTAAGAGGGGATAATGTTAACTTAATGAAAGATGATGCTAGATTTAAAGGGAATTTATTAATATCAAGTTCAAAAAGAGTTTTTAAAAACACAAACCCTTTAAATAAATTTAGAATTTCTTTAGCTTATCATTCACTAACTAAATTACTACTACTTTCTGTTATGACATCTTTAATCATGACTTCTTTAGTGTTTGCTTCATCAACTTTCCAATCTTTTGATAATTCAATTAACGCTTCATTCAAACAAAAGAAATTTAAATATGATTTAAAATTATTTTCACCAACAAATACTTCTGGACAATATTATGGTGTTCCAATTAATAATATTGGAATGACATTAATTGAAGGAAGATATGTTAACCCAGAAGGTTTAACAACTGAAGAGATTCTTGATGAAAATAATACTATCTTAACTTTTAATGATTTAAATACTTCATATAAATCTTATCAAGAAATTAATGATCCAAATAATCCAACGATTAAAAATCCTGGAATAGATTTATTAAATAAAAATGGGAATTGACATTTGCCATCGATTGCAGACTTGGAAAGGCAATCAATGATTTCTTTCTTAAAAACCCTAAGTCAAAATAAATCATTACTTGATGTTTCAATATTAGGAAATAATCCTTGAGATATTGCATCAAGATTAATGCCAATTAATCAAAAAAATTATGCTAATGATTCATTTAGAAAAATCTTTTCTGATGTTACCATTGATAATGGAACATATACAAATATTATCAATATTAATAATAGCAATGTTGGAACATATAGTGAGGATGTAAAATATTCTGAAACATTATTGAAGTATACAAAAAATTCAACTGCTAATGATCCAAACTCTTTTAAAAATAAAATAGTTAATGATACACCTGAAGATGATTATTTAATTATCGATCCAGCAAAAATTATTAATGGTAATTTTATTATTGATTCAGAATTCTTCACTTTCATCATGAATCTATTTGATCGATATAAAATTTCTAATCAAAACTATACAATTAATTTCCACAAGGTTCCATTAATGACATCAGATAATGAGTTATTTGATGAAACATATACTAATGTCGAAATGAGAATTGAAAAAATTAATGGTAGTAATGTTAATTTAATTAATAAAAGTGATCTTAAGGGAATGAAAGATAATTCTAGATTTCTTTCTTTAACAAATAAGGATGATGTTGATTTATTAAAATTACTAGCAGAATACCAAAATGAAAATCCTTTACCTCCTAATGGGGTATTACCTGAAACTACTCCAATTCTAGTAAATGAATTTGCAGCAAATGAATTGAATTTAAAAATTGGTTCAATCTTAGATATCGAAATCTTAAATCATGTGGATCGATTTGAAAAAACTATCAGCACATCAAAATTACAAGTTCTTGGAATTGTTAATACATTCCAAGCAAAAGAATTTTATACATTGCAAAACTATGCAAATCTATTAACAGGAATGAATCGATTTATTAAGACTGGTAATGAAGCAAATCCTTTAGGACAACCATTTAATTCAATTATGAGTAATAGTGATTTGTTAGTCCAAGTAAATAATACTATTTCTTCATATTCTCCAAGTGGAATTTATATTGGTAATGATCGATTTTCTTCATCTGTTTTCTTAGATATATTATCGAAACCAAATAATAAATATGAATACATGAAAGAAGCAGCAGCAATTGTTAATTATGAACTTCCGGTCAATTTTGCTAATCTAGCAACTGCGAAACAATTCCAAGAAGATTTAATTTCCAAATATGGAGATTCAGTTTATGTTTCACTTCTAGATAACATTGTTTCAATTGAAGCAATGAAGTCTCTTGCACATGATATGTCTTCAACTTCAAATATTATTCAGACATCAATTCTTTCAATTATTGTTTTAATTTCTTCAATTATTATTTCACTAATTGTCTTTATGTTAATTCATGATTCTTCGAAAATTGCAGGAATGATTAAAATTTTAGGATTGAAAAACTTTTCAAATGCTATCTCATTTATTAGTATTTATTTTGTAGCTGTTTTTCTTGGAATCATTATTTCAATTCCATTATCAATTCTTGTTAATGCTTTATATTTAAATTTAATATTTAGTACAACAAATATTTTATTAATTGCTCCAATTACAATTGCAGATTATTTAATTGCTTCTTCTTCTTTATTAATTTTCTTCGGGATCACATTTGCTATAAATTGAATTAAAATTAGAAAATTAAATTTAACTAAAACAATTAAGTAGAAAGGAGCTAGTATGAAAAAATATGAAGAGATGTATCAAGAGAATGAAAAAGATAACATCATTGATTTAAAAGATGTTTATAAAAATTTTAGAAATAAAGGACAAGATGTTGAAATTCTTAAAGGTTTAACTTTTTCTGTGAAGAAGGGTTCTTTTCTCGTTGTTGTGGGAAAATCAGGTTCTGGTAAAACTACCTTAATGAATGTGATGTCTGGAATGACAAAAGCTTCTAAGGGAGATGTAATTGTAGCTAATTGCAATTTAAGTAATCATAGTAATAGTCAACTAATTAGTTTCAGAAGAAATAATGTTTCTTTTATTTTCCAAGAATATGGTTTACTTTCTACTTTAAGTGCAATGGATAATATTAATTCTGGAACTTGTTTATCAAAAGACAAGTTACCTAAATCAAAGGTTGATGAAATTATTAAATTTTTAGATTTGCAAGATCATGTCAAAAAGATGCCTAGTGAATTATCAGGGGGGCAACAACAAAGAATCTCAATTGCAAGAGCACTTGTAAAAAATCCCAAAATTATTTTTGGAGATGAACCTACAGGATCATTAGATTCTTATACTAGTTACCGAGTTTTAATGACATTAAAAGAGATTAATAAATTAGGGACAACCTTAGTTTTAGTTACACATGATTCAAGGGTTGCAAAACTAGCTGATCACATTATTGAAATTGGAGACGGTAAAATTATTAAAAATTATAAAAATAAGCCTTTAAAAGACTTTAAGGATTTATTCATTTAGGACCATTATTTTAATAATAACCTTAATATATATATTATAATTAAAAGTGTTTTATTTAATGAGGAATAGTGATGTATCGAATAGGGCAATCTAATGACATTCATACATTAAAAATCAATGAGTCAGGAATCACTTTAGGTGGTTTAAAAATAAAAACGAATTTTGAGATAGTTTCTTATTCAGATGGGGATGTGGTTTTACATGCTTTGGCTGATGCAATTTATGGTGCATTAGGACTTGGAGATCTTGGAGATCATTTTAAAGATAATGATGAAAAAAATCGAAATTTATCCTCAACAATAATTTTAGAAGATGCTTTAACCAAAATGAAATTTTTAAATTATGAAATTAATAATCTTGATTTAACAATTATTTGTGAAAAAATCTATCTAGGTAATTATAAAAAAGAAATTGCTCATTCTTTAAAGCAATTAACTGGTTGCAAACACATTAATGTCAAGGCAACTAGATGGGAAGAAGATAAAAATACCATTCAATGTAATTGCATAGTTCTATTAAGAAAGGAAGACAGCAATGAACAATAAAAAAGCTTATTATTCAAATGTTTCAAAAATATTAATTACAAAACCTGAAATTCAAAAAGCAATTGAACTTGCTGCTAAATGAATTGATGAAGAATATAAAAATGTTAAAGATGATATCGTTTTAGTTGGAATCTTAAAGGGATGTGTTCCTTTTATGGGCCAATTAACTACTCAGATTGAAAGAGATGTATCTTTAGATTTTATGTTGTTTTCTAGTTTTAGAGGAACTAACAAGGCTCAATCACTTCCTGAATTAATTAAAGATATTGAAATTAATATTAAAGATAAACATGTGCTTTTAGTAGAAGATATAATTGATTCAGGACATACAATTTTATATGCAATGAAAAAACTAAAAGAAAAAAAACCTGCTTCAATGAAATTAATTACATTTTTAAATAAGGTTGGGGTAAGAAAAGTTGATTTAGAACCAAATTATAGTTGTTTTGAAATACCCAATGAATTTATTGTTGGTTATGGACTTGATTATGAAGAAAAATGTCGAAATTGAGAATTTATTGGTGTTCTTAAAAAAGAATATATAAAGTAGAATTTAAGGAAAAGAAATGAATAAAATATTTAAAAGAAAATATGGTTTATTAAAAACTGAAGGAGTTAGTGAAGAAATTACTGCCCCTCCAGCTAATAATCCAAAACCTCCAAAACCACCAAGAAGTAAACCGACAAGTGCAAAAGCTGGTTCTGCTACTAGTGAGCGAGTTAAAAAAAGACAAAAAATTGTTTTATGAAGTGGGATTACTTTTTTACTTGTTGGTGGGATTGCTTTCTGACAATTTAGTAGTACTTTCACTCCACCAGTTAGAACAGTAACAGACATTAACTATATTACTGATAATTCTAATAAACAAGAATTAAAATTTTCTTTTGGAGCAAATTCATCATACACATATAGAGAAGCTACTAATTTAAGAGCAGTTTATGGAGCAACAACAGGGCAGATCTCTTTATATATTGATACAAATGCATTGTTCCAAGGTTTTATCATGAAAATTTGAATAGATTCAAATGATAACTTCATCATTGGAGGTTATGAATTTAATCCTAAAACAGGAGTTGGGACTCCAATTGGGGGAGAGTCAACTGGAAAACCAATTCTTACAGGAACAGAATTTAATAAAGATGTGCAATCAATTTTAGCTAATGCAACTGCACCAGTTATTCCTTTTAATCCATTAGCTACAATTATTAGCTTCTTACCTTTTATTATTTTAATTGGAATCTTATTTTGATCAATGCGAGCAATGACAAAATCAACATCAGGGAATGATTCAGTTTTTGGAATTGGAAAATCTCAAGCAAAAGTTGCAGAATCAGATGTGAAGTTCACAGATGTTGCAGGGATCGAAGAAGAAAAAAATGAATTAATTGAAATTGTTGACTATTTAAGACATCCAAGTAAATATGCAGCAATGGGAGCAAGAACTCCAAAAGGTGTAATGCTTTATGGACCACCAGGAACAGGAAAAACATTATTAGCAAGAGCTGTTGCTGGAGAAGCACATGTGCCTTTCTTCCAAGCTTCTGGATCTTCATTTGAAGATATGTTAGTTGGGGTTGGGGCTAAAAGAATTAGAGATTTATTCTCAAAGGCTGCTAAAGCTGCTCCATCAATTATCTTTATTGATGAAATCGATTCTGTTGCATCTAAGCGAGGGAAGTTCGATAGTTCAGGAGGAATTGGAGATCAAACAATTAACCAACTGCTTTCAGAAATGGATGGATTTGAGCCAAATAACGGAGTAATTGTTATGGCTGCTACAAATAGATTAGATGTTTTAGATCCTGCAGTTATTAGACCTGGAAGATTTGATCGTCATATCTCTGTTGATTTACCTGATATTAGAGAGAGAGCAGAGATTTTAAAAATTCATGCAAGAAATAAAAATATTTCTTCAAGTGTTAATTTAGAAGATATTGCAAGAAGAACACCTGGATTTTCAGGTGCTCAATTAGAAAACGTTTTAAATGAAGCAACATTATTAGCTGTAAGAGAAGATAAAAATGTTGTAAGTACAATTGATATTGATGAGGCAATTGATCGTGTAATTGCAGGCCCTGCTAAACAAACAAGAGTAATCTCACCTGATGAACAAAAACAAATTGCCTATCATGAAGCTGGGCATGCATTAGTTGGATTACATACACCAGGATCTGATGTTGTTCAGAAGATTACAATTATTCCAAGAGGAAAAGCTGCTGGATATACTTTATCCACTCCTGAAAAACAAGAATTATCTGTTCAAAGAAAAACAGATTTACTTGCAATCATTGCAAGTACTCTTGGGGGAAGAGCTGCTGAAGAAATTATTTATGGTAAAGATAAAATTTCGACAGGAGCTTCAAATGACTTATTTAAAGTAACAAATATTGTCAAATCAATGGTTACTCAATTAGGGATGAGTGATCTTGGAATGACACAATACATCCCAAGTGAAGGAACAATGAATCCCTATCAAAATAAATTCTATTCAAATGAAACTGCACAGTTGATTGACAATGAAATTAATAAAATAATTAATAAACAATATGAATATGCAAGAAACATTATTAATAAGAATAAAAAAGAATTAGACCTAATAGTAGAATCACTAATCATTTTAGAAACATTAACAAAACCCCAAATTGATTACATTCATACTCAAATGAAATTACCTCAAGAAGCAATTGATAAGAAAGCTGACTTTATAGCAAGTCAGAAAAAGATGGATCAAGAAGATAAAGAATATAAAGAAAGTAAAAGGAGTTAGAAATGGGAAAAATTAAATGAATTTTAATGAATATTGACAATACGCAAATTGATACTAAAGAAAATAAAATTATTCAAAATGGGGAAATGCGAAGAACAATTAATTTCCTATTGGATAAAAAGGTACATTTCACACTTGTTACTAAATTTCATTCAAGTATTATTTCAAAATTAGGAAGAGATATTTTAATCCCGAACAAGGATACTTTCATTATTGCTTCTTATGGAACAGAAATATATTCTTATAAGAAAAAGAAAGTTGTTAAGAGAGCTTTAATTGAAAAAAATAATTTCAAGGATTTAGAAAAAGTTATTAAAAGAATTGATTTTGATTTTTGTAAAAAGATCTTTGTTGTAGCAACAGAAAAAAATGGTTTTACTTTTATCTGAAATAACAACTATAAATATTTTAAAAGCAAAGTTGATGAGTTTGAGAAAAATAATTCAGCACTTGCATATGAAGTTATAGATTCAATTACAAAAAATGGAGAATTTTTAAATGTTGTTGTAACTTTCTTTGAAGACACTGATCTTAAAAAATTAATTTCACTATTAGATGGACTATTCCCTTCTTTATCATACAAAATGATTCAAAAAGATAAACTACTAATTGCCTCAAAAGAAGCAGGGGTAGAAAGTTGCATGGAAGTTATTAATAGTAATAAAAATTATCGTTTTCCAAGAGAAGCAATTATGACTTTAAGTGATTCGCTTTTAGATATTAACTTATTCAAATTATCAGATGTTGCAATTACAGTTGATGGTGCACCTGATGAATTAAAAAAAGCAGCAACAAATGTTTTTGTTGGAGTTGAAAATATGTTCATCACAGAATTTCTAAAGAAAGAAATTGCTGATTAAAAAAAAATTAATGAACTAGTCCAATCTGGTTCATTTTTTTTCTAATATCTTTATAGTTAGGACAATACATTTCAACTAGGTTTCAAAATCGATGAGAATGATTTGCTTCAATTACATGACATAATTCATGAATTAAAAGATAATCAATCATCTCTGGTTCTAGGATGATGACTTTTGCAGCGATAACAATATTTTTCTTTCGGTCACAATGTCCTCATCTTGCAGTCATTGCTTTTACTTTGACAGAATTATATGGAATTTTGATTCTTGAAGAAATTTCTGCAATTCTTTTATTAACATAATCCTCACACTTTTTTTTAAGAACTTTTTTTAAAACGCCCTCTTTATCTTGAATAGTTTTAAGATTAAGAATAACTTGATTGTTAACAATCTTTCATGTGCTTTTACTAGCTCTTAAATTAGTAATTATTTTATAATCGCTTCCTGCCATTCGCATAATATTTTTATCTAGATTAAAATGTTCATTGTCCATTTTTTTCTCAATAATAGAATTTATGAAATTAACATTTTCATAAAGAAAATTAATGATATCAGTTTTGCTTGCATAATATGGAGAAGTAACATGAACTCCACCTCTAACTCTTAAAGAGATTCTACTAACATCCTTATAAGTGATAATATAATTAATTTTTTTCCCATTGGAAATTATATAATCTTTAACTTGCTTCATAATTAATTAGCTCACTTGATGATTTTAAAATCCTTTTTGCCTTTTTGAATTACAGAATATTTTTCTAAGTAAGCATCCTTTTTAGAAATGATCACATTTTGATCCATAATATCATGATTATTTACTTTAATAGATTTTTGACTAAGAAGTTGTCTTGCTTTACTTTTAGATTCTGCTAATTGAGTTATAACTAGTAAATCAATAATATTAATCTCATCATCTTTCATTAGAGTAGTAATATTATCAATTGCAATCATTTCAAAATCTGCTTTTGTTAACTTTTCAAATGCTTTGCTAAAAATAATTTCATTAATTTTAATTATTTGTTGAACACTACTTTCTCCATGAATGAAAGTAACAATTTCTTCAGATAATAATTTTTGAGCTAATCTTAACTTAGGATTTGCAAAATGATCTTTGAGAATTTTCTTAATTTCAGCCAGAGATTTGAAACTAAAAAAATGATACATTTTTTCTAAATCATCATCAGCTTGATTATAAAAGAATTGGTACATTACATATGGAGAAGTAATTTGACTATCAAGGTAAATTGCTCCTTCTTCAGACTTTCCAAATTTAGAACCATCCTTCTTAGTTAATAAATTAATTGTCATTCCAAATGCATTATTATTAAGATCTTCTTTTTTAATTAGATCAATTCCTGCAGTGATATTACTTCATTGATCAGATCCACCCATTTGTAAATTAACATTTTCATTTCTTCATAAATAGTAAAAATCATATCCTTGAAGAATTGAATATGTAAATTCAGTAAAAGAAATTCCTATCTCTAATCTGTTTTTAATAATATCTCTTTCAAGCATTGTGTTGATATTAATTTTTTTACCCACATCTCTTAAGAAATCAAGGATATGAAAATCTTTATAAAAGTCATAATTATCTACAACTTTAGATTTTGTAAATGCAATTAATTGTTTTCCAATAGAATCTTTATTAAATTGAAGTTTTTCTAATGAAAGTAATTGTCTTTCAGAATTTTTCCCAGAAGGATCTCCAATCATTCCTGTAGCTCCCCCAAGAACAGCGTAAGTTTTAAATCCAGCATCATTAAATCTTCTTAAGAGAATTACCATAATTAAATTTCCTAAATGAAGTGAATGGAAGGATGGATCAAAACCAACATAAACTCCATTATTCTTATCCTTGAAAAATTTAGTAGCTTTTGTCTCATTTGTAATATTATTGATAATTTCTCTCTTTTTTAATTCATCTAGTAAACTCATTGTTCAATCCTAATTTAAAGTTTATAAAAATTATAATATATTAAATAATTACCATTCTTAAAAGTTTTATAGATTATGTTTTAATTTATGCTATATTTTTAATACATTAATTTAAGGAGGACAACAATGGGAATTTTTGATAAAGAACCATATAAATTAGTTGGGAATAAATTAAAAAAGGGAGATAAGGCTCCAAATTTCAAATTGTATGACATTACAATGGATCCTAAAACACTTGATGATTGAAAAGGAAAAGTAATAATTTTATCTATTTTACCTTCAATTGATACAGGAGTTTGTGATATTCAAGCTAAGAAATTTCTAGAAAAATACGAAAATGATGATGAAGTTGTATTAATTAATATTTCAGTTGATCTACCATTTGCATTTTCAAGATGATGCCAAGCTAACAACAAAAAGGCAATTGTTTTAACAGATTATAGGACAAGACAATTTGGGAAGGATTATGGAGTACTAATGGATCCTCATATGACATTATTTAGAGCAATCTTTGTAATTGATCGTGATGGAATAATTACATATGCTGCATATAATGATGTTCTAACTGACCATCCAGATTATGAAGCTGCATTTAAAGCAGTTGATGAAACTAAATAAAAAATCAAAAAATTAAATTCGTTTTTTGATTTTTTTATTTCTTAGATGATAGATTGCTCTTGCCCCTTCAGAACAAGCGCAAATAATTAAGTTTGGCTTGGATTCAAAGAAATTAGCATTGCCAATTGCATAAATACCTTCAATGTTTGTTTTGCAATTCATATCTACT
>JBOFHZ010000002.1:0-5623 GCA_051649885.1 Mycoplasmoidaceae bacterium | reverse complement strand
CAAGAGTTGTTGCATTTGATAAATTTAATCAAGAGATTGAACAATATAAAAAACAAAAGGGAAAAACATTAGATGGTCATGAAGTTCTAATTGAAGCTAACATAGGAATGCCAAAAGATGCTGATGTTTTAAAAGAGGCTGGTGCTGAAGGTGTCGGATTATATCGAAGTGAATTTCTTTATATGGATAATTCGAACTGACCAACAGAAGAAGAACAATTTGAAGCATATAAATATGTTCTAGAAAAAAACCCCCATGAATTAGTTGTTGTAAGAACTCTAGATATTGGTGGAGATAAGAATTTAAAATACTATAAATTTGATAAAGAAGATAATCCCTTTTTGGGATATCGAGCAATTCGATTCTCACTTGATAATAAAGAAATTTTTAAAACTCAAATTCGGGCATTAACAAGAGCTTCTGCTTTTGGTAAATTAGGAATTATGTTCCCAATGGTTGCAACCATTGATGAATTTGTCAAATTAAAAGAACATACATTAAAATGAATTGATGAATTAAAAAAAGAAAAAGTTAAGGTTGCAGATAAGATTGAAATTGGAATGATGATTGAAATCCCATCATCAGCAATTTTAGCAGACAAGTTTGCAGAACATTCTGATTTCTTCTCAATTGGGACAAATGATTTAATTCAATATTCTTTTGCAGTTGATCGAATGTCTGAAAAAATAAGATATTTATACCAACCGAATAATCCAGCCTTATTAAGACTGATTGATTTAACAATTAGAGGAGCTAAAAAACACAATAAGTGAGTAGCGATGTGCGGTGAAATGGCTGGAGATATTCACTCAATTCCTTTACTATTAGGCCTTGGAGAAACAGGTTTAGATGCTTTATCAATGTCTGCATCTTCAATTGCAATGGCTAAATATTTACTTTCTAAAATTAATCAAAAAGATTGTGTTAAATTAGCTGAAAAAGCCCTTTTATGTGGAAATGAAAAAGAAGTTAATCAACTAGTTGATACTTTCTTAAAAGATCTTAAAATCTCATTAAAATAATTTTTTAAGTAATTTTGAAGGACTTATAAATAAAAAAAATAACACCAAGGTGTTATTAGTTTTATATTTGTATAAATGGAGCAGATGACGGGAATCGAACCCGCGTATCAACCTTGGCAAGGTTGTGTTCTACCATTAAACTACATCTGCATACACTATATATATTATAATCTCAAAGAAAAAATTATGTAAATATATTATAAAATAACTTGATTTTACAAATTAAATAACTTAATATAAAATTAATTAAAAATATATAGGTTGAACTATGAAAATATTACTTAATAATTGTTCATTAGGAAATTATCAAAATGTTAATATCTTGATTGAAGATAATGTATTTACACAAATTTCAAGGGAGATCATTCGTGTTGAAACAGATTTAACATTTGATTTAACTGGAAAAATTGTTCTTCCAGGAATTATTGATTTAAGTCAAAATCTTTTTGATAACTTAAATGATCCTGAAAAAATTAGAGAAGAAGCAAAAGCTTTAACAAAAGGAGGAATTACTTCATTAATCAATATTCATACAGGTAATTCTCCTGTTGGTTTTTATGCAATTGATTCATTAAATCAATCTCTTCTAGCAAATATTGGAGAATCATCAGTCATTGATTTTTTTACTCACTTTGATGATCGAAATGGTTTTATTTTCAATATTTTAAACATTGGTGATGTTGAAGATAACTATGATGTTGAAGACCCAGCATTTATTAAATGATTCTATAAAAGAATTTTAGAATTACAAAAACAATCAAAAATTCTTTTTGTTTCAATGAAAGATCCTGGTCTTTCTTTGTTCTTGAAATATGTTCCTAAAAATGATTATCGAATTTGTTTTTATAATTTTAGCAAACCAAGCGAAGTAGCAAGGATTGTTAATTTCAAAAAGAAGGGATTTAACTTCTCAATAGTTTTTGATGTTAATTTATTTTTCTTATATAAAGAATTAATAAAAAATGCAGTTGATCAAAAAAGACTTTCTAACCCATCAGGTTATAGTAGTGTGAGAGATATTAACTTTTTTAAAGAATGTTTAAAAAGAGGGTTCATTGATATTGTTTATTCAAACCATGCTCCTAATATGCTTTGAGAAAAATATGAATTAAATAAAATTGGGATTCCATCAGCTGAAACTTTATTACCATTAATGCTTGATTTAGCATCAACAACTAATTCAGGAATACAAATGGTTTGAAAAGTGCTTTGTGACAATCCGAGTAACATTTTCCAATTAGATGGAAGAGGAAAAATTGAAGTTGGTTACTTTGCAGATCTAATTGTTGTTGATCCAGATAAATTTTGATATATTTCTAATGCAGATATTTATTCAACTGCTAAATGAACTCCATATGCTGGAAAAAGATTATGAGGGATGCCAATTATGTCAATTGTTAATGGAAACATTACTTATAATTTATATGATGGTGTTCATTTCTCAGAAGATGAATATGTATCAAATTATATTTATAGTAAATAATTTTTTATGTCAATCAACGATCCAATTAATTTCTTTATAACAAACACAAATTATTTAGAAAAAGATATTATTAAATGTAAAAAAATTCATCATGGTTTTACCAATGAATCTTTTTTATTACAAACTTCAGATCAGCAAAGATGACAAGTAAGATTTGCAGGGCTGAATGAGGTTGTAAAAAGAAGTAATGAAGCAGAGGTTCTTAAGCTAGTAACAATTGATTACATGTTTTATGATGAATATGGAAATTCAATTAGAAAATGGATTGTTGGTAAAAACTTATCTCTATTTTTTAAGAAGAAAAAGAAGTTAAAATTATTATGTGAACAAATTAATAGATTACATGCAATTGATATTTCAAATAATAAAAAAATCATAATTAATGATTATCTTATTTATTTAGATCATACTAAGAACTTAGATGAAAAAATTAAAAAACTTTATATTGAATTAGTAAATAAATATGAAGGTTTACCAAAAGTTTTATCGCATAATGATTTATCTTTACAAAATGTTTTATGAGATGGTAAGAATATCATTTTCATTGATTATGAGTGATCAAGAATTAATGACAACTATTTTGATATTGCTAATTTTGTAAGAGAAAGCGATTTATCTTTGAAATGATTACCATTTCTTGCAAAGCATCTTAACGGGGTTGATTTAAAAATTTTAAATGACTTTATCTTCATTGTGTCTTGCTTTGCATACCAATGAACTTTTGTTGCAGTTGAGAATGATCATTTATTAAGGTATCGGAATAAATGTTATCGAAAAATGCTTAAAATCTATAAAAAAATATAATATAATACTTTTGGTTAGCGACGGTTGATTGCTGCATTTTAATGTAGAGGAAAGTCCATGCTATCACTACCTGCGATGGTAGTAGTGTTTATGTAGGTATATAAAAAATAAAACCTAGTACTTATTAATTTAAGTAACAACGAATAAAAACCTAAGTCCTTTTAGGATATGGTAGCATTTGTAAAGTGCCACAGTGACGAATTATAATGAAAATTATAGGTGAAACGCGGTAAACTTCATAAGGTAGAAACCCAAATTTGGTAGGGGAACTTTTTTAGAAGAACTGAATTCTAAAATTGATGTTTCGACATAGATAAATAATCAACACTTTTTCAAGTACAGAACATGGCTTATAATCGTTAACCAATATTTTAAAGTAAATAATTTTTTAATTATTTATTTCAAAATATTAGCACTTACCACTCTTATGTGATAATATATAACTATGGTAAATTTAAGGAGGTACTATGGCAGATTATTATGACATTTTAGGTGTGTCTAAAAATGCTTCAGAAGCTGAAATAAAGAAAGCTTTTCGAAAAAAAGCTATGGAATTACATCCCGATCGAAATAAAGCACCTGATGCTGAAGAAAAATTTAAAGAAGTTAATAAGGCTTATGAAACTCTTTCAGATGTTGATAAAAGATCAAGGTATGATCGATTTGGTGAGGCAGGAGCAAATGGAGGCTTTGAAGGCTTTGGTGGTTTTGATGGTTTTGGAGGCTTTGAAGGCTTTTCTGAAAACTTTTCAGGTGGATTTACAGAGAATTTTGGAGATATCTTTGGAGATTTATTTGGAAACATTTTTGGCGGTGGGAGACAAACATCTAGATCAAAAGAAAATTTAGATATAGTCACAGAAACAACAATTACTTTTGTTGAATCAATCACAGGAGTCTCTAAAGATTTTGAATATTCATATATGAGTAACTGTGATACTTGTGATGGGACAGGAGCTGCTAATGAACCAAATGCAATTAATACATGTTCAGTTTGTCATGGATCAGGAGTGCAAGTTACTGAGAAAAGAACTCCATTAGGGGTAATGCAATTTCAATCTCCTTGTAGCACATGTAATGGGACTGGAGAAGTAATTACAAAAAAATGTCCATCATGTGATGGCAAAAAACAAATCAATAAAAAAAGTAAAATTTCAATTGATATTTCCTCAGGGATTCAAAATGGTCAAACCCTAGTTGTCGAAGGAAGAGGAAACCAAAATAAATCATCAAGAGGTAATTTATTCATTAATGTTTTTGTTAAACCTAGTGAAATCTTTCAAAGAGAAGGAAATAAAATTTATGTTGAATTATTAGTTGATCCAATTATGGCAATTGTTGGGGGAAATGCAAAAGTTCCAACTCCATACGGATTAGTTGACATTAAATTAAAACCTTATACTGCAAATGGAGAAGAAATCACAATTCCAAACAAAGGCATTAAATCAACAGGAATTTTTAAAACAAAAGGGAATTTAATCGCGATTGTTACATACACTTCTCCTAAAAAATATTCTTCAAAGGAATTAGAAATTTTGTCAAGGTTTATTAATGATAATAATATTGAATTAAAAGAACAGTTAATTATTGCAAGAGAGGAAATTAGCAATGCAAAAAACTAAGAAAATTAATGAAGAACAAAAAAAACCTTTTGATCCTAAAAAATATGAAGAAGAAATTAAAAAACTTAATGATGAAATCACTCTTAAAAATAATAAGATTGAAACCCTAGAATCTGAACTTAGAGATCTTAATACAAAATATAAGGATGATTTAATTTTAAAATCAAAAGAAGCTCAAGAAAAAATTATTCAGATGATTAACCAGTATAAGGTTAAAGCTGATGAGGAAATTAAAAATATTAAGAAATATGCAATTAAAAAAGATGCAATTGAATTAATTAGCATTATTAATCAATTTGATAATGTTGTTAATAGTAAAATTGATAATGAAGCTGTTAAAAATTATGTTTCTGGTTTTAGAATGTTTCTTAATATGTTTGAGAATTTATTAAGTTCAATGGGAATCAATGAGATTCCTATTAAAATTGGTCAAGAATTTGATGAAAAATATATGGAAGCAATTGATATTAAAATTGATCCTAGTCAAAAAGAAAATACTATTGATAGCATTGTTAAAAAAGGTTATAAACTTTATGACCAAATTCTTATTTATGCTCAAGTAATTGTTTATAAAACAAAATAAAAATAGATTAATATTTTTATTTTTTTTATAAACAAGGAGTATAATTCTATATGAGTTATTAATTATAACTTTTTTGGAATTAATAATGAAAAATAAGAAAAATTATTTG
>JBOFHZ010000001.1:0-111256 GCA_051649885.1 Mycoplasmoidaceae bacterium | reverse complement strand
CCACTTTTTCTTGTCTTGCTCTTAATTCACTTCTTCTATGAATTAAGCTAACAACATTGGTAATTTTTCTTTCAACTAGAAAATTTGCTCAATCAAGTGCAGAATCTCCTCCTCCTAGAATGACTACTCTTTTATTTTTGTAAATGCTTGAATCTTTAAAAATGTAATGAATATTACTATAGTTTTTTCTTTCGAGAATTTCATTTTTAATTGGAAGAAAATTACCAGATCCTGTAGCAATAATAATTGCATCAGTTTCATAAATCTTTCCATTTTGTAATTTTGTAATGAATCTATCCTCTTTTTTTTCAACTGCAATAACATAGGTATTTAAAATAATTTCAGGTTTTTTAGCTAAACTATTAATTTGATTTGTCATCCCATTCATCAATTCAGAAGTAAGAATTTCAGAAAAACCTGGATAATCTGCAATTGTTTTTTCTGCATATAGTTGGGTTGGTTGTCCTCCTAAAAAAGGATTGGATTCGACAATCACAGAAGAAACATTTAATAGTGAACCAATGATACTAGCATACATTCCACCAGGACCACCACCAATGATTAAGACATCATATTTCTCTTTCATATTCCTCCTTCATAAAAGTGATTAGTGAAATATATTATAAAAAATTATTTTAAATATTATTATATATATATAAAGATAAATTAAAAAAGGAAAAAATATGACTCCACATAATAGTGCAAAAAAAGGTGAAATAGCAAAAGTTGTTATTATGCCAGGTGACCCTCTAAGAGCAAAATGAATTGCTGAAAATTATTTAGAGGACTGTAAATTAGTTAATTCGGTTAGAGGTATGTTAGCTTTTACTGGAACTTATAAAGGGAAAGAAATTACTGTTATGGGCCATGGAATGGGAATTCCTTCAATTGGAATTTATTCATATGAATTATTTAAATTCTATGAAGCAGATTTTATTATGAGAGTTGGTTCAGCAGGAGCTTATCTTCCTGAAGTTAAGTTAGGTGATGTTTTAATTGTTGATGAAGCTTATTCAGATTCAACATATGCTGATGAATTAGGAATTGAAGTTCATAATAAAATTTTACAAGCTGATCCAAAAATGGTTGAGCTTGGTTTAGATGTTGCTAAGAAAATGAATATTGATATTAAAAAAGTTAGATGTAATTCAGCAGATGTGTTTTATGGAACAAAACCATTAGCTGAATTAGTTAACAAAACAAAAGCAGCTGTTGTTGAGATGGAATCATTTGCTTTATTTTCGAATGCAAAAATATTAAATAAGAAATCACTTTGTTTATTAACTTGTAGTGATTCTTTAGTTGATCATTCATCAATGCCTGCAATAGAAAGACAAGAGGGATTTTCTAATATGAGTAAATTAGCTCTTGAAATAGGTATTGCATTCTATGACAAATATAAATAATATATTAAATAAAAAAATTCAAAAACAGACGCTAACAAAAGATGAGATTTATGCTTTTGTTAATATGGCTACTAAGAAAGAAATTAAGGATTATCAAATTGCAGCAATGTTAAGTGCAATTTTCTTTAATGGAATGAGTTTTAATGAGACTTATTGATTAACGATTGCCATGCGAGATTCTGGTTATATTTTCAATTCTTCAATTGATCGTGTTGATAAACATTCAACAGGAGGAGTTGGTGATAAAGTTACTTTAATTATTGCACCGATTCTTGCAGCTTTTGATGTTCCAATTTTCAAAATTTCAGGAAGAGGTCTAGGATTTACAGGAGGAACAATTGATAAATTAGATTCAATTGGAGTAAGAACTGCCTATGCACTTAAAGATGCAGAAAAAATTTTTAAGAAAAATAAAATGGCAGTGATTCAACAAACTGCAGATATAGTTCCTGCAGATAAAATCTTCTATGCAATCAGAAATGATACTGCAATGGTTCAATCAATTCCTTTAATTGTTTCCTCAATTATGTCAAAGAAATTAGCTCTTGGAGCTAATCATATTTACTTAGATATTAAAATTGGTGATGGTGCTTTATTCAAAGATTTAGAGATTGCAAAAGCATTTAGTGATTTATGTGTCAAAATTGGAAAAAAAGAAAAAGTGAAAGTAAAATGCTATTTCACAAATATGAATGAACCCCTTGGAAGAGCAATGGGGAATAAAATTGAGATTGTTGAAGCAACTAACTTTTTAAGAGGTAAATTTGATTCAAAAAATTTAAAAGAATTAATTTTAACATTTGCTTCAGATATTTTAATTGACTTCAAAAAATCAAAATCTGATGAGCAATCAAAGAAATTAATTTTAGAAAAAATAAATTCAGGAATGGCATTTAAAAAATTTGTTGAATGGACTCATTCTCAAGAATGTCTAATATCTCAAGATGAATTTGAAAATTTAGCAATTGCTCCTAGATATAAGGAAGTAATTATTGCAAAGAAAAGTGGCCATTTTAAAATTACTTCAACTTTATCATTAGGAGAAGCAGTTTTTGATTTAGGTGGGGGAAGAATTGATAAGGATCAAGCAATTGATTATGATGCAGGAATTTTATTACTTCTTGATAACGGAACAAAAATTAAAAAGAATCAACCTCTAATGGAAGTTTATTCAGATACTCCAATTACAAAAGAGATTATTAAGAAGATTAATAAAAGTTTTGAAATAAGTTCAAAAACTATAAAAAAGAAAAAAATTATTTTAGGGGAGGTTAAATAAAATGGAATTAGAAAATATTTTTATTGAATTAAATAATTTATTAGAAAAATCCTATTCACCATATTCAAAATTCAAAGTTGCTGCGATTGTTGAAGGTGAAGATGGAAAATTTTATAAGGGAGTGAATGTCGAAAATGCTTCCTTTGGAGCAACTATTTGTGCAGAAAGAACAGCATTTTCAAGTGCAGTGACTTATGGTAATAAAAGAATGAAGAATCTTTACCTATTAACAAGCAGCGATAATTACATTTTCCCTTGTGGGATTTGTTTACAATTTATTTCTGAATTTCTAGATAGTGAAAGTGATATTTATATTTTTTGTAAAAATAGTAAATATAAAAAATATAAATTAAGTGATCTAATTTTATTAGCATTTGATAAAAAGGAACTTCCAGATGAATAAGATATATGAAAAATGATTGGCAAGCGAAAAGGTTAGTCAAACATTTAAGGATGAAATGAAAGCTTATTCAGATGATGAAATCGCTCTTTATTTTAGTGATGTAAAACCAGCTTTTGGAACTGCAGGAATTAGACAAAAAATAGGACCTGGAACAAAACAATTCAATGAATTTACTTATAAGCAATTAGCAATTGGATTTGCAAAATATTTAAATGGAAAATATCAAACTCCTAAAATTATTATTGGGCATGATAATCGAAGATTTTCTTCTGAATTTACAATTATTTGTGCAGAGGTTTTTTCTTCATATGGCATTGAAGTTTATTTAATTAAAGACAATGAATTAAAAGCAACTCCAATTATTTCTTATTTAATTCCTCAATTAAAATTAAATGGAGGAATTATCATAACTGCTAGTCATAATCCAAAAGAATATAATGGATTTAAAGTTTATAAAGATAATGGTGCTCAAATTTTAAATGATATCGCAGATGCTATTATTACCAATATGCCAGAAAATGACCAAATTCTAGAAATTGAATATAATAAAAATTTGAAATTAATTCATGAAGTGGATCAAAAATATGTAGATCAATATTTCATTGATGCACAACAATGCTTAATTAATACAAAAGTTAGTGAAGAGAAAACTTTTCCAATTATTTTTACAGCCCATCATGGAACAGCATACAAAGATCTACCTTATTTTTTAAGATCATTAGGATATAAGAATTTAATTGAGGTTAAAGAACAATGCTTTCCAAGTGATGAATTTGTTAATTCGATTAGCAGTAATCCTGAAGATGAAATTTCTTTTAAATTATCATTAGAATATGCAGAAAAACATAATGCAAATGTTATGCTTGGTGTAGATCCTGATGCAGATCGATTAGCTGTGGTTGTAAGAAAAAAAGACGGAAAATTTAAATATGTTTCAGGAAATGAAATGGGGATCATTTTTTCTTACTATTGTCTTAAAAATAAAAGATATCAAAAACCACCATTTATTGTGTCTACATTTGTTTCAACAAATATAATTGATCGAATTGCTAAAGATTATGATTGTAAAGTTTTTAGAACAGGCACTGGTTTTAAGTGGCTAGCAAAGGCAATTGATGAACATTATAATGATATGGATTTAGTTGTGGCATTTGAAGAAGCAATTGGTTCTCTGAATTCAACAATCAATAGAGATAAAGATTCTTTTCAAGCATCTGCTCTTGCACTTGAAATTTTTGATCACTATCAAAAAAAAGGTTTTGGATTTGATGAAATTTTAGAAGAAATTTATGAGCAATATGGATTTTGAAAAGGAGAAACAATTTCCTTTTGAATCCAAGATTTAAATTGGGTTCAAAAATCAGTTAAAATTATGGAACACCTAAAGGCTTTAAAAATGGAGTCATTTAGTGGATTTAAATTAATGAAAAATAATTGAAATTTTGAAGGTGATTGTTTGGAATGATTTTTTGAAGATGATATGACAATCAAATTTAGAAGATCAGGGACAGAACCTAAATTTAAAGCATATTTAAATATTTATGGGAAAACTTCAGAAGAGGCAGAGAATAACTTTGAAAATTTTAAAAAGGATATTAAAAAACTAATAGAATCTATTTAACTAAGATCTATTAGTTTTTTTAATTTCATTTCAAGGTCATCAGCCAGCAAAGTGACAATTGTTTTACGATAGTTATATTGTTCAATTCGATCACTGATAATGATATTACTATCATTTTTTATTTCAATATATTCTTTAATGTTTTTATTAAAGTAAGCATATATTGCTTTCTTAAATCGATTAACAAAAAACTGAATACCTAAAAATAAGAAGATGATATTAAAAATCATAATGACTGCTGCAGTGATCAATAATGCATTTCCAACATCTTTTGCAAAGAAGAAATTTAGGACAACAATGAAAACACAAAGAAGGGAAATTATTGCAGAAACAGTTGCAATTATTTTCTTTTGTTTATTATATTTTTTAAGCTCATCAGAGTTAATAATGAACTCATAAATTTTTTTTCTTAGTTCCATAATCTCATTATTATAAATTATATTGTTTATTTTTCTTTTAAATATAATAATGAGGGTTTATAATTAAAAATAATTACTATTTAAAGGTTTATGAAATATGGATTACAAAGATACTTTAAATATGCCTTCCACTAATTTTGAGATGAAGGCAAATTTGAATAAGAAAGAACCAATTTTTCAAAAGCGATGAATTGATCTTAAAATAGAGCAAGCCATCTATGAACAAAATGCTGATCAGGAAAAATTTATACTTCATGATGGCCCCCCTTATGCAAATGGAGATCTTCATATTGGTCATGCTTTAAATAAAGTTTTAAAGGATTTTATTGTTCGTTATAAAAATGGGGTAGGTTTTAACTCTGTCTTTATTGCAGGTTGAGATACTCATGGAATGCCAATTGAAATTGCTTTACAAAAGAAAAAGAAAATGAAAGATCTTTCTGTTCATGAAAAAAGAGATCTTTGTAAAGAGTTTGCATCCTCATGAATTGAAAAGCAAAAAACACAATTCACTACAATGGGGTTAATGACTAACTTCTCAGAAATTTATAGAACATTTGACACTAATTATGAAATTAACCAAATTAAGATATTTTTTCATATGTTAAATAATGGATTAATTTATAAGGATTTAAAACCAATCTATTGATCATGATCAAGTCAGACTGCTTTAGCTGAAGCAGAAGTAGAATATGCTAATGTTGAATCTGACAGTATTTATTTCACTTTCAAAATTCATGAATCTAAAATTTTAGCAGTTGGAGACCAACTATTAGTTTGGACAACAACACCATGAACTGTTCCTTCAAATTTAGCTGTTGCAATCCATCCTGATTATGAATATGTGAGGGTTGAAACGAGTGCTGGTAATTTAATCTTACTTGAAAAAAACCATGAGGAGCTTTTAGGAAAATTAGATATTGAAATTATTAATGTTTTAAATAAATTTAAAGGAGATGAATTAGAACATGATTTATATGTCAATTCATTATATCCAGAAAAAATTTCAAAAATAATTTTAGCAAAATATGTTTTAGAAGATGGAACAGGAATTGTTCATAATGCCCCAGGATTTGGAAATGATGATTATTTAGCATGTAAGAAATATGAAATAGATGTTTTTTGTCCAATTGATGAATATGGAAAATTCACTAGTGAAGTTAATGATGAAACAATTGAAGGCTTATTTTATTTAGATGCTAATCCAATTATTATTGAAAAATTAAGAGAGAGTGGTAATTTAATTCAATATGAAAAAATAACCCATTCAGCTGCTCATGATTGAAGAACAAAAAAACCAGTTATTTACCGAGCAACAAAACAATGATTTGTTAATTTATCAAAGATTAAGGATGAAATTATTTCTTCTTTGGATGATGTTAGTTCTAAACAAGGAAATAGCATTATTGACAAAATCAAGGAAATGGTGGAAAACCGACAGGAATGATGTATTAGTCGTCAAAGATATTGAGGAGTACCTATTCCAATCATTTATGATGAAGATGGAGAACCAATAGTCACTAAAAAACTGCAAAAAAGAATCTTAGAAATATTTAGTGAAGAAGGATCCAATTCATGATTTATTCATGATGCAGAATATTTTATTAATAAATCTGATGATGAAAAAACATATACAAAAGAAACTGACATCATGGATGTATGATTTGATTCAGGATCTTCTCATACTTTAATGCATGATCTTAAATTCCCAGTAGATTTATATTTAGAAGGAAAGGATCAATTTAGGGGATGATTTAATTCATCACTAATTACAAGTGCTGCCTATAATGGGATTGCTCCATATAGAGAATTGTTATCGCATGGATTTGTTTTAGATTCTCAAGGAAGAAAGATGTCAAAATCTTTAGGGAATGTTGTTAGTTTGCCAGATGTATTTAATAAATATGGAGCTGATATCTTTAGAATTTGATGTGCTTCTTCTGACTTTTCTGATGATGTGAAAATATCAAATAATATTCTTGATCAATCAACAGAAATATATCGAAGAATTAGAAATACAATTTTTAAATTTATTTTAAGTAACTTAAGTGATTTTACTGAGAAAGATCTAAATTATGATTTTTCAAAAGCAGATCTATATATTATTCATAAAATGAATAAGTTCTTAAAAAAGATTCACACATATTATGAAAATTATGATTTTAAAAATGTTATTAAGAATATTAATAAAACAACATTAGAATTATCTACATGATATTTCGAATATATTAAAGATTCGCTTTATTGTGATGAAAAAAATAATTTAGCTAGAAGATCAATTCAAACAGTTTTATTTTTCATTTTAAAAGCTTTCATGACAATTTTAAATCCCATTATTCCTCATACAACTGAAGAAGTTTATGACCATTTGGAAATTGATAATAAATTAATGAGTGTGCATTTAGAAAGAATTGTTAAAGAAATTAGATTTGGAAGAGTTCGATTAGTTGTTAATGAAAAAGCTTGAAATAACTTTTTTGAATTTAGAGATTTAGTTTTAAGTCGTCTAGAAGTAGTTAGACAAGCTAAATTAATTAATAAAAACAATGAAGCTAAATTAATCATCCAAGATCTTCCATCATGCGATTTGACTCTTGAAGAACTAACGAAATATTTAAATGTTGCTGAAATCGAAATTAATAAAAAGGCAAAAGATGTAATATGAGTTCAAAAATCAAGAAAAATAAAATGTGAGAGATGCTGAAATTATTTTACTCGATATGAAATGAATAATGATACGTGTAATCGATGTTATGCATTATTAAAAACATAAATATATTATAATATTTAAAACTAATAGGACTTTTAGATGACAGAGAAGAATGTTAATAAAATCATTCAATTTAAAAATATAACATTTGGCTATAACCCGAATGTTATTGTTTTGGATGATTTAACTTTTGATATCCTAGAAAATGAATATGTTTGCATCATTGGTCACAATGGTTCTGGTAAATCAACAATTTCAAAAATCCTAACAAGTTTACTTAAACCGTCATCTGGAGAGATGTATGTGATGGGAAATTTAATTAATGAGTCTAATATCAATATGATTAGCAATAATATTGGAATTGTTTTTCAAAATCCTGATAATCAATTCATAGGAATTACTGCAGAAGATGATATTGCATTTGGATTAGAAAACAGAAAAGTTCCTCAAGAAGAAATGAAAGATATCATTGTTAAAGCAGCGAAAAAAGTCGATGTTGAACATCTTTTAAGAATGGAATCGCAAATTCTTTCAGGAGGAGAAAAACAAAGAGTTGCAATTGCATCAATTTTAGCCATTGATCCTGGAATTATTATTTTTGATGAAGCAACTTCAATGCTAGATCCAAAAGGAAAAAATGAATTGAAGAAATTAATGATTGAGTTAAGAGATAAAGGAAAGAAAACAGTGATTTCAATCACCCATGATATGGAAGAAGTTATTAATGCTGATCGAGTGATTGTATTAAGCAATGGGAAGATTGTCTCTCAAGGGATTCCAAGTGTTATCTTTAGTGATGAAAAAGAACTTCAGAAAATCAAATTAGATTTCCCTTTTACTCTTAAAATAGCATGTGGATTAAATAAGTTCGATGCAAAAATTAAAAGGACTTTAAATAAAGAAGAATTGGTAGCTAACATATGTCAAACTATAAAATAGTAGAAATTAAAAACTTATCTTTAACATTTGATAAAAATACTGCTAGCGAAATTAAAGCTATTGATGATTTTTCTTCTGAATATGAGAAAGGAAAAATTCATTATATCATTGGAGATTCAGGTTCTGGAAAATCTACATTAGTGCTACATCTTAATGGATTGTTAAAATCAAAAGAAGGAAACATTAGGATTGATGATATTTTAATCTCTGGTAAAAAGAGAAAAATTAAAAATGTTAAAAATCTAAGAAGAAAAATTAGTTTAGTTTTTCAATACCCTGAATATCAATTATTTAAAGATACGATTCATAATGATATTATTTTTGGGCCAAAAGCTTTAGGGATTCCAAAATTAATTTATAAAGCAATAAATAAGAAAAATATTCAAAAAGTTGTTGTTAAAAATATTGATAAAACTCTTTCTAGTTTTTTTAAGATTTTTCGAAAAAGCATTGAAAAAGAATATTTTCTTAATCATTTTGAAATTAATAAATGAAAATTTAAAAGAGATGTTGTTTATGCTCAAATTAAAATTGATAAATACAAGTTCTGAGATGAATTTCATTTAGAGAAAAAAACAATTGAATCAATTGAGAGAGATATTAGTAAAAAATATTTAAATAAAATGGGAATGGATGATATTTTTCTAGATAGAAATCCTTTTGGATTATCTGGAGGTCAAAAAAGAAGGGTTGCAATTTCTGGGATTTTATCAATTGATCCAGATATCTTAGTTTTTGATGAACCGACAGCAGGGTTAGACCCATCAGGTGAAGAAGAGACAATGAATATCATTAGTGATCTTAAAAAACATCATAAAACAATTTTTGTTATCACTCATTCAATGGATCAAGTTTTATTAAATGGAGATTCTGTAACAGTTATGAATAAAGGGAAAATTTTATTAAAAGGTGATCCATATGAAATTTTTACTAACCCAATATTATATAAGTATACTAAAATGGAAATGCCTAAAATTATTCAATTTATTAATTCATTATCAGAAAAGAATCCAATTTTCAAAGAGTTAATTGATTTAAAACCAAGAACTGATGATCAATTAATTGAATATATAATCAAAATATTAGATAGGAAATCATAATGGTACAAGAAGGTTATATTTATCGAGATTCTATTATTCATAAGATGAATCCCTCTTTGAAGATGCTTGCGACAATATTATTTATTGTTTTAATTTTTATTCCGTCTGGTTTCATTTTTCAATTAGTTTTATTTGTAGCAATTTTTGTTCTTTTTCTATTAAGTAAACTTCCATTCAAACTTTTACTAAAAATTTCAGTATCTATATTATTTATGGCAATTGCGCTGACCCTTATTAACTGGATAAGCTATAAGAATTTAGGAACAATCTTTGATCTAGAAAGTAAATTCAATATTTTACAAAAACCTTTCTGAATGAATCTTTCTAACCCAAACTTAGTCTTTCTAGATGGTAAATGATTTGCACATGGAGATATTTGGGGTGGTCAAATAATTAATGACATTGTTGCAGATGCAGAATTTCAAAAAATTCTTTCTGATTTAGGTGGAACTCTTAAAGATCAAGGAAATGGTTTTTATATCATTGAAGGAATCGAAGGGAAAGATAATTTATTCCAATTTGGAGATCGCCTAGGCAAGTTATTTCCTAAATACAATTTTGAATATGATTATGGATTTAGCGGAGCTGGAGTTAGTCAATTATATTTCTTTGCTTATCAAACAGAATGATATTCAATGACTTCTTTTGCTTTAGCTTTAATGGCATATGTATCAATTAAAATTTTCTTAATTATCTTTGTTATTACATTATTAACTTCAACAATGTCACCAATCGAAATGACTTATGGAATAGAAGATTTGTTAAGTCCTTTAAGATATTTAAAAGCACCAATTAGTGAATGATCAATGACAATTGCATTATCAATTAGATTTATTCCATCATTACTAGATGAATCAAATAGAGTATTGAGAGCTCAAGCTTCAAGAGGGGTTGACTTTAAAAATGGGAATACCTTTGATAAGATGAAGTCACTATCTTCATTAGTTGTTCCATTATTCTCAATTGCATTTAGAAAAGCTGAAGAATTATCAAATGCAATGGAAGCTAGAGCATACAACCCAAGAAATGTGAGAACTAGATATCGAATATTTACAATCTCCCTATTTGATTGAATCTTCTTTGGTCTTGTCTTGTTTTATTTTGGATTAGTAATAATGCTATGTTTCTTTGATGGAAAGCAGTTGTTGTTTACCCCCTTTGGAGTCTTAGACGCCATTATAATGTTATAAGATGAGATATTTAGTCAATTTAGAATATGATGGATCGAATTATTATGGTTGATCTAAACAAAAAAATAAAGCTTCAATTCAAGAACATTTAGAAAAAGCCTTATCAAAAATATTTAAAGAGAAGATTCTTATTCATTCTTCTGGAAGAACTGATCGGGGAGTTCATGCTTTAAATCAATATTTTCATTTTGATGCAAACTTAAATATTGAGCCATTAATTTTAAGAAGAATTTTAAATAAAAGAATTAATAATGATCTTTATATTAAAAAAGTCATTTTAGTTAAACCTGATTTTCATGCAAGATATAGCGCGAAGGATAAAACATATTTATTTAAAATTAATAATAAACAATTCAACCCATTTCAGCAAAGATATGAGTTATATTATGAAAAAGAAATTGATCTTGAAAAACTTCAATCCATTTTAAATGAATTTATTGGAGAGCATGACTTTTTTTCTTTTAGCACAACAATTGTTAATTATCGAATTAGAAAAATTAATTTCATTGAAGTTTCAAAAAGAAAAGGAATCATTTCTATTAAGATTAACGGAAATGGATTTTTAAGACACATGGTAAGAATGATGATTGGATATGCTCTTTTAGTTTTAGAAAACAAACGCGATTTCAATTCCATTAAAGAGCTTTTAGATTACCCTAGCAAAGGGAAAAGTGGGATAAAAATATCTCCCAATGGATTGTATTTATATAGTGTAAATTATTAAATATTGTATTATTAATATTGTACCTAATTTTTGAAAGGAATTATGTTTTATGAATCTGAAATTAATATTAAGAAATATTGGACATGCTTTTGCATTCCCATTTGTTTTAACAGTTTTGTGATTTAATATCAAAAGTGCAAACAAAAAAGCAAAGGATTATGAAATTAATCCTGAATTTTATCCCATTGAAGAAAGATACCAAAGAGTTTATAAGATGGTGAAAAAAGCCTTCTTCTTTCTAAATGTAAGGGTTATTTTTTCAGGACTGGAAAATGTTCCTAAAAAACCCGTGCTTTTTGTACCCAATCATAAATCAAACATTGATCCATTAATTTTTATTAAAATCCTTCAAGAAAATCCAGGAGCTCCATATTTTAACTTTGTTTCAAAAAAGGAAATTGCAGAAAACCCATTCGCTAAAGGGGGATCAGTTTTAATTGACTCATTAGTTTTAGATCGTGGGAATCCGCGAGAGATTATTAAGGTTTTAACTAAGGAAGAGGAGTTAATTAAAAAGCATTCAATTGTTTCCTTTTTAGAAGGAACAAGAATTGAGAGTGATACTATTGGAGAATTTAAAGGAGCTGGATTAGCTCCAGCAATTAATACTTTAACAACAATTGTTCCAGTTGCAATTTATGGAACAATTGGTGTTTTGAAACCAAAAGAAGATAAAAGATTCAAATATAAAGAATTTCATGTAAGGTTTTTAAAACCAATTAAGAACTCTGAATACATTGGAAAAGATCGAGACTTGTTAGCAAAAAACATTCAAAATATTATTGAAAAAGAATATAACTTAATTAAAGAATTAGTAGAGAAAAATGCCAATAAAAACAACAAGTAATTTAGAAACATTTGAAATTGAAATTAATGAATTCAATGGACCATTAGATTTATTATTTAGTTTAATTAAAGAAAGAAAATTTGATATTCTAAATATTGATCTTTTATATGTTTCAATTAGTTATGTTGAATATGTTAGAAGAAACATTTATAAGATGAAGATTGATGATATTACTGAATATCTTTCAATGATCACTTATTTCTTTGAATTAAAATCAAAAAAGATATTAAGCCAAACAACAGATCAAGATAAATTGGAAGATGAAATGTCTGCTGATAAGTTCATCCAAAGAGTTCTTTTGCAGAAGCAATTTAGAGAGTTAGTTCCAGACCTATCCAAAAGACTAATCCAAAGAACAAGAATGCTCTCAAAAGATACTGATGAAATTAAAATTGAAGATATTGTGAGTGAAGATTTACCGACTACAATTTCCCCTAAATTAATTCTAAGAGCAATGCAAAATATATTTAGAAAATTAAAACCAGTTGGAAATGATATAATAAATATTGAATTTAGTGAGTTATCAATTGATGATGTAATAAATGATATCACATATTTTTTATCAAAATTTCATGATGAAAATATATTATTGTTTGATCTTCTTAACTCTTTTCCTGCTTCAAAAATTAATAAACAATATTTGGCTGTGACTTTTGTTGGATTATTAGTTTTAGTGAGAAATGGAAACATTGCCTTAGAACAAGACATTGAAAATGATAATGACATTAGAATTAGAAAGATGAACTTAGAATAAAATGACTAGAAAAAAGAACTTGATTGAAGCCCTTTTATTTTTAAATGGAAAAAAGGGAATAACAATTGATGAGCTATGTAATACATTAGCCATTGATCATGATTCTATTAAATCAGAACTAGATGATTTGATAGAAGATTTTTCAAGTTCTGAAAGAGGACTAATGGTCAAAAAGTTTGGTTCAAAATATATGCTTGTAACTAAACCAGAAATTTATGATCAAATCTTTAAAGAAAAAAACGAGATTAGTAAAAATCCGCTAAATAATTCATTAATTGAAACTCTTGCGATTATTGCATATAATTCGCCATGTACAAGAACAAAGATTCATGACATTAGGAAAATTGATCCTTCACAACAAATTGTAAAACTATTAGAATTAGGATTAATTAATGAATTAGGTAGAGCAGATACTCAGGGTAAGCCCTTTTTATATAAAGTATCTGATAAGTTTTTTGATATCTTTGGAATTAACGATTTAAGTGAATTACCAGAAATTAAAGATGTCTCAAATAGTGAAGATGATGATGTAGATTTTTTCGATTCAAATCGTGAAGAATAATTTTTGTAATTTGCTATTTTTATAGTATAATATTTTAGTGTTATTTTGTTTATTTAATACACCAAGGGAAGTTGTTATAAACTCATCCCATCTAAGAAGGAGCTAAATTATGAATGAATTAAGAATAAAATTATTTTCTTATGATTATAGATTATTAGATTCATCAGTTAAGAAAATCATTAAAACTATCAATGAAACAGGTGCAGATGTTAAAGGCCCAATCCCACTTCCAACAAAAAAAGAGATCTTTACAATTTGTCGATCACCCCATGTGAACAAACAATCAATGGAACAATTCGAAAGAAGAACTCACAAAAGATTATTAATTATCACTAATACTTCAGCAGAAGCAATTCAAAAACTTAAAAATCTTTCTTTAGCAACAGGAGTTGAAATAAAAATTTCTTTATAGGAATTTTTTAAGGAAAAATAATTATGAAAATGATATTAGGAAAAAAAATTGGAATGATCTCTTCTTTCACAGAAAAGGGAGAAATGATTCCAGTAACAATTATCCACTCTGAACCAAACTTTGTGCTTGAAACAAAGAACTTAGAAAAAGATGGATATGTTGCAACAAAAGTTGGATTTTTAAATTGTAGTGAAAAAAATATTAATAAAAGTGAAATGGGAATTTTCAAAAAAGCAAAATGTGATCCTAAAAAACACATTAAAGAATTTCGAGATGTTTCAGGGTATAACATTGGAGATTTAATTAAAGTTGATACATTTAATGTTGGTGATCATGTTGATATCCAAGCAATCTCAAAAGGTCATGGATTTACAGGAGCAATTAAAAGATGAAATTTTAAGTGTGGTCCAAAATCTCATGGGGCAGGTTATCCACATAGATACCAAGGATCAATTTCTTTTGGTCGAGGTGGAAGCCAGGGTCAAAGAGTAATGAAGGGTAAAAAAATGTCTGGACATTATGGACAAGAACTAGTTACAATTCATAATTTAGTTGTTGTGGATGTTGATGCTTCAAAAAATTTAATTTTAATTAGAGGATCAATGCCAGGTCCAAAAAACGGATTAGTTTTAATTAAAACAACTAATAAGAAAAAGAATTTTAAAAAAGTTAATCCTTTAATTAAAAATAATAAAGTAAAAGAACAAGAAGTTCCAGTAAGTGCATAAAAGCATTTTTAGAAAAATTAAGAAAGGTAAAAAATGGAAAAAGTAAATTTAGTAGATTTATCAGGAAACATAAAAAAAGTTGAATTAAAAAATACTAGTTTAATTGAAAAAAAACCAAGTAAGCAAGCAATTTTTGATTCTATTTTATCTGAAAATTCTGGAAGTAGACAAGGCACTCATTCAACAAAAACAAAAGCAGAGGTTCGTGGTGGTGGAAGAAAACCATGAAGACAAAAACATACTGGAAAAGCAAGACAAGGTTCAATTAGAGCACCACAATGAGTTGGTGGTGGAGTTGTCTTTGGTCCAAAACCAAATCGAAACTATAGTATTAAATTAAATAAAAAGATTAGAAAATTAGCTCTAAGATCTGCAATCACATTCAAATTTCAAGATGACTGTATTTATCTATTAGCAGATGATGTTAATATGAAAAAACCTTCAACAAATAAAATTGCAATCTTCTTAGAAAAACTAGCATTAGAGAACAAAAAAGTTTTATTTATTCTAAATGAGGAAAAAACTGACACTTTTAAATTATCTTGTAGAAATATTCAAAAGATTTCTTCAAAGAATTGAAATCAAGTTTCAACAAGGGATATTGTTAATAGTCATATTACAATTTGCCAAGAAAGTGCATTTGATAAATTATCGGAGGTATTTGCATAATGAATTTAAGTGAAGTAATCATCAGACCATATAATACTGAAAAAACTTATTTAATGGCCTCTTTAGATCGAAAAAAATATTGCTTTGAAATAAATAAAAAAGCAACAAAAAAATTAGTAGAAGAAGCCTTCTATGCGATTTATAAAATTGAGTGTGAAAAAGTAAACATTATTAATAAGAAATCAAAACAAACAAGAGCAACAACAAAAAAACCAGGATGATCAAGAGCTAAAAAAATTGCAATTATCACATTAAAACCTGGGACTGAAATTGTCTTTGATGAAGAAGAAGCGAAATAAGAAAGGACTAAGAAATGCCGATTAAAAGAAAAAAAGCTAGAAGTAGTGGAATTAGACAAACGATTGTAATCGATTATAAAGCATCTTTAACAACTGATAGTCCTTATAAAAAGCTTCTTGTTAGTAAAAACAAAACAGCTGGAAGAAACAACCAAGGGAAAATTACAGTTCGTCATAAAGGTGGTGGACAAAAAAGAAAATACCGAATGATTGATTTTAAAAGAGACAAATATGATAAATTTGCATATGTGAAAACTGTTGAATATGATCCAAATCGAACTTGTTTCATTTCGCTAGTATCATATGAAGATGGAGAAAAAAAATATATTATTTCTCCCCAAAACATTAAAATTGGAGATAAAGTAATTTCAAGTAAAAATGGATGTGATATCAAAGTTGGAAATTCGATGCCAATTTCAATGATCCCTGAAGGGGTATTTGTTCATAACATTGAATTAATTCATGGAAGAGGTGGTCAATTATCAAGATCAGCTGGAACAAGTTCTCAAATTTTAGGAAAAGATGAAACTGGAGAATATACAATTGTGAAATTATCTTCAGGCGAAGTTAGAAAAATTATGAATAACTGTTTTGCAACAATTGGAATTGTTTCTAATGGAGATCATAATTTAGTTAATATTGGAAAAGCCGGAAGAAACCGACATAAAGGTGTAAGACCAACTGTTAGAGGATCTGCTATGAACCCTAACGATCACCCACATGGGGGAGGAGAAGGAAGACAACCAATTGGGATGGATGCTCCAAGAACTCCATGAGGAAAAAGACATATGGGTGTGAAAACTAGAAATAGTAAAAAATCATCTAGTGCATTAATAATTAGAAGAAAAAGAAGTTAAGGAGAATATATATTATGTCAAGAAGCTCTAAAAAAGGTGCATATGTTGAGCCTAGCTTATTAAAAAAAGTTATTAATATGAATGCACAAGAAAAGAAAAGAAACATTAAAACTTGATCAAGAAGAAGTACAATCTTCCCAGAGTTTGTTGGTTTAACATTTGAAGTTCATAATGGGAAACAGTTTGTGAATGTTTATATCTCTGAAGATATGGTTGGTCATAAATTAGGAGAGTTTGCTCCAACAAGAACTTATAAAGGCCATACAGGAAATAGGAAATAGATATGAAAGCAAAAGCAATTCAAAGATATATTCATATATCTAGTCAAAAAGCAAAACTTGTTGTTGATCTTGTGAGAAACCTTCCTGTTACTGAAGCATTAATTATTTTAGAAAATACAAATAAAAAAGCAGCTCCTATTGTTAAAAAACTTTTAGTGCAAGCAATTGCTAATGCCACTAATAATCATGCAATGGATGGATCAAAATTATATATTTATAAAATTGTAGCTAACCAAGCTCCAACCTTAAAAAGAACAAATCCAAGAGCAAGAGGATCTGCTGATTTATTAAAGAAAAGATATTCACATATTGAAATTACAGTTTCAGACGATCAAGAAGAATTAAAAAAAGATTTACAAAAAATTAAAGATCTAAAAAAGAAAAGAGCACTAGCTAATAAAGGTCAAAGAGCAAAACAATTAAAAGCTTTAAAAAATCCTAATTGTGACTCTTTAACAAAAACAAAACCAAAAAAAGTTGTTACAAAAAAAACTGCTACAACAACTAAATCAAAACCAGTAGCAAAGAAAAAAGAAGGGAGTAAATAATTTATGGGTCAAAAAGCAAATCCAAATAGTTTAAGATATGGTGTAAACAAAGACTGACAATCACGATGAATTGCAATTGATAAAAAACAATTTGCAAAGTGATTAGTTGAAGATCATAAAATTAGAGAACTATTAATTCATAAACATCGGGATGCTCAAGTTTCGAATGTTGAAATCGAAAGACAACAAAATAAAATTGAATTATTTATTTACTCTGCTCAACCTGGTTTTCTTTTAGGTAAAGAAGGTCAAAATCTTGAAAAAATCAAAAAAGAGATTAATCGGATTGTTGGAAGATCAGTGAAAGTTTTTGCTAAAGTTATGACAGTTGAAAATCCCCAATTATCAGCTGTTCTAGTAGCAAGAGAAATTGCAGACGCAATTGAGAAAAAAGTTTCTTTTAGAAATGCTCAAAAACAAGCAATTAAAAAAGTCTTACTTTCAGGAGCAATTGGAATTAAAACAAGAGTTTCTGGAAGATTAGGGGGAGTGGAAATGGCAAGAGTTGAAGGTTACTCTGAAGGAATCATTCCACTATCAACAATTAGAGCAGATATTGATTATGCAATCGAAGAAGCTCATACAACATATGGTTTAATTGGAGTTAAAGTTTGAATCAACCGGGGAGAAATCTTTGGGACAAGTTTAAGAAATATTAACCCAATCTTATCAAAATCAAAAAGAAGCAATTCTGATTTTAGAAGACAAGCTAACCCAAATAATAAGGAGGCTTAATTTATGTTACAACCAAAAAGAACAAAGTACAGAAAACCTCATCGAACAAAATATACTGGAAAAGCTAAGGGTAATACATATGTTGCTTTTGGAGAATATGGTTTAGTTTCAACCCAAGGGGCATGAGTAACTGATCGACAAATCGAATCAGCAAGGATTGCAATTTCTAAAACCCTTGGAAAAACTGGAAAAATGTGAATCAGAATTTTCCCTCATTTATCACTAACTAAAAAACCATTAGAAGTGAGAATGGGATCTGGGAAAGGTTCTCCAGAGAAGTGAGTTGCTGTCGTTAAAGAGGGAACAGTGATGTTTGAAATTGCTGGCATTGGTGAAGAGGAAATGAAAGAAGCTCTAAGAAAAGCTGGCAATAAATTATGTGTAACTTGAAAAGTAATTAAAAAAGGAGATCTTGCACATGGTTAATGATTTAAGAAAAAAAAGTAATAAAGAATTATGTGATTTAATTATTAAATTAAAAGGGCAGTTACTTGAATATCGATTCAGAGCAGTTGCAGGACAATTAGATAAAACTCATAAAGTTAAAATTGTGAAAAAAACAATTGCAGTTTCTTTTTCAATTTTAAGTGAAAGAAATGTTGACCTTTCAATCTCGTCTCATGACTATGCAATGATTGAATTAAAAGATGGAAAGAGAATTACAACTTCACTTGGAAGAGGAATCTTAACAGCTGATAGCAATTTATTAAAAGAACCATCTAAAAAAGATGATCAAAAACAAGAACTTGGAACTAAAGCTGATGGACAAAAGCAAATTAAACCAATTGCTAAAATCAAACCACCTAAGGTTAAAAAAGCAAAAACAGCTGAACCATCAAAACCAACAACTGGTTCTGATAGTGCATCAAAAAAAGCAGCTCCAAAGAAAATTGTTACTAAATCAACAAATACAACAACTAAAAAATCAACAATCGTTAAGAAAGCACAAAGGGGAATTTAATATTTATGCAAACAGTTAATAAAAAAGTACTAGTTGGGATTGTTGTTTCAGATAAAATGGACAAAACAATTGTTGTTAATGTTGAAACAAGAGCAAAGCACAAGCTTTATGACAAACTTGTAATTACTCATAAAAAATATCATGCACATGATGAAAAAGAAGTTTGTAAGATTGGTGATAAAGTTAAAATTATTGAAACAAGACCACTAAGTAAAACTAAAAGATGAAGACTTCATAAAATTATGGAAAAAGCAAAATAGGATTAGGAGAAGAATATGGTTCAATTTATGTCAAGACTAGCAGTTGCTGATAACACTGGCGCAAAAGAAGTTGGTGTTATTAAAGTGCTAGGTGGATCTAGAAGAAGATATGCTTCAATTGGTGATATTGTTGTTGTTTCTGTTAAAAAATGTCAACCTAATGGAAATGTGAAAAAAGGTCAAATCTTTAAAGCAGTTGTTGTTAGAACAAAAAAATCAATTAGAAGAAGTAGCGGAAGTTATTTATCATTTAATGAAAATGCATGTGTCATCATTAAGGATGATAATATGCCAAGAGGAACAAGAATTTTTGGTCCTGTTGCAAGAGAGTTAAGAGAAAAGGGATTTGCAAAAATCGTTTCTCTAGCTCCAGAAGTATTGTAGGAGACTTTATGAAAAGATTAAAAAAAGGCGATAAAGTAAGAGTGCAATCTGGCAAGCATAAAGGGCTAGAAGGCGTGATTTTAAAAATTAATCCAAAAACAGAAATGGCTTTTGTTGAAAATGTTAATATGGTGAAAAAACATCAAAAGGCAAATCAACAAAATCAAGAAGGTGGTATTAAAGAAATTAATAAACCGCTGCCTCTTTGTAAATTAGCTTTAATTGACCCAAAGGGAAAAGGGGCAACAACAAAAGTTAAGTATGAGATGAATAAAAATAATAAGAAGGCAAGATTTTCTAAAATCACTGATTTAGAAATATCTAGTAAATAAGAGGAAAGATTATGTTATTAAAAGATAAATATAATAAAGAGATTGTTCCTACTTTAATGAAAGAGTTTTCATTTAAATCAGTAATGCAAGTTCCAAAGATTGAAAAGATTGTTATTAATGCTGGAGTTGGTGATGCAACTCAAGACTCAAAAAATCTTGATTCAGTCTATGAACAAATCATTGCAATCACTGGCCAAAAACCTGTAAAGACGAAGGCAAAAAAATCACTTTCAACTTACAAATTAAGAGAAGGTCAAGAAATTGGTGTGAAGGTTACTTTAAGAAATGAAAACATGTGAAACTTCTTAGAAAAATTAATTTCAGTTGCTATCCCAAGAATTAGAGATTTTCGGGGATTACCACTTAAATCATTTGATGGAAGAGGAAATTATACAATTGGAATTAAAGAGCAAATTATTTTCCCTGAAATTAATTTTGACAATGTGAAAAGAATTAGAGGATTTGATGTCACAATTGTTACATCAACAAATAGTAATGAAGAAGCATTAGCTTTACTAAGAGAAATGGGATTACCATTTATAAAAATCAAAGGAGGGAAATAATTTATGGCAAAACAATCATTAATTCAAAAACAAAAAAAGCATCAAAAATTTGAAGTTAGAAATTATACAAGATGTGAAAAATGTGGAAGACCAAGAGCTGTAAATAGAAAATTTGGAATTTGTAGGTTATGCTTTAGAGATTTAGCTTACAAAGGTTCAATTCCTGGAGTAAGAAAGGCTTCTTGATAGGAGGAAATAAATTATGTACATAGATCCAATATCAGACTTATTAGTTCGAATTAAAATGGGAACTAAATCAAAAAAAGTCGCAATCAAAGTGAAACAATCAAAGTTATGTAATAATTTACTTAAGATCTTGAAAGAAGAAGGCTACATTGAGAAATTTGAAAATAAGGTAAATTCAAAGAATATTCCTTATACATTAATTACTTTAAAATATAAAGGAAATGCTTCTTCAATTTCTGGGTTAAGACAAATTTCAAAACCAGGTTTAAGAATTTATAGTGAAGTTAATAAATTGCCAAGAGTTTTAAATGGATTGGGAATTGCAATTATTTCAACAAGTCAGGGAGTTATGACTGACAAAAGTGCTAGGACAAAAAACCTAGGGGGCGAAGTTATCGCTTATATATGATAATTTAATGAAAGGAGAAAATTATGTCAAGAATTGGAAATAGAGTGTTAGATATCCCAACTGGGGTTTTAGTAAACTTAGATAAAGACGTTTTAAAAATTTCAGGCCAACATGGTGCAATTGAAGTTGCAGCTCATCCTAAATTATTAAAGCTCACTTTAGAAAATAACCAAGTAGCTTTGAAAAGAAAAAATGAAGATAAATTTACAAAAGCAATCCATGGAACAGTTAACTCAAATATTAATAATGCTTTGATTGGTGTTAGTCAAGGCCATACAAAAAAATTAAAAATTGTTGGGGTGGGATATAAAGCACTTGTTAGTGGACAATTTATCGATTTATATTTAGGTCATTCTCATAATATTAAATTAGAAATCCCCCAAGGTGTAAAAGTAACTTGTGCAACACCAACAGAAATTACAATCTTTGGCCCTGATAAAATTGTTGTTGGAGAGTTTGCAGCAATTATTAGAGGGAAAAGACCACCAGAACCTTATAAAGGTAAAGGTGTGATGTATCATGATGAGCACATCATTAGAAAAGTTGGTAAAACAGCTGATGGTAAAAAATAGGAGGTAGCAGAATATGAAAAGATTAAATTTAGATAAAAAAGAAAATAGAAAAAATAGACATTTAAAAATTTCTCGAAAATTTAAAGCAATTGATAATGGGCTGCACCGATTATTAGTTACTAAAACAAATGGTCATATATATGCTCAAATAATTGATGACAATAAAAATATCACAATTGTTTCAAGTTCTTCATTACAATTAGGATTGAAGAATGGAAATAAAGAAAACTCAATTAAAGTTGGTGAAGATATTGCAAAGAAAGCCTTAAAGAAAAAAATTGATAAAATTAATTTTGATCGGGGTGGATCTAAATATCATGGAAGAATTGCAAGTCTTGCAAATTCTGCGCGAAAAAACGGATTAATTTTTTAAAATAAAGGTATAGAAGGTAGGTTATTATGAATGATTTTCAAAGAAAAATTGATGAACTAGATGCTTATGGAATTGCTTTAACTCCAGAATTAAAAGAAAAAAGTATTAAAGCTTTAGAACTAGAAGATGAAACAAGAAAACTAGATGTTGTCGCTAGAGATGAAGTTGAAAAAGCAACTAGATTAATTAAAGAAGCAAAAGCAATTACTGAAATTGCAGAAACAAAAAACATTATTTTAGAAAAAGAAATAATTGTTAAAGATGAATTGTTAAATCAATTACAAAAAGAAGAAGCTGATTTACAATCTTTAATCAAAAAAATTGAACTTTCAAAAGAAAGATATTCAAGAAAAATTGAAGATGTAGCAGTTGCTCAAGAAGAGTCAGATCGAGCTAGAGAACAAGCGCTTGAGATTTCTGAAGTTGCTAATAATGCATTAGTACATGCAAAACAATTTGTAATTCGAACACAATTACTAAAAGTGAAATCAGAAACAGCAAAAGCTGATTTTGAATCTGAACTTGAAGAATTACATGCAAGAAAAAAAGCAGAAGAAGCAAGAATTGCTCAAGAAACTGCAAAGAGAACTGCTGAACTTGCAGAAATGCACAGAACTCAAGCTGAAGCTACAAGAGAAAGATATGATGAATTGAAGAAACGTTTAGAGCAAGCTTCTAAATATGATATTGATCTTAACATGGATATTGAAAGTTTAAATAAACAAAAAGAAGAATTAGAAATTCCTGTTCCTGAAGTAGCACCAATTGATTATGAAGCTGCAGGAATTGAAGAACATTCAGATCATGATGAACCAAGTGATGAAACTGAGCATGATGATTTAAATCAGTTTAGTTCACACGAAGATGAAGAAGAATAAAAATAAGTAAGGTAAAAAATGAGTGAAAATAAAAAACAATCGACATCAGAAAAAGAAATTTTAGATGTAAAAGAAGACATTAATGTCTTAGAAAACCAAGCTCAAAAATTAGCAGAATTAATCAATCATGAAGTAGAATTCAATGAATGAGATGATGTTGAAGAACGTGTAAAAAATTCTGTTGGTAAATCAATCACTGAGGAATCAATTCATCGGGTTGAAGAAAAACAATCAATTGAATTAGAAAAAGTCAGAAAAGAAGAAGAAGAGAAATACAAAGAAATCACAGAAAAAGAAGCTCAAATCAGAGAAGCAAAAAAAGCTATTTTTGAAAAAGAAAAAGAAAATAGAGATCGATGAGAAAGAGTTGAAAGTGAATCAAGTATTTTGTCTGAAAATTTTACTGAAATTTCAAAAATTAGTGCTGATAAAGTTGATCCAATCAAAGATGCTGATTTAATTGAATTAGATGCAAAAGATCAAATCAATTTTTTTGATAATCAAATTCCTGAACAAATGGAACAAGAAAAAGAAATCAAATCTGTGGTTGTTAAAAAACCAAAAGTGGTTGAAGCTGCTCCAATAGTTCATGAACAACCAAAAGTTGAAGAAACTCCAAAAGTTGAAACTGTTCCAATAGTTCATGAACAATCAAAAGTTGAAGAAACTCCAAAAGTTGAAGTTGCTCCAGTAGTTCATGAAAAACCAAAAGTTGAAGTTCAACCTGTAATTCAACCGGTAGTTGAAGAAACAAAGCCAGTTGCAGCGATTGAACCAATCACTGAGAAATCAGATAATTTTCAAAGAAAACCAGGGAATAGAACTAGTGGACCTAAAAAAGATTTTGGGAAAAGGAAATTTGGCTCACCAAATAAAAATTCTAAAAATCAGAAACAAAGCTTTACAGGTTACAATGAAAAAGTTGTTCGAGTGAAAAGAATTTCTAAAACTACTAAAGGTGGAAGAAGTATGCGTTTCTCTGCTCTAGTAATTATTGGTGATAAAAATGGAATGGTAGGTTATGGAATTGGTAAATCAATCGAAGTTCCAGTGGCAATTAGAAAAGCATTAAAAGATGCTAAAAATAATATGGTAAAAGTTAAAATTACTAAAGGTGGAAGTTTATTTCATGAAGTTCTAGGAAGAAAAGGTGCTGGAAGAGTTTTAATTAAACCAGCGCCAGAAGGTACTGGAATTATTGCTGGTGGTCCAATCAGAGTTGTTTTAGAGATGGCAGGCTACAAAGATGCTTATTCTAAAAACTTAGGGAAAAATACAAGTTTAAATATGGTTCTTGCAACTATCAATGGATTATTAATTCAAAAAACTCCAAAAGAAATTGCAGCACTTAGAGATAAAGATATTAGAAATTTATAATATTTATAAAAGAAAAATCAAGGGAAGAAAATGAAATTAGAAAAAATGGAGTACAAGCAAGGTTCAAGAAATCATAACCCCAAAAGAGTTGGAAGAGGTTTTGGTTCTGGAATTGGTAAAACTTGTACACGAGGAACAAAAGGACAAAATTCAAGAAAATCTGGTGGAACAAGAATTGGTTTTGAAGGGGGACAAAATCCCTTATATCGAAGAATTCCAAAAATTGGTTTCAACAATGAAAATTTTGCCAACAAATATAATGTAATTTCTTTAGAAAAAATAGTTGAACTTAATTTGAAAATTGTTTCAACTAAAGTTTTACTTGAAAAGAAATTAATTTCTGATAATAAATTACCTTTAAAAATTATTGGTAACATGGATTTAAAAACACCAATCCAAGTGGAAGCTAATAAATTTTCAAAAGGATCAATTATTTCTTTAGAAAAGAGTAAAAGCAAGTATAAGGTTTTATAAATGAATAACAACTTTCTAAAAGATGCAAAAAAAGTTTTTAAAAGTAAAAAGGTATTAGCAGGACTATTTGCCACTTTATCTTTATTGATTTTTTTTAGAATTGGGGCATTGATCGCTATTCCAGGAGTAAAAGTTCTTGAAGGCGATGGAGCAGGAGATAATACATTATTAGGAATAATGGATTTATTAGGAGGGGGTGGAGCTTCACAACTTTCAATTTTTTCTGTTGGAATCTCCCCCTACATTACTGCTCAAATTATTATTCAATTATTATCATCTGATATTATTAAGCCCTTAAGTAGGCTTTCTAAAAGTGGAGAAAAGGGAAGAAGAAAGATTGAAATCATTTGTCGGATTTTAACGGTCTTTTTCTGTTTAGCCCAGGGCTATGCAGTTTTAAGTTTATCAATGCAAAGTGGAAGATTTGAAATTGATGGAGTTACTAATTTCTTTGAATTACAATGATATACAGTTTTAAAAATTTTAGTAGCATTTGTTGCAGGTTCTTTAATTTCTTTATTCATTGCTGATATTATTACTAAAAAAGGAATTGGAAATGGAATATCATTAATCATTCTTTCAGGGATCTTATCATCATTAGTACCTAACTTCCAAAGTGTTTTCACAATGTTAACACAAACAGGAAGCACTTCACCAAATGATATCTTGTTAGGATATCTGTCATTTATTGGATATATTTTATTATTTATTATCTTATTTATTTCAATCATCTTTATTCATGGGTCTGTTAGAAAAATTCCCATTCAACAAATCGGTCAAGCATTAACAACTTCAAAGGATGAATTAGCTTACTTACCAATTAAAGTTAATTCAGCGGGAGTAATTCCAGTAATTTTTGCATCATCAATCATGTCAATCCCTGTGACAATTGCTCAATTCATTGGTCCTGAACCTGCACAGTTTATTAATGACTTCTTTAGCTTAACTTCCTGACCAGGACTTGCTCTATATGTTATTTTAATTTTATTATTCTCTTTCTTCTATTCTTATATTCAATTAAATCCTGAACAAATTGCTGAGAATTTCAAGAAGAGTGGGAAGTATATCCCAGGGGTTAAAGCAGGCCTTGCAACAGAAAAATATATTTCAAGGGTTTTAATTAGAATTAATTGTATTGGAGCACCCTTTCTAGCATTAATTGCTGCAGTGCCATATTTCTTATCAATTACCACTGGACTTCCAAGCGGACTTGCAATTGGGGGAACGGGAATCATTATTATGGTTTCAGTTTCATTAGACTTCTGACAAGCAGTTTGTAGTGCTGAAACAAACTACTCATATTCAACAAACAAAAAAAGTATTGAACAAAAATATATTGACTCACAAAATGCAGATGATGGATCAATTACTCATTTATGATAGGAGACTAAATGAAAAAAATAATTATATTATTAGGACCACCAGGATGTGGTAAAGGAACTATTTCTAAAGAACTAGTGACTGACTTCAATTTTCTACAATTATCAACTGGGGAAATGTTCAGAAGTGAATTAGAAAACAATGGTCCTTTAAGTGGCAAGATTAATGAATATCTAGCTGGTGGGAAATTAGTTCCAGATGAAATAACTAATCAATTAGTTGCAAACAAATTAAAAAGTCTAGAAAATGATCAAAGAAACATTTTATTGGATGGATTTCCAAGAAATCTTGGGCAAGCAACATTTCTTGATTCAATTATTAAAGTTACTTCAGTCTTCTTTATTGATGTTGAAGAAGAATTAATTATTAAAAGAATTGCAGGAAGAATGAATTGTCCGAAATGTAATAGAGGTTATAATGAATTCTTTATGCCTCCACTTGTAGCTAATACTTGTGATGATGATCAAACTCAGTTAGTAAGAAGAGTTGATGATAATGCTGAAACAATTAAACAAAGATTAGCAACATACTATGAATCAACTCATCCATTAGTAGAGTTTTATCAAAAAAGAGGTATTTTAATTAATATCCTTGGTGGTAATCGTATTGAAGCAATCATTGAAGAATTAAAAAAGCACTTAGAGTTATAAGAAGAAATCATGATTTATATAAAATCTGCATTTGATATAAGTAATATTAAAGAAGCATGTAAAATATGATTATGAGTCAAAGCCAAATTACTTGATTATATTAAAGCTGGAAAAACATTAAAAGCAATTGATTTATATGCTGCTGAATTAATTACAAGTAAGAGTGCTATTTGTACATTTAAAGATTATCAAGGTTTTGGTGGTCATATCTGTACATCAGTGAATGACGTTATCATTCATGGAGTCCCAAATAGCTATGCCCTTCAAGAAGGTGATATGTTGACCTTAGATATTGGAGTGACCTTTAATAATTATGTTTGTGATGCAGCCTTCACAGTAATTATTGGAAAAAATGAAGAGGCTGAAAAAATCAGTAAGGTTTGTTATCAAGCTTTACTCGAAGGAATTAAGGTTATTAAACCTCGTAATAGTATTGGTGATATTTCCCATGCAATTGAAACATATGTTAATGACCATGGTTATCAAGTTCTTAAAGATTTTGGCGGTCATGGTTGTGGCATTAAATTACATGAAGATCCCATCATCCTTAATTATGGGAAAAAAGGGCAGGGTGCAATTTTAAAACCTGGAATGGTTATTTGTTTAGAACCGATGATTCTAACAGATAGTGACCAATATTACATTGATCCAAAAGACCAATGATCAGTTAAGGCTAAAAACCATAAATTAACGTGTCATTGGGAACATATGATCTTAGTGACAGATGATGGTTATGAGATCTTAACTTTAGAAAATTAAAGGAAAAAAATAGTGAATAACGAAAAAGAGCAAAAAATAAAAATAAAAGGAACAATAACTGATGTGCTTCAAGGAGGACAATTTAATGTTCTACTTGAGAACGGAATTAGTGTTATGGCAAACGTATCTGGTAAAATTCGGATTCACCGAATTCAAATTTTAAAAGGTGATACTGTTGAAGTTGAGTTAAGTCCTTACGATTTAACACGTGGCCGTATTGTGTATAGAATTTCTTAGGAGAAAAAATGAAAGTCAGAGCATCTGTTAAGCCAATTTGTAAAGATTGCAAAATTATAAAAAGAAAAGGAAGAATACAAGTAATTTGTAAAACTCCAAAACATAAACAAAGACAAGGATAAAAGGAGGTAATAAGATATGGCAAGGATATTAGGAGTCGATATACCTAATAACAAGCGAGTTGTAATTTCATTAACATATATTTTTGGAATTGGCAAGTCGACTAGTACAAAAGTTTTAAATGAATGTAAAATTGATTTAAACAAAAGAGTATCTGAATTATCAGATGATGAATTATCTTTAATTAGAAAAAACATTGGTGAATATGTAATTGAAGGTGATTTAAGAAGAAATCGAGCAATGGATATTAAAAGGTTAATGGAAATTGGATCTTATAAAGGGATTAGACATAGAAAAGGTCTTCCTGTAAGAGGACAAAGAACAAAGACAAATGCTAGAACAAGAAAAGGTCCTAGAAAAACTGTTGCAAATAAGAAAATGGAAAGTAAATAATTAGGAGGAGATATGGCAAAAAAGAAAAAAAAATTATCTTCACATTTAGGAATTGGACACATACATTCAACTTCTAATAATACAATTATTACCTTAACAGATTTAGAAGGCAATGCTATTTCTTGATCTAGTGCTGGAACAATTGGATATAAGGGGAGCAAAAAATCAACTCCATATGCTGCAGGAATTGCAGCTGAAGCTGTTGCAAAAAATGCAATTTCTTTAGGGTTAAAATCAATCATAGTAAAAGTTAATGGAACAGGTGCTGGGAAAGACACTGCCATTAGAAGTTTAAATACTGCAGGGCTTGATATCACAGAAATTTGAGATATCACACCAATTCCTCATAACGGATGCAGACCACCTAAAAAACCAAGATAAGAAGTAAGAGGAAAGAATATGAATAAATTTTTAAAATACAATATAGAATTTGACACTTTAGAAGAAAATAAGAATTATGGTAAATTTACTATTAAACCTTTAGAAAAAGGTTTTGGTAATACTTTAGGTAATAGTTTAAGAAGAGCCTTAATTGGAAACATGGTTGGTGCAAGTTTATTTGCAATTAAAATTCCTGGAGTTTCACATGAATTCCAAGCAATTAAGGGTGTTAAAGAAGATGTGACTGAGATCATCTTAAATTTAAAGAAATTAGTAATTAAATTTGATGATGAAGTAATGTCATTAGATGATCTTGAACATACAAAACTTGAAAAATGACCAGTGATGACAATCAAATCGACTGGGGGAATTATTACTGCAAAAGATATTAATTGTCCACCAGAGTTTAAAATTATCAATACAGATTTATATATTTGTAAAGTTAATGAAAACACAAAATTTCAAATGGATCTTTACGCAACAGTTGGAAGAGGATTTAAAACATTTGAAGAAAACAAAGAAATGATTAATTCAATTGGAATTATTGCAATTGATTCTAACTTCTCACCAATTATTAGAGCAAGTTACTGAGTGGATGAAATTAAAACTTCAAAAAGAGATACAAATGATGCATTAACACTTGAAGTTGTTACAAATTCTGCAATCTCTCCCTCTGATGCTTTATCACTAGCAAGTAAGATTTTAATTGAGCATTACAATCCCTTATTAGAAATTAATAAGAAGATTTCAAATATGAAATTAATGAAAGATGATTTTGATCAACCAAATAATAATACATTATCAATTCCAATTGAAGAATTAGATTTATCTGTTAGATCATATAATTGTCTAAAAAGAGCAGGAATCCAAACTATTCACCAAATTACTAATATGACAAGATTAGAAATTGAAAAAATTAGAAATTTAGGAAAAAAATCTTTAAAAGAAATCATTAAGAAAATTGAAGAAAGAAATCTTAAATTTAAAGATGAAAGGTAATTAAAGATGTCTTACATTAATAAAAAAGGAAAAACAACTGCTTGAAGGCAAATGGTAATTCGTCAACAAGTTTCTGATGTGATTGCTTATGAACAAATCACAACTACTTTAACAAAGGCAAAAGAAACTAGAAAACATGTTGATAAAATTATCACTTTAGCAAAGAAAAATACCCTTGCTTCAAGAAGACAAGCAGCAGCTATTCTATTGGATACAAAAAAGCTTTCTCGAGATGATTTATTAAAAAAATTATTTGATGATCTTGGAAAGAAATATAAGGACCGTAATGGTGGATATACAAGGGTATTAAAACTTGGTAAAAGAACTGGTGATAATACAGAAAAAGCAATTATCTCATTAGTATAAAAAAATAAATTTTAAAAGAATTTATTTTTTTTATTTTTATATCTTGTATGTAAAAATTTTTATGGTAAAATACGACAAAAATATTATATTATTATATATATATTGTAATTAAGATTAAAATTATTGGGAAGGTAATTCTTTGTGGCGAGAAAAAATAAAGCAGGCCAGTTTGATAATAATGAGAATTATCAATACTATAATGATCAAAGTATCAATGGAAATGATTTTGATTTAATTTTTAATAAAATCGTTGAAGTCAGCAATAGCGGGAATCAACAACTTTTTAATTTTATTTCAAGCGTTGAAGGGAACTTAAGTAATCAAATTGCTGACCTTAAGAATATTTTAGCAAACAATCCTCAAGGAAGAACTGCTCCTGGTAATGCTACAAATGCTTCATTTTGACCAAATTACACAATTCAACAACCAGTTGTTTTACCTGTTGAACAACCAATTTCTTACCAACAAATTATCCCACAAAGGGCAACTATGCAAACAGTTGATTTATCACACATTCAAGGATTATCAAATCAATTTGAAAATATTCGAAGAGAAATTAATGAAAATAAGGAATTAATTCGTTCAATTGCGAGTAAGAGTTTAAGCGAAGATGCAATGGCTGTTGTGATTGACACTAATAATAAAAATGCAGATCAATTATTTAGTGCGCTGAATTATTTACAGAACAATATTCTTGCAAGTGTTGATAATCAATCTGCAATCAATTATGACTTTGGAGAAGCATTAGCACTTTTAAGAGAAGAAATTTATGCAAGTCAAAATTCTTTATTAGAAGCAATCCATATGAATCCTGCTCAGATTAATGATGGTATCTTTCATTCCTTATATGAGGAAATAACAAAAGTTAATGATGAAAATACTCAAAACCTTTTTAATTACATTTCTGTTATTGAAGAAAGCTTAAAGGAAAATATCCTTGCATCTAACCAAGCAAGCAATATGCAAATTCATGATCGAATCTCTGGATTAGAAAGTAAAATCTATGAGTCACATGATATTAATGCAGATATCAGTAATAGTTTAATGACACAAGTAGATCAAAGCACTCATGGGATTTTAGATTATGTTGCATCAGTTGAGGACAATATTCATCAAAATATCCTAGCAACAACCCAAGAATCTAGCTTTGATATTCATAGTCGAATCTCTGATCTTGAGAATAAAATCTATGAAACAGCAGATATTAACACAAACATTAACTATAATCTAATGGATCGAGTTGATGAAAGCTCGATGATGTATCATGATATGTTATCTCATTTAAGAGAAGAACTATTAGATAGTAATTATCAAAACTTTAATGAAATTGTTAATGTTGCTGCTCAATTACGTGATGAATTATTACAAAATGATTATCAAAATGCAAATTCATTATATGAACATACTAATTTATTACAAGAAGAATCATCAAGTAAATTAAATTATTTAAATGATCAAATTGAAACAATTAAGGAAATGTTATTTAATTTAAATGATTTAATTGGTATTAATAATGACAGGTTCAGGACGGAATTAAGCAAAATCCACGATTCAAGTTCATTCCAAGATAGCAAATACCGGGATGAACTAAATAGCATAAAAGAATTATTAAAAGAAAAAAACAGATTATTAGAGGATGCTAACATCCCCATTGAAAATAAAGTCCAAAATAGTTCAATTGATAGACAAATAGAAAAACTACTTGGACAGCAACCAAAACCACCAGACAACAATACAACAATAGATGATGAAGACATCGAAGAAATCCCTTGAGATGATTGAGAAGAAGATGAAGAAGGAGAATATATGGAAAATTATAGAAGTAATAATAGAAGAAGGTCTAGCCGAATTGATGAATCAAAACTAGACATGATCTATGAGAGAGTTGAACAAATTAATTATGAGATTAATGCTAAATTATATGAATTAGAGCAAAACATTTTTAATCTGATCAACGATAGGGATAATCAACTTAACTACAAAATCATTGAAACTAGCAAGATGAATGAGAAACTGATTCTAGATTCAATTGAAACTTTATCATCTGAGTCTGAAGAAAATAATAAAAACATGAAAAAGGAATTCCTAGAAAGAATTTCTGAAATCAAAGAAGAGTTTTTAGAAAAAAATAAAGAAACAATTAATGGTTGAGATAATAAACTAAAAGCTTCAATTGATGAAATGAATACAATTTCTTCAAACATCATTGATGAAATGATTAATTCTCAAAAAAGATTTGATGAATTATTCATGAGTATTGATAAAAGGTTAAATGGATTTGAACAAGAGTTAATGTTTGCTAATGAAAATCAAATGAATATCTATGGAGAAAATAGTAATAATTTTGAACACATTTATGCAACTTTAGATAAATTTAAAAATGATGTTAAAAAAACACATTTAATGTGAGATGAAAATAATGACAAAATCGAAACATTAAAAGAAAACATCACAAAAAATACAAAAGAGATCGTGAAACTAAATATTAGTGATGATTACAAAGACATTGTTGAGTCCCTAAGTCAAATCGAATTATTAAAGAAAAACAGTGAAGAATTAAAATTAGAATTAACTGAAATTAAAAATGTTAATGCTGAGATTGAGAAAAAACTAACATCAGATAAAGAGAGCATGGAAGACAAAATCAGTGTACTTTACAATGACTTCCAATATTTAATGGATTCATTTGATGAAAAAATTCAATATGACATTCACAATGTTGCTGATGACTTACATAAAGAATTTAGTTCTAAAACAGAAGAAATTCCTGGATTAATTTTAGATGAAACAACTAAGAAAATTAGTGACCTTGAAAGCCAAATCGGTGAAAGCTCTAATAAACTTGAATTAAAAATTAATGAAGTTAATGATGAAATCAATGATATTTTAAATAACTTAGATAATAAGATTCAAAGAGAAACTGAAGAAAAACTTCAAGCTTTATATCAAGAAACACTTGAACTGATCAATAATGTTCAAATGCAAAATGAAAGAGCTAGAATTGAGATCGACAAAACAAATGAATACTTATTAGACAGAATTGAAGAATCAAATAATAAGATTTTAAAATTAGAGAAAAAATCATACAATGTTAGTGAGGAAAAAATCTTAGAAATTGAAAAAGCAATTGAAGAGATGCGAGCATCAAATAAAGAAGCTGCAGAAAAAATTCAAGCAATTCATGAAGATTGAATTACAAACAATTCTAAATTACAAATTTTAGAAGAAGTTTTAATTAACCAAAGCTTAGAAATCCAATCTTTATCTTCAATGAGTAAAGATGCTTTTGATGACTCATATGATAAAATCCAAATTCTATATGATAATGAAGCTAAAATTAAAGAAGAAATTAATTTAATTCAATCAACAAATAATTTACTAGAAACTAAACTATCTGAAGAAAAAGAAAAATTAGAAACAAAAATTAATGATGTAAGCACAAACATTGATACAATGATTTCTGATCTTGATGAAAAAGTAACTGAGAAAACAGATAGTAAGATTGTGAAACTTTATGAAGAAACAATCAGTATGATTGATCAACTAAAACAAGAAAACAAAAATTCATATGAAGAAATCTCACTTGTAAATGAAAGTGTATCTTTAAATTTATTTGAACTTAATTCAAAAGTTGCTGAATTAGAACACTTCTCTAAATTAGATTTAAAAGATGATCCAAAATTCCATGATCTATTTGCAACAATTAATGAAATCAAAGATTCTTCAATTCAAACAAGAGAAGATGTTGAAGTATTAATTGAATCTTGAAATATTAATAATGAGAAAATTACTAGCTTAGAAAAAATCCTTCATGAAAGATCTGAAGAAATCTTATTACTGACTCAAAACACGGGAGCAGCATTTGATGATTCATATGAAAGAATTGAAGATTTATACAAAAGTGAAGAATCAATCAAAAATGAAATCCAAGCAATTAATAAAGTTAATGAAGAATTAGAGAAAAAATTATTAGATGAAAAAAGAAATTTAGATGAAAAAATTAAAATTCTAAATGAAGAACTAGACACTAAGATTTTAGATACTGAAACTAAATTAACAACTGCAACAGATGATAAAATTAAAGAATTAAATGAGGGTTTAGAAGAAAAACTAATTACCCTTCACAATGAAGTTATGAATTTAATTAGTGATTTAAACGAAAGTAATCAAGAATTAAATAAACAAATTGGTGTCATTGAAAATGATACAATTCAAAGTTTCTTTTCAGTTGATGCAAAAATGAATGAATTAGCTGAATTACATAAATCAATTTCTGAACATGATCCAAGATATATTGAAATTAAAAACTTAATAGCAGATGTTCAAAAAGGAAGTGATGAACAATCAAAAAACATCACTGAACTTCAAACTAAATTAAATAAAAACATTCAAAGAAATAAATCACTAAGAAAAATTTTAGTTGCTCAATCTGAAGAAATTCAATTCATTGCTAATAGTAGTAATGAGGCTTTTACTAATTCATTTGATAGAATTCAAGAATTATTTAACTCTGAAAAAACAATCAAAGAAGAAATTGAAAAAATTCATGAAGAAAATGAATTAATTAAAGAAGATATTGCAAAAGAAAAAGCAGCATTAAGTGATCGATTAGAAGAAGCTTCAGTAAGCATTGAAGATAAATTAAATACAAAATTAATGGATTTACATTTTGAATTATTAGAACAAATTAATTCAATCCATTATGAGAATGTTGCAAATGTTGAAAAAATTGCTAACCTTGAATTATTATTTGGAGCAGAAATTAATGCTAACAAATCAAAAATTAAAGAACTTGAATTAATTGTAAATCAAGTACCAGAAGAAGATCCAAAATTTGCAGTGATCTTTACTGAATTAGCTCAACTAAAAGAAGTTTCAGAAGTTTCAATTGAGAGAATGCAAGAAAACTATGACCTAATTAGTGCAAATAATGAAAACATCCATGCTCTAAAAGGAATCTTAGATAAACAAGGTGAGGATATCATTTATTTAAGTCAACAACAAGAACATAATTATGTTGATGTACATGATCGAATTCAAGAGTTATATGCTTCTGAAAAAGAAATCAAAGAAGAGATTGATAAAATCTACTTAGAAAATGATGGATTGAAAAAAGTTATTTTAAGTGAGACAACTAAAAATAAAGAATTATTAAATACAAAAATCACTGAGTTTAGATCAATGTTAGAAACTGTTGAAGAAAATTTTACAACACAAGTAGCAAAAGAAAAAGTTGCTCTAGAAGAAATGATTAGAACAGCTGAAGAAAATATCACTTCTGAAACTGATCAAAAAATTAGTGATTTAAAAGATGACATGGGTGAAAAATTAGAAATCCTATATCAACAAACTTTAAACATGATTACAGAAATCACAGATAGTAATCAAATCTTAATGGAAGAAATTGGTAATTTAGATAATTACACAAGAATTACAATGATGACAATTGATTCAAAAATTTCTGAATTAGACTTTTTAATTAATCAAATTCCAGAGGAAGATCCTAAATTCCAAAACTTTATGCAAGAGATTGAATCTTTAAAACAATTCCATGATTTAACTGCAGTTGAGATTGATGAAATTCATAAAGCTTGAATGGCTAATAATAAAAAACTAGGTTCACTAGAAGAAATTTTATTAAGTCAATCTGAAGAATTAAAACTATTAAGTGCAAGTAATGAAGAAGTATGAAACTTATCATTTGATCGTATCCAAGAATTATATGAATCTGAAAATCATATTAAAGAAGAAATTGAAAATATCTTTAGAGATAATTATGAAATCAGAGCAAGATTCAATGAAGAAAAAGATAAGTTAGAAGGAAGAATTAATGACATTAATTCTAATGTTTTAGTTGAAATTAATAAAACAAGAGAAGAAGTTCTTACTGAATTAGATACTAAGGTTAATGAAATCAATAGTAACATTGAAGAAAAAGTAACTCAACTATATACAGAAATTACTAACATCATTAATGAGGTTCACAGCTTTAATGAAATGAACTCAATGCAAATTGTTGATTTAAAAGATGAAGTAAATAATTTTGTGATTGATGTAAATAACAGAATCTTTGAAATTAATGAAACTTTAAATATCTTACCTGAAGAAGATCCAAAATTTAAAGCATTATATGATGAAGTTGATCAATTAAGAAAAGACAATGACCTTTCAATGTATGAAGTTCAAAAAATCTATGAAGCTTGAAAAGCAAATAATCAAAAACTATCTTCACTTGAGGAAATCTTATTAACTCAATCAGAAGAATTAAAATTATTAAGTGCAAGTAATGAAGAAGTATGAAACTTATCATTTGATCGAATCCAAGAATTATATGAATCTGAAAATCATATTAAAGAAGAAATTGAATTAATTTATGAAGAAACAGGAGCAATCAAAGCGAAATTAAGTTCTCATAAAGATAAAATGAAAGAAAGAATAGCAACAATTGATAATGAAATTAGATCAAAAATTAATTCATTAGAATTTGATTTAAATGAAAAAATCAATACAGAAATTGATAATTTATCTGCATCAATTGCTTCAGAATTAAATGAAAGAATGGACACATTATTAAATCAAACACTTGAATTAGTAGAAAGTGTTAGACTTGCTAATGAAGATTCAAGCATGCGATTTGAAAAAATTAATGATGAAATTAGACATGAATTAGATATTTGCAACCAACATTTAATTTTCCTAGAACAAAAAATGAATGAAGATAACCAATTTACAAGTCTTGAATTTGAAAACCGAATTAATGAAATTAAAGAATTAAATGTTAATGTTAATAATGAAATTGAAAAAAATAAGAAATTATGATTATTAAATAATTTCAAATTGAATTCATTCAAAGAACTATTAAATAGTCAAACTAGAGAGATTGAAAGTCTAAATGATGAATATGAACCTTCTGAAGAATTAAAAAGAAGAATTGAAGATTTATTAGAAATTGATCAAAGTCTAAAAGGTGAGATTGATGAAATTATTAATTCAAATTCAAAAATTGAAAAAAATCTAAATCATCAAAAAACAATCTTATTAAATAAAGTTAATGAATTAGTTGAAGAATCAAAAGATGAATTAAATTACAAATTTAATGAAAAAATTGAAGGGGTGTTTAACCAATCAATGGAAATGATTAATATTGTTAATGATAGTATTCATGAAAATAAAGAGGCAATCCACATTGTTCATGATCTAATTAATAATAATTATGAAATCGTTAATGAAAAAATTCAGAAATTAATTGTTGATGTGAATTCTAAATTTGATGAAAAAATTGGTTTAGAAAAAATTAATGAGTTAGCAGTAATTAGTAACCATATTTCAAAAGAGATTGCAAGAATCCAAAAAGATTGAAAATTAAATAGTGAAAAACTAAAATCACTTGAAACAATTTTACATGAAGAAATGCAAAAACAAAATGCTGATATTCATGAATTAGATTACACTACTTCTTCTATGCAAGAAAATCTAATCGATTTATTAGAATTAGATGGATCAATTACAAATGAAATTGAAGCACTGAAAAGTAAAAATTTAATTTTAGAGGACAACTTATTTACTTTCAAAAAGAATTTTGAAGATAACATCAGAGAAATTATTAATCAAATTGATGAAAAGATTAATTCATTAGGTGCAAATATTAATGAATCTGTTTCTTCAAGATCACTTTTTGCTGATCAAGAAATTGTGAAATCTATTGAAAACATTGTTTATGCAATTGTTAGTAAAGAAATTAATAAACTTCCTTATAAGAATGAATTATTAAAATTAACTCATGATGATGAAGTTATTAAAACCGAAATTAAAGAAGTTTATAAAAAACTTTCAGAGAAAAATTTTAAAATCAGTCAAATGATCTTTGATGAAATTTGAAATTGTAATTTAAGAATTGAATCATTAATTGAAGATGTGATGGTAATTGCAAGCAACCAAAACATTGATGATCTGAAAAAATATGTTGATACATCTGCAACAGAAATCAAACAACTATATAATTCATGATCTGAAAATAATCAAAGAATTACTTCATTAGAAAAAACAATTCTAGATTTAAATGATGCTATTAAGAAATTGGGATTAAACCCTATTAGCGGTGATGTTGATAAAACAAATGAAAAAATTGATGCAATTAAAGCAGAAATAAGTTCAATTGAAGCTAGCAATGAAGCAATTAATAATCAAATTACAAATATTATTCATAAACAAGAAATTTCAACAGAAAATCTACATCAAGAAATTCTTGCAATTATGAATGATATGGATGTAAAACTTCATCAAAAAATTGAAGAAAAATTAAAAACAGTTGAATTCCCAATTGATCCTAATATGAAAGACAAGGAAGAAATTAAAAAAGTTGTTTTAAAATATGCTGAAGAAATCATTTCTTCAGAGTTAAAAAACTTCATTCAATTATTTGAAGAAAATAATAGTGAGCTAAACAAATCACATAGTGCTTGATTAGCAAACAACCAAAGAATTTCATTATTAGAAGACATTGTCCTTGAACATGAAAAAGGGATTAGAACAAGTCCTAAGATTAAAACCTTTGAACCAGACACTAGTCTTTCAAGTGATGAAAAAGCATCAATTGAGAAATTAATATCAAATCATAAAAAAAGATTGCTATAATTAAATATGTTATATGAATGCGTTTTAAGAAGGTTATAAGGGGAAGAAATGAGATACAGGAATCAATATATATCAACGTTTTTAAATAAACAAGATTTTACTCCTAGCTTTTCAATTGATAGTAATTTATTAAACTTAGATGAAAGTATTAACAATATTTATGAAAAACTAAAAATAAATATTGATAATTTATCAGATAAAATTGATGATAATTTTGCAAAAAATAATGAATCAATTAGTTCAATTGATAAAAGACTAACCAAATTAGAAGTTAATGTCTTTGAATCAATGAACAATGAAAACATTATCGAAAAATCAAAATCCTTGTTTGATAAGAACCTTGAAAAAATAATGTCGCGACCAATTGTTGAATATCAACAACCTGTGAGCATAAATAAAAATGACATTTTTTTAAAAAATAAGAGTACATTACCTTATAATAGTAAATGAGAAGAAGAATTTAATAAAAAAGGCCTTTCACTAGAAGATGATGGGATCTATGAATATGAATATGGAGATGAAGATATGAAATATGAATACTACACTGGTGAACTTCCAAAAACTAAGATCGTAAAAGTTAGGGGAAATGACAACATCCAAACTTATACTAAAGATGATATTAGTGAGTTCATTGAAAATGAAAGTAAAAAATTAGCTCTAAATGAAGTTTCAAAATTACACAGCCAATCAGAAACAACACAAAAGGCTTGATTAGCAAACAATCAAAGATTAGTTGAATTAACTAACATTATTGAAGCACAAGAAAAAGAAATTAAAAGATTGTCTCAAAATGTAAAAAATAAAGCTAATTTAAATGAAGATGAAATTTCAGATCTAATTAATAATACTGCACTTAAAATGTTAAGAGATGAATATGAGTTAAGAATCTCAGCACTTGAAAGAAGTAAAGGGGTTACAACAACAACTAACTCTTCTGAATTCCAGACTATTATGGATGAATTAAGAAAAGAAAAAGAGGAAAATGCTAAATTAAAAAGCATGCTAGATGGACACCCTCCTTCTAATCAAAAAGTTGAACTAGTTGTTTCTGCAGCAACTCCAGTTCCACCAGTTGCTGGGTTTGAAATTCCAAAACCAACTCACAAGCCTACATTAGATACAGGTAGAAAAAGAAAACAAAAATATTTCTTTGAGATTATTGAACATAACTCACCAAAAATTACAAAAGCAGATTTAGATAAATAATTACATAAGTAATTATTTATTTTTATTTTATAATGATATAAATTGATTTAATTGGAATTTATACCATGGCACAAATTATTCATGCAAAAGATTTAAGAGCTGGACACACATTTATTTATAAAAATAATATTTATCTAGTGCTTGAAAATTCTTTTAATAAAACAGCAATGCGAGAAGGAATTGTTAAATGTAAGGTGAAGAACCTAAGAACATCAACAATCACAATTGAAGTATTAACTGGAGAAAAATTAGAACAAGCTAATGTTCAAAAGAAGAAATGTTCATTCTCTTATATTGATGGAGCAAATTATGTTTTCATGGATTTAGAAAATTTTGAGCAATATGAAGTTAATATTGCAAAACTTCAATGAGAAAAGAATTTTTTAATTGAAGGTTCTGAAGTTAATATGATTATTTATGAAAATGAAATTCTTGGATTAAGTCTTCCAGACACTGTCACTTTAAGAGTTGAATATGCAGAAGAAGCTGTTCAAGGTAATAGTGTCCAAACTGCTTTAAAAAAAGCTACCTTAGAAACTGGATGAGAGATTGATGTTCCCCAGTTTATTAAAACTGGAGAGCTAGTAATTGTTAATACAGTTAGTGGAGAATATATAAGTAGGTGTAAAAATGTATAAAATAAGTTCATATAAAAATGATGCAATTTTCATTGAATTAGATTCATTAAAAAAGTATATTGAAAAATATCTTCAAAATAGTGCTTACTGTTTTAATGATATTGATATTAAAATCTATCTTAACAAGAAAAAAGAAAATAATGAAATTATGATTTTTATTAAGGAAAAACTAACAAGTGAATTAATTAAAAAAATTGAGTGTTTAAGAAAAGACATCATTTATTTTTTAAATTCATGATTAGATGTTAATGATTTCTACGTCAATATCATTGTTGGATAATTATGTTAAAGCAATGGGAAAAAAGGGTTGTTATTTTTCAATATATTTTTTCATGTTTAATGAAAGAATCATTTTTAACATCTTCAATTCCCTCAGAAATTAAAAATGATGAAGATGTTTATCATGTTGTAGAATATGCTCTTGAACATATTACTTTCATTCAAAAAATAATTGTTGATAATTTAAAGAATAATTGAACTTGAGAGAGATTATCAGATGTTGATAAAGCAATTTTAATTGCTGCTTATGCAGAATATCAAGCACATGATATTGATAAATCAATTATCATTGATCAAGCAATTATTACTGCTAAAAACTATAGTGAAGAAAACTCTTATAAATTTATTAATTATATTTTAGATCGGATTTTAGATGCCAAAGTTTAAAGCACTTAAAATAAAAGATGATCAAGTTTTTATTGATGATAAGGATTTAATTCATTTAAAAAAATCATTGCGAAAGAAAGTTGGGGATTTAATTACTTGCTATGATGAGCATTTTGAATATGAATGTATTCTAAGTGATCTTAATAACCATGCTTTAAAAATTAAGAATCAAAAAAAGGTTAATTGAGAAGTGGATAACCTCCATATTTATTTAGGAGTGATTCAAAAGAATAATTTTGAAATCGCTGCAATTAAACTAAATGAATTAAATTGTCAATCTTTAACCCCTGTTTATTTTCAAAGAAGTCAAAAGAACATTAAAATAAATTATGATCGAATGCAAAAGATCATTTTAGAATCTTCAAAGCAATGCTATCGGCATCATGATTTAGTTATTCGTGAACCAATTAGTGGATCTAAATTAATTGATCAATTAAGAAATGATGAATTTAATTTCTTGGCATACCAAGAAGTAAATAACTATGAAATTAATTTAAAAAGAAATTATAATAATAAAATAAATTTAGTAATTGGACCTGAAGGTGGTTTTACTAATGAAGAACTAAAAAACCTTTTAGCAATTGCTAAACCTATTAAATTAACTAAAACAATTTTAAAAAGCGAAACAGCAGCTATTTGTTTAGCAAGCATTGTTCTAAATGAAATGAGAAGAGAAGATGGAAAAAAATAAAGTTACCACAATTTTTACAGTTGTATTATTTCATATTTGTTCACTATCAATCGTTATTGGAATCGCAATTTCAGCATTCTTTATTTTTAGTTATCCATTAAACAATTTAGGACAAATTCTACCCATCATTATTGGGAGTGGAATTTCAATGCTTTTAATGTCAATTTATTTATATTTTATAACAAAAGAATATCGGCTTGTGAGAATGCATATGAAAAAGAATTGATTAACATTTGATTGAATTGCTATTTTTATTAATATTTTTAATATTTTATTTGCTCTAATATTTATTACAATTACTGCTAATATTGGTTTTTGAACTTATAGTGGCAATAGTCTTTATGTTATTTTATTAATTGGAATTACTTATGGAGTTTCTTTAGTTGCAGTTGGTTTTCATGAATATTTTATGCATAAAGTAAAATTTGATTTACGAATTAGAAGAGAAGGTGAATAATGAAGTTAAATACATTTGCTATTCATACATTAGGATGTAAAGTAAATTTGTATGAATCAAATTCAATTAGAAACCAATTTATGATGAATGGTTTAATTGAAAAACCTTTCAATGGATTTGCTGATGTTTATATTATTAATACTTGCACAGTAACTTCAAAGGCTGATACAAAATCAATCAATATTATTAAGAGGGCTAAAAAACATAATCCTAATGCAATCGTGATTGCTTTAGGTTGTTTCACCCAGATGAATGAGGAATTTTGTAAAACATTAAATATTGATATTCTTTTAGGAAATAAATATAAAAATAATGTTTATGATTTATTAATCAAATATTTGATGAAAAAAGAAAGAATTGCAAAAATTGAAAATTTACTATTATCAAACCCCTTTGAGGAAAATGAGAATATTAATTTTACAACCCATACAAGAGCATTTATTAAGATTCAAGATGGTTGTAATTTTATGTGCTCATATTGTATTATCCCTTTTTCAAGGGGAAGACAAAGATCTAAAAAATTAGTTGATGTGCTTGAAGAAATTACTAAACTTGGAAAAAGCTATAAAGAGATTGTAATTACCGGGGTTAATATTGCTGGTTATAAAGATGAAGAAAATGATTTTGAGAAATTGATTATTGAAATTGCAAAATTACCTGGAGACTTTCGAATTAGAATTTCATCTTTAGAACCATTTCAAATTACTAATTTAATTATTGATACAATTACCAAAAATCAACAAAGGTTTTGCCAACAATGACACATATGTTTGCAATCTGGTTCAAATAAGGTTCTTAAGGATATGAATAGAAAATATACAATGGAAGAATTCTATCATCTTCTTGAAAATATTAGAACTAAATCTCCGATGACAACTTTTACAACAGATTATATTGTTGGTTTTCCAACAGAAAGTGAAGATGATCATTTAATCTCAATGGAATGATTAAGAAAGATTAGATTCCTTGATATGCATATCTTCCCATATTCTAAAAGAAAGAATACTAGAGCAGCTTTATATCCTAGCATTAACAGCAGCATCTTAAAAAGAAGAGTTAAAGAAATTACAAAACTTAATTATGAAATTAGAAAATCAGTAATTAAAGATTTTATTAATAAAGAATCATATGTTGTTTTTGAAAAATCTGAAGTTGAAGGATATCAAACTGGTTTTACTTCTGAGTATATTAAGATTTTGGTTAAATCAAAGGAAGATTTAACAGGATTGATGAAAAAAGTTATTTTTAAAAAAAGTTCACTAAATGGCGCAATTGGTGAGATAATATAGTTGTATATATAAGAAATTTCGTTTTCTTTTGCAAATCTTGTATATATGTTATATAATAATTTTGCTTTTGTTTTTCGTACTATTTATCTATTTATAATATAATTTATAAATTTTTAATATGTAATTAAAATGAAAGATATTTTAAAATTACAAACAAAAAATTAAAATTTTTTGTGTAATTTAAAAGAAAGTTCTTTGAAAACTAAATAGAATCTGTTCAATTTTTGAGAGTTTGATCCTGGCTCAGGATTAACGCTAGCGGGATGCCTAATACATGCAAGTCGAACGAGGTATTTATACCTAGTGGCGAACGGGTGAGTAACACGTATCCAACATACCCTTAAGAGGGGGATAACTAGTTGAAAAACTAGCTAATACCCCATAGCATACATTTACACAAGTAGGTGTATTTAAAGTTGCGTTTGCAACACTTTTGGATTGGGGTGCGCTGTATTAGATTGTTGGTGAGGTAACGGCTCACCAAGTCGATGATGCATAGCTGTGCTGAGAGGCAGAACAGCCACAATGGGACTGAGACACGGCCCATACTTCTACGGAAGGCAGCAGTAGGGAATTTTCCACAATGGACGAAAGTCTGATGGAGCAATCCCGCGTGAATGATGAAGGTCCTACAAGATTGTAAAGTTCTTTTATTGGGGAAGAAATGTAAGAAAAGGAAATGTTTTTTATTTGACTGTACCCTTTGAATAAGTATCGGCTAACTATGTGCCAGCAGCCGCGGTAATACATAGGATGCAAGCGTTATCCGGATTTACTGGGCGTAAAGCGAGCGCAGGCGGATTTACAAGTCTGATGTGAAAGACAACTGCTTAACGGTTGTTTGCATTGGAAACTGTAAGTCTAGAGTGTAGTAGAGAGTTTTGGAACTCCATGTGGAGCGGTGGAATGCGTAGATATATGGAAGAACACCAGAGGCGAAGGCGAAAACTTAGGCTACAACTGACGCTTAGGCTCGAAAGTGTGGGGAGCAAATAGGATTAGATACCCTAGTAGTCCACACCGTAAACGATGGTAATTAAATGTCGGCATGGTAATGTGTCGGTATTACAGTTAACGCATTAAATTACCCGCCTGGGTAGTACATTCGCAAGAATGAAACTCAAACGGAATTGACGGGGACCCGCACAAGTGGTGGAGCATGTTGTTTAATTCGACAATACACGTAGAACCTTACCTAGGTTTGACATCTCTGGCAAAGCTACAGAAATGTAGTGGAGGTTAACCGGATGACAGGTGGTGCATGGTTGTCGTCAGCTCGTGTCGTGAGATGTTGGGTTAAGTCCCGCAACGAGCGCAACCCTTATTGTTAGTTACTTTATCTAACGAGACTGCCAACGCAAGTTGGAGGAAGGTGGGGATGACGTCAAATCATCATGCCCCTTATATCTAGGGCCACAAACGTGCTACAATGGCAAGTACAAACTGTTGCAAACCAGTAATGGGGAGCTAATCAGAAAAAGCTTGTCTCAGTTCGGATTGAGGGCTGCAATTCGCCCTCATGAAGTTGGAATCACTAGTAATCGCAAATCAGACATGTTGCGGTGAATACGTTCCCGGGTCTTGTACACACCGCCCGTCAAACTATGAGAGCTGGTAATACCTAAAACCGTTAAGATAACCTTCGGGAGTCTTGCGTCTAGGGTAGGATTGGTGATTGGAGTTAAGTCGTAACAAGGTACCCCTACGGGAATGTGGGGGTGGATCACCTCCTTTCTAACGGAGTTATTTTAATTTTTATAAATTTAAAATTAACACTTTTATGAATAGTGTACATTTTTACAAATCATAAAAATAATTTATTTTTATGTCGGATTCTATTTAGTTTTGAGAGTATTTTCTCTCAAGATAGTTCTTTGAAAACTGAATATTATTAACAATCTTTTTGTCTAATTTTTTATATTTTCACAAAAATAAAAAAAATTTTTTAAATAAAAATAACAATAAAAGTTCTTAATTTGCAAAAATTAAGGGCGAAGGATATCATAATAAGTTACTAAGAGCTTATGGTGGATGCCTAGGGACTAGAAGGCGAAGAAGGACGTGCAAATCTGCGATAAGATACGGTTAGTTGATTAGAAACTATGACCCGTATATCTCCGAATGAGGAAACTCAGCTAGTAGTAATGCTAGTTATCTCTAACTGAATACATAGGTTAGTGAAGCGATACCTTGCGAAGTGAAACATCTCAGTAGCAAGAGGAAAAGAAAACAAAGTGATTCCCTCAGTAGTGGCGAGCGAAAGGGGAACAGGCCAAACCGGCTTTGCCGGGGTTGTAGGACTACAATGTGGACTTAAGATGGATAGTAGAAATAGTTGGGAAGCTATGTCATAGAGGGTGATAACCCCGTATACGAAATCCATTTTATACCTAGTAGGATCCTGAGTACAGCGGGACACGTGAAATCCTGTTGGAATCTGCCCAGACCATTGGGTAAGCCTAAATACTAACTAGTCACCGATAGCGTATAGTACCGTGAGGGAAAGGTGAAAAGAACCCAGAGATGGGAGTGAAATAGAATCTGAAACCATAAGCTTACAACGTGTTAGAGCACATTAATGTGTGATAGCGTGCGTTTTGAAGTATGAGCCGGCGAGTTATTTTAGCATGCAAGGTTAAGCTGTAGAAGTGGAGCCGTAGGGAAACCGAGTCTTAATAGGGCGATATAGTATGTTGAGATAGACCCGAAACAAGATGATCTAGCCATGGGCAGGTTGAAGTTTGGGTAACACCAAATGGAGGACCGAACCGACGTTCGTTGAAACGACCACGGATGACCTGTGGTTAGAGGTGAAATTCCAATCGAATCTTGTGATAGCTGGTTCTCACCGAAATAATTTTAGGATTAGCGTTAGATAATTAATATGTGAAGGTAAAGCACTGAATACATGATGGCGCCACCTAGGTGTACTGAATGTAATCAAACTCTGAATGTCATATATTTTATTCTAGCAGTCAGACTATGGGGGATAAGCTTCATAGTCGTGAGGGGAACAGCCCAGATCGTTAGCTAAGGTCCCAAATAATATACTAAGTGGAAAAGGATGTTGAGATACTTAAACAGCTAGGATGTTGGCTTAGAAGCAGCCATCGTTTAAAGAGTGCGTAACAGCTCACTAGTCGAGTGTCTCTGCGCCGAAGATTTAACGGGGCTAAGTATATAACCGAAGCTACGAACTACTTTATGTAGTGGTAGGTGAGCGTTCTATACAGGATGAAGGTAGATCGTGAGAACTACTGGACAGTATAGAAGTGAGAATGCCGGCGTGAGTAACGTATGAAAGTGAGAATCTTTCAAGCCGAATTGACTAAGGTTTCCAGGAGTAGGTTCGTCCGTCCTGGGTTAGTCGGTCCTAAGGTCAGGCCGAGAGGCGTAGCCGATGGCAAACAGGTTAATATTCCTGTACCAATAATATGAGTGACGGAGTGACGGAGAAGGTTAATATGGGCCCATTATCGGATTTGGGTTTAAATATCAAGTTTTGTAAGTTGGCAAATCCGCTTACTATAAGAACAAGGTATGAGTACAAGGGATCTCTTCGGAGAGAACAAAGCCATATACATCACGCTTCCAAGAAAAGCTTCTAACATTAATCATATTTTTGACCGTACCGAGAACGAACACACGTGGTCAAGGAGAGTATCCTAAGGCTAGCGAGTTAACTATTGTTAAGGAACTCTGCAAATTAATCCCGTACGTTCGCAATAAGGGATGCTTATTGAAAAATAAGCCGCAGTGAAGAGCGAGGGGGGACTGTTTAACAAAAACACAGCTTTATGCTAAACCGTAAGGTGATGTATATGAGGTGACACCTGCCCAGTGCTGGAAGGTTAAGGATGGATGTTAGGCATTTATGCCGAAGCTTCTTACCGAAGCCCTAGTGAACGGCGGCCGTAACTATAACGGTCCTAAGGTAGCGAAATTCCTTGTCGGGTAAATTCCGTCCCGCTTGAATGGTGTAACCATCTCTTGACTGTCTCGACAATAGACTCGGTGAAATCCCGGTTAGGGTGAAGACGCCCTATAGGCGCGATTGGACAAAAAGACCCCATGAAGCTTTACTGTAGCTTAATATTGGGAAAGTTTAATTCATTTAGAGAATAGGTAGGAGACTTTGAAATGCATTCGCTAGGATGTGTGGAGTCACAAGTGGAATACTACCATTGGATTAAGTTTTCTCTAACTTACCTCCATGAATCTGGAGGAAGGACAGTGTTAGGTGGGCAGTTTGACTGGGGCGGTCGCCTCCCAAAATGTAACGGAGGCGCGCAACGGTACCCTCAATATGGTTGGAAATCATATGTAGAGTGTAATGGTATAAGGGTGCTTGACTGCGAGACTTACAAGTCGAGCAGGTAGGAAACTAGGTCATAGTGATCCGGTGGTTCCGTATGGAAGGGCCATCGCTCAACGGATAAAAGCTACTCTGGGGATAACAGGTTAATAGTGCCCAAGAGTTCATATCGACGGCACTGTTTGACACCTCGATGTCGACTCATCTCATCCTGGAGCTGAAGCAGGTTCCAAGGGTTCGGCTGTTCGCCGATTAAAGAGATACGTGAGTTGGGTTCAAACCGTCGTGAGACAGGTTGGTTTTTATCTGTCGTGCCCGTTAGAAAATTGAGAAGATCTGCTCCTAGTACGAGAGGACCAGAGTGGAGATACCTCTAGTGTTCCAGTTGTCATGCCAATGGCACAGCTGGGTAGCTATGTATCGAATAGATAAACGCTGAAAGCATCTAAGTGTGAAGCTAACTTCAAGATTAATTTTCTTTAAGAATCGTTGAAGACTACGACGTTGATAGGTTGGAGGTGTACGCATGGTGACATGTTTAGCTGACCAATACTAATCATTCGAAAACTTATATGAAAAATATAAGCTATAGGACAAGATTGTTAGCAAAAATAATATTCAGTTTTCAAAGAACTATCAAATAATTGTGTAGTGTCGATATTGTAATGGAAACACCTGTTCCCATCTCGAACACAGAAGTTAAGCATTATGAAGCCGAAGGTAGCCTACAAGTGAGAATAGGAAAACGCTACTCAATCATTAAAAAAACTCTAATTGATCAAAAGTCAATTAGAGTTTTTTATATTTTTTTATTTATTTACTGGAGGAACATATTTTAATAAAGCAGCTTTAGCAGCATTCTGCTCAGCTTTCTTTTTTGTTTTTCCAGTTCCAACACCATACTCAATTTTTTTATAATATAAGGTGGCAATGAATTGACCATCTTTTTCTTCAGATTTATAAAAAATTGATTTATTCTTATTATTTTTACTAACCTGGCTTGATTGAAAGATCTCTTGGATTTTTGTTTTATAATCTTCGATTTCATCAATTTGATATTGCATAATGGTTTGTTTGATCAAAGTTGTACATTGATCTTCTCCATTAGTTAAATAAATTGCTCCAATTAGTGATTCAAATAAATCAGATTTAATGGTTTTAGTTTCTGCATCTTTAGTTAAATTAATTCCCCTGCCTAAAAAAGCATAATTAATTAAATTTAATTCATTTGCAGCATGTGCCATTGTTTCTCTTGGAACAATTTTTTTTCGAGCTTCTGTAATATCCTTTTCAGAATAATGAGGATATTGATGATAAAGTAATTCGGTGACAATTTTTTGGACAATAGCATCACCAAGGATTTCTAATCGTTCATAATCTTTAGCATGCTTATTTTCATTTTTATAACTTGAATGGGTGAATGCTTCTTCAAAAAGTTTAATATCACTTTTATCAAATTTATCAAGGTTTAATTGTTCTTTTAATTTAATTAATGGCTCTCTTTTATTTCTTTTCATCCATTGCATCTCTTATTTTGCCAATGATATTATTTTCAACTGAATTTCTTGCTAAAGCTAAAGCGCTTAAAAACTCTTGTTCATCAGCACTCCCATGGGCTTTAATAGCAATTTTATTTAAACCCATCACTAATGCCCCGGCAAAGTTTTTATAATTAAATGCTTCTTTTACTTTTTTAAAAGTAAAATAACCAAATAACCCTCCAAGTCATCCACTTGGTTTTTTAAAATTTTTCTTAAATTCATTTGAAAGTACTTTCATTGCTCCTTCCATTGATTTTAAACAAATATTACCTGTAAATCCATCAGCAATAATTACATCTGTCTCTCCTAATAATAAAGTATTAGGTTCAATAAATCCTTGATAATTAATTCCCTGACGATTTTGAAGAAGCTTATTGGCTTCTACAATATTATCCAATCCCTTATATTCTTCAGTTCCAATATTTAGAAGTTTAACGCTTGGACTATTAATTTGTCTAACATGTTTAGCATAAAGATCACCCATGATTGCAAACTGCACTAACTCTTCAGCTGTATTAACTTTGTTACATCCTACATCCAACATAATAAATCCTTTTCTATTTGCGGATGGAAAAGTCGGGGTGAAAGCTGGTTTAGAAATATTTTTAATTAATCCAAAAGTTAAAAAACTTAAGGATACAAAAGATGGGGTTGATCCTGGAGATAAAACAGCATCTGCTTTTCCTTCTTGTACCATTTTCATTGCAACAAGCATTGAAGAATCTTTTTTTCTTGTTGCAACTAATGGAGTATCTTCTTGATTAATTACTTCTGAAGCATTTTGAACTTCAAATTCATCTTGACTATTAAAATGACTTTTAATAAGTGCTTCTTGACCAACAATAATTATTTTTGTATCAGAATATTTCTTTACAAACTTTCTAGCTGCATTAATTGCATGGGCTAAATCATTTTCAAATCCCATGACATCAAAGGCGATTTTTATCATTATTATTCCTTTATTTTAAAATAAATTCTACTCATTAATTCAAGGAGTAGAATTTATATGATTTTAATATGGTGGCTTCTGACAGAATCGAACTGTCGACACACAGATTTTCAGTCTGTTGCTCTACCGACTGAGCTAAGAAGCCTTAATGGCGGTCCTGACGGGAGTCAAACCCGCGATCTCCTCTGTGACAGAGAGGCATGTTAATCACTACACCACAGGACCTAAAATGGTTGCGGGAGGTGGACTCGAACCACCGACCTTCAGATTATGAGCCTGATGAGCTACCGTCTGCTCTATCCCGCGATAAATAAATGGCGGAGGATGAGGGATTCGAACCCCCGCGCGATTTGCACCGCCTTTCAGTTTTCAAGACTGACCCCTTCAACCGGACTTGGGTAATCCTCCATAAGCAATTAATATATTTTAATATATTAATCAAAAAGTTATTTTTATATATTGGTGGAGCTAACAGGACTCGAACCTGTAACCTACCGATTATGAGTCGGGGGCTCTAACCATTGAGCTATAGCTCCATATATTGGTAGCAGGAGTGGGACTTGAACCCACGACACCCCGGGTATGAGCCGAGTTCTCTAACCAACTGAGATACCCTGCCATAAAATGGTCGGGAAGACAGGATTTGAACCTGCGACCCCTTGGTCCCAAACCAAGTGCTCTACCAAGCTAAGCTACTTCCCGATGATTTCAATAAATATAAATAACTTATTAATTATATCAAAACAATAAGGAAAATAAAAATATAATCCTTCTTATAAATTTATTTTCCTTGTGCTTTTATCTATATAAAATGGCGTGCCTTATAGGACTTGAACCTATAACCTTTTGTTTCGTAGACAAATACTCTATCCATTGAGTTAAAGGCACAAATTTGGAGGTACCTATCAGATTCGAACTGATGATAAAGAGGTTGCAGCTCTTGGCCTTGCCGCTTGGCTAAGGTACCATACTACCATTTATTATTATATAGCAATTTATTTAAAAAGGGTTTGCTTTTTATAAGAATATGTTAAAATATTACTTGTAATATGCCATAGACAATAACGGGTTTTTTTAACCTTAATCATGTTATCGAGGTGTTATTTATCATAAGTATAATAATTTTAATTAATTATTTATATGCATATTGCAATTTTAGAAATTGAAAGGAAATATTTTGAAAAAAATAATCCAACAAAAAGAAGTTCAGGTGAAAAGATTTGCTGATCTAATGAATACTTCTGTTTCATTCTTAATCTTTGAATATCAAGGACTTGATAGTACTGATATGACAAGTGTTAGAAAAGAAATGCTTAAAAATAATGCGAGCATTTTTGTTGTTAAAAATAATATTCTGAATAGATCTCTTCAACAAGCTGGTTATGATGGGTTTAAAACATTAGTTGGTCCTAATGCAATTGCATTTGGAACAACAGATGAAATTGCTCCCTTAAGAATCATTGATGGGTTAATGAAAGATAATCAATTTATTGTGATCAAAGGAAGTGTGATTGAAAAACAATTCATTGATGCTGAGAAAACAATTGTGTTATCAAAATTACCAAACAAAGAAGGATTATATTCAATGTTACTTTCTTGCTTAACTTCTCCAATAAGAAGTTTCTTATATGGACTTAAAGCAATTTGTGACCAAAAGAATTAATAAAGGAGAAAATATATGAGTAAATTAAAAAAAGAAGATATTGTTGCTGCTTTAAAAGAAATGTCTTTATTAGAAGTTAAAGATTTAATTGAAGCAATTGAAACTGAATTTGGTGTTTCAGCATCAGCTCCAGTAGCTGCTCAAGCAGTTGCAGCAGTTGCTGAAGCTCCAACAGAAGTAAGTGTAATTCTTACAAGTGCTGGTGGTAACAAAGTTGCTGTCATTAAAGTTGTTCGTGAAATAACAGGGTTAGGATTAATGGAAGCTAAGGGATTAGTTGATGGTGCTCCAAAACCAGTTAAAGAAGGAATTAAACCAGAAGAAGCTGAAGAAATCAAAAAGAAATTTGCAGACACTGGTGCAACAATCGATATTAAATAAGAGATAAAAAACATAATTGCATGCAATTATGTTTTTTCTTTTACTTCTTGATCATCTTCAAATAAGTAATTAATATATTTAACAATTTCATTTAAACTTTCAGTTTTTGAATATGATTGACCATTAATTGTAATTTTCCCATCATTTAAATAAAGAACTTTAATTGATCTTTGCATTTGTTTGCATGCCATTAATTTTAAATTAGCTTTATTCTTTGAAGTTTTACTTTTTTTTGCTAGAAAAATTACACCTTTAAGTGCATATTTAAAATTATTATCACGATTAATAGGACTAGCTTTGATTTCACAAATAGAAATTTTATCACTGTGTAGGAAAATGTTAGGATTAAATTTTGGAGTTCTTTTATATTTCATAAAATATGTTTTATATCAAACTAAGAATATTAGTATTATTCCAATAAATGAAATGATGGCTAAAATACTTAATTCTATTATTTCTCCATCTTTATATGTTAAATATTTTAGATCACTTGCAAGAAGAATTATAATTCAAAGAGAAGAGATAGTAAGACTTGCACTTAATATGCAAATAGAAATGAGGGTAAATCTAGACTTTTTCGAAAATATTGATCTAGTATATTTAACGCAATTTTTAGAAAGCAGTTTAATAACAAATTCATCATAGGCATAGAATACAAAAATTGTAAATAGAAATATTATTCCCATCAATTGAGAGAAAATGCATAAATATCAATACATTGCTAAAATACCCATAATTCTAGTATTTACACAATTTTATAAATAATTCATTTATCATTATTTATAATAATCTATTCAACTTTCTATTGTATCATAAATAGATATTATATTTCCAAGTACCAAACAAAATTTCCCAAATGCCTTAATTAGTGGCATAATATTTCCAAGTTCCTTTGATGATGATATACAAACTTGACCAATAAATTCTAAACCTTGTGCTGCCGATCCTAAATTATTATTTGAGTGATTTATATCGAATTTTTCTAAATTGGTAGAAATAATTGATGATACTACTCCCAATGCTATAGAAACACTCGTTAATCCTATAGATATTGGATATGCTCATCAACAAAAAGGTACTTTTGCAAGAAAAAAGAATGCTGTTGCTGCAAGACCAGCAGCTAAAGAAGCGGAATTTAATATAGCAATATTCTTTTTTGTTTCCTTAATCATATGATTAACATTAGGAATATTTTTACTTCTTATATGTAAGTTCTTTGAAATATTTTCTTGCTCAATATCTAAATTATCATAATCAATTTCTGATAAGTATGTATTAATATCTTCAATTTCTAGGAAATTTGAGAAGAAGTCTTCTCCGAAGCCATTAATTTTTACATAATCAAGAGCTTCTGTCATTTTATTTTGAATTTTAATCTCTAATTCATCACTAACAAATATTTTTTCATCCATGTTAGACTCAGAATAATATTGATTTGAGCTTCTTTGATTTTTTTGATCTGTAGTAAAAAAACTTCCGAATATTTCACTAACATTTATTTCCTCAAAATTTATATCATCTTTATCTATTTTAATTAAAGGGGATTGATCATTATATTTTTTAAATTGATTTTGTTGATTAACTATAATTGGAGTTAATACTGATGTTGTTAACACACCACCTGCTAATACACATAAAAGAGTTTTTCTACTAATTTTTTTTAATTTATTTTTTTTCATCGTTTACCTATATAATTTTTTACATTTTAATTATAAATTGAAAAAACTTCATTTAATTAATATTTATCAAAAATATAATTTACATATTTAACTAAATGAGTTATTGCTTCTTCATAATTAATTGACTCATCATTTATAAGAATTCTACCATTCATTAAATAGATGATGTGAACATATGCAATTAATTTTTCAAGAGCATTAATTTTAGCACTATTAAATATGTATAAATCCTTTTCTCCCTTATACTTTTTTGATATTTTATTAACTCTCTTTATTATTATAGAAAACAAAAATATAGAAGATTTTTTAGAAAATTTAAAGTCGCAAGAATCGTTTTTTCCTTTCTCTATAAAGGGCTCATCACTCAATTTAAAAGTGCTTTTATATTTTAAATAAAAACAACTTATTCATAAAATTAGAATAATAATAGAATTTAGTATAAATGAACAAATAAAAATTAAATTAATATTTATAGATTTTAAATCGAATTTAGACAAATTTAAAATAAATAAAGAAAAAGAAATAATAATAGAAAACAAAAATCATATAATTGAAAAAATAATAAATTTTTTCTTATTTTCAAAAATACTATTTTTGTATAAAACAAGATTTTTTAATGATAAATCAAGAGTGAGATTTATATATTTAAAAATTGTTCAAATAATAATAGTGATAAAAGTTCAAATAGATACTCCTGCCACATTTGATATAAATAAATTAATATAATCAAAATTTGATCAATCAAGCATAATATACCTCGCTTATCAATAAAAAATATATTCTTTATTTGATTATAATACTAATTTATTTTAATCCTGAAAATGATATGGGAGTTTTATTAAGTTTTTTTATATAATTTAATTAGTTTATTTTTTGCAATAAATTTCTATAAGGACTATATATGAAAAAAACTTATACTCAAGAAGAAATTGTTAATCATTTAAAAGCAACAGGGTTTTTTTATCAAAATGCAGAAATCTATGGAGGATTAGCAAATTCATGAGATTATGGACCACTTGGAGTATTATTAAAAAAACATCTTAAAGATTTGTGATGAGATTTTTTTATTACTAAGAGAGATAATATCATTGCACTTGATTCATCAATTCTTTCTAGTCCAAGTGTTTGAAAAGCCTCAGGACACCTTGATAATTTTTCAGATCCTTTAATTGATTGTAAAAAATGTAAGAATAGATTTAGGGTGGACAAATTAATTAATGAATTTGATCCCAAATTAAATGTTAATGAAAATTATTCATTTAAAGAACTTGAAAAAATTATTAAAAAGAAAAAAATTAATTGTCCAAGTTGCAAAAATTTTGATTGAACATCTATTAAGAATTTTAATTTAATGTTTGAAACAAGAATGGGAACAACTGTTGAAAATAAGAATTTAGTTTATTTAAGACCTGAAACTGCTCAGGGAATTTTTATTAATTTTAAAAATATTCAAAGAACATCTAGAATGAAACTTCCTTTTGGAGTTGCTCAAATTGGAAAAGCTTTTCGAAATGAAATCACCCCATCAAATTTTATTTATCGTTCAAGAGAATTTGAACAAATGGAAATTGAATATTTTACTTCAAATGATAATGAAGAAGAAGCATTTGATTATTTTTTAAATGAAATGACTTTTTTTATTAAACAGATCATTGGAATTAATCATAAGAAAATTAAATTACATAAATATCCAAAGGACGAAATTGCTCACTATGCTAAAAAAACGATTGATATTTTCTTTGATTTTCCCCACGGATGATCTGAATTATGTGGAATTTCTAATCGAACTAATTTCGATTTAAAGAATCATTCAGAAAGTTCAAAGAAGGATTTAACTTATCAGGATGAAAACCACCCAAAGTTCTTTCCAAGTGTAATTGAACCCACAATGGGAGTGGATAGGCTAGTCTATGCAATCTTAATCAATGGATATGAAGTTGAAGATTTAAAAGATGATTCAAGGGTTGTTTTAAAAATTAAGCCCCAACTTGCACCATACCGATATTGTGTTTTGCCCTTAACTAATAAACTAAAAAAAGAAGCACATAAACTATATATGGATCTTAAAAAATTAAATATTTCTTGTACTTATGATGAAGCAGGATCAATTGGGAAAAGATATCGAAGACAAGATGCAATTGGAACTTATGAATGTTTAACTTTTGATTTTGATTCAATTAATGATCAAATGATTACAATTAGGAATCGTGATACAATGAATCAAATAAGAATGAGTTATGATGAATTTCTTAAAAATATTAGAGTAAATAATGATATATAAAGATAATGTAATTAAAGAATTATTAGATCAAGCAGATCTTGTAAATATTATTTCAGAAACAGTTGAATTAAAAAAGAAGGGTGCTAACTATGTTGGTCTTTGTCCTTTTCATAATGACACTGAACCATCTTTTTTTGTTTCACCCCAAAAAAAGATTTTTAAATGTTTTGCATGTGGAGAGGGTGGAAATGTTTTTACCTTTATTCAAAAGCAAAATAAACTTGACTTTATTAGTGCAGTTAAATTAGTAGCTGAGAAATCTAATTATCAATTACCAATAGTTGAAAATAAGTTCTCAAAAATTGATGAAGAAAAACATAAATTTTTTACTATTAATGAGCAGGCTTTATTCATTTTTCAAAAAATGCTTTATGCTCCTCATAATCAAAAACTATTACAATATCTTTATCAATTAGGTTTAGATGATGAACTTATTAAGTATTTTCAAATTGGAGCTTCCTCACAAGATGTTAATCTCTTATTTAAAATTATGACTAATGACAATAATTTTCTTCCTAATAAGAAAAAAGAAGAAACTTGATCTGCTGTTGATTTATTAGAAAATGGTTTAGTATATTTAGATCAGCAAAATGAATATAAAGACTTTTTTAGGGACAGAATTATTTTTCCAATTAAAGATAAATTTTCAAAGGTGATTGGTTTTTCAGGAAGATCAATCAATCATCATGAAAAAATTAAATATTTAAATTCAAAATCTCATAAGTTTTTTGCAAAAGAAAAAGCTCTATTTAACATTGAAAAAATTAATAATGAAAATCAAAAAGAACTATTTATTACAGAGGGATTTATGGATGTTATTTCCCTTTATAAAAAAGGTTATAAAAATGCAATTGCATTAATGGGAACAAATTTCAGCCTCTTTCATCTTCAAATGATAAATGATTTAAATTTTCGATCAATTATTTTAGCAATGGATAATGATCAAGCTGGATATAAGGCAAACATTGATATTGGAATGCAGGTTTTAAGAAGTAATAAAGGATTAATGGTTCTTAACCAATATGATGAAAAATATAAAGATCTTGGAGAGTTGATCAATTTTGATCAAAATCTTTTTGATAAAATTATTCATAATAATATAACTTATGTTGAATACTTAATTAATTATTCTTTCCAAAAAATTAATTTAAATTCCATCAGTGAAAAAATGCATGTATTAAATCAATTAGAAGACTTTATTGCTAAAAATGCTGATATTAATTTAATTGGATATTATATTGAAATCCTAGCAAAAATTACTAACATTTCTAGTTTTGATATCAGAAAAGCAATTGATAAACGTTTGAATATTAATACTGATATTTTAAATAAGATTGCAACATATCAAGAAGTTTCTCAAACCACACATCATAATGTTGCTGATTTTAATTCCTTTAGAATTAATAAAATATATGAGATGGAAAAAAAATTAATATTATTAATGTGTATTAGTCCAAAAATTACAGAAAGATTTAAGAAAAAACTAAACTTCTTACAAATTGAAGATAGTGATAAGTCGTATAATATTTTAAGAAAGCAAATTTCAGTCTTATATGAAATGAATAATAATTACCTTCCAAATGATATTCTTAAATTACTTGTTAGCTTAAATCTTCCAATTGATTTTAGAAGAAAAATTGAAAGAGAAATCAAACATTATGTTGAAATGATTAATGAGAATAATTATTTCTCATTAAGTGATTTAATTTCCCAGGGGAATTTATTAATTGAAGAACTTGTTGCTAAAAAGAGGGTAAAATCTGATTTTTAGTAAGTAGCTTATCAATCATAAAATATAAGATACTTCCAATTCCAAACTTCAATAAGTTAAAACCAATATAAAGGGCAAATATCCCTCCCCAATAATCAGGAATAAACATTAAGAAAAATTTCAATTTGTCATATCACAACCCATTATTGTAATTATTTGATATCTCAATAAATGAGATAGTTTTAACATCAGTAAAAAAATTAATGAATAATGGAGTAAAAAAAATTCCATTTAACAAGGTTATAATAAATGAACACACTAAAGTAGCAACTATTAAATTAATTAATTTTGCATGTTTTATTTTAATTATTTTATTTAATAAGAAATAACATGTAACAAAGACAATATTTGAAATAATTAAAATTAATGGTCCTATAAATGCAGTTGTCGATCATGCAATATTAGTAATGCCAATAATAATAATGATGAAAATTGAACTTCGATAGCCAACTAATGAGATAGGAACAAGAAAAAAAATGATTGAGATGTCAATTTTTAGAAAACCAAAGGCAAAAAAAGGAATAAAATTTGAAGCATAGCTAAATAATATTCCTAAGACTAAAAACATTGCCACTCAGACGATTTTTTTAATTGTCAAATTCATAAACTAAATATACTATATTTTTAATTAAAAAAATCCTTTTTCATAATTGAAAAAAATATATAAAATAATAAAAATAATGATATATTTAATTATTGTTTTTTTTAAGAAAAAAGGAATATAAATGCAATACAAATGAGCTTCAATTGACTTAGATCATACTTTATTAGAAAAGTCTGGAACAATTAGTCATTCTTCATATGAAGCTATTAAAGAATATCAAAATCTTGGTGGAAGAATTTTTATTTGCACAGGAAGATGACTGATTTCTGCAATTGCTTTTAATAGAAAAATTGAGAATTACACCCGTCAAGCTAATGATTTTCTTATATGCCTTAATGGCGCATTAATTTTTGATTTATTAGAAAATAAAACAATCTACAGTAATTGTATTTCTGATGAGGATCTTAAAAGATTATTAACAATAAGAGAAGAAACTAACATCGCATTATGACTTTATTCAATTAGAGGGATAAATGAGAGGAAGATTTTTACAATTAAATTACCTTTAAAAAAAATTGTTGAAAAATTTAATTATGGAAAAATTGTCTCTTTTAAAGAAGATCAATATGAATTTAAGAATGACTCATTAAAAATTCTTTTCTTATCATTCTCAGTTAAAAAAGTTAATGAAACATTTAAGAGACTCGAAGAAGAATTTACAGGAGAATTAGCATTCTGTAGAACTTCTAAAAGATCAATTGAAGTTACAAATAAAAATTGTAATAAAGGTGAAGCAATTAAATTTGTTACTAAAAAATATAATATTAATAAAAATTCTATTGTTGCATTTGGAGACTCAAATAATGATGTCTCAATGTTTAAAGAAGTTGGGTATAAAATTGCAATCAATCCCTCTTCTAAAGAATTAATTGAATTAGCAGATCACATCTCAAAAGATAAAGATGCTTTTTCATATGCAATGAGGAATTTTGTTATCAATCAAAAATAACGGAGATTAAAATTGAAAAAAACACTTGTACAAATAAAAAACATTTCAAAGAAATATGATGATTTTGTAGCAATTAAGGATTTTAATTTAGATATTGCCAAAGGTGAATTTGTTACTCTTTTAGGTCCATCAGGATGTGGGAAAACCACTTTATTAAAAATGATGGCAGGATTTGAAAATCCTAATTCTGGAAAGATACTATTTAATAATGTTGATATTAAAGATTTATCAATTCAAAGAAGACCAAGTGTAACTGTTTTTCAAGACTATGCTTTATTTCCTAATATGAATGTTGAAGAAAATATTTCATATGGTTTAAAAATTATGAGAAAACCAATTGAAAATTTATCTAAAGATGTTTATAAAGATGTTGAAAAAAAGGTAGCAGAATATCAAAAAAAGGCAAAATCAAGAATTAAAATTATTGAAAAAAAACAAAGTCAGATTACAAAAGAAATTGACAAAATTAATGAAAAAATAAAAAACAAACCTTTGCTTTTAGAAATTTCGCAATTAACAGAAGAAGAATTTGATCAAAGAATTACAGATCTTGAAACAAAGTTTAAGGAAGGATCTGGGAAAGATATCTATGAATCAATTCCAATGAAAATTAAATTTCTAGAAGGTGTGAATGACCTTTTATCAAAAGTAGGTACTAAAAAATACTTTAAATATAATTCAAAGGAAATTGAAATTAAAAAAGAGCAACATGACATCATTGTTGAATATCTTAATCACATGAAAATGCAAAGATATTGAACTTTTTTAAAAACTAAAAAAGAAACTCTAGAAGAAATTTATAATGATTTAGATTATTGAATTTCTTATTGGTTAAATTATCCTGATCAAGAAGCTGAATGATTAGAAAAAAAATTGCTAACAAGAAAAATGACAAAACAAGAAATAAATCAAGAAGTTGAAGATGTTATTAAACTAGTTGGTTTAGAAGGAAAAAATAAATTAATGCCATTTAATTTATCTGGAGGAATGCAACAAAGAGTTGCATTGGCTAGAGCGATTGTTATTAAACCTGAAATCCTTTTATTAGATGAACCATTAAGTGCTCTTGATGCAAAAGTTAGAAAACAAATGCAAATGGAAATTAAAAGACTTCATAAAGAATTAGGAATTACTTTTATTTTAGTTACTCATGATCAAGAAGAAGCCTTAGTATTATCTGACAAAATTGTAGTTATGAATAAGGGAGAAATTATGCAAACAGGTTCTCCTCAAGACATTTATGATAAACCAGAAAATACATGGGTAGCTAATTTTATTGGAGAGGCAAATATTTTTGAAGGAGAAATGATTAGAAATTCTCAAGTGAAAATTAATGATCATCTATTTAAAGTGGCACCAGATTATAAAGATATTCCAGAGGGAACAAAAGTAAACATTATGATAAGACCAGAAGATTTTGATGTTGTTGAAAAAACAAAATCAAAAATTTCAGTTGAAGTTGAAAATGCAACATACAAAGGTTTACTATGAGATGCAAAGTGTTTCTGATCAGGTAAATCATTAAACATTGAAAGTATCAATAAAGTTGATATTGGAAAAACTGTTCATTTAAATTGAGATACTGAAGACATGCATCTGATGGAGGTTTAATTTGAAAAAATTTACATTTAATAAAAATTGATATAAATTAATTCCATTTTTATTTCTAATTACATTTTTTATTATCATTCCATCAATCATCTTAATTGTTTTTTCTTTCATCCCGACAGTTAATGATGGGCAAGAAATCCCCATGGAAGAAAATTGAAATTGATTAGGAAATTTTGTTTGAGATAAAATTCTAATTACCTTGTTAGTTGCAATAGCAGTTACTGCTCTTTGCTTTATCATTGGTTTACCATTTTCAATTTTTCTTTCACAAATCAAATCAAATCTTTATAAGGTGATTGTCATTATCATTCTAACAATTCCAATGTGATTAAGTATGTTAATTAAAATCATTGGAATAAAAACATTATTTGATAATATTAATCAAGAACCCAATAGTACTTATGGACAAATTTATACAATTATTACATTAGTCTATTTAAATTTACCAATCTTTATCCTATCAGTTTTTAATGTAACTGAAACAATGCCAAAAAATTTACTTTTAGCAAGTAAAGATCTTGGAAGAAATTACTTTGAAACATTAATTTATGTTATTATTCCTTATATTTTACCTGGAATTTTAATGGGAATGTTTTTAGTCTTTCTCCCCTCATTAACTGCCACTGGAATTACTGCTTTTGTTAATAATTCTAATGATGGTTCATTGATTGGAGATTTAATCTTTGATTTAGGACTTGATTCTTCAAGTAGTAATATTGCACTAGCAAGAATTTCATCAATTAGTTTAGTAATGAGTTTAATCATTTTAGGGTTATTCTTAATTCTTTATTATATTCCTAAGCGAATAATAAAATTTTGAAACACAAGGAGATAAGATGAATACTTATTTAAATATAGATAAGAACAAAGTTCTTTTATTTTTAAAAAAATGATATATTCACATTATCATTTTAATAATTTATATTCCCTTAGTATTTATTGTCCTATTAAGTTTTACAGGCCAAAGTGATCGGGAAAACATTCTTAATAATTTTGGACAATTGACAGGTGAGAATTTTATCAATATTTTTAGCAACTCTGATTTTCTAAATGCATTTTTTAATTCTCTATTTGTAGCCTTAGTTGTAACTCCAGTTTCATTAATTCTTGCACTTTTCACAGTTCTTGGAATTTGGGGTTCAAATAAAAGGGCTCAAAATCAATTATTAAATTTTACAAAATTTGATATTGCAATTCCAGATATCATTACAGGAGTTATCTTATCTGTTTTATTTACATTTACATGAATTTCAATGGGTCAAAATTTTGGGTACATTACAGTTGTTGTTTCTCATATCTCATTCTGTACACCATATGCAGTTATGGCAATGTATCCAAAAATGTCAAAATTCCAAGCATCATTAATTTCTGCTAGCATGGATTTAGGAAGATCAAAATGAAGTACATACTTCCATGTTGTACTACCATATTTAAAATCTTCATTATTAACAGCTTTTGTACTTGTAACAACTTTAAGTTTTGATGATTTCATTATTACTTCTTTAGTGAATGGAAATTTTGAAACAATCGGAACTGTCATCTTTCAATCAAGTAAAGGAATAAAAGCTTGAATTGTAACTTTTGGAGCAATCATTGTAATTGGGGCAATTACAGGAACTGCAATCTATATTAGTTTAAAAACTTTTAAAAATAAAAGGGAGAAAAAACATGAAAAAAATTAAAATTATTTTTGCAAGTTTTATCCTATTTATTTCTTTATTATTAAGCTCTATATTTCTAGCAGCATGTGGTGGAACGCAAAAAATTTATTTTGGTAATTATGAAAGTTATATGAGTAAAGATGTTGAAAAATCTCTTTCTGGTGAATATAATGTTGACTTTCAATATTACAAAACAAATGAGCAATTGTTAAGGGAGTTTGATCAAAACTATGACTTAGCAGTTCCATCAACATATGCAGTTGTTGAAATGGTTCAAAATAATCAATTAGAAAAATTAGATTGAACAAAATTTGGAATTGAAGGAATTGATAATGCACTAACTGCCCTTGATCTTTTTATTCCTGAAATTAGAGCTTTACTAACAGAAAATGATTTAAATGATAATGGAGTTTATGGAGAAGAAGAAGATAATTTATTACATTATTCTGTTCCATATTTCTTTCAAGATTTTATTCTTTCTTATAAACCATCAAAATTAACTATTCCTCAAGATTTAAGTAATTGAAAAAGTGTTTTTGAAAATACTAAACAAAACGATTTAATTACTAATCGGGCAATTGCTATTGAAGATGCAAGAACTCTTTTTAGTTTAGGAAAATTAGTTGAGGGTGAAAATGTTGATGTTAATCCAAGCCCTAATGAAAACACAATTGAACAATTTGATACAGTCTACAATTTTCTATATGAATATTTTGGAGATAAAAATAAAATCATTTTTAATTCAGATTCCGGAAATGTTTTAAATGACATTGCTAATCCTAACGGTTCAGATATTGCAATTATGTATAATGGTGATGTTTTATACGCAATGCAAGGTGGTGATGAATTTAGTGTCTATAATGAAGAGGGAGATATTACATATATCCCAGATGTTGATTTTATTAGACCAACATTAGGATCGAACATTTCCTTAGATTTAGTGGTAATGAAAAAATCAAATAATGAGAAATTAAAAGATACTTTATATGAAATTATCAATCGTTTAACATTAACTCCATTAGAATTTGATGAAGTAATTGATGCAGATACTGGTGAAATAACTTATGAAGTTCCTGAAAGTAATTTAACATACTGAAATTTTGATTTTGTTCAATATACTGCTCCTTTACAAAATCTTTATGATTATGTTATTGATGAAGTTGATGGTTATTTTGTTTATGAAGGTTTAGATCCTCAATACTTAGAATATTCAAAGAAATTAATTGAAGTCTTTAAAGTAACAGTTCCAGAAGGAAAAACTCCTGGAACATTTGATGGAACAAAAAGAATTGAAAATAAGATTACCCAATTACAAAAATCTAATATGCTAATATCTTTCTTAAAAACAAAGAGTAATTTATAATGAAGAAATATATTATTGGAATTGAAACTAGTTGCGATGATACTAGTATTGCATTATTGGAAAATGAAAAAGTAATTCAGTGTATTACAGTTTCTTCAGAAAAAGAATTATCAAAACATGGGGGGATTGTTCCTGAAATAGCTAGTAGAGAACATGCAAGGAAAATAATTAATGTTTTTCATGAATTAATCTTTCAAACAAAAATTAATTATGAAGAAATTACAATGGTTGCTTATACTGCAAAACCAGGATTAATAACATCATTACATGTTGGAAAAATTTTTGCTCTAACATTAGCATGATACTTAAATGTTGATGTTCTAGAAATTGATCATATTGATGCACATATTTTTAGCCCCTTCATTAACAAAAAAGAAATTAGATATCCTTTTTTATCATTGATAGTCTCAGGAGGAACAACTGCTTTATACAAAGTGGAAAACTCAACTAAAATATCTGTGATTAATAAAACTCTAGATGATGCATTAGGAGAGGCTTATGATAAAGTGGGAAGATATTTAAATTTAAGTTATCCTGGTGGTCCAGCAATTGATTTAATTTTTGATGATCAAAAAATTAATTACAAATATAAATTACCAAGACCTCAAGATCCTTTTTCGTACTCTGGAATGAAAAGCAAGATTAAAAATATTATTGACAAAAACTCCAATGATTTAGATGTTGTTGGAATTGCATCAAGTTTTCAATATTGAGCAATCACTTCATTAATTGAGAAAATTAATTTTTATTCTAAGAAATATCAAATTAATAAGATTACAATCGGTGGGGGGGTTTCAGCTAATCAGTATTTTAGAAGGGAAATAAAAAAATCATCAATCTCCTATTTATTTCCCGAACAGGAATATTCATGTGATAATGCTGCAATGATTGGTTATTTAGCATATGTTAAATCAAGTGAATAACCTTCATAATTAAAATTATTTTATTATATATTTAGTAAAAAATTATGATGTAATTGATACTAAAAAATAATTGATCTTTTTAAAAAAAATTAAAATTTAATTTTAATTTTTTTTATTTTATTTTTCAATATAAATCCAATTGATTTTATAAATTTTTTATTTTAAATTATAAGTGGTATACCAATTTTTTTAAATTAACTAGACATATTAAAAATAGGAGACAAAAATGAAAGACAAAATAGTTTTAGATGTTAAAGAAATTTTTTATAAATATAGAAAGAATAAATTATTCTTAGAAAATTATCAAGTTATTAGCAATGTAATGAATATGGAAATCATGGCTAAAGATTTGGAAAATTATCAAAATTATATATCATTGATTGATACAGTTTTAGATCATCTAGATGAGATTGATCGGCAAATATTAAAAAATATCTTTATTGAACAAAAAGAGAAATATGATTTAAATTATGCAGAATCAACTTATTATTGAAAGTTAAGAAGAGCATCAAATAATTTTATGGAGATGTTAAAGTGATAATACATGATTCATCTAATAATATCAATGAATATTATATTAGAGAATTAGATGTTTCAAATACAGCAAATTGATCTAAAAAATATTTTGATGTAACTTACATTGCTTCAGAAATTTCATATAATGATTCTAAGATGTTTTTAAAATTGCACATGAATATTATTTCTAATAGTAATTTACCCCTAGGCGTTTTTCTTATTGATTTAAGCATGCCTGGAATGGAGCTTAATAATATTCCAATTTTCAACACTTATATTAGACCCAACACAGACATTGCTTACTATCCTAAATGACTCTGTCATGTTTATACAGCAAAGGTTGAAATAGATTTAACTGATAATGAATATTTTCATAGAGAGATTATCAATGAGAATGTCAAAATTAATGTTCGGTTTAATATTGATATTGAAACTTTCAATAATAATAAAATTATTTATGATAATGAGAGCCTTTCAAAATTATTTTATGAGCTAAAAGAACAAAATATGGAATTAAATTTTTCATATTCAAACACTTTAATAGTTAATCAATCTAAAACATATGATATTGGAATTGGTAATTGATTTGATTCTAATGGACAACAGAAAATAATGTATGAAAAATTAGCCTTTCTTTTACCTGAAAAACTAAATAATAATATTTTAGATAACTGATTCACTCTAAAGACAAATGCATCCTATGCTTTTATCAATGGATATGTTACAAAATTTAATTATAGTAATAGTGATGTTTCATCTTCAATGGATATTATGCAAAAAGAAAGTTCATTGATTAATGAAATTTATAGTGCTAATTTAAAATTTGGATATATTTATGATTTTCTTAATAAGAAGTTCATTAATGATATGAATATGATTGGGATATATTTTCCAATTGAATTTCAAATAAACTATCAAATGCTTTTTAACATTAATGTTTCAGGAAAACCTTTTCGTGTTGCTCTGACAAATAATTTAATAGTTAATGATCACCATAATATTATTAGTCAAATTGAAGATAATGATTGGAAAGACTATGAAAAAATCTAAAAAATATCAAACAATTACTTTATTTATGACTTCGGTTATTTTTGTAACTACACTGACAGTTTTCTTGTCAATTATCCTAGAACAAAAAAAGACCATTGATCATAACAATCTTCAAAATCAAATAAAATCAATTGACCTAGGTAAAGAAGTAGTTAAGACAAAAAAAATTAATTCATTGATTACTTTAGCTAATAATGGCAATTCAAGAATGATCTTTTCACGTGAATTAATTAAAAGAAATTTGTATATAGTATTAGAAGAAGCTATTACTTTATCAAATGAAATCAATTATGAATTAAGCAAAATGTACTATCAAATATTTTTTAAAATGATAAGTGATCAGGAGATTTCAATTAAAACAGAATTAACCCCTAAAGGTAATTATAATCTTAAGTATCATTCAAAGTTTCGACTAAGGATAACTTAATATTAATATCTATCTTTATTTATAACAATATTGATAGATATTTTTATAAAACATCAAATTTTTAGGCGATAGATTCTTCAAATTTATAAGAAATTCTAAATATATTTAATAATTTAATATTTTCTATATTTTTAATTTATAATTTTAGAATAGTTTGAGGATATACATTTTTATGAAAATAATTAAAGTTGATAATAAAGAAAATGAAATATCATTTTCAGTTGGATTAGAAAAAGCTACTTGACTTAAAATGCAAGATAGAGCATTTAAAAAATTAGCAAAAACAGTTAAAATTCCAGGAGGGTTTCGACCTGGAACTCCTGCCCATTTACAAAAGGCAAAAGCATACATAAATAAAGCAGAAATTATTGATCGAGCACTTTCAAGTGAAATTTCAGGAATTAATAATTTCTTATTGGTTCAAAAAGAATTCCTCGATTTGGAAGAAGATATCCTTAATGAACAACCATCACTAAAAGTTGATAAAGTTGATGATAATACTTTAGAACTAACTTTTACTTATAAAAAGATCCCAAAAGTCACTCTTGGAGATTATAAAAAAATCAATATCACAATGGATGATGGAATTACTGAAAAGGAAATCAAAGCAGAAATTGAAAAATATTTAAAGGATCATTCTGAATTAGTTCCTAAAGCTAATAAAAAAATTGAAAAAGGAGATTTTGTCATTTTTGATTTTGATGGTTTTGTTGATGGAGTTAAATTAGATAATGCTTCAAGCAAAAACTATGAGCTAGAAATTGGTTCAAACCAATTTATCCCAGGATTTGAAGAAAAGATGATTGGTCTTGAATTAGGAAAAGAAGCAGAACTTAATTTAAAATTCCCTGATGATTATCATTCAAAACACATTGCAGGGAAAGCTGCTCTTTTTAAAGTTAAAATAAATGATATCAAACAAAAAATCGCTCCTAAATTTGATGAGCTTTTTATTAAAAATTTAAAATTAGATAAAGTGAATACAATTAGTGACTTTAAAAAATATTTAGAAAATAAACTTAAAGAAAATAAAAAATCATATGGTGAAGATCAAGCAAAAAGAAAATTATTTGAAGAGTTATCAAAAATAACTAAATTAAGTCATGATGATAATTATTCAATTAATCAGGAAAAAGAAGCCATTGAAAGAGAATATAAAAGAATGGTTGCTCAATCTGGAGTTGATCTTGAAACTTTTATAAAAATGATGGGGCAAACAAAAGAACAATTTGAAAATTCAATTAGAAAACAAGCAATTGAAAACGTTAAAATTAAATATGCGATCATTGAAATTTCAGAACTAGAGAAAATTGATATTACTGAAAAAGAGATGAATGATTATTTAGAAGAGATTGCAAAAGCTGAAAAAATCAAATTAGAGGAAGTTAAAGAAAAAGTTAAAAGTAGCATTGATTTATTAAAAGAAAAATTAATTTTCAATAAAACAATTGATCATCTTTTAAAAATTGCAACTAAAGGCAAATAATTAAAACATAAGGTAGGGAAGTTATATGAGTGAAAATAAGAAAAAGATAGAGAAGAAACCAGTTAGTTCTTCAAAAAAACAAGAAAGGAATAAATTACCCTTATTAGTAACAAGGGGAATTATTTTATTTCCTGGTGTTGTGGGAAAAATTGAAGTTGGAAGACCAAAATCTGTAAAAGCTGTTAATGAATCCATTGCAAAACACAATGGATTAATTATTATTCTTTCACAAAAAGACCCAAGTATTGATAATCCAAAAATTATTGATCTTTATAATATTGGAACTTTATGTAAAGCCTCAATTGAAAAAATGGAAGATAAAGATAATTTAACAATTTCTCTATCTTGCATTAAAAGAATTAAAATGACAAAAATTGATTCAAAAAGTGCTTATGATGAAATTGAATTTGTTGATTACAAATCAAATGATAAACTTCTTGATGAAAATAAAAAATTAGTAATTGATTTATTTGATGACATTAAGAAAGATTTAATAAAAGATAAAAATGTTAATTTCAAAGAAGTTGAAAAAATGTTCACAAATGCAAAAGTTGATTCAAACTCAATTGATTTTTTATGTTCATTATTAAGTGGAACATTTTCTGAAAAACAAAGTTTATTAGAATTATTGAATCCAAATGAAAGATTAAATAAATTTATTGCTCAATCAATTCCAGATTCAGATACTCAAAAAATTGAAGCTGAGATTTCAAAAAAAATTAATAAGAATCTTTCAAAACAACAAAAAGAATTTTATTTAAGAGAAAGAATCAAAACAATTAAGGAAGAATTAGGAGATATTACTTCAAAAGAAGATGATGCTGATAAATTAAAAGCTAAAGTGAAAAATAATCCATATCCTGATCATATTAGAAGTCGTTTACTATCAGAAATTAATCGAATGGAAATTTCTTCTAATTCAAATGAATCTTCAATCATTAAGACATACATTGATTGATTAATTGATCTTCCCTGATGACAAACAACTGAAGATGTGAAAGATATTAAAAAAGTTGAAAAAATTCTTGATAAAAACCATTATGGACTTGAAAAAGTCAAAGAAAGAATTATTGAGTATTTAGCGGTTAGAATGAAATCCTTAAATTCAAAAGGATCAATTATTTGTTTAGTTGGTGCTCCAGGAGTTGGAAAGACATCTCTTGCACAATCAATTGCTGAAGCATTAAATAAGAAATTTGCCAAAGTTTCTCTTGGAGGAATGCGAGATGAAGCTGAGATTAAGGGACATAGAAAAACTTATATCGGATCAATGCCTGGAAGAATCATTAAGGAAATGAAAAAAGTTGGTGTTTTAAATCCTTTATTTTTACTTGATGAAATTGATAAATTAAGTAGTGATCAAAGAGGAGATCCTGCTTCAACTTTATTAGATATTTTAGATTCAGAACAAAATTCAAGATTTAGTGATAACTATATTGAAGAAGATTATGATTTATCAAAAGTTTTATTTTTAGCAACTGCAAATTATGAAGAGAATATTCCTGAACCTTTAAGAGATCGTTTAGAAATCATTCGACTAGATTCATATACAGATTCTGAAAAGATTTCTATTACTGAAAGACATTTAATTCCTAAAATTTTAGAAGAATCAAATCTAACAAAGAATGCTTTAGACTTTTCAAGAGATGGAATTAATTATATTTTAAAAAGATATACAAGAGAAGCTGGTGTAAGAGAAGTTGAAAGAAAAATTAGAGAGATCACAAGAAAGTTTGTTTTAAAACAATTAAAAGATAATTTAGAAAAAGATTATATTAATGTTGATAGGGTTAAATATTATTTAAAGAAAGAGATCTTTGATTACACTTCTAAGGATGATAATGTGATTGCTGGAATAGTTAATGGAATGGCTTATACAAGTTATGGAGGAGATCTACTTCCAATTGAAGTAACTTATTATAAAGGTAAAGGCAAAATTCATCTAACAGGAAATTTAAAAGAAACAATGAAAGAATCGGCAGAAGTGGCATTAGCTTATGTGAGGTCAAATGCTGAAAAATATGGAATCAATCCTGGTATTTTTGAAGAAATTGATATTCATATCCATGTTCCAAGTGGAGGAATCCCTAAAGATGGTCCATCAGCAGGAGTGGCTTTAACAACAGCAATCATTTCAAGACTAACAAATAGACCTGTTCCCACTAACATTGCCATGACAGGTGAAATTACTTTAAGAGGGAAAGTTCTAATTATTGGTGGTGTAAAAGAAAAAACAATTTCTGCAGTTAGAGGAGGAGTTAATAAAATCTTTTTACCAAAAGAAGATGAAAGATATATTGATGATATCCCTAATGAAATCCTTAAAAAGGTAGAAATTAGATTAGTAAGTGAATACCATGAAATTTATGATGAAATATTTATGAATAAAAAAGAAAAGGTAATTGTTAAAAAAATTCATTCATAAGAATTTTTTAATAATAACCAATATATAATGACTTTGAGAGAATTGATAATATGAAAACAAAATTAATAATTGTAACAGGTGGAGTTTATTCATCACTAGGAAAAGGAATCATTGCTTCTTCGATTGGAAGAATTCTGATTGAGAACAAACATAATGTTAGTATGCAAAAACTTGATCCATATCTAAATGTTGATCCAGGGACAATGTCTCCCTATCAACATGGAGAAGTTTTTGTAACTTCTGATGGAGCTGAAACTGATTTAGATCTAGGTCATTATGAAAGATTCATTGATCGTAATCTAAGCAAATTATCTTCAATCACTGCTGGTTCAATCTATTATGAAGTTATTCAAGATGAAAGAAATGGAAAATATAAAGGGAAAACTGTTCAAGTTGTGCCTCATATTACTTTAAAAATTCAAGAAAAGATTAGTGAATTAATTGATCGAGATAAACCAGATTTTTTAATTATTGAAATTGGAGGAACAATTGGTGATATTGAATCAATCCCCTTTATTGAAGCTTTAAGAATATTCTCTGGAAATTATGGAAGAGAAAACATTATGTTTATTCACTGCTCTCCATTATTAAATGTTTCAACAAATAAGGAAATTAAAACTAAACCAACACAACATTCAATTAAATTTGTAAGAAATCTAGGAATTACTCCGAATATTTTAATTATGCGATCTGATAAAGATTTAGATGAGAATTGTATTCAAAAATTATCTTGAACTTGTGATATTGATAAATCAAATATTTTTGTTTCTAAAGATTCAGATTCAATTTATATGATTCCAAAATTTTTATATGAACAAGGAATATTAAAATCAATTGGTAAATATTTCAATATTAGAAAAATTGAAAATGGATCAATGGATAAATGATATAGTTTCTTAAAAACAATTCATGCAAAAAAGAAATATGAAGCTAGTGTTGCAATTGTTGGAAAATATTCTAAATTAATTGATTCTTATATGTCAATTATTGAATCATTAAAACTAACAGGTTATAAATTGGGAGTAGATTTAAAAATTAAATTAATAGATGTGACTAAAATCAACACAGACAATATTAAAGAAATTTTAGGAAGCTTTGATGGAATTTTAATTCCTGGTGGTTTTGGTGAAAGAGGAATGAAGGAAAAAATCCTTGTTTCAAAATATGCAAGAGAAGCAAAAATTCCATTCTTTGGGATTTGTTTAGGAATGCAAGCAGCTTGCTTAGATGTTTCAATTAATTTATTAAATAAAGCTGATGCAAATTCAATTGAATTTGATGAGCATACAAGTTTTGTTGTCTTTAAAGAAAAAACCTACACTCAAAAGAAAATGGGTGGAACTTTAAGACTAGGAAATAAAGAAATTATCATTTCAGATAACACTTTAGCTAAAAAAATTTATAAAAAGAATTCTGCTGTTGAAAGACATCGACATCGATTTATTTTTAATAATGAATTAATTCAAACATTTGAAAAAAGTGGAATGATTTTTTCAGCTTTTTCAAAGGAAGATAAAACTGTTGAAATCATTGAATTGAAAGATCACCCCTTCTTTATTGGTGTACAATTTCATCCTGAATTTTTATCAAGACCAAAAGAGGTTCATCCAATATTCTTAAATTTTGTTGATGCAATTAAAAAATAATATCAGGAGGAGATATGTATAAAAAACCAAGAGGGACAGTTGATATTTATGGAAATGAAGGTCAAATATTTTTTGCCCTACAATACTTCTTATCAGACATCTCTCAGCATTATGGTTTTACAAGAATTGAAACTCCTATTTTTGAAGAAAAAAAATTATTTGCAAGATCAAAAGATGAAACATCTGATATGGTAACAAAGGAAATGTATACTTTTGTAGATAAGGGAAATCGTGAATTAGCTTTACGACCAGAAGGAACAGCACCAGTTGTAAGATTTGTAACTGAAGAAAAAATCTTAGACAAAGAAAAACATCCTCTTAAATATTATTATATTTCTCCAATGTTCAGATATGAAAGACCCCAAAGTGGAAGGCAAAGACAATTTTACCAATATGGAATTGAATGTATTGCAATTGATAGTATTTATGATGAAATTGATGTAATTTTATTAGCTAATCAAATAGTTCAAGATCTTCATGTTGCAAACTGTGTTTTAAAAATCAATTATCTTGGAAGTCTTGATACAAGAAAAAAATGAATTAATGAATTAAAAAAATATTTCTCTCAATACAAAAGTGAATTAACAGATGATTCTCAAAAGAGAATTGATACTAATCCTTTGCGAATTTTAGATGATAAAATTGATGGAACTAAATCCTTTGTAAAAGACTCTCCTAAAATTGATAAGTACTTATCAGAAAAAGAATTAAAAGAAATTCAAGAATTTAAAAAGATTTTAGATCAAAATAAGATCGCTTATGAATGAGATAGTAAAATTGTTCGAGGACTAGATTATTACACTGGGATTGTTTTTGAAATTATTACAAAAGATAATAATTTAACAATAGTTGGTGGTGGCCGATATGAGAATATTTTTTCAGAAATTGGATCAAAAGACTTTCGATGCTTTGGTTTTGCAATTGGAATTGAGAGATTGCTTTTAGCCATCAATCCCAAAAAACTTGATAAATATTTAATAAATAATAATATTTATTTTGCTAATCTCTGCTCTTCGAATTCAATGGCTAATGAAATTATCAACAATTTAAGATCAAAGGGTTTTTCCATTGTCACTTCTTATTCATCTAATAAATTAAAATCTCATTTTAAATTTTCTGAGAAATACCATCCAAAATTAATCTTAATATTTGGTGATAACGAAAAAGATAATTCTGAAGTCATTATTAAAAACCAATTGAATAATGAGCAAAAAACTATTTCATTAAAGGAATTAGAAAAAGAATTGGAAAAGGAAATAAGGTAATAATATGAAAACAATTCATGATGTTGTTTTAGATGCAGAAAATTTAAATTGTGAAGTAGAAGTTTTTGGATGAATTAGAAAAGTTAGAAAATTAGGATCACTTATCTTTTTAGATATGTATGATATTTCTGGATTTGTTCAAGTTGTCATTGATAATAACAATCCTTTTTATGAAACAATCATTGCAATTTCAAAAGAATCGGTGATTAGAGTAAAAGGACAATTAAAAACCCGTTCATCAATTAATAATGAAATTCCAACAGGGCATGTTGAAATTATTTTAAATGACTTTGAAGTTTTATCCAAAGCAAATCCTATTCCATTTTTAATTCAAGAACATACAGATGGTTTAGAAGATTTAAGATTAAAATATCGATATTTAGATTTAAGAAGATCTAATATGCAAAAGACAATTATTTTAAGATCTAATTTTTTTCAAAGAATTAGAGAGTTTCTTTATCGTGAGAAAATGATTGAAATAGAAACTCCCATTTTATCTAGAAAAACCCCAGAAGGAGCTAATGGCTATTTAGTTCCTGTCAAAAATAATTTATATTTCTCTTTAGCACAATCCCCACAAGTGTATAAACAACTATTAATGACAGCAGGCTTTATGAAATATTTTCAAATTGCTAGATGTTTTAGAGATGAGGATTTAAGATTAGATCGTCAACCAGAATTTACCCAATTAGATTTGGAGTTATCTTTTACTAACGAGGAAGAAATATATGATTTAATTGAACGTCTATTAAAAGATGTCTTTTTAAAAACTTTAAATGTTTGTTTAAATACTCCATTTGAAAGAATTTCTTATGATGATGCAATGAATTTATATGGAATCGATAAACCAAACACAGGTTATGAATTTAAAATTTTTAATGCAACAGAATTATTGAAAAAATCAATCTTCTTTGAACAGTTTATTTCTCAAAACAAAGAAATTAAAGCAATCATTATTAATGACTATTTAATTGAAAAACAGCATTTGAAACAAATTGAGAAATTTGCTAAAGATAATGATGCAAAGAGTTTAATTTCTGCCCTATATGAAAATGGAAAAGTGATTGGTGGTTCTCTTTTTGGAAAAGTTGAAGATGAATTCATTAAAGATCTTTTTCTTGCAAACAATGTTAAGAAGGGAACAATCTTTTTTGATTTCAGCCCAGGACTAAAAGCTAATAAAATATTAGGAGCAATTAGAAATGCAGCTATTCAAATTCTTGATATTCCTCGAAAAAATAAATACAACTTTGCATGAGTGGTTGAATGACCACTATTTGAATTTTCAGAAAGTGAGAATAAATATGTTTCTTCACATCATCCATTCACTGCTCCAAGTGAGGAATATGTTGATGGTATTTTAGAAAACTATCAATTTGCAAGAGCAAGATCTTATGATATTGTTTTAAATGGATTTGAAGTTGGTGGAGGATCAATAAGAATTAATGATAAAGATTTACAAGAAAAAATCTTTAAAATTCTAAATATTCCACCTAAAAAATACATTGAAGAATTTGGTTTTTTATTAGATGCTTTCCAATATGGGACTCCCCCCCATGGAGGAATTGCATTTGGATTAGACCGAATTATGATGATTATTTCTAATGGTAATTCAATTCGTGATGTCATTGCTTTTCCAAAAAATTCTGCAGGTTTTGATTTAACATTAAATGCACCAGGGAAAAAGTAATATTTTTTTATTAAATTTATATATTATTATTTATAGGAAGAAAAATGAATAAACATGCAATATATACAATCATCTTTGATGCATTAGAGGGATTTAGAATTGATGAATTAGATGGTTTAAGATCTTTTTATATTCCAAAAGATCAACTCCACAAAATTGGAAAAAATGATTTTCATAAAAAGTATGGTTTATCAAATGCTGGAATTTATTTTTTGATTCACAAAAATGAAAAGAAAGTTTATGTGGGACAAACTGGTGATCTTTATAATCGTCTGCAGCAACATAAAAGATCAAATAAATTCGCTAAAGGTGGGTTTGCAATTGCAATTGCTACTGAATCTAATACTTTATCTAAAACATTTATTGATTATTTAGAATACCACTATATTCAAAAGTATAAAAATAGTGAATTTTGAAATTTAGAAAATGAAGAAAAAAGAGAAAAAATTCCTAATATCCAAATCTTTGAAACAATCAAAATTGAAAAATTAATTTCTAAAATTAATATTATTTTAAGACTTAATAGAGTTATGTTTGATCGTAAAAAACCATTAACAAAGGAAAACGAATCCAACATTATAGCTAATAATTCTGAAAATATTTTTTACTATAAAGGAGCTAAAGTTCTATTTAATGAAGGGTATATGATTTTATTAGAAGGAAGCATTATATCTAATTTAACTACTGAAAAAATCCAAAAAATGCATTCATCAAAATATTCTTGGGAAGAATTAAGAAGTAGAATGCTAACTGTCTTAAAATATAAGAATCAATTTCTTGAAAATAAACTAATTAAAGTTATTAATGAAGATTCATGCATTTTACTATCTAATATCCGAATTAAATCCCCTAAATTATGTTCAATTTTAATTAGTGGTGTTCCTGAAGTTGATTTAAATGATTTTAGAAATAAACAAGGGATTTCTTTAAGTGAATTCTACAAACAATAAAATCCCTAAAAGTGATTTTCATGTTCCTGTTTTACTAGATGAAGCAATGACACTTTTAAATATTAAACCTGATGGGACATATGTTGATTGCACCTTTGGAAGAGGGGGTCATGCATTTAAAATTATTGAAAAACTTTCACCCAAGGGCAAATTAATTTGTTTTGATTGTGATCAAGAGGCTATTTCTTATTTCAATAAAAACAATAATAATTTTAATTGTGAGATCATTTATGCTAAATTCTCTCTACTTGAAAAAGAACTAAAGCAGAGGGGAATTAAAGAAGTTGATGGGATCTTATTTGATCTTGGAGTTTCAAGTCCACAATTAGATAACTTAGATCGGGGTTTTTCATATATGAATAATAATTATTTAGATATGAGAATGGATCAATCACAAATAATTGATGCCAATTACATTTTAAAAAATTATAGTTATGAACAACTTAATGAGGTTTTTAAAAAATATGCAGAAGATTGAAACCCCCAAAGAATATCAAAGAATATCATTCGATTTCGAGAAGAAGATCCATCAAAATTATTTTTTTCTAATGATTTAGTTAATATAATTAGAGATAGTATAGATAGAAAAAAACTATATAAGAAAAAATTTCCTGAAAATAAATATTTTCAAGCTATTAGAATTGAAGTTAATAATGAACTTTGGGAGATTAGAAAAGCCATTGAAAGTTCATTTAATTTACTTGCAAAAAATGGTAGATTAGTAGTGATATCATTTCATTCACTAGAGGATAAAATTGTTAAGGAAATATTTTTTGAAAAAAGCAAAAAATTATATCCTAAAGAAATTCCTATCATTGAAGATTTGCAGGAATTTAAAATAATCAATATTAAAATGAATCAGATTGATAAAATTGTAAATTCGAGAGCAAAATCTTCTAAAATTAGATGTATTGAAAGGTGTTAAAATTATGAATAATTATTTAATTATTGTTTGTGGAAACTATGAAACAAAGATTATGGTCGGAATGATTGAAGACTCTAATGTTAGAGTTTTGTATGTTAATGAATTTCTAACAAATGATGTTATTGAAAATTCAATTTTAAATAATCAAAAAAATTTCAAAAGTAAATTATTTCAAAAAATAAACCAAATTAAGGATTTAATTGGATTTATTCCTGATCAAGTGATTTTAAATATTCCTGCAAAAGATATTGATACAATCTCTTCGACTTCACCAGAATATAAGTTAAATAATCATTTAACTCATGAAGTTTGAAAAAAGATTTCAAATAACTTAAAACTAAGTGATTCTCAATTAAAAGATAATTATCTTCTAGGAAAAAAGATATTTTATTGGGAATTAGATGGTAATGGTTATCGGGATGTTCCCTTTAATGTTGAAGGGACTAATCTCTTATTTAAAACACAATTTTATACAACATCTAAAAAAAATGTTTTACCCTTTCTTGAAGTTTTCAAAGATCTGGGAATTAAAATAAATCAAGTTGTTGTTGACCCAATGATTATTCCAGAAGGGTTTCATGAAAATCTAAGAAATAATAAAGCTTTTATTAATATTGGTCATGATAAATCAAATCTATTTTACTATAAAAATTCTTCATTAAATAAAAAGGAAATCATTCATTTCGGATTGAAGAATCTAACTCATGAAATTTCTAAAAAAACAGGGGTAAGTGAAATTGATGCCATTAAATTCTTAAAGGTTTATAAAAATATTTCATCTTTTGAGGAAGTAGATGTTCCATTTAAAGTTACAATATTAAAAGAAATTGGAAAATATAAAACATTTAAATATCGGGATATTAATATATTAATCAAAGAATGATTGAATGAATTAACAAATCAAATTAATAAGTTTTATTTTGAACTTGAGAAGAAAAATGAGGAAATTGATGAAATTTATTTATTATCAGCTTCGAATATTTTTGAAAAATGAGTTCATCATATCAAGGCAAAATTAAATTTAAAGGTTGATGTATTTTATATTAACGACAGTAACATAAAATTTGATAAAAATAGTGTAGAAATAATTGGCCTTCATGAGCCTAAATACATCTCATTAATCTATTCATTATTTTACATTCATAAGCAATTAATGCTATATTAAAATATTAAATATATTGATATGTATTTTGTTTTATATAATATAATCTTAAATAGAAGTATGATTTTGATAGTGGAGAATATAAATGAGCAATAAGAATCTTGATAAAATTCTAAATAGTACAGAAGATCTGGAAATTAAACCGATAAAAAACATTGAAAGAAATAATAATTCTTACAATAATCGGCCATATGTTAATAGGCCTTATGAAGATAGAAATCAATTTCATACACAACCAGCAAAAAATGATGAAAATGATTTACAAGCTTCAAAAGTAATTAACATTGATAAAGAACAGCCAACTCCAACTCCAACTCCTTCAAAACCAAATTATGAAATTGATATGAGTTTTGAGGATGAAATGGACTCAATTGAGGATGACGCAATTGAATCTGTAAAAATTGGAAGAGGTGAACCTCAAAAAATTACAATTACTAAAAATGTTGGAAGAATCTTTGAAGTGTCAAATGATGCAATTATCCAAACAATGGGTGATGGTAGAATTTTTACTAAAGACTTTAAAGTAAAAATTATTGGTATTGGTGGAGCTGGAAATAACATTATTAAATATGTTTACAATTCTCGTACTTGACCAAGTTTTGTTGAAATTAAAGCTTTAAATACTGATTATGTTGCTTTAAAAAACATCCCTGAATTAGCAGGTTCATTATTATTAATGGGTTCAGATGAATTAAAAGGTAATGGTTCAGGTGGTGATCCTGAAATGGGTAAAAGAGCTGCTGAATCAGATGCTGAAGAAATTAAGAAAGTTCTAGAAGGAACTGATATTCTAGTTTTAGTTGCTGGACTTGGAAAAGGAACTGGAACTGGAGCAACTCCAATCATTGCACAAATTGCAAAAGAATTAGGAATTTTAACAATTGGTTTATTTAACTTACCATCAATTGGTGCAGAGGGAAATAAAACTTACTCAAATGCTCTTTCAGGATTAGATAAACTATCTTATATTTGTAGTGGATTTACAACTGTAAGTAATGATAGAATTATTGGATCAGATCGAGAAAGAACATCAATTAAAAAAGCATATGAAGATGCTAATGAATATATGAGAGTAATTATTGATGAGTTCATTAATATTATTACTAATGCTTCAGATGTTAATGTGGATTTTGCAGATATTCGAAACTTCTTTAAAAGTCAAAATGGATTCTTATTTGTTAAAGTGGATATTTCTGATTACACAAAAGATTCAATTAAAGAAGCAATTGAAGAAAAAATTGAAAAGGGTTATACAGATATTGATATCATTGATTCTCAAAATGCAATTTTCAATTTTAAGATTAATGAAAATGTTCCAAGTAGTATTTTAGAAAATGCTCGTTCTGCAACAAAAGAAATTGTTAAAACAAATGATTTAAATATTATTCATGGAATCTCTTTTAGTGATAAATATGAAAATGCTGAAATTAATATTTTACTAGCAGGGAAATTTGAACTAGGTAAAATTATTGATAACAGTAGCGAAGAAATTAAAAACATTTCTTCTAAAACTCAATTATTCTCTAAAACAGAAGATCTCTTAGAAAAAGATATCTTTGCTGATACTAAAATAATTGAAGAATCAAAAAGTGGTGGGAAATCAGATTCTGGAAGCTCTCCAACTCAATTCATTAATGAAAGAGAGTCTAAACCAAAAGATAAATACACCCAACCTAAAAAGAAAAAATGATGACAAAAGAAATCTGAAAATACTGCACCAACAAGCAAATTTCTAGATTTAGATGATAAAGATTACTAAATAAACATATTTTTAACTATATAAAAATATGTTTATTTTTCTTATATAAAGGAGAGAAAGACCATGATGTCAAATTTAAAATTATTCGGATTATCAAATGCAAAGCTACTAGTAAAAGAAATTTCTAAGAAATTAAAAATTGATGAAGGATCAATTGATACATTTCGTTTTGCAGATGGAGAGATTTTAGTTAAACCCCAACAAACAGTTAGAGCAAGAGATGTTTTTCTATTTCAATCAACATCACATCCAGTTAATGATAACTTAATGGAATTATTAATTGCAATTGATGCAATGAAAAGAGCATCAGCTGCTTCAATCACAGTTGTTATTCCCTATTTTGGATATGCAAGACAAGATCGAAAATCAAAGGGAAGAGAACCCATTACAGCAAGATTAGTTGCTAATTTAATTGAGAATGCAGGTGCTGATAAAATTATTTTAATGGATATTCATTCTGAACAAATTCAGGGATTTTTCAATTCTCCTGTTGATACTTTAAAAGCATCAGGGATCATTTTAGAAAAAGTTTTAAAAGACATTAATAAAAAAGATTTATGTATTATTTCTCCAGACTATGGTGGAGTTAAAAGAGCAAGGACAATTGCTACTAGATTAAATGTTCCTCTAGGAATTATTGACAAAAGAAGACCTGAACCAAATAAGGTAGAAGTTTTTGATATTTTAGGAAATGTTCAAGGCAAAGATTGCTTATTAACTGATGACATCATTGATACTGGAAATACAGCATTAGAAGCTGTTGACCTAATTTTAAAAAAAGGAGCTAAATCAGTTAGTATTATGTGCACTCATGGAGTTTTTTCAAATAATGCTATTGAAAAATTTATTAATTATTTAGATTCTGGAAAATTAAAAAAACTATATATTACAGATTCAATTGAGAAAAATTTATCAATCAAGCATAATAAAATTGATGTCATTCATCTTTGCGCTTTTTATGCAGATGTAATTCAAGCTCAAATGACAGGTAAATCAATATCTTGACTTTATAATAAGTATTGAAATAAATGCATTAAAAATGAAAATTCATAAAGAAATTATTTTAGTTGAAGGAAAAAATGATACTCAAAAAATTAAAAGAATTTTTCCTAATGCTGAGACAATTGAAACCAATGGATATGATTTAACAAAAGACAAAATTGAATTAATTAAGAAGATTAACTCTGAAAGGGGAATAATCTGTTTTTTAGATCCAGATCGAGTAGGAAAAAAAATCAGAGATGTTTTAATTAAAGAAATTCCAAATCTTACTCATGCTTTTATTTCATTGGATGATATTAAGGAGAAAAGTAAAAAAATGGGTGTTGCAGAAGCTGATGATCTAGCAATTAAAAATGCTCTAACAAATTTATTCACTGATCAGTCATTTGTAAATGATTTTAGTTGAGATCAATATTTATCTTTAAATTTAAATAACAAAATCAAAAGAATAGCATTATGTAAAAAATTAAAAATTCCTTATTATAATCATAAACAACTATTTAATATTCTTAAAATTATAGGAATGAATTACAATCAATTAAAGCAGGTAATAAATGAATAGTTTTTACATTATTGCAACCCCAATTGGAAACATTGATGAAATTACTTTTAGAGCAAAAAAGTTACTTGAAGAAGTAAATATTTTCTTTTGTGAAGATACAAGAATTTCGAAAAAATTATTTAATCATTTAAATATCTCAATTAAAAATAAGAAATTCATTAAATGTGATCAATATCTTGAGTTGGAGATCAAAAATCAATTACTTACTCTTCTTAAAAAAGAATCATGTGCTCTTTTGAGTGATGCTGGTTATCCTACAATTAGTGATCCTGGTTATCTAGTTAAGAAAATCCTATTTGAAAACAATATTCAGCCAGTCATTATTAATGGACCATGTTCAATTATTCATGCATTAGTTGGTTCAATTGCTGCAAGTAACAATTTTTATTTTCATGGATTTTTAAATAAGAAGCAAAATAAAAGAATTAGTGAATTAATGGATTTAAAAAAAATTATTTCAACTATTATTATTTTTGAATCTTCACACAATCTTTTAAAAACTTTAATTGATTTACAAAAGGTTTTTGGAGATATTAATCTAAATGTTTGTAAGGAATTAACAAAGCAAAATGAGATTATCTATTATGATAAAATATCAAAATTGATTAATAAAATTAATACTAAAGGTGAATTTGTAATTATTTTTGAAAATAATGAAAATGCTAATCACATTTCAGATGAAAATATTATTTCTGAGATTGATAAATTAATGAAAAAAAAGATTAGAATTAAAGAAGCAGCAAGAATGATATCATATAAATATGATTTAAAAACAAATGATGTTTATGAGCTTTATTTGAACAGAAAAGGACTTTAATGAAGCAATTAATTTCTTACGAAGAAAGACCAAGTAAAATCGAAGATATCATTGGTCAAAAACATATTTTGGGTGATGGCAAAATCATTTCGAAAATGATCAATAATAAATTCCTATTTTCAATAATTTTTTATGGACCTCCTGGAGTTGGCAAAACCTCTTTATGTTTAGCAATCTGTAAAACTTTAGAAATTCCCTTCAAAATTTTTAATCCAACAAATGATAAAAAAAATCTTCTTGATGAAATTATTGAATTATCAAATCTGTCATCTAGTCACTATGCGATTATTATTGATGAAATTCATAGAATGCACAAAGATAAGCAGGATGTTTTATTAAACTCTTTGGAAAAAGGGAAATTAATTTTATTTGGAACAACAACAGAGAATCCATATTTTATAATTAATCCTGCTATTAGAAGTCGATGCAAATTAGTTGAATTGTATCCTTTATCTAATGAAGAGATTAAGAGTGGTTTAAAAAATCTTATTAATAAAAATCAAATAAAAATAAGTAGTGATGCACTTGATTTAATTGTTAAGAAAAACAATGGTGATTATCGAAGTGCAATTAATTTATTGCAAATCCTCTCGGATGCAATTGGTGATAAAAAAATCACAATCAATGATGTTAACAATACTCCTTTTAATAAATATGAAGCTGCTCAATCATATGAAGATGATGTTCATGATTTGAAATCTGCATTACAAAAATCAATTAGAGGAAGTGACCCAGATGCTGCTATTTATTGATTAGCAAGATTATTACAATATGGAGATGTTGCAACAATTGGCAGAAGATTATTAATATGTGCATATGAAGATATTGGTTTAGCTAATCCCCAATTATTATCAAGAGTTCATAATGCAATTAGTAGTGCAAAAGAAGTAGGCATGCCAGAAGCACAATATATTTTATCATTCATTGTGCTAGATATGGCACTTTCACCAAAATCAAATTCAGCAACAAATGCAATTGCAGCAGCAGTTAATGATCTTGATAATGGAAAAGTTTATAATGTTCCAAATCATATTAAATACCATAATAATAATTTATACAAATATTCTCATGACTATCCTGATGGATGGGTTTTACAAGAATATTTACCAAAACCTTTATTAGACAAAAAATACTATATTCCACCAAATCATAGTAAAATAGAATTGAAAATTTTAGATTATTGAAATAAGATTAAGAAAATGGAACAATAATGAAAAAATTTTATATTAGCACCCCAATTTATTATTCATCAGGCAACCCTCATATTGGGCATGCCTACTCAACAATATTAGCTGATACTTTAGCAAGGTATAAGAAACTTTTAGGTTATGAAACATTTTTTATAACAGGTATGGATGAGCATGGACAAAAGATTGAACTTGCTGCAAAAAAAGCAAATCTTTCATGCCAAGCATTGGTGGATGAGAATTCAATTATCTTTCTAAAACTTTGAGAACAGCTTCAAATTATTCCCGATATATTTATTAGAACAACAAATCAGAAACACCAACAATTTGTTCAAGAACAATTTTCAATTTTACTAAAAAAAGGTTTTATTTATTTAGATACATGAACAGCAAACTATTGCGTTCAATGCGAAGAAGATATTCCCGATAATAAAATTAAGATGATTAAGAATCAAAAGTGTTGCGATTTGAACCATGAATTAATTGCAAGATCTGAAGAATCTTATTTCTTGAAAACAAAAGAATTTAAGAAATGAATTTCAGATTTACTTTTAAAGAAAGAAATCGATATTTTTCCTCAAACAAGAGTTAATGAATTAATTAATAGTTTTTTAAATGATGATTTTAAAGATCTCTCAATTTCAAGAAAAAATCTTCAATGAGGGATTCCAATCAGAGAAAATATGGATCATAAAATATATGTTTGAATCGATGCTTTGTTAAATTATTTATCAGGATTAGAAATTTTTGAAACAAAAATGATAGAAAAATTTTGAGAAAATAAAGATACAGAAATTGTTCATATTCTTTCTAAAGAAATTATTCGTTTTCATTGTATTTACTGGCCTATTCTTTTAAAGATGTTATCATATCGTTTACCAACTAAAATTATTTCTCATGGATGAATTATTACTAAAGAGGGGAAAATGTCCAAATCTTTAGGGAATGTAATTGACCCATTTTATTTAATTAATAAATATGAAGTTGATGCTGTAAGATATTGTTTAATGAAAGATATTTCGCTTCAGAATGATACAATTTTCTCAGAAGAAATTTTAATTCAAACATATAATACTGATCTTTGCAACAATTTTGGAAATATCATTAATCGGTCAATTGGTTTGATTAAGAAATATGGAAATAATAAGATTCCTGCTTTTAAAGAATTTCACAATCCATTATCAATCAATTTTAAAAAACAAATTGACACATTTAAAAATTCAATGCCTGATCTTATTAACACATTGGATATAAATGTAATCATTAAAAGAATCATTGTATTTGAGAATGATATCAATAGTTTTATTGAAAATTCAAAGCCATGACAATTAGCAAAACAAAATGCAGTGGAGAATTTAAATGCCTTTTTAGCATTATTAGCTAATGCAATCAAATGTTTGATTTTCTATATTAGTCCTTTACTTATTACTAAAGCAGAAGCTGCTTGAAAAGAAATGAACTTCTCTAAAGAAATTTTTAATTTAAAAGGACTAAATGATTTTAATAATATTGATAATATTTCAATTGGAGCACCAATCATCTTATTTAGGAGAATAGAAGAAAATGAAAACTAAAATATTAATGATGTATAAAAATTCAAGAACATTATCTGATTTAAAAATTGAATTATCAGAAGATGGTTATGAAGTGGATTATAAAGAAGACATTGCAGAAACAATGGAATTAATCAAAAAACAATATTATGACATTATTGTTGTTTCATTAGATGAAGAGTATGATTCTGTTCTTGAATTAATTAAAGCCACTAAGCAAGTTCATATTTTTACCCATATTATAGCTTATGGACATAATCTTAAATTAGAAGATATTTTAAGAGCTTATAGAAGAGGAATTAATGATTATATTAATGCTCCTTTAAAACCAAAGTTATTAAAAGCTAAAATTGATTCTCTAATTGAACTTTATGAATTATTAAATTCAAAGTATTTTTCTAACATTCAAAAATATGGTGATTTTGTTGTTGATCGTGATTCTAATACCATTTTCTTAAATAATGAGGTTATTCCCACAACTAAAATTGAATATAAGATTATTAGAAAATTAATGCGAGCAAATGGAGAATGTGTATCAAAGCAGGATTTATTAAAAGATACATGGGGTTATGATGACGCAAATTCTAATAACTTAGAGGTTTTTATTTCAGCTATTAGAAAGAAATTGGATAAGAAATATTTATATAACATAGCAGGCAAAGGTTACTGCCTTTTAAAGAAAGATAAAAAATAATTAATGTTTATTAAGAAAATTTAATAAAAATTAATTTTTTTTTAATATATATTTTAAAAAAATGTGTGATTATACAAATGTAAAAATGAAATACAAAAAAAGGTTTTTATGAAAAAAATAAAAATTATCTTATATACATTGTTAGTAAGTTCATTTGCTGGGATTATTATCTTCTTTTCAATCCCATTAAATTTACCAACAATTAATATGGCAGGATCATCAGGAGTTTCTCCTTTAGCTGTTCTATTAGCTAATTCATATAATGATGCAGATATTGTTGTTCAAGCAGGAGGATCTGGATTAGGAATTGATGTTGCTTTAAATGGCAAAAAAGATATTGGGATGGCTTCTAAAAATCCAGGGATCTTAGGAACAGATAAACCAGATGCTCAAAAATGAATTGATAGACAAATGAAAACAATTACCATTGCATGGGATGGAATGGGAATTGTTTATAAACCAGATGCAAGTTTTCCCAAAGAATTTGTTTTAAATGTTGATGAAAAAACATTACCTCATATCTATTGAGCATTTGCTGGAGATGCTCCAGTTGAATGAGAGAAAATGGGAATTGTTGGTTCTAAAACAAAAATTACTCCTTATGCAAGAGATGGTGGAGCAACTAAATCAGGAACTGCTGATGCTTTCTTTAAGAACTCAAATATTCCTTGAGATAAAGGTGATGCTCTAACTAAAGAACAAATATCAAGAACAAAAGCTGCTCTTGATAAAGGTGATTATGGAAGAGGGACAATAAAGACAGCAGAGGCTAATTCTCAAGCATGAGATTTCTTCAAATCAGAAAATGTTCCAGGATCAATGGTTTATTTATCTGCAGGATTTATCTTAGAAAATAAAAAAGGAATTGAAGATGCTGGATTTCAAATTGCAACTTATGGTTCTGAAAAAATTGTTTTAGCAACTGAGAGAATCACTAAGGGATATGATTGATATCGGGCATTAAATTTAATGGTTTCATTAGTTGGTCTTCCAGATTATATTAAAAACTTTATTACTTGAATTTTATCAACAGATGATAATAGTCAATCTGGAGATCCCCAAGAAATTATTGAAGGTGGGGGATATATCTTATTAACACCAGAACAAAAATTAAGCATGGAAAAAAATGGAAAGTTCTGAGAAACAGATGATTTTGAACTTGGATATAGTGGGGCAAAATAATGAATAATTACTTACAAAAAAAAATAAGATCAAATGATGCATTTAAAATTGCAACCCAAATATTCTCATTAATATTAATTGTTTTATTTTTAGCTTTAATTATTTTTATTTCAATTAAAGCTGCTGAAGGATTTAAAAATGTAGGATTTCAAAATATCTTATTTACAATTAATTTCTCTCAGGATTTTACTGCTGCTAATGGAGAATTTTCTTTCTGACTTCCTTTTAGTGTCACATTAATTACTTCTCTTACCAGTTTAATTATTGCTGTTCCCTTGGGAATTAAAAGTGCAATATTTATAACATTTAGAGCTGGAAAAAAATATCGAAAATCATTAAAAATGATCTTTGAAATGTTATCAGGAGTACCATCTGTAATCTTTGGATTATTTGCAATCAACTCTCTTGGTGTTTTAATGCAAACCTTATTTGGAATCAAGGCATATTCAATCTTCACTGCATCAATCATGCTTTCATTCATGATTTTACCAACAATTATTTCAATGACTGTAAATTCATTAGACAGTGTTGATCGAAGTTTATTAATCAATCCAATTGCATTAGGAAATACTAAAACTAGATCAATTTACAAAATCTATTTAAAAGCGGCTAGACAAGGAATTTTAATTGCTGTGATAGTTGCATTTGGAAGATCAATTAGTGAATCAATGGCTGTTTCAATGATCTTACAATCTGGACCAAATGAGTTTATGTATGATGATGGATTCTTTGCAATCTTTAATTCTGCAAATCAAACAATTGGAGCATTCATATCTTCAAACATGTTTGCAGATTCAAATCCTGAAATAAGTAGACCAATATTATATGTCTTTGGTTTATTAATGTTATTTATGTCAATGATTCTAAACTTTATTGTAATCATATTTGCAAGAAAGAAAAAAAGTGGAAGCATTAAGGTTAGAGCATTTGAGAATAAAGTCTATGAAATTTTAGCATTTATTCCTAACAATATTATTTATATGGTTGATGGCTTGTTCTTTAGATCAAAATACTCAAGAAATAATCCAGACCAATGTATTGAATATACAAAGGATCGAATTAAGAATTATAAATTAAGAGAAGCTTATTCTGTTTGACAAATCTTTTGAGAGTGGTTCGCAATTATTATATGTAGTAGTTTCTTATTTTGAATTCTTGGAGATATATTGATTAAAGGAATTAGTTTTAGTACATTACCAAGTTCAACGATATTTAATTACTCTCAAAATCAAGTGGGCCAATCATTCCTAATTACCTTATTAATCATTTTAGTTTCATTATTTATTTCTTTTCCAATCTGTTTATTAATTGCAGTTTATTTAAATGAATATGCTGAAGAAGGAAAGTTTAAAAAAACAATTTTATTCTTCATTGATAGTTTAGGATCAACTCCATCAATTCTATTTGGGATGTTTGGATTATTATTCTTTATAGAGACTTTAGGAATCACAAATACTGGAAGGGCAGGAAATTCAATTATTGCAGGATGTTTAACAATGGTTATTGTTATCATTCCAAGCTTTACGAGAATTTTATTTCAATCATTATCAAATGTCTCAAATAATATTAGATGAAATTCATTTGCTTTGGGATGTACAAAATATGAGACAATTACAAAATTAATTTTACCAATTGCATTTAATGGAATTATTACAAGTATTGTTTTAACTGTTGGAAGGATATTATCAGAAACTGCACCTTTATATTTAACTGCTGGTTTATCTTCTTCAAAACAAATTGGATTAGACCGACCAGGAATGTCTTTAACAACACAAATTTATAGTCAATTATATTCAACATCACCAACATCTTTAAATGTTCAGTATGAAGCAGCATTTATTACATTACTATTAGTATCAGGGTTAGTAATCACCGGTTATTGAGTAATTCCTAATTGACCAAAAATTCGTAATTACTTAATCGATTTATTTTATAAAATTAAACTAGAAGTTCAAAGGAAAAAAAATGATTAACCTCCTAAAAAATAAGTTTTCAAAAAATGAAGATATCATTGATGCAAAAAAAGATTTTGATGAGCAAAATGTTTTTGAAGTAGTAAATTTTAGTCTTTGATATAAAAATAAAAAGAAAATTGCTTTAAAGAATTTAAATATTCAAATTAAGAAAAACAAAATCACTGCTCTAATTGGCCCTTCAGGATGTGGAAAATCTAGTTTTATTCGTTCACTTAATAGAATGAACGATTTAGTAGAAGGAGTTGTTACTGAAGGAGATATCTTTTTTGAGAAAAAAAATATAAGATCAAAGAAATTATCAATTACGAAATTAAGAAGTGAGATAGGAATGGTCTTTCAAAAACCAACTCCCTTTCCAATTTCAATCTTTGAAAATGTTGCTTATGGACCTAAGTCTCACGGAATTAGAGATAAAAAAACATTACAAGCAATTGTTGAAAAAGCTTTACGAGATGTTGCATTATGAGAGGAAGTTAAAGATCATTTAGATGATCCTGGAGATAGTTTATCTGGTGGACAACAACAAAGATTATGTATTGCTAGAGCAATTGCTTTAGAACCAAAGATTTTATTAATGGATGAACCAACATCTGCTTTAGATCCTTCTGCAACTTCAAAAATTGAAGATCTAATATTTAATTTAAAGAAAAAATATACAATTATTATTGTGACCCATTCAATGGCTCAGGCTCAAAGAATTAGTGATCAAACTATTTTCTTTTATGAAGGAGTGATCATTGAATCTGGAAGAACAAAGAAAATCTTTTTAAACCCAAAAGAGAAAAGAACCAAAGATTATATTAACGGAAAGATAGGATAAAAATATGGCACCAAATTATGAATTATTATTACACTCAGAACATGAACTATCAATTTCATTTTTTGAGTCACTAGACCACTTATTAGAAGCACATAATTATACTTGAAAGTTTATTTTCACTAATAAATTAGATGATCGAAAATTAGAAAAAATTAAAGATAAAATTAGTTATTTTAGTGAAGCTTCAGTAACAAACCATAAGGATATTTTAGATGAATGTGTTTGAATCATTTCAAAAGATCAACCAAGAGCAAACCATTTAAGATATATTATTAGTATGATTTATTCAACAAAGGATATGGATGAAATCTCTAAAGGACCAAAAAAGATCTTAGATAATATTAATTTCATATCAGAAATATCAAAATCGCTAGAAAAGATTGTTGCTCTTTATTTAGATATTTTCTCTAAGATGATTAATTTATTAAGAGAGAAAGATATTGAAAAAAACTATGAAAAAAGTCGTAATTTAAAAACTCTTTTTATTAATGAATACAATAAATTTATGGAAAAAATCCTAAATGAGGAAATTAAGAAATCAAGAGAATATTATATTACTGTTTATAAAACTGTTAAAATTCTTGATCGAACAATTGATCACTTATTTAATATTTTTGATAATTTCAGATTCATCAAAAGTCAAATCCAAAAAACTAGTAAAATTAATTTAAAAAAATAATTTATAATCTAATTTATTGGAGTTTTTGTGAATTGATATTTTATATCTTCAATTATTTCAATTTTGCTTTCACTTATATTTTTTTCAATTGCTATTGGAATTTTATACTTAAATAAGAAAAACAGGCAAAAAGAAATTGAATGTAAAAAACAATACAATAAATTAGAGTTGATTGATTTCAAAGGCAAAATTGAGACAATTAATAGTTTTTGTAGTCAAAATGATAACTATGAGTCACTAATTAGTATGACTTATGATTTTCATGAAGAATTCAAAAAGAAAATCATGATAGTTAAAGATAATTTAATATATTTAAGTGACCTAAATTCTAATTTAAATATTTTTAAATCTAGAAAAATCACAAAAAAAATCACAAAAGATTTAGAAGTTCTTTCTCAAGGATTAAATGATCATGAGGAAAAAATCATTCTAGGAAAAAAAATGTATGAAAATATTTCAGATATTTTAATTGAGTACATTGAAATTAATAAAGAATTATTATTTTTCTATGAAAAGCATTTGGTAAGAAAGTATGATAATAATTTTGTTCTTACTAAAATTAAAAGTCTCTATGATAATTTTGAAAAATTAAATAATATGAAGAAGGGTTTTGATTTGACTTTTTTCTTTGTGTTAATTTCATCAATTAATCGTCTTTTAAAAGAAGTTGCTTCTCTTTTTAGATTATGGTACATTTTTGATAAAGTATGTTCATACATTAAATCAAATATTGATAAAATTGAACATAAATTAATTAATGAATCAAAGACAATTAGAAATATTGATAGTATTAATGTAGAAAAAAAACTGTCAATCATTAAATCAAAATATTTTAATATTATCAATGAACTTAAATTTGCAAGCTTTGAAGAAATCGAAGATGATATCAAAGAATGTATTTCTGCTATTCAAGACATTAATTCAAATATTGATTATAAAATTCAAACTGATATTTTCTACTCTGAATACTTAGAATTTATTGTTATTTGAGTTAATCGAATTTCTGAAGAAAAGGATTTAATTGTATCTTCACTTAGAGAGATTATTGAGAATTTTGATGGTAATAAAAGAGTTCAACGTCAAGTCATTTCAATTATTAAGAATACTGAAAAACTATTATTAATAAATAAATCTTTAAAACAGCGAAAAGATATTAAAAATCTTGCTGTTGATAAATATATTAATTTCATAATTCATACAATTAATTTGCTTTATAATTGATTAATATCGATTGATTCCCTTGTGAAATTATTAGAAGATCGTCATTCTGATTTCTCCTTCATCATTAAAGATATTTCCAATTTAAAATTCTCAATCGGGAAAATTATTGGGTCGATCCATGATTACAATATTATGGATGCTTCGATTATTCCAAAGTTAAATGATTCTTTTGCAATTATTTCAAATATGGAAAAACAAATAAAAGATGATTATAATATCTCATTCAGAGAGGAGTTTTATAACAATTTACTTGAATGAAAATTTGAAATTTTTGATTATAAGACTTATGTGGAAAAAGAAATCAAATTGAAATTCTTTGCTGAAAAATTATTAACTTACTCAAATCAATTTATTATTAAAGATTCATCTTTTAAAAATAAAATTGCAATTGCAGAAAATCATTATTTTGGAAAGAACTATAAAAAAACAATTAATTATTTACTAAAAGAAATTAGAAGATTCAACTAATTTCTTTTTTTTGTACATATTACTTAATATAGGAGCTTTATAATGGAATATATAATAGGCAAAATTAATATGATCACAAAAGATCATATCATACTTGAAAACAATAATGTTGGATATAAGATCATTGTTAATCATTTCAATGAAGAGGATTTAAATAAGGAATTTAAAATTTATCTTATTGAAAAGCTTTCATTTGTTAATTCAAATATCTTTAAAAAAATTTATGGTTTTCTGTCACAGAATGAGAAGGAACTTTTTGAGAAAATCATTGTGATTAATGGCATTGGTCCAAAAAATGCAATGAGAATACTGGAAATTGAATATGAGTTGTTAATAAAAAATATTATTGAAAGGAATTATGATTTCTTTGAAAATGAGACAAGATTAAATTCAAAAATTATTAATCTGTTATTGAGAAATATTAAAATTGATGATCAATGAATTTATAAGAAGCTTGATAAAAAAACTCCCTCTATAAGGAGTAGTTTGATTGATTCGCTTTTATATTTAGGATATTCAAAAAAGGAGATCGGGCAAATGACAAGTGATCTAGATTATAATAACTCAATTGAAAATCTCATTGAGATGTCGATCGCAAAAATAACAAACAAAGAAATTCATCATGAATAGTTTTAAAGATTTTATTGGGAAAGAGGATATCAAGGATAATTTATCAATTTTTATAAATTCTGCAAGAACCAATAAAAAAATCTTAGATCATATTTTAATTTTTGGACAACCAGGAATGGGTAAAACATCCATTTCTAAATTAATCGCAAAAGAACTAAAAACAAATATTAAAATTGTGCAAGGAACTGAAATTCAAACAAAAAAAGATATAGTCAATATTGTTTATCTTCTAAAAGAGGGGAACATTCTTTTTATTGATGAAATACATGCAGTTAATAAAACTTGTTTTGAAATTCTTTATAGTTTAATGGACGATTTTAAAATCAACATTAATTTAGGGAAAGATGGAAACCAAAAACTTACAAGATTAACAGTTCCAAAATTCACTCTAATTGGTGCAACCACTTTATTAGGAAACATTCCAAAACCCTTCGAGGATCGATTTGGAATTAATATCTCTTTAAATGAATATACAACTCAAGAAATTATAATGATTTTAAAAAATTATCTTCTAAAAAACAATTCTATTAATGTTAGTGCTGAAGAAATTTCAATTATAGCTAAACATGCTAAAGGAACTCCAAGGTTAGCTAAAAATATTTTGAAAAGAGTTTTAGATTTTAAAATCACTAATCAAATTAGCATTAATGAAATCCTAAAAAGAATGAAAATTTATGAAATGGGAATTAATGAAAATGATATTAATTATTTAAAATTGATTTATCAAAATCAAAACATTTCATTAAAAACAATTTCACAAATTCTTTTTATAGATGAAAACACAATATTAAATAAGATTGAGCCATATCTTTTAAAGATCAACTATATTGAAAAAAGTAATAAAGGTAGAAAACTAACAGAAGATGGCATTGTCTTTATGACGAGAAATAATCTAATATAATAATTTTATGGAAAATAAAATTAGATTAGATAATTTTCTTGTTCTAAATAATTATATTGATAGTAGAAATAAAGCTCAAGAATTAATTCAAAATAAAAAAGTTTTAGTTAATAAAAATATAATTACTAAAAATAATTTTCTAGTGTCATTAAATGATCTAATTCAAATAGAAGATCATGATTTGTATGTATCTAGAGCTGCTTACAAACTTAAATATGCCCTTGATCAGTGACAAATAAATTTTCATAATAAAACTGTTTTAGATATTGGATCTTCAACTGGCGGATTTATTCAAGTTGCCTTGGAGTATGGTTCTTTAAAGGTTTATGGAATTGATGTGGGAACAAATCAATTAGATCATTCCTTAAAAAATAATGATGCAGTTGTTTATTTTGAAAAACTAAATTTCAAAGATTTTAATAAAGAGATGATAAAAGATACAATTAATTTTATAACTTGTGATGTTTCTTTTATTTCATGTAGAAAGATTATTATAAAGATACTTGAACTATTTTGTAATAATTTTCAAGCTATCATTTTACTAAAACCTCAATTTGAAACAGAATATTATGATGTTAAGAATTTTAATGGATTAGTAAAAGATCAAAAAGTCATTGAAAAAATTATTAAAGGTTTTCGTGACTTTTGTATAAATAACCATATTAGATGGTTAGCTATAATTGAATCACCGATTAAGGGTGCTAAACTTGGAAACCAAGAATATCTTGTTCACTTGGAGTTCAATCATGGAAAATAAAATTTTTTATATTGATATGGATTCATTCTTTGCATCAGTAGAAGAAATGAAGCTTAATAAAAAGATTCCATTAATTGTCTCAAATTCAAATCCAAAATCAGTGATTTTAGCATCTAATTATCTAGCAAAAAAATATGGAATTAATTCAGGAATGCCAGTTTTTTTAGCGCAACAGAAAAAACATGATATTCTAATTTGCAAACCCCATTTAGCAGATTATCAAAGAATTTCTATAGCAATTGAAAATGCCTTATTTCAATATTCAAAAAATGTGATTAATCATTCAATTGATGAATGATCTATTGATTTTAGTGATTCAAAATTAATTTATAAAAATGAATATGAATTAGCTTCAAGAATTCAAAATCATATTAAAAAGGAGTTTAAGATTACTTGTTCTATTGGTATATCTTTTAATGCATTTTTTGCAAAGATGGCATCCCAATTTAATAAACCAAATAATATTGAAATAATTTCTAAAGAAAACTTTAAAGAAAAATTATGAAATTTAGATATTGAAGAAATGTATTTGGTTGGGAAAAAATCATATAAATTAATGAAAGAATTAGGAATTAATACAATTGGAAATTTAGCTAATTATCATAATCCAAGAAAATTAAAAGAGGTATTTGGAATTTCAGGAATTAAACTTTATGAATATGCTAATGGTGTTGTTAATAAATATAATGAAAATCATTCTCATTCGATTAGTGTTTCTAGGACTTTCTATCATGAATTAGATTCATATGAAGAAATGCAAATTGCTTTTAAGAGAATTTTAAATGAAGTGCTTTATCGAATGAATGAAGAAAATTTTCTAGCAAGAACAGTAACTGTTGCAATTAACTATCTGAATTCATCCAAAAGCAAGTCCCATTCATTTGATGACTATATTAATAACAAAAATGAAATTATTTTTCGAGCTCAAGAACTTCTTGATGAATTTAAAAAGCACCAGGAAATTAGAAAAATTTCTGTGGGTTTTGCAAACATTATTTATCCTCATGAAAATAATATTCAATTGAAGTTATTTAATGAACATTTTAATAATAATTTAGTTGATGAAATTAATTCTTCCTTCCAAAAGAATGTGATTGATTATGCCATTAAGAAACTTAAATAATTAATTATTACTTTAAATAAGGTATAATTTAAAAAGTATGGCGGTTATGGCGAAGTTGGTTAACGCACCTGACTGTGACTCAGGCATTCGCGGGTTCGAGTCCCGTTAATCGCCCCATATTATAAAAATAAGGCCCGAATATTTTGGGCTTTTTTAATATAATTTAACTATCAGGAGCTGCTTTGAAAATTGGTAAAAAAGTAATGATTCATGCTTATAAGAAAAACGGATGATTATATAGGACATGAGAGTTTCCAAAAATTTTGGAAATAAATGATCGATATGTATGTGTATCAATGAAAAACTCATCTGTTATTACTTCAGAAAAATATTCTGATCGAAATTTTTTATCAAAAAATATTAAGCAAGCTTACTGATTATTTTTAGCAGATGAGTGATTTAATGTTGTTGCAACTGTTTCTAATGGAAAGATTTCATATTATATTAATTTAGCTTCTCCTTTTATTTATGAAGAAGAAGCAATTAAATATATTGATTTTGATGTTGATTTAAAAATTGATCATAAAGGGAATGTTAAAGTTCTTGATCTAAAAGAATTTAATGAGCACCGGATTGAATTTAATTATGGAAATAAATTATCTAAAATTATCGAATTAGAATTAGAGAAGATTAAATCTAAAGATTTCATTAATCTTCTAAGACAAAAAATAAATATTGAATTTCTAAATGAATTAAGCAAGAGAATTGAAGATGAATAATATTGAACAATTTTATGAAAAAATTTTTAAAAAGGTTCTTGATCTAGCAGAGAAAAAGGAATATGATAAAGCTATCTTAATGCTTGAAGAAGAATTAGAAGCGCCTTATATTCCTTTAGAATTTTATGAAAAATTTGAAGAGAAATTACTTGAATTAAAATATGAAAAGAATTATTTCAATGATCACCATAAATTGAAGGATTTAGATAAAAATAAATTTCTAAATAATTTTAATAATGATGTTGATACTTCAAAGATAATTTATTTTTTTGATAAATTTAAGGAAACATTCCTTATGGATGAAAAAAATAAATTATATAATATCTTAGAAAACAAAGATATTGATAACAATAAAAAAATTGTTATTTTAGAAAATCTAAAACAAATGGACAAAGAGCGAGAAGTAATCTACTTTAATAAAAATACTCATCGTCTAACAAAATTTAATATTAGTGATATTAATTTTATTGAAGGAATTGATTTTTTTAAAGAAGTACAAAAAATTATTAATGATATAATTACCCAAGAACCTACCCTTTTAGAATTATCCTTTACAATTATTTATTCATTTTATGAATATTATTTCCCAAACTTTGATTTTAAATATTCAGCTAAAGAGTTTTCTTTATGTGTTGTTAATAATATGGAGAATATTTTAAAAGGAACTCCACTAAAAGATAGTCAAGCAAATGCTGATTTAAAAAAAGTTATTAATAACATTCAATAAAGAAAAGGTATAAATATGAAGCATCTGTTAGTCTTAATTAATTCTCATTTTTTTAATTCCTTAGTTAATCCATTTTTTGCCTTTTTATTTCCAAGTATTTTTATGATCATTCTTGGTTTATTGTTAGGATATCCCTTTCTTTTTGGAGGATTAATCGCACTACCTTCAATGACTGTTTCTTTATTTTTACTTCCCTTAGCATTTTTTGAATTCAAAAATTCAGTTCTATTGAAAAGAATTGTTGTTACAAAAATTAGTCCTTGAATGTTTGTTTTTACAATTTTTATTTATTATTTTGTGATTATGTTGATTTCAACAATTATTATTTTTCTAACAGGAATGGCAGTCTTTTCAAAATATTGATCTGTTGGAATAGTTCAATTTAGTAATGAAACTATGGAAATTATTGCTCCTTCACTGCAAGAATATTTTATGACTGCTAATTGATTTGGATTAATTTGAGGAATTATTATGAATACTTTAATTGGAAGTTCAATTGGAATATTAATTGTTTCTCTTTCAAAATCTGTTTTATCAATCCAAGGAATAACAATTCCCTTATTAATTTTGTCCCAGTTTTTAGCAGGGCAATCACTTCCTGTTTCAATGGTCAAAGAAATCCCTGCTCTTTGATATTTAGGATATTTATCCCCTTTTAAATATAGTTCAGGATTAATTATTGAATCATGATCATCATTAATGGTTTTTAAAGATCCTATTATTATGACTGAGGGAGCAAAATTATCAATTAATTTATCATTAGAACAAAGTTCAATTTTTGATGTTAATCAAGTGTTTTATTCATTTAGAACTGGTTCAATAAATAAAATTGATATTTATGAGACGTATGATAAAATTCTTAATTTAGTGATGCCCTTTATTATTTATATTATTGCTGTATTATTATCATTAAAATTCTTTAAGTCGAGCACAAGGTAAATATGAAAATAACTAATAAAGCATTTGATGTTATAAAGTGATATGAAGAACATAAAGAAATTCCAATTGAAAATATTGAATATATTTTCACACCCTCTAAAACTAATAATAAGGAGATTTTAAAAATATCTAACTTATCTAAATCATATGGGGTAAGAAAACAAAAAGTTTTAGATGATATAAATTTAGACATAAGAGAAAATGAAAATATTGCTATTTTAGGTCCAAATGGAGCCGGTAAAACTACCTTAGTTGAGATAATTGCAGGAATCAATAAACCAGACAGTGGATCAATTGATTATTTGTTTGATTGAAAAAAAACTCCAATGGAAAAAATCGGAATTCAATTTCAAGGTTCTTCTTATCCAAATGGAATTAAAGTAAGAAAAATAATTAATTTTTACATTGCAGTTTTTGACTGTGCATTTAATGAGGAAGAAATTGCTATTCTTATTAAGATTTTTGGAATTGATGAATTCATTAATAAAAATGCAAATAGCTTGTCAGGGGGACAACTTCAAAGGATTAATGCTTTATTATCAATCATTCACAAACCAAAGATTATTTTCCTTGATGAAATTTCAACTGGATTAGATATTTCATCAAGTTTTAGGATTAAAAAATTCATCAAAGACTTTTGTCTTCACAATGGAACAACAATTGTATTAGTTTCTCATGATTTATCTGAAATTAAATATATTGCTCAGAAGGTTGTTATTTTATTAAAGGGTAAAATTGTTGCATCAATTTATCTTAGTGAAATTATCGAAAAATATAAAAGTCTTGAAAACTTTTTAAGTAAATATTTTATTTAGATTTTTTTCCAATTTTAGATTCTTCTTTATTGATTAATCTTCTAATATTTTCTTTATGTTTATAAATTACAATTGTAGCCATAAGTAAGGCCATGCTAAAGACATAAAAAATGTATTGCGAATATGATTCATAATTAATAAAAGGCTTATAAAAATTAGTAATTGAATCGTTCACCCCTGAGATGATGGTAAGATCTCCTCCTAAATTCAACATATAAAGAAAATTTAGGTTTGGAATTAATGACATAATAACTGAGGCAATAATTGCCAGAATTGAAGAAACTGAAACATATCTAACAATTCCTAAAATTATTCAAAACATTAAAAAAGCAATGATGAAAATTCAAGGAGAAACAGCCATGAAAAATCCTGCTGTTGATGCAGCTCCTTTGCCTCCTCTAAATTCCTCACATTTTTTAAAATCAAATTTATTTTTAAATAAATGGAATAAATACTCAATTGGAAAACAATGACCAATAATTGTAAATAAGCCAGCAGTGTAAATAATATAAGCATTATTAGTAAAGTTATTAATATCTTCAAAAGTATTTTTAATTCCTACATAAATTAATAAGGACAAGAAAATTGCAATTCAAGATTTTACAGAATCTCATAAATAAGTTAAAGCTCCAATTTTAATCCCTAAAACTCGAGTTACATTTGTTGCTCCAACATTTTTAGAACCCATTGATTTTAAATCGATGTTTTTTCTTTTAGAAAATAAAGGACCAAATAGGATGCTACCTAATAAATATCCAATAATTGAAAATATAAGAGCAAAAGAAAATAAAATGAAATAGTCCATATAACCCTTATTGAAATCACTTATTTATTATTATAAACATTTAAAGTACTTTTATTTAAAAAATGTTTAATAAACTATATTTTTTTTTAACTATAATTAGAATTAATAAAAGCAATTTTTTTGAGGAAATATGAGTTATAAAGATAGCGACATAAAAGTTTTAAAAGGCTTAGAACCAGTTAGAAAACGACCAGGGATGTATATTGGTTCGACAGATGTTAGAGGTTTACATCATTTAATTTGAGAACTATTAGACAATGCTGTTGATGAAGCAATGTCAGGTTATGCTAATAGAATTTTAATTGCTTTAAATCTAGATGGATCAATCACTGTTAAAGATAATGGAAGAGGAATTCCAATTGGAATGAATGCAACAACAAGAAAATCGACAGTTGACACAGTTTTCACAAGCTTACATGCAGGAGGAAAATTTAATAATAATGCTTACAATTTTGCCGGAGGATTACATGGAGTTGGAGCTTCTGTTGTTAATGCATTAAGTGAATGAATGAATGTTGAAGTTTATGTCAATGGTTATGCTTATGAATCACAATATTTTGATGGAGGAAAAATTAAACAATCTTTAACCAAGATTGGCAAAACATCTGAGAAGGGAACAAAAATTACTTTTTTTCCAGACCGAAATATTTTCCCTTCAATTGAATTTAAACCTTCAATCATTAAAGAACGTCTACAAGAAACTAGTTTCTTGTTTAAATCACTTGAAATCATCTTTTCTGATATTAAAAATAACTTTAAAGAAGTTTATAAAAGTGACAATGGAATAGTAGAGTTTGTGAAATTTATTAATGAAAATAAGAAAGCAATTTGTAATGTGATTTATTTTAATACAACTGTTAATGAAATAGATATTGAAATTGCACTTCAATATGTTAGTGACTCTTCAGAAACAATTATTTCATTTGCTAATTCCATTAAAACCTTTGAAGGTGGTTCACATGAAACAGGTTTTAAAATTGGTTTATTGGATGTCTTTAATGAATATGCTAGAAAAGTGAAAATCTTAAAGGAGAAGGATCAAAACTTCGATAGCACTGATGTTCGTGAAGGAATCACTGCTATTATTTCTGTTAAGGTTCCTGAAAAATTAATTTCATATGAAGGACAAACAAAAAATAAATTATTTACCCAAGAAGCTTATGGAAGTGTTAAAAAAACAATTAACTCAAAACTGCTTGTTTGATTAGAACAAAATAAAAAAGAAGCATTAAAAATTTTAGAGAAAATTTTAATTTCTAGAAATGCTCGGTTAGCTGCTAAAAGTGCAAGAGAAGAAGTTAGACATATTAAAAATTCTCAAAGAGAAAGAAGTCTATCAGGAAAGTTATCTCCTTGTCAATCAAAATTAAAAGATGAAATTGAATTATTTTTAGTTGAAGGAGATTCAGCGGGGGGAACTGCTAAATTAGGAAGAAATCGTAAGTATCAAGCAATTTTACCATTGAAGGGAAAAGTTCTTAACGTTGAAAAAGCATCTTTAAAAGATGTTGTTTTAAATGAAGAGATTTCAACTATTGTTTCTTGTCTTGGTGCAGGAATTGGAAAGGACTTTGATCTTAATAAATTGAAATATAAAAAAATCATTATTATGACTGATGCAGATACTGATGGATCTCACATTCAAATTCTGATATTAACTTTCTTCTACCGTTATATGAGAAAGCTTATTGAAAATGGTAATGTTTATATTGCACTACCTCCTTTATATAAAGTTAGTAAAAAAGGAAGTAAAGAATACCAGTATGTATGAGATAACATTGAACTACAATCAATTAAAGAAGCATATGGGTCATGTGATATTCAAAGATATAAAGGTCTTGGAGAAATGAATGCTGATCAATTATGAGAATCAACAATGGATCCTGAAAGAAGAAAAATTATAAGAGTGAATATTGGTGATTTAGCTCTTGTTGAAAAAAGAGTTTTTGTTTTAATGGGTGATGATACAAATGTTAGAAAAGAATGAATTGATGAAAACATTGATTTTGAATTAAATAATTAAAAGGGGTCTATAATGAATAAAAATAATGAAAACATTACTAATATTGATGATCGATTCTTTGATGACATTCTTTCAAGTAGTTTTAGTAAGTATGCAAAGTATATTATTCAGGATCGAGCACTTCCTGATATTCGAGATGGATTAAAACCAGTTCAAAGAAGAATTCTATATGCAATGAATGAATTAGGTTTATTACATAATGGTAGTTTCAAAAAATCTGCAAGAACAGTTGGTGAGGTAATTGGAAAATACCATCCTCATGGAGATTCTTCAATTTATGAAGCAATGGTAAGAATGTCCCAAACATGAAAAAACAATGTCCCATTATTAGAAATGCATGGGAATAATGGATCGATTGATGGAGACCCCCCAGCTGCAATGAGATATACTGAAGCGAGACTTTCACAATTCGGTGAAGAGATGCTAACTGCCATTAAAAAAAATTGTGTTAATTTTATTGAAAACTTCGATGATTCAGAGCGTGAACCGGTGGTTTTGCCATCTTTATTACCAAATATTTTAATTAATGGTGCAACTGGTATTGCTGCTGGATATGCAACCAATATCCCTCCATATAATATATCTGAAGTGTTAAATGCAATGTGTTATCGAATCAATCATCCTGATTGCTCAATTGATGACATTTTAAAAATTATGCCAGGACCTGATTTTCCTACTGGAGCAATCATTCAGGGGAAAGATAATATTAAAGAAATTTATCAAACAGGAAGAGGAAAAATTCATATTAAATCTAAGATGGAAGAAGTTGAACTTGATAGTAAAACCATTCAATTCCGAATTACTGAAATTCCTTATGATGTTAACAAGGCTAATTTAGTTAAAACTATTGATGATATTAGATTTAATAATAAACTACCAGGAATTAAAGAAGTTCGAGATGAATCAAACAAGGATGGAATTTTGATTTGTATTGAAATTGAGAAAGATCGTAATATTGATGCAATTCGGTCATACTTATTTAAAAATACCCAATTACAAATTGTCTATAATGTTAATACAATTGTTATAAAGGATCGAAAACCGGTATTAATGAATATTAATAATATTTTAGATTCTGTGATTGATTGAAGTAATACTATTCTTATTAGGAGCTCACAATACGATTTAGACAAATTATTAAATCGTAAGGAAATTATTGAAGGACTTTTAAAAGCTTTAGAAAAAATTGATATGCTAATTAATCTAATTCGATCAGCTTCAAATAAGGAAGATGCAATTAATAAGATTATTTCCTCTTTTCATGTAAACAATAAGCAAGCTGATGCAATTGTTTCACTTCGTTTATATAATTTAACAAATATTGATATTGATAAACTAAAAAAAGAGCACCAAGAAATTGTTTTAAAAATTATTGAATTAGAATTAATTATTAACAATAAAACGCATCGAAATAATATTTTAATAAAAAGGATTGAAGATAAAAAGGCTATTTATCAATCAAAAAGAAAAAGCATCATTGAAAGTGAAATTGAATCATATGAATTTAGTCACCTTGATGTTGTTGATGTTGTTTCGCGGTCAATTATTATTACAAGAAAAGGATATATAAAATTTATTAATGATTATATTGGAAGTGCTAATGACTTATTAAATGCTAAATACCAACAAGGTGATTTTCCAATTGCTTTTTCATCAATTATTAATACATTGCAACACCTTTTTATTATCACATCATTAGGAAGAATTATTTCAATTCCTGCATATAAAATAAAGACTTCATTTTTAAAAAACCAATTAGGAGTTCATTTAAATGATTTTTGTACTTTAGATATTGATGAATCAATTATTTTTGTTTTTATTTCTGATACAAAAAATATTTTAGGAAAAGAAATCTTATTAGCTACAAAAAGATCATTGATTAAAAAGATTAGCACTGACGATTTTATTATCTCTAAGAACATTAAAATTCAAAGATGTTTCAAATTAAAGGGTGATGATAAAGTTATTTATTGTGATTTTATTAATGAGATTGATAATGAAATTATTAGCATTACAAATCAAGGTTATTTTATTAGATATCAGATTAATGAAATTCCTCTTCAGGGAAGAGCATCTTCAGGAATCAAAAATATTAAATTAAAAGAAGATGATTATGTTGTTTCATTAGTTACTACTAATGCATATGATCTTTATCTTTACTTATTTACTAACATGGGTTATCGAAAGTTTTTTCAGTCAGAAATTATTATTTCAAATAGATATAATGTTGGAAAAAAAATCTTTGATAATAATATAGAAAGAGTTATCTCTATTAATAAATTTAATAATGATATTATTAACTTAGTAAGTGATGAGAAATACATTCAATTAAATGAAGGGCTTATTTCTAAGATGCCCTTAGTTGTTTCTATTAAAACTAATGAGAATATTTCAGATGTTGCATTTCTTACAGATCTATATAAAAAATGAAGAAGGCAGTAATGAAATATAATCGAAAATGTATTGGATGTGGGAATTATTTATCATCTGATAAGAATGATATAAGTTATGTTAAAGAATTTAATGATGACATGAAATACTGCATAAGGTGTTTTCAACTCAAGCATTATGGAAAAATTAGAGAAGAAAATCATGATTCTTTAATCTTTAAAAGGTTAAAAGAAATTGATTTTAAAGATCATTTCATTATTATGATTTTAGATTTATTTGATTTAGAAAATTCAATAATCAAGGATGTAGATTTGGCTAACAATGATGTGCTAATTGTTGTGAATAAATTAGCTGCGTTACCCAAAAAATTTAGATATGAAATAACAAAAAAAAATATTGATAAAATTCTTCTAAAAAATAACATTCATTATATTGACATAATCATCTATGATGCAATTGAAAAAATTCATTTAAGAAAAATCATGGATTATATTGAAAATGCAACTGAACACCAGCAAAAAATTTATTTCATTGGGAAAACAAATGTCGGAAAATCTTCTTTGATTAATTCTCTAATGGAAATTAATAAACAAAAATCTAAACTTCTAACTAATCCAACCAAAAATACAACATTAGATTTACAAAAAATTAAATTAAGAAAAAGTCAATTGATTGATACCCCAGGATATTTAAATGATCATTCAATTATTAACAATATTAGTAATAAAGATATTTTAAATATCTCAAAACACAAATTTAATACTTCAATTTTTAAAATCATCGATGATCAACAATTACTTTTTATAGAAAAATTATTTGGTATTGCAATTAATGATATAAGTGAAAAAATTAATCCATCAATTGTTTTTTATAAAAGTTCAAATTTGAAGATATTGAGAATGAAAAAAACAAAAAGAGAAAACTTTCTTAATAGTGATAATCAACATATTGAATATAAGCATCAATTATTTTTTGAAGAAAATAAATTTGAATTAGATGAAAATAAAAAATATTCTATTTTTGCTTCAGGGGTTGCTTTAATAGTCATTAAAGGAATTAAAAATATTTCTATTATTGCTCCTAAAGAAATTTCATATTCAATCATAAAAAATTCTATAATATAAGAATGGAAAAAATAATAATTTATGGGGGATCTTTTGATCCCATTCACAAGGGACACATTGCGATTGCTATTAGCGCAATGAAAAAAATTAATGCTAGTAAAATCTTTTTTGTTTTATCAGCTAATCCTCCAGCATCTAAAAAGCATAGAACATCATGAGATGATCGGTTAATGATGTTAAAAAAAGTTGTTGATAAATATGATCATTTTTTTATTTCAGAATTTGAAAACTCAAATCCTGAAATTTCATATACGTGAAAAACAATTAAGCACTTCTATAAAAAATATCAAAATGCAAAATTGTATTTTTTAATGGGATCAGATCAATACATTAATTTTAATACTTGAGAAAAATATCAATATATCTTAGATCATTGTGAGTTAATTTGTCATTCAAGAAATGGAGATCATATTAAGAATAAGGATTTAATTTTTATTGAAGATAATATCAATATATCTTCAACTGATTCCATTATGAATCCAAAGGATAATTTAGATCCCTTAGTTATTGATTATATTAATGAGAACGCTTTATATGCTCTTGATCGATTAAGAAGACAGCCGTTATCAGATCATCGAATTAAACATAGTATAGAGGTTGCAGAATTAGCAAAAATATTTGCTAAAAATTATGATTCTAAAATAATCAAACAAGCTTACTGTGCAGGTATTTATCATGATATTGCTAAAGAAATCCCTCAAGCAAAAATGATTGAGGATGCTAAAACTTTATTAAATTATGATAACTATCCAAGTTGGAAAGTTATTCATGCCCCAATGGGTGCATATATTTTAAGAACAAAATTTGGTTTTGAAGATGAAATGATTTTAAATGCAATTGCTTTTCATTCGATTCCTCAAGAACATCCAACCATTATTGATAAAATTGTTTTTTGTGCAGATAAATTATCTTATCGTGAAGATCGACAATCCAACAATGAATTAATTAGTCTTTGTAAAGAAGACATCAATAAAGGATTTGATGTTTTATTAAAATTAAATCAAGAATGAATAAAGGGGTAGGAGTGATTGGAATTATAATTGCAATGCATGAAGAATTTTCAATTGATTCTTTGGAAATAAAAAAAATCACTATAAATAATCAAATATATTATCAATATCAAGATAGTCATATTTTTACTTTTAGTGGAATAGGAAAAATTAATGCAGCAATTGCTGCACAACTATTATTAATCAACTTCAAAATTACTAAATTAATTAATATTGGATCAGCTGGAGCTCTTAATTCTTCTCTAGAAATTAATGACATAATAATTTGTGATAAGATTTTCAATTATGATTTTGATCTTTCATCATTTGGATATCAAGTAGGTCAAATGCCCTTAAAAGAAAGAAATTATTTGAATTCGCAAGGAGCATTTAAAAATCAATTAACTAGTTTATTAAAAAACGACAATTTTAATTTAAAGTTTGGAAATTTAGCAACAGGAGATTCTTTCATTTCTCAATCAAACATTAAGAATTTTAAGTTGCTTGCAAAAGAAGATGTTGCAATTGTTGATATGGAAGGATTTTCATTTGCATATGTTTGTGATAAAAATGAAATAGAAATAATTATTATTAAAATAGTTTCAGATAGTGTCAATCTAGAAAACCAAAATGCTCAATTTAAGAAAAATATTAATCAGAGCAAATCAATCATTCAAAAAATAATTAATCATCTTTTAACAATTAGAGATTAATTATTTTTTTTCAACAATTTTATATTCTTTTAAATAATTATGCATGTGGTTTGAAAGATTCTTAAATCCAGATATTGTAGGGATAGGAGTGCATTTATTTTTTAAAAGTTTTGGTCTACATGTTTTATATGAAATATAAAGTTGATTTTCTTTATTTCGAAGAACAGAGAATTTATATTTTCGATTAACAGAAAACATTTTTCATAGATCACAATTATAATCAGAAACATCATTTTTTGAACATTGGAAAGTTTCATTATGAAATTTAATTTCTAAATGATCTGATTCAATTTTAATAACTTCTGCAAGAATGACTTTTTTCATAATGATCCATCTCTTATTATGTAAATTATAATATATAATATAATTTTTATAAAGTTAATAGGAATATTATGCAAAGAACAGAAGATGAAATTGTTGCTGAAATCAAAGAAGTAATTGATGAAATTAGATATTATATTTCAATGGATGGAGGCGATTTAGAATTTATTGAGTTTGATAATATTACTGGAATTGTTACTATTAAATTAGCTGGTGCATGTGTTGGATGCCATCTTGTAGATACAACTTATAATGAAGGTGTAAAAGAAATTCTTGTTAATGAAATTGAAGAAGTAAAAGATATAAAAATTTTAGAATAAATAAGCTTATTTAATATATAATAGAGATAATTGAGGATTTAATATGAAAAATAACACGCTTATAAACAAGATTATTGAGATTCTTTTAGAAAGAAAATGAGATATTTCAATTGTAGAATCATCTACAGGAGGACTATTAACATCTTCATTTTTTGGTCTTGATAATGTTTCAATTTCTAATGTTTTTAAAGGCGCAGTTATTGTAAATGATGAAGATTCAAAAATTAATCTTTGTTCAGTTAAAACACTAACAATTGAAAAACATGGTGAAACTTCAAAAGAAGTTGCAGTTGAAATGGCTTATGGTTTAAAAAATAAATTAAAAACTAATGTTTCAGTTGCTGTGGCTAGTAGTGTTGATTTTGATGAAAATAGCAAAGACAATGGTTTTGTTTATTTTTGTATCATTATTCAAGACATGATTTATGATTTTGAAATGATTATTCCAGATTCTGGAAAACAAAAAAATAGAATCATTGTTTCACAAAAAGTATTAGAAGAAATTTACAAATCATTAGTTAATTTCTAATTTTTTTATATTATGGTACATTTCCTATAATATGGGAGTTTAAATATATATGAAAAACAAAATTAAAAATGATGTTCTTGATGAAACCATTACTAATATTCAAAATAAATATGGCAAAGGGTCATTGAGATTTTTAGATGATAAAATTGCCTCTGATGAGGATGTTATTTCTTCTGGAAGTGTTTCTTTAGATAATGTTTTAGGAATCAATGGATTTCCTAAGGGCAGAATCATAGAAATTTATGGAAATGAATCTAGTGGGAAAACCACAATTGCTTTGCAATGTATTGCAGAGTGTCAAAAAAATAAGGGTAATGTTGCTTACATTGATGCAGAGAATGCATTAGATGGTGCTTATTGCAAAAAGATCGGGGTTGATCTATCCAAAATGCTTTTATGCCAACCAGATTCTGGTGAACAAGCTTTTTCTGTGATTGATGCTTTATTGAAAACAAATCAGATGGATTTAATTGTTGTAGATTCAGTTGCTGCACTTGTTCCAGAATCTGAATTAAATGGTGAAGTATATGATCAAAATATTGGAGCACATGCAAGATTGATGTCAAAGGGATTAAGAATGATCCAAGCTCATATTGCAAAATCAAATACTGCTGTAATATTTATTAATCAAATTAGAGAAAAAGTAGGAATCATTTTTGGAAATCCAGAAGTAACAACGGGGGGAAGGGCATTAAAGTTTTTTTCTTCGATTCGTTTAGAAGTAAGAAAATCTGAATTAATTAAATCTGGATCTGAAATTATTGGGATCAAATCAAAAATCACAATTACCAAAAATAAATTAGCCCCTCCTTTAAAAGTTTGTTATGTTGATATCTTTTTTGGAGAAGGTTTTAATTTTAGAAATGAAATCATTAATTTCTCAATTGATTATGAAATCATTAAGAAATCAGGATCTTGATATTATTACAATGATGTTAAAATATGCCAAGGAAGAAACCAAATTGATAAATTTCTTTTAGAAAATGAAAATATTTATAATGACATCAAAAAATTAATCCTTGATCGTTCAAGAACATATATTCAAAATTAAAAAAAGATTAGGTACTAATCTTTTTTTTTAATTAAATAAATAATTTAAATATTTTACTAGAGCAATATATGCTTCTTCTTTAGTGACTCTAACACCATCTAATTTTATATCTCAATTTAAATGTCGATATAGCATTTCTAGATAAAGTGATAGTAGCTCTAATGATTTCATTTTTAAATAAATTTTATCATTTTTAGAAATTGATTTCGCAGCCTTATTTGCTCATTTATTAACTCTTTTCAATTTAAATCTAATTGGGGGAACAGCTAATCCAAAATTTGGAAAGATTAAATTGAATGAATCTTTTTCTTCTTTTAGAATAAATGGATCTGACATATCATGAGGAGTTGATTTATATATTTTATATAAATTTTTGTATCATAGAATAAAAAAAATAGTTAAACAAATTAATGAAATAATAGATGTGCATATTAAAGAAATTATCAAATCTTGGGTTGTTGATGAATTATCTTCTCATGTTGCTAATAAAGTGGCTAAAGCTGCAGCAGGAGTTATCAAATTGAACCAGATTGCAAAGAAAAAAATAAAAATTGTAAATGAGGTGAATCGCTTTTTATATGAATATTCTAATGGAGAATATTTTACAAGATCTTTTAAATTATGACATATTAATTTTCTAGTTTCTTTCAAAAAAGAATATTGAAACATAAACAAAAAAAATGGGATTATAAAAGCAAGGATTGCCATAAATGGATATATTAATATGAATAACACTTTTCAACTCCATCTATTTTAAATGATAATTATTAAAACTTATTTGTAGTATATCATAAATTATTTATGATATATATCTATCATTTTAGAATCATTTCCAATTAAATATTTAAAATAGATAGTATTCTTTTCAAGAATCATCTTTTATAGAAAGAGGATTTCATCAAGGCATATTCATATTTCATTATGATATAAAATTGTAAAAAAGAAATTCATTTTTCAAATTATTTTTATATCAAATATAAATTTTTCTCTCTCTGTTTTTTTAGAATTATGTTGTATAGCATATTTCTTTAAAATTTTTCAAATCTATTGACTATATTCAATGTTCCAAAATCATTCATAGCAAAATTAGTAATATCTTTAGCATCAA